>CADCFG010000018.1 GCA_902800625.1 uncultured Eubacteriales bacterium | reverse complement strand
TCGGCGGCTCTTCATGGCGTCTCTTCTTTTGATGCCATCGTTGCTGCCTTCCGGGGTAACGCTGTCGGAACATTATTCGGGGTGGACTGAACAGTTACCGTGAAGAACCACATTTTTCCGGGCACTGCGGCCCCCCACCGGGGGAAGGCTTTGGGTAGCGCAAAACAGCGGGGACGTCGGCAGGCGTCCCCGCTGTATCGCTGACCGCTGTCACCGTTCTCCGCCGGTCAGCCCCGCGATCTGGCGGGCCACATACACGCCGCTGGCGGAGGCATGGCTGAGGGAGTGGGTGACGCCGGAGCCGTCGCCGATGACATAGAGCCCCCTGTGGCAGGTCTCCAGGTGGTTGTCCAGCTCCACCTCCATGTTGTAGAACTTCACCTCCACGCCGTAGAGCAGCGTGTCGTCGTTGGCGGTGCCGGGGGCGATCTTGTCCAGGGCATAGATCATCTCGATGATGCCGTCCAGGATTCGCTTGGGAAGCACCAGGCTGAGGTCGCCGGGGGTGGCGGCCAGCGTGGGCTTCACGGTGCCCTCGTCGATGCGCTTTTGGGTGCTGCGGCGGCCCCGCTCCAGATCGCCGAAGCGCTGCACGATGGCCCCGCCGCCCAGCATGTTGGAAAGGCGCACGATGCTCTCGCCGTAGCCGTTGGAATCGTGGAAGGGCTCGGAGAAGTGCTTGGACACCAGCAGGGCGAAGTTGGTGTTGTCGGTCTTGCGGCCCTCGTCCTCAAAGCTGTGTCCATTGACGGTGACGATGCCGTTGGTGTTCTCGTTGACCACGATGCCCCGGGGGTTCATGCAGAAGGTGCGCACGTGGTCCTCGTACTTTTCGGTGCGATAGACGATCTTGCTCTCATACAGCTCGTCGGTGATGTGGGCGAAGATCACGGCGGGCAGCTCCACCCGCACGCCCAGGTCCACCCGGTTGCTCTTGGTGGCGATGCCCAGGTCGCCGCAGACCTTCTCCATCCACTTGCTGCCGCTGCGGCCCACGGACACCACGCACCAGCGGCACTCGTCCACATGACCGCCGCTGATTACGCGATAGCCCGCATCCTCGCCGATCACCTCGATGGCGTCCACCTGGGTGTTGAAGCGGAACTCCACCCTGTCCTTCAGCTGCTCGTACAGGTTGCCCAGCACCACATAGTTGATGTCGGTGCCCAGGTGGCGCACGGAGGCCTCCAGCAGCGTCAGCCGGTTCTGCATGCACTTCTTCTTGAACTGGCTGCCGGCGGTGGAGTACAGCGCGGTGCCCTCGCCGCCGTTTTTCACGTTGATCTGATCCACGTAGCGCATCAGATCCATGGCCTCGTCCCGGCCGATGTACTCGTACAGGGTGCCGCCGAAGTCGTTGGTGATGTTGTACTTGCCATCGGAGAAGGCCCCCGCGCCGCCAAAGCCGTTCATGATGGCGCAGGTTGGGCACTTCACGCAGCTCTTGATCCGCTTTCCGTCGATGGGGCACTTGCGCTTGTCCAGCGGATTGCCCGCCTCCAGCACGGCCACCTTCAGCTCCGGGCGCTTTTGGACGAGCTCCCAGGCGGTGAATATGCCGCCGGGGCCCGCGCCGATGATGATGACGTCGTATTTGCTCATATGGGTTCTCCTGTTTGGTATTGCAAGGGTCGAAAAGCCTTCCCCTCGAGGAGAAGGACTCACTTTGGATATCAGCACCTGTTGCTATGTAGCCCCAGGCGATTTGCACAGATTCTTCGCTTCGCTCAGAATGACAGCGGAACGCCGGTTTGTCATCCTGAGCGAAGCGTCAGCGGAGTCGAAGGATCTGTACATCCCGTTGCCGGGCAAGATGCACGTTCCATGGAAATCCATCAGGGGTTGACATCTCCCCGGGGTGAAGCTCTGATCTTGGCCCGGATGCTCCTTTACCCGAACAGCTCCGCCGCCTTGGCCATGCGCTCGGCGATTTTCACGCCGAAGGGGCAGTTCGGTTCACAGCTCTGGCAACCCACGCAGTCGGAAGCGTTGCGGGGCAGGTCCAGGTAGTGCGCCCGCAGGCTCTCGGGCACGCTGTCCTGGCGGGCGGCCAGGTCGTACAGCTTGTTCACCATGGCGATGTCGATCTCCATGGGGCAGGGCTGGCAGTGGCCGCAATAGGTGCACTGGCCCATGTAGCTGTGCAGCGGCGCGCTGGCGATGACGGAGGCGTAGTCCCGCTCGTCGGGCGTGGCGGTCTCGTAGGCCACGGCGGCGTCCACCTGCTCGCAGGTGTCGTAGCCGCACATGATCGAGGCCACCGCCGGGCGGGTCAGCGCGTAGTGGATCAGCTGGACCGGGGTGAAGGCGACATCGAAGGGCGAGCGCTCCTTTTCAAACAGCGCGCCGCCGAAAAAGCCCTTCATCACCGTGATGCCCACGTCGTTTTCCTCGCACAGGCGGTAGAGCTCCGCCCGCTGGGGGTCGATGCCGCTCAGCGACTCGTCGAAGTCGCCCATCAGCAGGTCCATCAGGTCCTCGCTGGCGGGGTGCATGTCAAAGGCGGGGTTGATCGAAAACAGGATCATCTCCACAAAGCCGGTCTTCACGGCCCGTTGGGCCATGACGGGGTTATGGGTGCTCAGGCCGATGTGTCGGATGACGCCCCTGCGGTGCAGATCATGGACATACTCGATGAACGGGCCGGACATGGCGGCCTGCCAGTCCTCCTCGGAGTCGATATAGTGGATCATACCCAGGTCGATATAGCCGCCGCCGATGCGCGAAAGCAAATCCTCAAAGGCGGGCTTCACAAAGGCCATGTCGCGGCTCCGCACATACTGGCCGTCCTGCCAGGTGGAGCCGATGTGGCCCTGCACGAACCACTGATCCCGGCAATCGGCGATGGCCTTGCCGATGATGCTGCGGGACTTGGGGTCCGGCATCCAGCAGTCGATGATGTTGATGCCCTCGTCGTGGGCGTGGCGGATCAGGTTCACGGAATGGGCCTCGTCGTGGCGCTCCAGCCACTCGCCGCCAAAGCCCACCTCGCTGACCATCAGGCCGGTCTTGCCGAGGCGTCGATAATTCATGTGGATGTCTCCCTTCGTATAAAATGTCATTTCAACATCAATGCAATGATGGCAATGCCCGCCAGCATCAGCGCGGCGGAAAGGTACATCATCCGGCACACCCGGCGGATGTCCTCCCCCTCGGGGGCGCGCAGATCGTCGCCGATGGTGGGTTTATGCACGGTCTTCCCGAAGTATTCGTGGTCGCCGCCCAGCATGACGCCCAGCGCGCCCGCCGCCGCGGCTTCGCTCCAGGCGCAGTTGGGCGACAGGTGGTTGGCGTGGTCCCGCTTCACGGTGGCCAGCGCCCGCCGCCCGTCCAGCCCCAGGGGGAACGCCGACAGGCACATCAACAGCGCCGTCAGCCGCGCGGGCACAAAATTCCAAACGTCGTCCGCCTTCGCCGCGAACCAGCCCACATCCCGGTACTTTTCGTCCAGATAGCCGACCATGCTGTCCAGCGTGCTGGCGGCCTTGAACGCCATGCCCAGCGCCGGGCCGCCCAGGGCCAGATAGAACATGGGTGAGATCACGCCGTCGGTGGTGTTCTCCGCCACGGTCTCGATGGTCGCGCAGAGGATCCCCCTTTCGTCCAGCTGCGCGGTATCCCGGCCCACGATGCGGGAAACCCGCTTCCGGCCCGCCTCCACGGAGACGGCCAGCGCCTTTCGCACGCCCCCGGCTTCGTCTGACAGGTTCCGGGCAGAGAGGCACGTCCAGCTCATAAGCGCCATGCCGATCAGCCGCGGCCAGTATCCCCACAGGCCGAGCAGGAGGATTATACCCCCGCTGACGAGCGTTGTCAACAGCACCGTGGACGCCGCCACGATCACCGCCCGACGGCGCAGGGCCTTGCGGGGAGGGTTTCCCCGCCGCGCCCGTTTTTCCGCGAAGGAAATATACTTTCCCATCAGCCGCACCGGGTGGGGAAACCACTCCGGGTCGCCGATCAGCAGGTCCAGCGCCGCGCCGATGAACAGGGCGAGAATGTGAACAGGCATGGCTCTCCCCTCCTCCGCGCGCAGGGGGGGCGGCCCGCGTCGCAAGCCGTCCCCCTCAATGGTCGGTGGTGCCGCCTCCAGGCAGGGTCAACCCCGCCGGGAGGTCTATTTCCATTTAAGGCTGTACAGAATTGTCGTCAGCTCATCCATGCCGACATCGTTGGCAGCGGTGATGGAAAAGGTGTAGCTGCCCGTATCGGGGTCGGACACGATGAGGGTGCGGTTCTTAAAATCCAGGTGGACGCCGTTGTTGTCGCATCCATAGCTGTATGTGAGGACAACGGCATCCCTGCCGTCCAGTTCGATGCGCTCCGCGCTGTCGCCGGTCATGTTGTCGATCTTGAAGCCCATGCTCTCCAGCTGCTCGCCGATACTTGTGACGGTATAGTCCAGCAGTTCCTGCGGATCCACGTCCGCCACCGACCTGACATCAGAAGACCAGATGCAATTCAGGTTATTGGTGAAGTTTTCCGAACTCGTGGCCGTGGAATAGATGAAGAAATAAGCGGCGGATTCGGTCTTCTCGGCTTCCTCCAGGTACTCATCCTCCGGAAAGGTCAGCGTGAAATCCTCAAAGTCGTGAGTGACGTTGTTCACGCCCGCCGCCAGCGCCGGAGCGCACATCAGCATCAGGGCCAACGCAATCAGCAGGGCTGTGATCTTGCGTATGTGTTATTCTCCTTTGCAGTCGTTGGTTCAGGTGGGTTCTGGCTTTGGGAAACGCATCCCGGTACAAATATAACATCCCCGCCGGCCTTTGTCAATGCACGCCGATGTCCCCGTCCCGCAGAATCCGGTAAATCGCGTCCATGTCCAAGCTCTGTCGCAGCACGTCCGCCAGCTTGTTGAACTGTGCCTCGCGGTAGTCGGCCATTGTCAGCGCGGGGGCGGCAGGCTCCTCGGGCAGGCCCTTGATGGCACGGGCGCGGCGCACCAGCGCGTCCGCCAGCCGCCCATCGTCGAACAGGCCATGGAGGTAGGTGCCCAGCACATTGCCCGCGGCATTGCAGGCGCCATCGGGGCCCATCCAGAGCCGGACGCCCTCGCCAAAGGCGCTTTCGCCGCTGTGGATCTCATAGCCCTCGATGCGCTCGCCGTTCAACTCCGCCAGCCAGTCCAGCGCGCCCGTGACCTGCCCCGCCGCCTGCGCGGTGCGCTTTGTGGGGTGGAAGGTCACTTCCATGTCGATCAACCCCAGTCCCGCAGCCTCGGAAATATCTCCTTCCACGCCGTCCGGGTCCCGCAGCACGCTTCCCAGCATTTGATAGCCGCCGCATACGCCCAGCAGCAGCCCGCCGCGCCGCGCGTGGCGCACGATGGGCGCCAGCATGCCCCGGTTCTTCAGCTCAACCAGATCGCCGATGGTATTCTTCGTGCCGGGGAGGATAACGATATCCGCTCCCTCCAGGTCCCCGGGCCGAAGGGCGTATTTCAGCGTCACGCCGGGATGCAGGGAGAGCGCCTGGAAATCGGTGAAGTTGGAGATGTGGCTGAGCCGCACCACCGCCACGGTGACCTCGCCGCTGCCGCTCTGGCGGGTGAGCCGTTCGGACACGCTGTCCTCGTCCTCCAGGTCCACGTCCGTCCAGGGCACCACGCCCAGCACCGGGATGCCCAGCCTGGCCTCGATCATGCGAAGGCCGGGCTTCAGGATTTCCACATCCCCCCGGAATTTGTTGATGATCAGCCCCTTGACGCGGGCGCGCTCCTCCGGTTCCAGCAGCATCACCGTGCCGTAGAGCGCCGCGAACACGCCGCCCCGGTCGATGTCGCCCACCAGCAGAACCGGCGCGTCGGCGGCCTTTGCCATCCACATGTTCACCAGGTCGCCCTCTTTGAGGTTGATCTCCGCGGGACTGCCCGCGCCTTCGATCACCACGGCGTCACAGCGCGCCTCCAGGGCGTCGTAGGTCTGCTGAATCAACCCCCGCAGGGCGGGCTTGTACCGATGGTATTCCATGGCCGTCATGCTGCCGATGGGCTTTCCCATGCAGATGATCTGGCTGCGCTTGTCGCCGGTGGGCTTCAGCAAAACCGGGTTCATCATGACGCTGGGTTCGATCCCCGCCGCCTGGGCCTGGGTCACCTGGGCCCGGCCCATCTCCAGCCCCTGGGCCGTGGCATAGCTGTTCAGCGCCATGTTCTGGCTCTTGAACGGCGCGACGGCCAGGCCGTCCTGCCTGAACAGGCGGCACAGCCCCGCGCACAGCAGCGACTTGCCCACCGAGGAGCCGGTGCCTTGGAGCATGATACACTTTCCGCGCATGGTTTCCCTCCCGGATTACAGCCTGTATTGCATGAAGTTGCCGTTCTTCGTAAAGCCGAAATCGGTGTAG
The DNA here is from genome assembly GCA_902800625.1 of uncultured Eubacteriales bacterium. GTDB lineage: Bacteria > Bacillota > Clostridia > Christensenellales > Aristaeellaceae > UBA2862. The sequence goes on along the minus strand of CADCFG010000018.1, from coordinate 66,407 downwards.
AGCAGCACGCCCATGTCCGAGGCGGTGATCCACACCGAACCGCAGCCCCGCCGCGTGAAAAGGCTGTTTGGGTTTCATGGGTTTGCCTCTCGGCATCGCTCTTGTTCCATGATTTCACGCAGCGCCTCGACGAGCCGCCCGTTCTCCGCCTCCGTCCGCACCGCCAGCCGCAGATGGCCGTGGGTGAGCCCCGGGAACATGCCGCAGGGGCGGACGAGGATGCGCCGCTCCATCAGCGCTTCGATGGCGGGCCGCATATCCCGGCGAAAGTCGGCCAGCAGGAAATTGGCCTCGCTGGGCCAGACCTTCGCGCCGAGTTCCGTCAGGTCAGCAGCAAAACGCCGGCGTCGGGAGGCGTTCAGCGCGCGGATGCGCTCAAAGTCGCCCCCGTGCCCCGGCAGCGCCGCCGCCACGGCCGCGGCCGCGCAGTTCAGCCGCCAGGGCCCGAGCCGTCCGTCCAGCGCCGAGATCACCGAAGGGTGCGCCGCCAGGAAGCCCAGCCGGACGCCCGGGATGCACAGCGACTTGGTCAGCGAGCCCAGCACGACCAGCGCCGGATGCGCCGCCACCTCCCGAACAACGCTGTGCCGGGGGCAGTAGTCGACGAAGGCCTCGTCCACGATCAGCCGCCCGCCGGCCGCCTCCAGCCGCGCCAGCAGCGCCAGCACCGCGTCCCGCTCCAGCACCGCGCCGGTAGGGTTGTTGGGGTTGCACAGCCACAGGCACTCCCCCGGCTCCGGGGCGTAATCGCCCAGCTCCATCCACTTTACATCCCTGTGCCCGCCGCACAGCCGGGCGTACTCCTGGAAGGCGGGCTGGACGATGGCATGGCGGCTGGATAACCCCGCCGCGACGGCGACCGCGTCCATGCCGCCGTTCGTCGGCAGCACGCAGCCTTCCGGCACGCCCAGGTGCCGGCCGATGCCCGCCCGGGCCGCGGCGGCGCGCGGGTCGGGATAGTAGGCCGCATTCTCCAACCCCTCCCGGATGGCCATGCGCACCCAGCCCGGCGGGCCGTCCGGGTTCAGGCTGGCGGAGAAGTCCAGCCAATCAGCAGGCCGTCCGTCCCGCCACACATCGCCGCCATGCACGATCATGCCAGTATCCTCCGGGCCAGCTCCGGCCGGTCGAAGAGGTGCAGGTGGGGATAGCCTGCCAGCACGCTCCCGTGGACATAGCCCTCCCGGTAACGCCTCCCCCCCTTGCGCACCTCAAAGCGCGTCTGAAGCGGCGCAGTCGGCTCCACCACGGAGTGGTGGAACTCGTGGGCCGGAAAGGAGAAGCCGTCGGCGTCCGTCACGGTGACATAGCCAAAGCGCTGCAGGCGGTCGGTCATGCGCCAGCGCAGCGGCACCGCGCCGATCATCGCCAGGTACAGCATGCCTCCGCACTCCGCGTAGACCGGCAGGCCCGATTCGATCGCCCCGCGGACCGACGACGCCATGGGCGCGTTGGCTGCCAGCTGTCCCTCGAACACCTCCGGGAAGCCCCCGGGCAGGATCAGCCCGTCGAGCCCCTCCGGCAGCGCGTCATCAGACAGCGGCGAGAACTCCGCGATCTGCGCGCCCATCGCCCGAAGCGCCCACAGGTTGGCTTCATATATGAAGGAAAACGCCGCGTCCCGGGCAAGGCCGACGCGCCGCCCGGCGAAGAACTGCGGGTCGTCAAATCCGGGGGCGTCGATTGCCGCCGCCCGCTTCGCCACGCGCGTGAGCCCGTCAAGATCCAGGCGCAGCAATCCCGCCGCGCGCTCGATCTGCGCCTGCGCCTGGGGGCGCTCCTGGACCGGCACCAGCCCCAGGTGGCGGTCCGGCATGGACAGCGCCGCGTCCCTGGGCAGCCAGCCCAGGCAGGGAAGGCCGATCGCCTCCAGCGCGGCGCTCACCAGGGCGTAATGGCGCTCGCCGGAGGCGCGGTTCACCAGCGCCCCGGCGATGGTGTGGTCCGGCCGGTATTTCAGGAAGCCCAGCGCCGCGGCGGCGCAGCTGGCCGCGCTGCCGGAAGCGTCCACCACCAGGATCACAGGCGTGTCCGTGTGCCTGGCCAGGGCATAGGCGCTGCACGCATCGCCGCCGTCCAGGCCGTCGTAAAAACCCATGGCCCCCTCGATGACGGCGATATCCGCCCCCATGGCGCCCCGGGCGAGGATGCGCTGCACGCTCTGCCGCGTGCACAGCCACTCGTCCAGGTTGTGGGAAATCCGGCCGCATGCCAGGCGATGGAAGCCGGGGTCGATGTAGTCCGGCCCGGCCTTGAACGGCGCCACCGTCAGCCCTCGCCCGCGCAGCGCCGACATCAGCGCCAGCGCCAGCGTGGTCTTGCCGCAGCCGCTGCCCGTGCCCGCCAGCATGATCCGCATGGCCCTCGCCTCCCGAATGGAATCTCGCATTAAACCGGGTTAAGTATAGCATATCCCGTCATTGGTTGGCAAGGTTGTCACATTGTTGCAAAACTAATGAAATACTCTCATGAAAAAGCTGCCACATATATATAGTAGAATGAAATTTGATGGAAATATGACTTTATTACGACGGCGGGATGCAATATGACGAAGCAGAATCAAGTGCGCAAGGTCGACACGGCCCGCAAGGCCCATGCGACCCGCAAGGGCTCGAAGGCCCGCAGGGCGCAGCGAAAGAGAAAGCAGCTGTTGAACATACTGGCAGCATCGGCCTGTCTGCTGGTGCTGCTGGGGGGCGGCGCCTGGCTGATCACCTCGGCGCTGGCGCCCAAGGCGCGGCCCGCCGCGCCCCAGGTGGAGGTCGCGGCCCCGCCGATCCAGGCTGACTACAGCGCCCTGAACGAGCCGCAGCTGGCGATCCCCCGTCCCACCGACGCGCCCACAGCCGCACCCACGGACGTGCCCGTCCCCACGCAGGCCCCCGTCACCGCCGAGCCCACCGCCACGCTGGAGCCGGTGCCCGACGCCGAGCAGAAGCCGGTGGACGGCCTGGCTACCTCCGTCTATCACCAGGCGGCCGTCGCCGGCGCGGAGTATTCCGACCCGGCACGGAACAAGCTGCTGCGCAACACCAAGGTGATCGACGACAAGTCTTCCATATTCACCGCCGATTCCGACATCCACATGGGCTCCTCCAGCGAATACTCGGTGCTGGAGGGCGTGACCACCTTCCGCGGCAGCAACTACCGCGACGGCGGCGCCTACGGCGTGATCCCCGACTATCCCTCCCACCTGATGATCGCCTGGAAGAAGCGCATCCACGGCCTGGACGAATGGTCCGGCGTGGGCTGGACGGGCCAGGCCAGCGTGGTGCGCTGGCCGGCGGACCTGCGCGCCCAGATGAACATCAGCCGCGCCAAGAAGGCCAAGGACGGACTGACGGAGGTCATCTACGCCACACTGGACGGCCACATCTACTTCCTGGACCTGGCCGACGGCGAGGAGACCCGCAAGGCCATCAACATCGGCGCGCCTATCAAGGGCAGTCTGGCCGTCGACCCCAGGGGTGTGCCGCTTCTGTACTGCGGCCAGGGCATCTACGACGTGGGCGGCGAGCGCGTGGCCTGCGGCACCCGGGTGTGGAGCCTGATCGACCAGAAGCAGCTGTTTTTCATCGACGGCAAGGACCCCTACGCCCATCGCAAGTGGCAGGCGTTCGACTGTTCGCCGCTGGTGGACTCCGCCACGGACACGCTGATCACCGCCGGCGAAAACGGCGTGCTGTACAAGGTGAAGCTGAACACCGAACAGCACACCGGCTCGGTTTCCATCGACCCGACGATCACCCGCTACACCTACGAGCAGACCGCCGACGGCAAGCTGGGCACCGAGAATTCCATCGCCGTCTACAACAACTACGTCTACTTCGCCACGAACATCGGCATCATCCAGTGCGTGGACCTGAACACCATGAAGCTGGTGTGGAGCTTCAACGCCAAGGACGACATCGACGCCTCGCTGGTCATCGAGCCGGAGAGCGACGGCCTGGTAGCCCTCTACGCCACCAACGAGCTGGACAAGCGCGGCCACAACGGCACCTGCCAGATGTTCAAGCTGAACGCGCTGACCGGCGAGCTGCTGTGGAAGCAGGACTCCGACCCCATCCACCAGAACGACGACAACGGCGGCGGCGGCTTCGGCACGCCCGCCGTGGGCAAGGGCGAGCTCTCCGACCTGGTGTTCTTCCACATCTGCCGCACCCGGGATTCCCGCGGCATGCTCTACGCGCTGAACAAGCAGACCGGCGAGACGGTATGGGCCAAGTCCATGCGCAGCTACGGCTGGTCCTCCCCCACCTGCGTATACTCCGCCAACGGCAAGGGCTACGTGCTGGTGGGCAGCTCCAACGGCAAGCTGAGCCTATTCGAGGGGCTGACCGGCTCCCTCGCCGCCCAGGTGGAGCTGCAGGGCAACATTGAGGGCACCCCCACCGTGTTCGACGACATGATCGTCATCGGCACCCGCAGCTGCATCATCTACGGGATCAAGATCGTGTGATGAAAAAGGGAAAGCGCCCGCGCGGTTTGCGCGGGCGTTTTTTGTGCAGGCCGCCAAAAAGAACCGCCCCCCGGTTCCCTATTCACAATGCTGTACCGACGAAGACCTCATCCGTCACGGCTTCGCCGTGCCACCTGCCGTGGGTCTACCGACCCCATCTCGCTGAAAAATGTCCACTGGACATTTTTCCGAGCGCTCGATGCCCCTAAAGGGGAAGGCCCTTGTGGGGCGTCGCTTGACCCGCTACTCCCGCTCCACGAGTTTTCCGGCCACGCAGAAGCAGCGCCTGTCCCCGGCGAAGCCGCAGAAGCTGAAATCGTCGCCCTGGCGGACGAGCTGGGTGCGGATGGTCTCGTCCGGGCGGATCTCCCGCTCATAGCTGATGGTGAACTCCGCCAGGCGGTATTTCGCCATCACGCCGTGGCCCAGGGCGCTGCAGGTCCAGTCCAGGTACTTTGTATTGTTGGCGTGGCCGTTCAGGTCGAAGTCGGCGTAGGGCGGCACGAACGCGCCTTCGACCGCCTCGCCCGCCAGCGCCCGCGCCGCGCCCAGGGGGATGCCCGCGGGCATATCCGCGTTGTCCGGCAGGTGGGCGAGCACCTCGTCGCTGTTCACCACCCGGCGGGTGGTCAGGTCCATCAGCAGCCACAGGCTGGTGGCCTCGCCGATGATGTTGCCCCCGGCGTCCCGGAAGGCGTTGATCCGCGGGTAAAACTGGTGCCTGGGCGGCAGCGGCCAAGTCTCCACCGAGATCACCTCGTTCAGCCGCGGCGCTCGATACAGCGACACCCGGCTGCGGGACAGCACCCAGGCGATGCCCAGGCCGTCCATCACGGATCGCCCGATGCCCAGCCGGGCGCAGTGGTCGCCCGCCGTTTCCTGCATGCTCTCCAGCACCGCGCCGGGCCGCCACTGGCCGCTCATGTCGCACATGGGCGTGCGCAACGCGAAGGTCTCGGTATAGCTCTTTTCCATGTCGGTTCACCTCTGATTGACACTCTACCACATTTGTAAGCATTGTTCAAGGGGCGGCTTGAACTGTGGGCAAAATCCGGCTATAATAGGCATATCAATCCCACAGGGAGGCTTCCATGGAACAGATGACGTTGTTTGACCGCCCGGCGTCCCAGCCGCTGGCAGCGCGATTGCGCCCGCAGACGCTGGAGGAATTCGCCGGGCAGAAGCACCTGCTGGGCGAGGGCAAGGTGCTGCGCCGACTGATCGAGGGCGACCAGGTGTCCTCGATGATCTTCTGGGGCCCGCCCGGCGTGGGCAAGACCACCCTGGCGCGGATCATCGCCCACCGCACCAAGTCCGCCTTCATCGACTTCTCCGCCGTCACCAGCGGCATCAAGGAGATCCGCGGCGTGATGGAGCAGGCGGAGGACAACCGCCGCTTCGGCGAGCGCACCATCGTGTTCGTGGACGAGATCCATCGCTTCAACAAGGCCCAGCAGGACGCCTTCCTTCCCTTCGTGGAGAAGGGGAGCATCGTGCTGATCGGCGCGACCACGGAAAACCCGTCCTTCGAGGTGAACGCCGCGCTGCTGAGCCGGTGCAAGGTGTTCGTGCTGCAGGCGCTGTCCACCGAGGATCTGACCGGGCTCTTAAGGCACGCGCTCGCCGACCCGCGGGGCTTCGGTGGCCAGGAGGTGGCCCTGCCGGAGGGGATGCTGGAGAAGATCGCGGTGTTCGCCAACGGCGACGCCCGGGTGGCGCTGTCCACGCTGGAGATGGTGGTGCTGAACGGCGAGATGGACGCGGACGGCCGCACCACCGTGACCGAGGACGCGCTGGCGCAGTGCATCTCGAAGAAGTCGCTGCTGTACGACAAGGGCGGCGAGGAGCACTACAACCTGATCTCCGCGCTGCACAAGTCCATGCGCAACAGCGACCCGGACGCCGCGGTGTACTGGCTGGCGCGGATGCTGGAGGCCGGGGAGGACCCGATCTACATCGCCCGGCGCGTCACCCGCTTTGCCAGCGAGGACGTGGGCCTGGCAGACCCCCGGGCGCTGGAGCAGGCCGTGGCGGCGTTTCAGGCCTGCCGGCTGATCGGCATGCCGGAGTGCAGCGTCCACCTGACCCAGGCGGTGGTCTACATGGCGCTCGCTCCCAAGTCCAACGCGCTGTACGCCGCCTACGAGACCGCCAAGCGGGACGCGGCCCGGGAGGTCGCCGAGCCTGTGCCGCTGCACCTGCGCAACGCCGTGACGGGGCTGATGAAGGACGTGGGCTACGGCGACGGCTACCAGTACGCCCACGACGCGGAGGAAAAGCTGACCAACATGACCTGCCTGCCTGATTCCATGGCTGGCAAGCGCTACTATGTCCCCGCCGGACAGGGGGAGGAGAAAGCCTTCGTCCAGCGGCTGGCGGAGATCCAGGCCTGGAAGGAAGCGCACAGACAACCTTGAAGAAATGTCACCTTCGTCGCTGCCCCCCTATCGCGGGGCGGCCTGTCGAGTCGTGAATTGAAGCAAGCGGCTCGGCGCAGGGTGCCGAACGCGATGCTTCACTGAACAGCGAGCGCAGGCCGCCAAAAAGAGCGTTCCTCGGTTTCCCAATCGCAATGCACCAGCGACGAAGACCTCATCTGTCCTCGCTGCGCTCGGCCACCTTCCCCATCGGGGGAAGGCTTCGAGCAGCGCAATGCCTCCCCTGACGGAAGGCTTTTGGCTGCCGCCATGATGCCCCATATCCCCCAAAACCGGCCTATGCCAGCCCTTTTGCCTTATTTTCTTAAAATGACAGTCAATCCCGGCGGGGCCACCAAAAAGGTTTGTGATAGTTGCCTAATTTGCAAAGTGCAATTTCACATGATTAATCTTGCAAGTTTACGTTCAATTTGCTATATTGTTTGCAGCAGAATGCATTAAGCGTGCTGCGGACATTTCGAGATTTTGCAGGAGGTAACACCATGGCTAAGATCAACCAGCAGTTTGTTCTGCAGTTCAACGGTCAGGAGTTCGACCTGGCTGCCGTTGAGGCGAACGTGAAGAAGAACTGGAAGGACGCCGGCCACAAGCTGACCGAGATCGCCGACCTGGACATCTACGTGAAGCCCGAGGAAGCCAAGGCCTACTATGTCGTCAACAAGGAAGTTGAAGGCAGCGTTGACCTGTAATTCGTAGAGAATTACACCGAACGCGGTTCATTGCGAAGGCGATGGGCCGTTTTTTTGTGTCAAAGAGGGGCTCCGTCCCCCTCTGGCTGCTTCGGCTGGATGGCGCAACGCCGCCCCTGCGATTCCCTCTGTCAGCCTGCGGCTGACACCTCCCTCGGAGAGGGAGGCTTTTTGATGTGCAGACGCCATGCCCTCTGTTTCCTGGCAGCCGGCTTCAACACTCTTTCTGCTTCCTATTCCCAGATTTCCCAACATTTAACACAAAAACCGGCCTATAAGGGCTTGATTTTTCCATATATAATGGTTAAACTATGATCTGCAAGGGTTAGCACTCAGATTTCAAGAGTGCTAACAAATACAGAATCAACCGGGAGGTAATTGAATATGAAGATCAAGCCGCTGGGCGACCGCGTGGTCATCAAGAATCTTGAGGCCGAGGAGACCACCAAGGGTGGCATCATCCTGACCAATTCCGCGAAGGAGAAGCCCGTGATGGCGGAAGTCCTGGCCGTTGGCCCGGGCGGAAACGTGGACGGCAAGGAGATCAAGATGAACGTCAAGGTTGGCGAGAAGGTCATCTACTCCAAGTACGCCGGCACCGAAGTGAAGCTGGATGGCGAAGAATACATCATCGTGCGCCAGAGCGATATCCTGGCCGTGGTGGAATAACGCCCAGATCAGTCTTCGGCAGAAAGCTCCCTCGGGGAGGGAGTCTTAGAACGTTCTCAATCCAAAGTATGGAGGTAAAATATCATGGCTAAGCAGATCAAATACGGCGAGGAAGCTCGCAAGGCATTGCAGACCGGCATCGACGCGCTGGCCGATACCGTCAAAATCACCCTGGGCCCCAAGGGCCGCAATGTGGTGCTGGACAAGAAGTTCGGCGCTCCGCTGATCACCAACGACGGCGTGACCATCGCCAAGGAAATCGAGCTGGAGGACCCCTTTGAGAACATGGGCGCGCAGCTGGTGCGCGAGGTGTCCGTGAAGACCAACGACGTGGCCGGCGACGGCACCACCACCGCCACCCTGCTGGCGCAGTCGATCGTGCGCGAGGGCCTGAAGAACGTGGCCGCGGGCGCGAACCCGATGATCGTGAAGAAGGGCATCGAGCAGGCCACTGAGACCGCCGTGCAGAGCCTGGCGGCCCAGTCCAAGCCCATCGAGGGCAAGAATGAGATCGCCCAGGTCGCGGCGATTTCCTCCGGCGACGAGACCGTGGGCCAGCTGATCGCTGACGCCATGGAGAAGGTCGGCAAGGACGGCGTCATCACCGTCGAGGAGTCCAAGACCATGAAGACCGAGTTGTCCATCGTCGAGGGCATGCAGTTCGACCGCGGCTATGCTTCTTCCTATATGTGCACCGACATGGAGAAGATGGAAGCCGTGCTGGACAACCCGCTGATCCTGATCACCGACAAGAAGATCTCCAACATCCAGGAGATCATCGGCCTGCTGGAGCAGGTGGTGCAGCAGGGCAAGAAGCTGCTCATCATCGCCGAGGACGTTGAGGGCGAGGCCCTGGCCACCTTGGTGCTGAACAAGCTGCGCGGCACGTTCACCTGCGTGGCCGTGAAGGCCCCCGGCTTCGGCGACCGCCGCAAGGCCACCAGGTGATCACCGAGGAGCTGGGCCTGGAGCTGAAGGAGGCCACCATCGACATGCTGGGCTCCGCGCGCCAGGTGAAGATCGACAAGGAGAACACCGTCATCGTGGAAGGCGCCGGCGACGCTGACGAGATCAAGGCCCGCATCGCCTCCATCCGCAGCCAGATCGAGGACACCACTTCCGATTACGACCGCGAGAAGCTGCAGGAGCGGCTGGCCAAGCTGGCCGGCGGCGTGGCCGTCATCAACGTGGGCGCCGCCACCGAGGTGGAGATGAAGGAGCGCAAGCTGCGCATCGAGGACGCCCTGGCCGCCACCCGCGCTGCCGTTGAAGAGGGCATCGTTCCCGGCGGCGGCACCGCGCTGATCAACGCCAGCAAGTCCGTGGCCAAGCTGGTCACCGAGACCACCGGCGACGTGAAGACCGGCGTGCAGATCGTGCTGCGCGCGCTGGAGGAGCCCGTCCGCCAGATCGCCAAGAACGCCGGCGTGGAAGGCAGCCTGATCGTGGAGAAGATCAAGAGCCGCAAGTCCACCACCTTCGGCTATGACGCCGCCCGCGACGAGTACGCCGACATGATGGAGCGCGGCATTGCCGACCCCACCAAGGTGACCCGCTCCGCGCTGCAGAACGCCGCGTCCGTGGCCGCCATGGTGCTGACCACCGAATCCCTGGTCACCGACATCCCCGCTCCGGAACCGGCGGCTCCCGCCGGCAACCCCGGCATGGGCGGCATGTATTGATCGATCGACCGGCCTTGAACGAGGCGCAGTCCCCCGCGGGACTGCGCCTCATTTTTCACATCGTGCATGATGTTTGTTTATGCCGCTCGTTTTGCATAATATTGCACGAATGCTGTCTGCATTGCGCAACGCACTTTACCCTATTAAATTATTATAAATTGCTTGAAAATTCGTAATAAATATGTTAGTATACCTGTATATATAATTGTCACCCATGACCTTTTCGATCGATGTTTCCGCAAACCAGAAGCAGGTTTGTCTGACTACTGCCCAGGAAGGGGAATCATTATGAAATATCTGCCTCTGGACACAGCCGGCGTCAATCGCGCCGGTTATCAACAGCAGGTGAAGGAAGCCAACATCAAGCATATATTCGACCTGGTGCGCAGTGGGCGCTGCAAATCCCGGGCGGAACTGGTGCGCATGATGAAGCTGAGCGCCACCAGCGTGTCCGTATTGGTGGAGGAACTGGCCGATCGCCATCTGATCAGCGAAACCGGCCCGGCCCACACCACCCTGCCCGGCAGGCGGCCCATCAGCCTGACGCTGAACAGCAACGAACGGCAGATCGCCGTGTTCGCCCTGAAGCGGGACGGCGTGCGCTATGCGCTTTTGAACCTGGCCTGCGAGGTGGTCGAGAGCCACTTCTTCCCGCTGGAGGCCGCGGGCCTGCCCAAGGACGACGCGGGTGACGCCTATGCCGCGCTGATCGAGGACGTGCTGTCCAAGGCCCGGCGGTTCAACAGGAAAAAGGCGCTGGCCGTGGGCATCTGCTTCCCCGGCGTCTACATGCAGAACGGCGGCAATTTCAGCAACATATCGGCCCTGGGCATCAACTTCTCGGAGGCCTCCATGGCCCGCCTGCGTGACGCGCTGCACCTGCCCGTGTACCTGTTCAACGTCACGAAGGGCCTGGCCTATGCCGAGAAGAAGCGCTTGGACGCCATCAACCCGGAGGACCCGGAGACGCTGGACATGATCTTCGTGGAGATCCACGACCGCATTTCCAGCGCTTTGATCAGCCGCGGCAGCATCTATACCGGCCCCTACAACGCCTCCGGCGAGGTGGGCCACATGACGCTGCAATTCGGCGGCAGGCCCTGCGCCTGCGGCAACAGGGGCTGCCTGGAGCGCTATGTGAACCAGAGCGCCATCCTGGAGGACGCCCGCGCTGCCTGCGAGCAAGCGGGTCTGGAGTCCCCGGCCACGCTGGAGGAGCTGGGCCGGCGCTACCCCGACGAGCCCGCGCTGAACGCGGCGGTGATGAACTCGGCGCACATGCTGGCTTCCGGCCTGTACAGCGTGCTGGTCAGCTCCGGGCTGCGCAATGTGGTGCTGGGCGGCGGCATCGAATTCCTGGGCGAGCCCTTCCTGAGAGAAGTTCGCCGGGAGCTGAAAAAGCGCGACGTGCTGATCCGCCACCTGGAGCTGAATTACGCCCAGGCCGGTCCCGACGCCGAGTGCGTGGGCCTGGCGCAGTACTTCCTGGACAAGATCTATACGATAACCACCTGAAGACAGCGGCGGCGATGCTAATGCATCGCCGCCGTTATCATACCATTGTAATAAAGTCCGTTCCCCGGTTCCTTTCCCGAAGCTGTTTCAGGAGGGAAACCGGGGAACGGTTCTTTTTGGCGGCCTGCGCTCGCTGTTAAGTGAAGCTTCGCGCTCGGCACCCTGCGCCGAGCCGCTCGCTTCAATTCACGACTCGGCAGGCCGCCCCATGATTGGGGAACAGCGAGGAATGTGGCAGTTCTGTATGGGGAAACTCCCTCCGGCACTTCGTGCCACCTCCCTCAAGGAGGGAGGCTTTTGGCTTGTGAATGGTCTTGCAATGCTGCCCACTGTTCCCTCGTGCTCAAACCTCCCCCAGCATGGTCTCCGTGTCCCGCACAGAGGCCTCTTCGTCCCGCCTGGGATCGGCCACGGACTTCTCCGGGAAGCGGGCGCGCACGGCGTCGCGGACGGCCTTCAGCAGTTCGCCGCCCTCCAGCGCGTCCCAGGGACAGATGAAGGGATCCAGCCTGGCGGGGTACAGCCGATGACCGGGATTGCCCCGGCGCACGCTGGCGGCCACCGCTTCCGGCGTCATCCCCTGCCAGCCCAGCGTGATGAGCATCCGGTTGCGCCGGTCGTGCTCATCCCGGATGGCGGCCTGCAGGTTGTCGCCCTCCTTCAGCCACTGGCTGTAGGTCGGGCCCAGCCGCGCCTCCTCCCCCGCCACGCCGTACAGCCGCCAGCCGGGCAGGTCGATGCCAGCCAGATGCGCCCGATAGGTCAAACCGGCCGCGGCGGCACGGGCGGTGTCCCGGTTGAACTGCCGCCGGTAGTAGCTGCCCATGGCGGAATGGCGGGCGTCCCGGGTGTTGGGCAGGCCGATGAACAGCATGTGGGCCTGCCGCGCCCGCTTCTCCAGGGCGTCGCCGCGCAGGGCGTCCGGCGCGTACATGGCCTCCGAGCCGAAGGGGAACAACTCGTACTGGCTCCACCAGCCGCTGCCGCCGGGCTTGCCCGACGCGTCGGCGCCCGCGGGCAGGCTGGCCGCCAGCCAACTCTCCAGCGGTCCCGGCGCGTACACCGCGATGAAGGGCCGCCCCTCGGCCTCCGGATCCCTCCGCAGCAGCGCCCCGCGCAGCCACGCGCCCAGGGTCAGGTTCAGGGCGTCGTCAGGCGTGGCGACGATGAAATAGTTGCCGTCCAGCAGGTCCTCCGGCAGTTCCTCCTCCACGTTCACCTCGTGGAACGCGGGCACGGCGCCCAGCAGCTCCGGCGACGAGGCCGCCCCGGGGCACAGCTGTCGGAACCGGCGCTCCATGGCCCCGGCCCCCGCGCCGTACACGTCCACGGTCAGCGCGTCCGCCGGCATCGGCAGGGCCAGCGCCCGGCGCAGCACCGCCATGGCCACGTCCCCGCAGCCCACGATTTTCAGCGCCGTCACGGCGTCCGACGCCGCGCGCAGCCGGGGCAGGAACAGCGGCGCGGCGGCAAACAGGCCGTCGGCGGCGTCCAGCGCCGGGTCGCACAGCCGCACCCGGAAGTACAGCTCGCCCATGCCCGAGCAGGCCGCGTCCAGCAGCAGCTCGGCGTAGTCATGCTCGGCCAGCACGTACACGCTCACCGCGTCCACCAGGTCCCAGGCCCGGTCGCCCAGCTGCCGCGCCAACCGCTGCAATTCGCCCAGCAGGGCCACGGCATCCCGCAGGTTCTGCCGCCAATCGGCGGAGAGCAGCGCGATTGCCAGCTCCGGGAACTGGGGCGCGCCGCCCCAGAACACGCCCTGGGCCAGCTCCCGCAACGTCCTGTCCGGCGAGGTGGCGGTGACGTGGGCGCCGGTAGCGGGGCCCTGGCCGCAGACAGTCACATCCCATCGGCCCGCCAAACCCTCCAGGAAGGCGCGGTTGCACCCGGTGCAGGCATTCATCAGGCAGTAGCGCGTGCCGCTGGCGAGGGGGCTTCGGGCCTGGGGAGCGGCCTCGGCGGTCGGCGCGTCCAGCATCCAGTCCAGCCGGGCCAGCCGTTCTGCGGCCTCGACGCTGCCGCTCTCCTGGGCCACGCGATAGGCGTTCACCGCCGACGCACGCTCGCCCTGGGCCTCGTAGATCTGGCCCAGCATGAAGGCGCAGTAGGCCCCGTCCGGCCCGGGCATGCCCAGCCCCCTCTGGAAGCAGCGGCGGGCAGATTCCAGGTTGCGCAGCGCAGCCAGGCGGGCGCTGCCGCCAAACCAGGCGTCTCCCATCTCCCGGATCGCCGGGGCATGGCCCAGTTCCACGGCCTTCTCCATGGCCTGGCGGGCGGGCGTGCCGCTGGCGTGGCGGCCCAGCTGGTACCAGGAGCGAGGGTTCTCGTCCAGCAGGCCCAGCTCGTCATACCGCAGGGCGGCCTTCTCATCCCGCAGACAGCCTTCGCCGGTGAACAGCATCTCACCCAGGCGGCAGTACAGCGCGGATTCGTCCATGGTCTGGGCCGGGCGGTCCAGCTGGCGGGCGATGCGCTCGTAGCCCTGGAAGGCCCGCTCGTGGCGCCCGCGCAGATCCAGCATGCGGCAGTAGCGGATGCTGCCGGCCACGGTGGCGTCGCCGCTTAAAAACTTGCAGTCTCCGCCCTCGCCGCGCCAGAGCGCCCCGACGACCTCCGCGGGCACGTCCCCGGCCACCGCCAGCGTCAGCAGCATCCGGGCCAGAGCGCCGGCCTCGTCGGCGTCGAAAAACACGTCCAGGCGGCTGGGCTGGCCGGCGCTCTCGGGCCGGGTAATGTGCCACAGGCCGTCCACCGCCGCGGGCAGCCGCACCCCGCCCAGCACCGCGCGCAGGGCCCTGGCGTCGAACACGGCGTGGCCGGGCCGGGGCCAGAGCACCTCGTGGCACTTCTTGTGCACCTCGTCCGCCATGGCCCGGGCGTCCTGCTCCAGCAGCGCCGACAGCGAGCGCCGCACGGACTTGTTGCGCGGGTCGTTGTTGAAGAACCAGGTCAGATTCGACTTGGACTTGTCCGCGTACTGCTTCACCAGCGCGTCCGGGAAGAACAGCGCGAACAGCTCCTCCCTCAGGGGTCGCCTGGGCTGGCGGATGATCGGGCTGTCGCCCTCCTCGGGCCGGAACAGCGCAGCAAACAGGTCGTTCAGGGTCTCGATGTGCCAATCCTCGCGCATGGCGCGTCACCGCCTCATTTGTGATCTGGTTTTATCATATCAGCGGCGGGGAGCTGCGTCAATAGCGTTTTCAAACTTTTGGCGCATTTTTGTCTACTTGGGTCTACTTTTGAGAAAGGGCAGCCTTAGATGAGCGGATGGGAGTGTTTCCACCTGCCTCCCCTTTCAAGGGGAGGTGGCCCACAGGGCCGGAGGGATTATGGGACCCGAGGAACGGCTCTTTTTGGCGGCCTGCACAAAAACCCGTAACTTCGCTCCTGCGCACCCTGCGCGCATCCGCTCGTTCCCAAGGGTTTTTGGTTGCAGGCCGCCGCTGCATGGGGGTGCAGCGAGGGATGGAGCAGTCCTTGTATCGGGGTGCTTAATCCAAAAACCGGGGACGGCCGAAGCCGTCCCCGGGAAATCCTGTGAAATCTACTTGACCACCTTGATCTTCAGCTTGGCCTTCTTGCCGTTGGCGGTCTTGACGGTGATGGTGGCGGTGCCCCTCTTCTTGGCGGTGATCACGCCGGAGCTGTTCACTGATGCCACCTTTTTGTTGGAAGAGCTGTAGGTGATCTTGCTCTTGGCGATGCCGACGGGATTGAGCGTCGGCTGCAGGGTCAGCGTCTCCTTCAGGTGCAGCTTAACGGTGCCCGAATAGTTCAGGGTCACGGAAGTAGGCGCGTAGGGATCGATGACCTTGATCTTCACCCGGGCGTACTTGCCGTTGGAGGTCTTTGCAGTGATGGTGGCGGTACCGGGATTCAAGGCGGTGACCAGGCCGGTGCCGGACACGCTGGCGACCTTCTTCTTGCTGCTCTTCCACTTCAGCTTCTGGCTGGCGGCGGCGGGCGTCACGGTACCGGACAGCTGCAGGGTATCGCCGATGTTCAGCTTCTTTGTGCCGCTGGCGCTCAGCTTCACCTTCTTGGCCTTGGGCACGTTCAGCACCTTCACCTTGACGCTGGCCTTCTTGCCGTTGTCGGTGGTAACGCTGATGACGGTGGTGCCCGCCTTCAGGGGCTTCACCAGGCCGCTGGCGTCGACGGTGGCGATCTTCTTCTTGCTGCTCTTCCAGGTCAGCTTTTCAGCCATGGCATTGGCCGGGGTCAGGCTGACGGACAGCTTCAGGGTCTTGTTGCGGTAGACCTTCACGGTGCCGCTGGCGCTGAGGGCCACGGCGGTCGGCGGGATGGGCTTGGCCTGCACGCTGACCGCGGACCGACTGGTGCGGCTGGCATCGTGGGCGTAGATCTGGTAGTAGTAATCCTTGTCTACGGACACGGCGGTGTCCCTGTAGGCGTTTCCCGAAACATCCGCCACGATCTGGAAATTGGTGTCAGAGCTGGCCCGGCGGCACACGTAGTAGCTCTGCGCGCCGGAAACCGCGCTCCAACTCAGCTCGTTTCCGGTGGGCGTCTTGACGGCGGTCACCGAATCCGGCAGCGCCAGCGGATCGCACGCGGCCAGGCTCACGCTGAAAAAGCGCACGGTATAGCGAGTCAGCTCCCCCGCCGCGCCGTCGTTAACGGACACGTTGAAGGTATCGCCGATGGCAATGCTGCCCAGTCCGCTGGGCCGGAAGATGACGCAGCCCCGCTGGCCGTATGCGTTGTTTTCCACATAGAAATCGCCGTCGGCGCTGGAGGTGGAAAAGCTCCACGTCTTGCCGTCGCGCACCCGCACCAGGGTGACGGTGATCTGATTCGCAGTCAGCGCGCGCCCGTAGGATATGGACCACGGGTCATTGGCGTTGAAATACTGCAAGGGCATCTCCTGGGCGGGCCAGGCCACCTTGCTCTGTCCGCCTGTGCCGGACAGGTCGTGGGCATACATGGCGGAGAACCGGCCGTTCGCGCCGAACACGGTCTTGCCCATGGTGGGGTTCAGCATCCAGCGGCGGTGGCCCACGGTCTTGATATTGGTGTCGTCTGAATCGGACATATAGGCCAGCATCGCACTGGATACGGTGTAGCCCATGGCGATGTTGGATCGGCTCGCGCCGGTGTAGCCCAGGCTGTAGAGGCTGTCATAGCTGGCATCGGACAACGCTGCCGCCCGCGGCGGATAGTGGGTCAGTATGTTCTTGCCGGTCTGGGCCTTGTACTGCTCGCTGTACAGCCGCAGCACCAGTGCCGCGGAGGCCACGGTGTCCTCCTGGTCGTTCAGCAGGCCCACGTTGCTGTTCAGGCCGGCGATGTAGCGAATCTGGTTCAGCAGGTTCAGCGCCGACTGCTGGTTCACAGCGGAGAGCTTGCCGGGGCTGAAGGGCTCGTCGCTGGCGGCCACCCTGTAGATGTCGGCCTGGTTGCGATTGGCGGGATGGGCGTTTATGAAGGCCTGGATCTCGGCCTGGGTGTGGCTCGCCACGTTCAGGCCCACGGCGGTATCCCCCGCCGCCATCACGGCAAAATCCACGGCGGTGAAGCTCACGCAGGGAATGGCCATGTCGTCCACATAGCGGGTGCGGCTGTCCTCCGCCAGCTGCCGGCTCAGCGCCTCGGCTTCCGCCTCGGTGTAGGCCAGCACATCCATGGCCAGCACATAGCCGGAGGGGATCTCCTCGGCCCATTCGCGGCTGTCCTCGGTATCAAAGCGAATCTTCAGCAGCGCGCCGTCGTCCTCCACGGACTCCACGACCACCACGGCGCCATCGGCAAACACACCGACGGCATGGGTGCGTCCGGCATCGGCATAGACCGGGGCCTCCGGGGCTACGGCCACGTAGCCCGCGGGGATCACAGGCACGACCTCGATCTCCAGCGCGCCTTCCTCGTCCTCGGTGTCCAGGGCTTCCACGGCGCTTTCTTCTTCGGCCTCCGCGGCGGCATCGTCGGCGTCCCCGTCCAAATCGTCCGCGGGCAGCTCCGACTCATCGAAAAGCGCGTCCTCAAAGGCCTCGTCGCCAGCGGGCACATCCTCGAATTCAACGGTCAGCCCGGTGTCCCCGGCGTCCTCCGCCAGGCCCACCTCCGGCTCCACGGCCCAATCCTCTTCCATGTCCTGAAGAAAGACCTCTTCCTCCATCATGGCCGAAGGTGCCAGCGTCAACAGCATGAGCAGCGCCAGCAGCGCGGCCAACCCTCTCTTGATTCGCATATGTAAAAAACCTCCCGGGGCTGATAATCCCGTATATATTATATACTTCTTTCGGTTTTGTTACAATATTTCCCAAATTAAAATCGTAGTGCATTTCTGTGTCAAAGCCTGGGCAATGACCGGCCATGCGTGGAATGCGAAAAAGCGCCGGGCACTTGACCTGGCGCTTTTTCGCATTCCACGCGCGGATGTCTCCGCAAAGAGGGGTTATTCGGCGGCGGTTTCCTCCGCCTCACCCTCGAACTGAGTCATCTGGATGTAGTCCACGGGAGTACCGTCCTCGTCCGCGAACACGACGCCCCAGTTCGGCGCGTCGCCCACGACGGTGCCGGTCACGTGGCCGTTCTCATGGAACTCCATGGTGTCGAAGAAGACGGAGTTGTCCTCGCTGACCATGACGGCGATCTTGGCGTCGCCGCCCACCACCACGTCGAAGTTGACGATATCGCCCTTGACGGGGTTGCGCTTGGGCTGGATGGCGCCTTCCTCGGCCTCTTCCTCCTCCTCGGTCTCGGCGGATTCGTCTACAGGCGCGCTGTAAGACAGGCCGCTGATGCCGTAATCGCCGGTGACAAAGGGCGTCCAGTACTGCTCGGTGATGTCCACCTTGTCGGAGTACGGGATGGCCATGCTCTTCACCGCGCCTTCGTGGGTGACGAGGGTGCCCTCGTCCATGGTGACATAGTAGTTTTCGTCGAACTTCAGAGAGATGGGCAGGTGCATTCCCACGCAGACGCCGCAGCCCCAGTGCATGGCTTCCAGCTCGCTCTCCTCAAGATTGCGCAACTCCACCTGTTCGGGGTCGGCAAAATCGACCACGCACACCTCGCCGTTGGCGTCCCACAGCGTCGCGGTGCCCTCGCCCAGCTTGATGTCCGGGTTGGGCATATACAGCTCCAGCACGTCGCAGAAGATCTCCGCGGGCAGGCCCTTGCGGGGGAACTCCAGCCAGTAGCCAACCGTCTTGTTCAGGTCCACCTCGGGCTTGAGCTTCGTAGGCTTGGCCGGGCTGGTGCCCTCGGGCCACTCCGCGGCCAGGGCGGTGGTCATGCAAAACAGACATACCAGGATAACCGCTACCAGTTTCTTCATTCGAACGTCTCTCCTTCCCGTATTCTCCGGCACACCACCACAAATCTTCCGTTCCGGTGGCGCGCCCGGTTGCAAGTGGTCAGGGTGATGAATTCATCGCCAAACTGCACGTCGATACCTGTGTCGTACAGCTGGTTTTCCTCAATCTCCTTGAGCCACTGCTGGGCTTCCATTTTATATTGGATATTCGCGTTATAGCGGAAGCCTTCCTCGTCCTCGTCGTAGTCCGCAGAGTAGAACGCCGCGAACACGACATACTGCTTGCGGAACATCAGCGAATCAAACTCAACCAGCTTGTGCTTCTCCCAATAGGCCTGGGTCCTGTACTCGGGCAGGTCGCCGAACATGCTGCCGTTCTTCATGTGGTGACCGCTGATGATCAGGTTGTAGCTGGGCGTGTAGGGGTCGCACAGGGTGTCCAGTATGATCTGGCCGTTGATGTTCTCCTTGCCGTAGAAATCGTGCTCCAGATAGTAATCGCTGTCCTGGCACTGGACCACGGGGTAATCGATCACCGTGCCGGGGATGTTGATCCAGCCCACCAGGTCGTGGTTGAGGGCGTAGATCTCCCGCAGCTCCGGCAGCAGGGCGCCCTGGTCAAATTCCACCTTGTCCAGCATCGGATAGGGCAGCGGCCCTTCGTAGTCGTCCCATACGGGCGTGGGCTCCGGCTCGGGCGTGGGCGTCGCCTCGGCGGCAAATATGCCGCTGAGCGCCTTGCCCTTCAGGGGCACATCGTCCAGATACAGCAGCGCCAGATCCGGCTCGGCAACGGGCGTGGGCTCCGGGGTGATTTCGCTCGTCGCCTCTGCGGTCGCTTCTCCGTCCTGCGGGACGGTCGCATCCCCGGCGGCGGGCCCTTGGCCGACGTCGACCGCTCCTTCGGGAGACTCCGCCTCCCCGGTGATCGTCGTTTTTTCTGCGTCAGCGGCTTCCGCGGGATCTCCCGCCCCGGTCTCATTCCGGGTCACGGGCGCGCTCGCTTCGCCGCTTCCCTCTTCCGCCTCCGAAGGGCGGTCGGGCCGCTGGGGCACGCCGGGAGCCACATCCTCCTCCGTGCCCGTATCGCCGCTCCCCTCTTCCGCCTCCGCAGGGCGGTCGGGCCGTTGGGGCACGCCGGGGGCCACGTCCTCTTCCTCACCCGAGACGTCCCCGCCGTCGGTTCCGACGGGGACGTCTCCGGGCGCGTCATCGGTGTCCTGCACCCTGGCGCGCATGGCGGCGAGTTCGTCCATGTTGGAGTTGTTCTCGTTCTGCGCCAGTCGGTAGCGGATCGGATAGGACAGCGCCACGCCGATGCACACCACCGCGATGATCACCAGTAATATGCGTATCCATCGCATGTTTTACTTTTCCTTTTTCTTGCGCTTCCTTCCGAACAGGACCAGCGCCACGATGGCCAGCACGCCAACGCCGCCAAACACGTAGGGATAGACGGGCGTCTCGTCGCCGGTGCCCAGCAGGGTGCCCCACAGGGGCGTGCCGTAGTCGAGGATGTCCGTGAGTTCATCCATCTCTTCCTCGTTCAGATTCTTGAAGGGCGGCGGCGGGGTGATCGTCTTGCGCGGCGTCACGGGCCTGTCGGGCCTGTCGGGCTTGTCCGGCGTGGTCAGCGAGATGTTCACCAGATCCAGGCCGTCCACGCGGGCGTAGTACCCGGTGACGGAGTCCTCGCGCACGGTGTAGTCGTAGATGTTGCCGTAGCCGTCGTCCACGGGCCACTTGCCGAAGTCATACTTCCAGCCGGTCATGTCCGACGCAGTGGCGGTGCCCACCTCCACGCCGTTGCGGATCAGGTGCACGGTGATCTCGCTGGGCCGGTTTGCCAGCGCGGTGGACAGCTCGGCGGCGCTGACTTCGCGCCAAGTCTTGGTGCCGGTCAGCTGCTTGTACTCCTTGGGCTCCTTCTTGTCCAGCGTGTTGGTGATGGTGGTGCCGGACACGGTGGTGGTGTAGCCCTCCACCGGCGTCTCCTTCACGGTGTAGGTGATGGCGTTGCCATCGGCGTCCACCGCGGGCAGGTTGGCGAAGGTGTAGCTCCAGGTGTCGGTGTTGGTATCCGTCCAGTTGGGCGTGGCGTTCTGGGCCGTACCGTTGGCGTACAGCGTCACGGTGATGCTGGCCGGGCGGGTCTTGTGGGCATTGCCCTCGTCCACCCAGACCTTCCTGCCGCTGACCTCGGTGTTCGGGGTGGGCGTCGGATTCACCACCGGCTCCGAAGGCGTGGGCGTGGGTTCAACCGTAGGCGTGGGCGTGGGCGCATGCACGTTGGTGAGCGTGGTGATCGTGCCGTCGGTCACCTGCGTGGAGGTGTAGCCGTCCACCTTCGCCTCGGTCCAGGTGTACTTGATCTCCTTGCCCTTGTCATACTTGGGCAGGCCGGTGACGGTGGCCGTCCAGCTGTTCGCGTCGTTCAGGGTCACGGTCTGGCCATTGGACAGGGTGACCGTGATGGATTCCGGGCGCAGCTTGTCGGCGTCGTTGTCATCCTGCCAAACCTTCTTCACCGTGGCCTCGGTGGTCTCGGGCGTGTGGACGTTGGTCAGGGTGGTGATCCGGCCGTCGGTCACCTGGGTGGAGGTGTAACCGTCCACCTTCGCCTCGGTCCAGGCGTACTTGACCTCCTGGCCCTTTTCATACCTGGGCAGGCCGGTGACGGTGGCGGTCCACTCATTCTCGTCGTTCAGTGTCACTTTCTGACCGTTGGACAGGGTGACGTCGATGAAGGCCGGGCGCACGCCGTCCTGGTTGTCCGCGTCGTCCCAGACCTTCTTCACCGTGGCCTCGGTGGTCTCGGGCGTGTGGGAGTTGGTCAGGGTGGTGACGAGGCCATCGGTCACCTGGGCGGCGGTGTAGCCGTCCACCTTGGCCTCGGTCCAGGTGTAGCTGATCTTCTGGCCGTCCTTATAGATGGGCAGCTTGTCGATGGTGGCGGTCCACCCGTTGTCTTCGTTCAAGGTCACCTTCTGGCCGTCGGACAGGGTGACGTCGATGAAGGCCGGGCGCACGCCGTCCTGGTTCTCGCCGTCTTTCCACACCTTCTTCACGGTGACAGAGGTGGGATGGGAGGCCTTCAGCAGAACGTCATAGCTGGTGAGCAGCCGCCTGGTCTCGGGGTCGCGGGAGGGCACCGTGACGATGAAGGGCGTGACCTTCACGCCATCGGGCGCCTTGGTGACCATGCCGAAATAGACGCCGGTCGCATCCACGGAAAACACCGCGCTGCCGCCGGTGAGCGGCTTGGCGGTCACTTTATACTTGTCCTTGCCGACGATATCCCGGGCGATGTTCTCAGCCACCACGCCCAGCTCCGCGGAGGTCTTGGCCTTCAGGACGCCGTAGCCCTTGAAGGCATCGTCGATCCGCCAGCCCGCGGCCGTGGAGCCGTCCGCCACACCGATCCGATAGAGCGTGACTTCGATCGCGGGATCCTTGGGGATATTGTCATAAATATCCTTGCTGAGCTTGACGTTCAGACTGCCCGCTTCGGCCGCGGCGACCGGCGCCGGCAGCAGCCCCAGCAAGAGCAGCGCGCTGAGCAGCAGGGCAAGCCACCGCCCCCTGAATGCGCGGATGCACTGGTTCTTCATGAATCCATCACTCCATCCTTGGTTCTCGGGATATTGTGCGCGTTCGTTCCGACCGGCTGCGATGGGCTCACAGCTTCAGTCTCTTCACCTTCCGTCTGCCGGCAAGCCGCCGAAGTCCTTCGACCAGCGCCAACAGCAGAAGCCCCGCCAGCACCAGAGGCGCGGCGAATATCATCCGTGCCGCCCATCCGGGCAGCACCTGGGTATCGTCCTCCAGGGGAATGGCCCTGCGCTGCACGCGGTGCGCGCGCACCAGCAGCCGGACATCCTCCCCGTCCTGGGTCACGGCGGTCATCAGCGTACAGGCGTCCGCCTCGCCGTCGACGGGCACCGGCGCCAGGGCGTCCGGCGCCAGCAGCTCCAGCGCCTCCACCTCGTAGGTCAGCGTGTCCCGCAGGGTTTTCAGCGTAAACAGGTCGCCCTGCATCAGCCGCTCCAGCCCGTCCATCGGGCTTGAAAGCCGCCCGTCGGCCAGCCCGGCCAACACGCAGTGCGCGCCGCTGCCGCCCACGGGAAGGCTGCTGCCCTCCAGGTGGATCACGCTCTTTTCCAGCTGCTCGGGGGATTGTCCCCGATACACCGGCAGGATCAGGCCCAGCTTGGGGATCTCCAGCACGCTGATCACGCCGCTGCCGGCAATATCCAGCAGCGCCGTCCCGGCGTCCTCGCCTCCCGCGCCGACCCCGTCCCAGGGATCCCGCAGGGCGATCTCCCCCAGGGCCGCGTTGGCCTGGCGCGCCTCGGCCAGCAGTTCGCCGCAGGTCAGCATATCCAGTGCGGAGGCGGCGTCCCGGTAGTTCCCCACCGCCTTCGCCTCGCGCCAGAGCCTGTATTGATTGCCCGCCGCCGGAACCAGCGCCAGGGCGATCGCCCCGATCACCAGCGCCGTGGCCAGCAGGCCCAGTAGCCATCTCTTCATTCTATTCCGCCGCCCGTCAGCAATCCCGCGCGATGGGCGGGCCATATGATCGCCCGTGCCAGGCCCAGCACGTCCTGCTCGCTCACCAGGCCGAAGCGGCTGCTGCGGCTGTCCATGGCGTCGTCGCGGTCGTCGCAGAGCACGAACAGCTTCCCTTCCGGCACCGTGATCGGAAACACCACGTCGTCCACGCCGGGCTCCACATCGACTGTCGGCGCCAGCGCCGCCGCCTCGTCCGGCGTGAGGAAGGGGTTCTCCAGCGCACCGCCCGGCGCGTCGTCGTCGCTCCAGTCGCTCTGGTCGCGATACACGGCATAGGGCTCGTCCAGCGGCTCGCCGTTCAGGGTCACGGCGCCGTCGTCGCCCACGGCAACCTCATCCCCAGCCACGGCGATCACCCGCCGCACGGCCTCGCGCCGCAGACCGCTGTCGTCATAGGCCACCAGCGCCAGCGCGCCCCGCGTCAACTGCGGCTGCCCCTTGCGAAGGGGCGAATCCATGCGCTCGCACAGCGCTACATCGCCGCTGCGCAGCGCGGGGCTCATGCCCCGGGTGCGGATGTCCGCCAGCCTGAACAGGAACCGCGACGCCGCCTCGCCGACCAGCAGCGCAACCGCCAGCACCACAACCGCCCCGATCAGGAAGCGCTTGCGGCTGGCCCTGCCGTTCATGCGGATCATCTCCCGGCGCACCTGCGCCGTGTCGACCCGGCCGATCATGCCGCTCATTTGAGGATCTTCCGCCTGCGCTGCTTGCGACTGGTGGAAATCATCATTCCAATCAGCAGTATCAGCAGCATCGGCGCGGCCAGCACCGGGGCCACCAGGATCGGCTTCACCTGGGTGGCGTCGGCCACGACCTTGATGATCGTCTCCATCTCCTGGTTCTCGGTGCGGTGTCCCCGCACCAGCAGGCGGTGGGAGTTGATGCCGTAGGGCGTGCAGGTCTCCAGCGTGCACAGGTCCTGCTGCGGGTCGATGGCCAGGGCATCCAGCTCCTCCGGCA
The DNA here is from genome assembly GCA_902800625.1 of uncultured Eubacteriales bacterium. Lineage (GTDB taxonomy): Bacteria > Bacillota > Clostridia > Christensenellales > Aristaeellaceae > UBA2862. The sequence goes on along the minus strand of CADCFG010000018.1, from coordinate 42,135 downwards.
GCACGATCAGGATCTGGTCCACCTCGTAGGTCATGATCTGATCCAGCACGCGGATGACGAACAGGTCGCCCTCCTCCATCTGGTCCAGGTCCGTAAACAGCTTCGCGGACGGCAGGCCGCGGTGACCGGAGAGCACGCTGTGGACGCCGGCATCGCCGGTGGGCAAGCTGGTGCCTTCGAAGTGACCCACGGCGATCTGCAGCACGGCGTCGTCCGTGCCGTGGTAGATGGGCAGCGTGCAGTTGATCTTGGGCACTTCAATGTACCCCATGATTCCGGAGCCGGTCATGTTCAACAGCGATTCATACTCAGCATATTCCTCGCTGCTCATTCTGAAGCGGTTGGGCTTTGTCAACAGTTCCTTGTTGTATTCCCTCGCCCGCTCCCATTCCTTCTCATAGTCTGCGGGATCGATGTTTTCGATCTCTTCAATATAGCTGGCAATGGCTCGGCTCTGATGGAAGGAATTCCAGTAATCGCTCACAGTCGGGTACAGCAATATGGCCACGCCCAGGAACAATATCAGCACCAGAAAAATGGTGGACAGATGCTTCTTCATGGCGCTCCCTTCGGCTGTTCAGATGCTCCGGCATGCTTTTGATTCCATACGGAAATATTATAGCACTTTTACAGCGCCGTTGCAATAGAACCGAATGGCCCGCAGCGCCCGGTTCTGTGACAACTTTGCGCCTTTTGCCGCGATAAATTATACCATCTTTATTATAATCCCAGCCGGTTACACAGGGGGTTACATCGATTTTTTGGCCTCTCCTTTTTTGCTCATTTGTTGTGATTTCAGCGATTTTAATTGAAAGAGCGGCGTTCCGCGCCCACCCCCAGGGGCGAGCGGCGGAGCGCCGCCCGGTTTTGCGCCGTCTCGCGAGGCGTCACGCCTGCCTGCGCCGGATCAGCATGAGCGCCACGGCCAGCAGCACCAGGCCCGCGCCGGCCAAGGTGTAGATGCCCGTACCCATGCCGCCGGTGGCGGGCAGGGTCGCGCCGTAGTAGTTGGGAATGCGATAGCGCACGGTGTAGGTGGCGGAGTCCTTGTCCAGGGCGTCCTTGTTGTCCCAGTTCTCATCGGAGCGCTTCGCCGGATCGCCCAGCGACAGGCGCGCCGTCTGCGTCCAGTCATAGGGGCAGTTGTGGTCGTCCGGCCTGGGCTTGTAGGTCACGGTCTCGTCGATCTCCAGCGTGAGCAGCATCGGCGCCGCCGGAGTATAGCCCTCGGGGGCCTGGGTCTCCACCAGGTAGTACTGCTCGCCATCCGGCAGCCGCTCGATATAGCCCATGTCCACGATGCCGTCCTCGCCCACGGCCTTGGCCTCGGAGACGGGCACATAGCTGCCGCCCTCGATCTCCATCAGCTCCGCGGACGCGCTCTCGCCCGTCCGGGCCGTGCGGTACAGCCGGAACTCGGCGCCGGTCAGCGCGTTGTCCAGCGTGGCGTCCATCTTCTTGAGCATCAGGCCCTTGGCAAACACGTTGATGATGTGGGGATTGACGCTCTCCATGTTGTTCGTCGTATGGCCGCGGGACCTGCCCGGCGTGGTGTGCCAGCCCCCTTCGGGCTCGTGCTGCTCCGCCGTGGGAATGTAGGTCGCCTTCAGGCAGTACTTCTCCACGCCGCTGCCCACGACCGTGGTCGGATGCGCCTTGCTGACGATCTTGCCGGCCTGCTCCTCGTAGGTCAGGCCTTCCTCGCCTTCCACGACCTCCTTCGTCAGCTGGTACATGATGACGCCCACGTTATCGTGGCCATAGGCGGCGTAGGACTTGCCCACCGGTTCTCCGTTCAGCAGCTTTGCCCAGTCCGCGTCATTCAGCGCCGCCACTGTGTAGAGCGGGAAGGTCTCCGGAGCGGCGCCGGTCTGCGTCCGGCCGTCCGTGTCGGATTCCTGCATCGGATAGAGCATGTCGCCGGAGGCGGTCATGATCTTGTTGAGGTGGTTGACGGTCTGGCTCACGACCTCGTTCACCCGGATCTCCCTGTACAGCCGCTTCAGTTCGTTCAGCGGATCCACTTCGGTGCCCAGGTAGACCGTCCACTCGCTGCTGTTGTGGTTCAGCGACAGCTCGTCCACGTTCACGTGAGGCACGGGCAGGGTAATGGCCTCTTCCTCATAATATTGCCAGCTGCCGTCGTTCTTCTGGTACCACATCGGCTTCACGGAGGCTTCCTCGTTGGTGGAAATGGTGTTGCCGCCCAGGAAATCCTCCTTGGCCTTCACCAGCACGGAACCCTTCCAGGTCTCGTTCGGGTTGAAGACCAGGTTGTGGTAGGTGATGACCCAGTTGTCGCCCTCGCGCGTCCACTCATAGCGCGGAATGGCCCCGTCGGAGGGATTGTAGGGGGTCCCATCCAGGTTGTAAACGCCCGCCGTGACGGGATTGCCGTCCTTGTCCACGGGATAGAACGCGTCGTCGATCACGTCGCGCACCTCGCCGGACACGGTCTTCTGCTTCGTGATCATCCGCAGGATGTCCAGCAGGATGCTCTCCAGGTCGTCGGCGTGCTCGGCCTGGAAATAGAGCCTCTGGCCGTCCGCGCCCACGCTGGCGATCTCCTTCAGCTTGTTGGAGCCGAACAGCACGTTCTGGGTGCTCAGGCCCACGGTGATCAGGGTCACGTTGTCCTGAATGCCGTTCAGGTTCTTCAGGCTCATGGCCTGGGGGGCGATGTCATCCCGGATCTCGCCAATCTTCTTGCCGTCGATGGAGCCCTTGGAGCCCACCACCGGCGCGCCGTCGGTGATCAGGATCGCATACTTCTTGTGGGTATTGTCCCACTGGAAGCCCCTGGCGTCCCTCAACGCCAGATCCTGGCGGGTGCCGCCGCCGGTGTCCCGCACTTTGATCGACAGGTTCTCATTGCTCTTCATGGACTGGAACTGCTCGAACACGAAGGGGCTCTCCGGCGTGATGGAATAGACGCTGGCCGCAAAGGTGCTGTGGGCCACGCGGATGTCGTGGGCGGTGCCGCCGGCAGCCTCGACCCGGTTTATGATGCTGTGCAGCGAGTCGATGGCGCTTTGCATGCTCTCGTTCAGGTAATCCACGCGTCGCTTGCTGCCCACGGCGTCGTACATCGGATACCGGAAGGGCACGTCGGTGGTGGGCTCGGAGTACCGGCAGTCCCAGGTGACCTTGTGCGCCACGTCGTCGGTCAGCGAGGCGTCCACAAAGTACCAGACGCCGTCGGCCTTCCTGAAGATCCGGTAGGCGGTGGAGGTGCCGGTGGGATCGCTGATGATGTAGTGGGTGCTGCCGTCGGGATAGGCGGCGTTCAGGTTGTCCTGGGTCAGGATCATCTCCTGGCCGTTCTTCACAAACTTGGAGGGGAACAGCATGGAGTTGGAAACGTCGATGATGAAGGCCAGGTCAATGTCCGCCTCCAGGTCCATCAGCGAAGATTCCGCGGTGATGTCGATCTGGTAGATGCGGTTGTCGTAGTCGTAGACGTGGGCCGTCTTGTCCGGGGCGACGGTGTGGGACTTCTTCAGGGAATCCAGCCACGCCTGCAGCTCCCGCTTCTTGTCATCGGTGATCACGATGTCGGACTGCGCGGTCTGGCTGGCGTCGAAGTCCTTCAGGGTGCCGTCGCTGAAATAGGCCGTCATGGTGTCGCCGTCCTGGAACGTCAGCCAGGAGTCGCCGTCGATGGTGGCGGAATCATAGCTCAGCCGCAGGATGTTGCCGTTGCGGTTCAGCTCCCAGTAGATGAAGCTGTTGCCATTGTTGGGCTCGGCAACCACCTTCTGTTCCAGCTTGCCGTCGCCGCTTTCGTTCATGTAAACGCTCTTCTGGTTGGTCGTCTCGGAATCGGCGATGAGCAGGGTGCCCTGGCTGCCGTCGGCCACCTTGAAGGTGACGTTGCCGCTGCGGCGCTCGGCGAACTCCGCCGTCAGCACCGCGCTCTTGCTGACCAGGGAGGGATCAAACGTGGGATCGGTGGACACGCAGTGGCCGTTCTGGTCGTACCAGCCCGTGAACACATAGTTGTCGTTGCTGACGGTGGCCGTGGCGCCGGGCTCGTCGCCATGGCTGCTGCTCTTGCTGACGCTGCCCACGGCGCTGTTGCCCGACTGGTACACGATCAGCTTGTTGCCCTGCTCGGTGAAGTAGGCCTCGTAGGTCACGCCGTTGAAGGGGACGATGTCGCCGTAGTTGATGGCGTTCAGGCCCTTGTACAGCCCGGTTTCCTGATCCCTGTACATCCAGAACGCGAACTCATAGCCGTCGTTGGCCTGGGTACCGAAGCCATAGGTGAACAGGCTGTCGTCCGACGCGGCGCTCACGCTGCCGTATCCGGTGAACACCTGGCCCTGGGTGGCGGCAATGCCCGCGTTGTTCTCAATGCCCAGATACTTGCTGCCATAGGTGCCCATGTGCGTGCAGGAGGAGTTCACCTTCACGGTAAACTGGTGCACCGGCTTGAACACCGCGGTGAAGCGCTCCTTGCGGTCCGTGAGCGCCGCCTTCTCAAACGTGCCGGCAGCGATGGTGTCTTTGGTATAGCGCCCGGAATTCCAGGTGTAGCCGTTGGTGTTCGTCACCGTCCAGTGGGAGAAGGCATAGCCGGGTTCGGCGACCGCCACGATGCCCCGCTTGTTCATGCCATCGTTCCATTCGATCTGGCTTGCCGTCAGATTGCTGTAGCGACTTACTTGATAATAACTCAGATGGCCCTTGCTCCAGTCATTGACGGTGATGTAGCCTTCTCCATTGGAAGACCCGGAGACCTCCCTGATATACAGCCACAACTGCTTGTCGGAGGTATTGTAGTTGGCGCCGTTCTGGGCGCTGAAGAAGCCATCGTACTCCCTGTTGTCGCAATACGCCAGGGCGTTATTGTAATTGCTGTTATCATATATTCTGTAGTCTGGGTTGCTGCCGGCCTGAATCCCCAAAAGCGTCGCATTGTTCTTCGAATCGACCAGATCCACATTATAATAGTCGATCTTCAGATACTTGCCGTCATACGATTTCAGGTAATAGCCGCCGTTGCTGCTCTCAATCGTCCAGTGCGCCTTCGTATCGGAGTCCGCGTTGGACAGGGGAATGGAATTGAACCGGGTCCTGTGCCCGTCCCAGCCCCAGTTGTCCGCGGTCATGGCCCTGCTATCGCGATTGTCATAGATGATGATCTGCTTCCCGAGATAGGTGCTGGGATCCTGCGCGTCCTCCACCTTCACCGTCACCACTTCCCCGTTCTTCAGGGTGATGGTGAGAGCTTCATGGGAGGTGAAGGGCCTGAGGCTGACCAGCGCCCAGTCGGGGGCGGTGAAGGCCCTGGCGCGGATGGCGTCGATGGCCTCCTGGGTCAGCTCGGCGGAGTATTCGATCTCAACGCCCAGGGCGTCGACGATCGCGCCGGCGGTGGTATCCTCGGTCACGGGCACGACCCGCACCAGGCTCTCGTCGGAGAAGCGCACGCTCTGGATGTTCTGAACGAACGCCAGCACCTCGTCCGCCTCGGTCTCGGGGTCATCCTCGACCACCTTCAGGATGGGCAGCAGCGCCTTCAGGCTCAGCACGTCGCCGCCGTTGATGTGGTATTCAAAGGTCTTGCCGTCCACGTCGTAGTAGAAGTCCACGGTGTAGACGATGCCGTAGACGGAGAAGCTGCGGGCGTCGAAGGCCACGGCCTCGTCGTCCTCGCGGCTGGCGGCGATGCGCTCCGGCTCGCCCTCCCCGGCGAAGTGCACGGCCTGCACGGCCACGGAGGGATCGTCGTCGGCCAGCTTCACGCTCACGCGCACCGGCGCGGCGGGCTGCACCTCGGCACCGTCGGCGTCCAGGATGGTGATGTCGAAGTAGCGGGCCAGGGTGATGCGCTCGCCCTCGGCCAGCATGTCCTCGGTCCGGGCCAGGTAATTTTCGGTGGCCTCGCCGGTCAGCTCCTTCACGGCCAGCGTCGCGCCCGCGGGGATCAGCGCCTCGGGGCCGTAGCCCACGGAGATGTCGTAGGTCGCGCCGTCGTCTGCGATGTACTTCATGTCGATGGTCTCGGTGACCACCACGGCGTACACGGAGAAGGCGTCGGCCTCAAAGGCCACAGTCTCATTCGCGTCTTCCGGCTGGAAGGCTTCCTCGACGATCTCCAGCACCTCGGCGCTGTCGGTTTCATCGGCGGCCTCGGCGGCCTCTTCGCCGTACTCCATGACCTCGCCGGCTTCCTCGTCCGCGGGAGCCTCAACGGCGGCATCCTCGTCCGCAGCGGGGGTCCCGTCGGCAGTCTCGTCAGCGGCTTCGTCAGAAGTCTCTTCATCGATCTCGTCAGCCGCTTCGTCGGCGGCCTCGTCCGTCACGGGGGCTTCGCCCGCGGGCAGCTCCACGTTCAGGGCCAGCTTCTCGTCCCCGGTCTGGGGCGCTTCGCTCTGCTCCACCACCTCGGCATTGCCCTCGTCGTCCATGTGAACGACCACGGCTTCCTGCCGCTCCTCGATCTCGTCCACGGTCATCACCACGGCGATGGGCCGCAGGGGCTCGATCTCGTTGCCCTCGGCGTCGAAGAAGGCGATGTCCACGGCCATGACCTTCTTGACCTCCACGAAGTCCTCGGTCACGGCGTCGGCGATGCCGTCCAGGGTGTCGCGGTCCCACACGCGGCTGACCCGCATGGCGGTGTCCGCCGGGAACGCGCCCGCCTCGGCGGTGACGTTCACGCGCACGCTGCCCGCGCGGCCCTCGAAGGCCTGCGCCGGGTAGAGCGCCTCGTCCACGGCGTCCTCGGCGTCCGCTTCCTCGGCCTCTTCGGTCTCCTCGGCCTCTTCGGTCTCCTCGGCCTCTTCGGCTTCCTCGGCCTCTTCCTTGTCCTCGGCTTCCTCGGTTACCTCGGCATGCTCGGCTTCTTCCGCCTCGTCGGCCTGTTCGGTTACCTCGGTCTTTTCGGCCTTTTCGGTCTCTTCGGCCTGTTCGGTTACCTCGGCCTGTTCGGCCTTTTCGCTCTCCTCGGCCTGTTCGGTTACCTCGGTCTTTTCGGCCTTTTCGCTCTCCTCGGCCTGTTCGGTTACCTCGGCCTGTTCGATGGTTTCAGCTTCCTCGGTCGCTTCGACCTCCTCAGCCGCCTCGATCGCTTCCTCCGCCTCGCTTTCATCGGCGATTTCTTCCGCGCCGCTCGCGCCGTCCGCATCGGCCTCCTCGGTTACTTCGCTCTCCTCGACGGTTTCGACCTCTTCGGCCTCCTCGGTTACTTCGCTCTCTTCAACGATTTCGACCTCTTCGGTGTCCTCGGTTACTTCGCTCTCCTCGACGATTTCGACCTCTTCGGCCTCCTCGGTTACTTCGCTCTTCTCGACGATTTCGACCTCTTCGGTGTCCTCGGTTACTTCGCTCTCCTCGGTTACTTCGCTCTCCTCGACGATTTCGACCTCTTCGGTGTCCTCGGTCACTTCGACCTCTTCAGCTTCCTCGATCGCCGGGGCCGCCACGGCGCCGTTCAGCAGCTTCACGGTGTAGATGCTGTCGGCGGTCACGATGGCCAGCTCCACGGAATCGAAGCTGCTGGTGGCGGAAACGGCGAAATCCTGATCGACCAGCGCGATGGCGACGGGGGCGTCGCCCGAGTTGGTGTCGTCCACCAGGCCGACCATCTGGATGTCCTCGTTCTTCACCGGCAGGTCAGCCGCCGCCAGGATCTCGCTCAGCATCGCCTGGTCGGCGCCGTTCATGTCATAGCTGCCGTCCACAGGGGTTTCGACCTCGTATATCTCGTCCGCCTCGTCCACGGATTCGATGTCCGGGGCTGCGTCCTCGCTGCCGTCGGCTTCATCCTCCTCCGAGACGTCGGCCAGGTCCACCTCCAACTCCTCCGGCACTTCCTCGACCTGTTCCTGATAGCATTCGTCGGTGTGCTCGTGCAGGCCGCAGATCAGTTCGCCCGTCGCATCGAAGCATTCATCGGTGTGGACGTGGTCGTAATGGTATTCACAGTTGGGCCTGTGCTCCATGGCCACGGCCAGACGCTTGAGGGCATTCACCGTAAAAAGCAGCACAACTGCCGAAAGCAGGGCAAGGCCCCGCTTCAGCAGCCGTCTGCGTTTATTCCTTTTTGCCAGGCTCTCCAACAGGTGGAAATCGTTTTCTCTGTTCATCGTCTCTCCCCCGCTTGTGCCGTGTTGGTGTAACTATATGCAAATCTTGCGATTGGGTACTCTTCCCCTTACTATAATTATACCATGAAACTGACATGGAAGCACGCGCCGCAAGGCCCAGGGCCCCAAAGATTGGGGACAATTTTAGCCAACCCACCATGTTTTAACAAAGTGGGCTAAAAATGTCCAAATCCCCGATTTGACAGAGGTTTTCGGCTGGTTTTCCTTGATTTCTAAATCGTTTTCAAACAGCATGAACAGACGAAGCGACAGCCATTTTTGTCCCCTTCCGAAAGGGCATGTGGCCCTCTTGTGGGCATCGCCCCGGCGGCGAAAGCCGCTCTGCATAAATTGCGAAGTATTTGTTTCGCACAAAAAGCCCTCCCCGGCGGAAGTCCGGGGAGGGCGGGAAGGAGGTTGCGTCCGGCGGACGCCCCGCTTGCGCGAGGCGCACGCCATTCGCCAGGATTAACTAAGGATTAGTCCTCAACCCGCATGCGACGCTTGGTCACCAGCAGGATCACAGCAGCCAGCACCAGGATGGAGCCGCCGATGTACAGCAGGGTGGTGCCCATGCCGCCGGTGGTGGGCAGCTCGGTGCCCTTCTTGTTGACGACCTTGACCTTGAAGACGCCGTCCTCATAAGTCACGTTGGAGGAAGCGGAGAACTTATGCTCGCCATCGGGAGTATAGGTCACTTCGATGTTGAAATCAGCGATGGTGTTGTAGCCAGCAGGCGTCACAGTTTCCTTGACGGTGTAGGTGCCAGCACCCAGGCCATCGAAGCGGGCAATACCGTTGGCATCCACAGCCTCAGACATCTTGTGGTCGGTCACATCGCCATCAACCGTCTTGATGGTGACAGTCTTGGAATACTTGTTGTTGTCCGCGTAAGCATCCGCGCTGCCTTCCTTCAGGATGTAGATGTGCTGGCCGGCATCGGTAGCGGGCACATAAGGACGATACTTCTTGCCGCCAACGGTGATGACGCCATCGCCTTCAGCCTCAGCATCTTCAACATAGCCCTTGGTCGCGCCGTTTTCGGCATCGATCATGGTGTTCTCAGTGGTGGGAGCAGTGGTGGTATAGGTGCCGTTCTTCAGCTTGTAGTAGGTGCCCTTCTCATTGTCAACTTCAAAGGTCTCGGTCTTGGTGACAACCTTCTTGGCGGACTGGCCGGAAATCTCGAAGGTAACGCCGGTCAGCGGCTCGCCGTTCTCGTCCACCTTGACAACCTTGATGCCAGTGGTGTAGGTCTTGGTCTCTCTCTCGGGGGTTTCGCCGGTAGGAACTTCCTTGGTGGAATCCGGGAAGCCAGGATGATCCTTATCCTCGGGCTCGCCGTCATAAGTCTTGTTGGGATCGTTGGAGTACTTGATCTTGGAGGTATTGGGGTTACCCTCATCACCGATGACGGCATTTTCGTTCAGAACGGCCTTGTACTGGACGTTTATGGTCTTGCCGGCGTACTGGGCAGCATCAATCATGCCGATCTCGAAGGTGTTGCCATTGATGCCATACTGCACAGTATACTTGTCAGCGCCAAGCTCAGTCGTGCCGTCAAACACCTTGATGCTGCCTTCGGTGAAGGTCAAGCCATCAGACAGTTTATCGGTGATGACATAGAAGAACGTGCCAGCCTTGAAAGTACCAGCATTGCTGGGAACCGTGCAAGCCAGGTTGTAGGTCACGGTGTCACCGATGCTGACGTTATCATTGTCCACACCAGGATCGTAATCGTTCTTCTCTTCGCCATCCTTGCCCAGGGTATCGGCGATGATCTTCTTGTCTTCCTCGGTGGTGCCATACTTGATGCTGACCAGAGTGGTGTCATTCAGCACCTGAACAACGTTCAGGGACTTGGTGTCCAGCTCATGATCGCCAGTGAGCGCAGTCACGTCAACCAGCACATAGTAGCCGTTGGCCAGATCAGTGAGCGGAGCGCTGCCGGTAACAGTGCCCCGGCCTTCGCCGGTGGTGTCGACCTTGGCCGCGACTTTCGCAGCCACTTCAGCCTCGCTGAGACCAGCTGCGGTAATGTCATTGATGAAAGCCTTGACATCACCCGGGTTGTCAATCGCATCAGCACCCCAAGCGGGATTACCAAGCTGCTTGGAGCCCGCTTCAGACAGCGTACCAGTCAGAACCTGGAACACTTTGTAGGTGTGGGTGTCGCCCTCTTTGAGGGTGATGGAGGCCGCGAACGCGCTCGTCATGCCAAGCACGAGCAGCATAGCCAGAACCAGAGCCAAAATCTTCTTCATGTCTTTCCTGTCCTTTCTCTTTCTTACGCGCCTGTGCGCGCTTTATTGTCCATGCCCCCGCATGGGGTGTGCCAGGGTGCGCACCGAACGCCGGGGGCCGTTCGGCAGGGTGAGCCCTCTCACCCAGGTTCTGCCCACATTATACCAATGGAAGGTTACGCACAGGGTTACTTTCCACTTTTTCAGGGGCAGGTTGACCAATTTCTTAGGGACAAAACCATCCATTTTGGTTTCGCGGGTTTTCAGGCCCGGCTCATCCCTCCTTTGCCTGGCGCAGCCGGAAACAGGCCCGTGCCGCGCCCGAAAGCAGGCGGCCCGTCTCCTCTGCCCGCGGGCTCAAGTCCCGCCGGCTTTCCCCGGATATGAGGCACAATCTCTCTCATCACCGTATAGGGCCACCCCCTCTCATAGCATTGATCCACCCTGCCCCCGCTCCGGGGGCTATCGCAACGCCTTGCGGCGATTTGCGCGTCAGAAATCGCGGCGCTTGCGCGCGGCCAGCAGCCAGCCCGCCAGGGCCAGCAGCACCAGGCCCGCGCCCGCGGCATAGATGGCGGTCGTGCCCGCGCCGCCCGTGGCCGGCAGGGCCACCTGGGACATGGAGTTCACCACGGTCAGCTCGCCGCCGCCGGTGACGGTGTTGTCGGAGCCCTGGTTGCTGCCGTTTCCGTTATTGGCCCGGTACCGGGTCGGCGTCCAGCCCTGCAGGTTCTCCGGGTCCTCGACGATGTAGTACTCGTAGGGCTGCCGGTTGCCGTAGAACTTGTCCAGGTTGTCGATGCGCAGCTGCCACTTGCCGTCCTTGAGTTCAAGCTTGTAGGGCGTGGCCGTCGCGTTGCTCAAAACGGGCTTGCCGGTGGCGGAGTCGATCTCAACCGTCTTGCCGCCCTCGCCCTTGCGCCACAGGTGCACCCGCACCACCGGGGGCGTGCCGGCTCCGGGATATTCGTCCACGGCGTCCGCGGTGTTCAGGCTCCACTGCTTGAAGATATCGACATGGGTCAGCTCGTGGTTCTCGAACTGGGCCACGTTGTCGGGGTTGGTCGGCGTATTGCACACAGCGTTTACATAGTAGCGGTCTGTCGCGGTCAGCACACCGTTAGTGCCTGTCACGAACACCTTCCAATAGACCTTGCTCGTGGTGTACACGATGTTTTTATCGGTTCCCACAGCCTCGCTGATCTCGTAGATGCGGTCGCCCGCTTCATGGTACTCGATGCTGGGGAAGGTGATGGTGCCGTCGGCGGCCGTGGTCACGGTCTGCTGGTAGTCGCTGCCCTCGGGGCTGATCTGCCGGATCGTGAAGGTGAAGGTGGCGGGCGTGGTGCCGTCGCTCAGATAACCATTGAACTGTACACCGTCCAGCATCTTCACCGCGTGGGGCGTGGCGCTGGTGTAGGTGTAGGTGTTCGTGGCCTTGAGCGTGGTAATCGTCCCGTTCTTCAGCGCGCTGGCTGCCACGGGCTCGGGGCTGCTGCCGCCGGGACTGTAGCTGACGGTGTAGCCCGCGGGCACGTCCTTCTCCACGATGGCGTAGTAGTACTCGTTGCCGTGCTCGTCCAGGACGGGCAGGTTCTCCACGTCCCTGGAGGATTTCAATCGGGTTACCAGAATGGACTTGCCCCAATCGGCGTCCAGATGATAGCCCGTCGGGGGCGTGATGCCGCCCGCGACCGTGGCCACGCTGTTGGCGTTGCCGTAGGTGTCGTAGTCCGCAGCATGGGCCACGAACGGGTCGAAGGCCATCTGGAACGGAGAGGCGAAGGCGGAGTCTTCAGCTTTGCTGATCGTCAGGCTTTGCAGCGCCCACCAGCCGTCAAAGACCGTGATATTCAGCGTGGAACCATCCGACATCGTGGACGGGATCGTGTAATATAGCGTGAATTCTTCGATATTATTGTCGCCACTGTTCGTCAATTTGTCGCCCGGATTGAATCCCTCGCCGTTGATCTCCATCTGGATGCTCCGGTTGTATTTGGCCTGGAAATCCAGCTTCAGGGTATCACCGGCGTGATACGTGCCCGTGCCGCTGGCCGACTTGCCGTTCCAGCTTATGCTCGGAATGGTGACACTCGCCTGGCTTCCGCCATTATTGTTCGAATTCGGCTTATTCGACACCGTGATGGTATACTCGATGGTGTTGTTGCCGATATCGGTCGGACCGGTAACCGTGGATTGAAGCTCGGTGTTGGCGGCATTGGAGCCGTTGTTGTTGATGCCGTATACGAAAGTACGGCCATTGCTCCAGTCCACGTTCTGGTTGGTGTAGCTCACCTTGCCGGGCCACAGCGTTTCGAGGCCGATGTTGTCTCCGCCTTCCGCACGCTTCAGCTGCGACCAGAGATACCAGCCGCCCTGCACCGTGCCATTACTGTTGTCAACGACGAGATTGACCTTCACGTTCTTCGTCGTGGACTCTGGCGTGGGGGTCGGCGTAGGCGTCGGGGTCGGCGTGGGGGTGGGAGTGGGTGTGACCGTCGGTTCCGTCGTGGGCTCCCCAGTGGGCTCCTCAGTCGGCTCCTCGGTGGGTTCCGCGGTCGGCTCGGGCGTCGGCGTGGGCGTGGGCGTGGGTTCGGCGGTCGGCTCGGGCGTGGGCGCCACATAGTCCTTCTTGAACCGCACCAGGTACAGCTCGGCCTGCTGCATGTCGCCGCCGTTCCACTCCTTCTCCACCTTCACGCTGGTCCTTTCGACCACCGTGTTGGTGAATGTGGCGGTGCTCTCGGTCAGGCTGTCCTGCACGGTCAGGGTGCCGTCGCCGTTGTCCTCCACGGTGACCTTCACTTCCGTGATGGCCTTGTCGTAGATGACGTCGTTCTTCACCCAGTTGTGATCGCCGCGCAGCTTCTCGCTGAACTGGATGCTGTTGTCGTCCACGGCCACGGCGTCCGCCGGGATATCCTCCTTGATATAGAAGGTATACTCCGCCGGGAGGGCTTCGACGGCAAAGGCGCAGGCGCTCTGCGCCGGAAGATTCGTCTCATCCGTCTCTGCCGTCTCTGCCGTCTCTGCATCCGCCTTGTTCCAGGTGAAGGTGAGCGCGTCAAATGCAACCGTCTGGCCCTGCGCCGCGGTCTTGGTCGACAGTACCTTGCCGTTTTCGTCGGTCAGCTGGAAGGTGAAATCACCCTTTGACGACAGAGCCTGGTCGGCCTTCTTGGCCGCATTCAGGATCACGTTGCCCTCGGCTTCATACTTGTTGGTGATCTCGGCAACCGCCGCGCTGTCGCTCAGCTGGCCTTCGACTTCGCCTGCCACCACGCTGTAGTATTCGGGGAGTTCATTCGTGCCCGTCTCGACAAAGGCATAGTGGATGCCCTTGGGCAGGTCCGTAATGAGAACCCTCTGGCCGTTGGTGAGGTCAAAGCTGTTGCTGACCCCGGCGACGTGTCCCTTGTATTCACCCTCGGTGAACGTCAGGCTCTCGACCGCGCCGGCAAAGCCAAGCTCGTGGCCTTCGTCCAGGTACGCAGTCTTTTCGCGGGTGGACGCATTCTCCTGCCACAGATAGAGCGTGAAGTGGAAGGTCTGGTCCGTGGATTCCGTGCCCTGCACAACCTTCTGCAGCGTCAGGCCCTGCTTCTCCTGCTCGTTGTTGAAGGTTATCTGCTCAACCTGCCCGGACAGGCCGCTGAGCACCACATGGCTGGGAGAAAACTCCGCGGCGTCGAAATTCTTATAGTACGTCGGGAAGCCGACGATGGTCTTGGGATGCTCCGGGTCGCTCAAGTCGGTAGACACCTGCACCGCGACATAGTAGATCTGCTGGTCCAGCCTGTAGCTGCCGACGGTCTCCGCGGGGATGGTCTGGGATTCGGTGACCTTGTAGACGTGCCAGCCCGCGGACAGATCCGTGATCTCCGCGAATTCGATGCTGCCCGTGGTGTTCGTGGCTTCATCCTTCTTCTCCCAGGTGTTGCTGTCTTTGTTGTACTCCTCCAGGATGAAGTGGAATCTCTGGTTGGCCTTGGGGGCCTTGTTGTCCACAGTCTTGTAGGCCATCAGCTTGATGCTGCCCGTGTCCGGCATCTCGGCAAAGACATTGTGCCACTCGCCTTTGCCGTTGTGAACCAGGCCCTTGCTTACGATCCAGCCCGCGGTGGTGCCCTGAATATCAATTTCAGAATTGTTGTTGGGCTGCAGGATAATGCCGCCGCTGGTTTCGATGATCGTCTTTCCCCTGACGCCATTCAGGTTCCAGACGATGTGGCGGGCGATTTGATCCATGCGCGCATTCGCCGGGTCGCCTGTGCCCACGGGGCTTTGGGTCTCATAACCATCGGGTATGCTGGGCTGCTTGACGACAAACTGTCCCAGCGTGATCTGCTCGCCCGGTTTCACGTCTTCCTTGAAGTTGAAGACGATCATCTGATCATTCAGCTTATTGATGATCAGCTTGTTGGGCGTTTTGGCGATATAGCTCTTGATCCTGTCCGCGTCGATAAAGATGGTCGCGCCATCGGGGAACGCGGTGGTATCGATCGTCAAATCTCCTTGCTTCGGAATCTGCGGATCAAAGGTCGCCGGGTAGGAAGCGAGCTCATTGGAGATCTTAACACCATAATTGATCATCGGATTGACAACGGCTTGCAGGCTCGCGCCGTCGGTCTGCACGATCGACACATGCGACCTGTCGCCCGCGATCTTGCCCTTGTCGCCCTCGCCGCCGATCGGCTCCGGCGAGCCCGTGGCCTCATCCACATAGATCGTGACATTGCCCTTCGGAATCGCTTCCAGCTTCAACTGACCGGCGGAGCTGTATGTGGTGACCTTGTCGCCCACCGCGTTGTTCTTCGTGCCATCCTGAATGTTGTATTCACCGATGATGATGGTGCCGCCGCTGCTGCCGGACAGGTCGGGGCGATCAAACGCGCCATGACCCGTGTAGTGGTTGACGGCGAAGTTGGTCTGCAAGTGGACTTCATGGTACAGATGATCCGCCACGATGCCGTAGACCAGGTTCGGCCCCAGCACAGAGGCATAGTTATACTGGCCGTCCGCTTCAATGGTAGTGAAGCTGCTTTCGGAGCGCAGGGCGGGCGTTGCGCTGAAATCACCGATTATATAATTCTTGATGGCGCTGTGCGGGGCATAGGCCACACAATTGGAATCGTTGCGGGTGTTTGGTTTGAATTCGCTGAAATTTCCGGTATAGTGGAGGATCTCAACGGTGACCGTTTCGTTGCCCGTGAAGGTATAACCCCTTACGTCGTTGTTCTGATCCTTCCAGCTCGCGGCATCAAACGCAAACTCCGCATAGCCCCTCGCGATATCCGAGGCGGTGATGGTGAAGGGCACGTACTGGTATCTGTGCTCTCCGTTGGGATTCACGTCGACAAACAGATAGTTTTGATCCTGCCCGGTGATTTCCGCGGTGGCCGCCTCATCCAGGTTGATGCGAACCACATACGGATTCTGATCCTGCGCGTCAGTCACCCGCACGGTGATCACGGTGCCGTCGGCGAGCGTGAGGATCATCTCATCTTCTTCGAAGGGCCGCAGGCTGGTGATGAGGAAATCGTGAGCGGTCTCCAGCACGAATTCCATGTCGTTGACCACCACGACATCCCCGGTGACCTCGGCCACGTCGAACAGCTCCGGCGTAGCAAACTCAACCTTCACCACGTCGTCCACAGTGAAGGGTTCGCCGTTGTCGCGGGTCAGCGCCAGCTCGTTGATCACGTTGGACAGCAGCACCTGGCTGCCCCCGTTGATCACCATTTCTGCCGTGCCGTTGTGGAATTCCACGGTGTACCTGACCACATAGGTGGAGAAGCTGTCGGTGGTGAAGAAGACGCTGTTCACGGAGCCGTCCTCGGCCACGTCGAACACGGCATCCTCCACTTTCTCGCAGGTGCCGTCGTCATGGATATGGTAAAGCTCGTACTCCAGGTTGTTGACCGTGGCGGTCTCGGGCACGTCGGCCAGGGCGTTCAGATCGCCGGGCGTGAGCGTGACCTCCACCGCGCCGGTGTCGGAGATCTCGTCGTTGTTGTCGTTGGTGATGGTGATGTCATAGGCCACGGCGGACTGCACAGTGGTCTCGCTCTCGACGGCCTGGGCGTCCAGAAGCGCCTCGGGCACGTCGCCGGGCTTCACCGCCGCATAGGCGTCGGCGGGCAGGCTGTTGCCCTCGGCGGGCACGATCTGCACGGCGGGATCGCTGTTGATCTCGTCGGTGACGCGGCCGGTGTAGCCGGTCAGGTCGATCTGGACCACCTGGGTCTGGGTCTGGGGTTCGGCGGCTTCGACCTCCGTCTCGGCTTCAACGTCCGCTTCCGTCTCCACGGCGGCCTCTGTCCCGGCCTCGGTCTCCACCGGGGTCTCCAGGACCAAGGTGACGCTGCCGGTCTCCATGGCATCGGCGGACAGCGTGATCACGCCGTCCTGCACGTCCACGTTGTCGGAGGACACGATGCTGGCCACCTCGACGAAGGCCGCGTTGTCCACGGCCAGCTCGCCCTCCAGCTGCACGGCGTCGTCCTCGCCGGCGAGCAGGTCGGTCACGGACAGCTTCACCGTGTCGGCCTCCACGCTGGCGGCGCTCATCAGGTCCACGCTGGACAGGTCCACGCTGACGGTGAGGGTGCTGGGCTCGGTCTCAGCCTGGGCCGCTTCGTCCTCGGCTTCGCCTTCACCGGCCTCCTCGGTTTCCTCGCCCTCCTCGCCTTCGGCGGCTTCCTCGAGGGCCTCTTCATCCTGGGTCTCTTCGCCGTCGGCCTCTTCAGCCTCGGCGGTCTCCTCGGTTTCTTCGGTTTCGGTATTTTCGGTCTCGGTATTCCCGGCCTCGGCGACCTCGGCCGCGCCAGCCTTGTCAGCTTCGACGTCCGCCGCATCGGCAGTCTCGTTCTTTTCGCCTTCGGCAGTTTCAGCCGCGTCAGCCTCGGTGTTTTCGGTCTCGGCGGTCTCGCCTTCGGTATTTTCGGTTTCAGTGGTTTCGGCCTCGGCGATCTCCACTGTTTCAGCCTCGGTGGTATCAGCAGCCTCGGTCTCGCCGATCTCCTCGGCGGTCGCTTCTTCCTCGGCAGCTTCCCCGGCTTCCTCGGTCTCCTCGATTTCCACGGCCCCGTCGTCCGCGGTCTCCTCGACAGTAACTTCTTCTATTTCGGTCTCGCCGATCTCCTCGGCGGGGGTTTCTTCAGCTTCCGCAGTCTCCTCGACCTCTGCGGTTTCCTCGACCTCTGCGGTTTCCTCGACCTCCCCAGTCTCCTCAACGTCCGCAGACTCGACAGCTTCTTCGGTTTCCTCGGCTTCCACAACCGGCTCGGCGTCCACGGGCGCGCCGGCCACCAGCTTGACGGTCAGGATGTCGTCGTCTGTGACGATGGCCAGCTCGGCCTCGTCGAAGGGGCGCAGCGCGCTGATGCGCCAGTCGCTGTCCACGGCCTCCACGGCTATCTGGCCCACCTGGGTCTCGTCGTTCTCGACCGCGCCGACCTCGAGGACGCGCTTCGTGTCCACATCGATATTCAGCGCCTCGACGATCTCGCTCAGCAGCGCGCCGTCCTCCAGCCGGAAGGACTGCTCTTCAGCCGCCGCCTCGTCCGCGATCGCTTCTTCCGGCTCCTCCGCGGTCTCGGAGTCCTCCGGTTCCTCCCCGTCGTCCTCCGTCACGTCAGCCAGATCCAGCTCCTCTTCTTCATACACGGGAGCCGCCTGGAAGCAGGCGTCGGTGTGAACATGCTCCTCCAGGTCGCAGATGAGCGCGCCGCTGTCATCATAGCAGCTCTCGTCGTGAGTGTGCTCCTCGTAGCCGCAGGTGGCGATGCGCTCCAGCGTATTGGCGTTGCGCTTGAGGGTATTCACGGTGAAGAGTATGACAACAGCCGACAAGAGCGCTACGGCCCGTCGGAGATACTTGCGAATCCTCTGATTTTTCACAAAGGTTTCCGCCTGGGAACGATCTGTCTTCCTCATGGCTTCCTTACCTCACTGGTACGGCTTCAGTCGCTGTTCAGCTTACGCGTTCTTTCTCATCTTATGACGTCAATCCGGTTCAACGGCCAGACCCGCAGCACCACGCGCCCGACCACCTGCTCCTGGGCCACGCAGCCCACCGCCGTGTTGCGGCTGTCGGAGGAAGTGGCGCGATGGTCGCCCATCACGAAGATCTTGCCGTCCGGCACCTGGTAGGGCAGCGTGATGTTGCAGTCTCCCAGGGCCTTCTCCTGAATGTAGGGCTCGTCCAGGGGCACGTCGTTGATGAACACATTGCCGTCGGCGTCGATGTTCACCCACTCGCCCGCGTTGGCGATGACCCGCTTGACCAGGATCTTGTTGTTGTAGTAAAAGGCGATGACGTCGCCCTTCTGGAACGCGGTGCCCCTGGGGGCCACCACGATCTCCCCCTGGTAGAGGGAGGGCGTCATGGATTCGCCGACCACCTGCAGCACGGGCAGCGCCAACATGGACACCAGCACGGCCACCGCCGCCACGATCACCAGGGCGCTGATGGTGGAGAGCAGGGTGCTGCGGTAGCTGCGCCTGTGGCGCTCGCGCCGAAGCTCCTTCTCCAGCTGATCCACGGTGACATTGCCGTTCAGAACTCGCTTCATGCCTTCCTGTTCCTCCACAGCAGGCCCTTGCGGTGCTTCTCCTCCGTCGGCTGGGCCGGCTCTTCCGGCGCCAGAGGCGCGGGCCTTCCGGCCGCCTCGGCCTTCAGGCGCTCGGCCTCGCCCCGGGCCTCTCTCAGGATGCGCTCGGCCTCGCCCCGGGCGGAGTGGACGATGTCGTCGGCCGTGACCTTGGCCTTATCCATGTCGGCCTGGGCTCTGGCGCGCAGCTCGTCGGCCTCCTCGCGCATCTGCGCGGTATACTGGTCGGCAGCGGACTGGGCGGCCTCGAACACGCCGTTGATCCTCAGCGCCGCCTCGGCGATGGAGCCGGACTCGTTCAGCTTGATGCGCCGATCCTCCAGCGCCTTTTGGGCCTCTTCCAGTGCCGCCTTCAGCTCGTCGTTCTGGCGCTGCTGGTCGATCAGTATCTGCAGCAGGTCGTCCCGCCGGAGCTTGCGAAGCTCTTTATCCGTCATCGGTTACATCCTCGATTCAGTCATTGCGTACGCCCTGTCGGGTTTACGCAAGTTTAACGTGATCACTCTTCATTTGCCGCCCGCCGCTCGCCGCGTCCCAAATCCGCGGCCCCGACGCTTTAGGCAATTTGTGTGGTGATATGGTCACTTGTTGCGATATTTTCGGGGTTTTCGCCGCCGTTTCAAACGTTTTCGACTACTTCACCTACTTTTACGCTATCATCATAGCACAACCCAGTTACACATCCGGTTACATAGCAAAAAATAACAATTTTGTCACATTGAAAAAAAGAAAATGTCCCTGCGAAACAAGAAAATGTCCCCTCCCGAAGAAACCGGGAAGGGACGGGGTAACATGCCTGAAATCGAATCAGGAATCGCGCTTCTTGGACACGATGTCGAACACCACGGCGGCCAGCAGCACGAAGCCCTTGACCACGCGCTGATAGTTGGCGTCCAGGTTGATCTGGAACATACCCAGGTTGATCACGCCGATCAGCGTGGCGCCGATGACCATGCCCAGCACGGTGCCGGCGCCGCCGCTGGCGGACACGCCGCCCACCACGCAGGCAGAGATGGCGTCCATCTCAAAGTTCTTGCCGGCGTCGGCGTTGGCCGCGGTGAAGCGGGAGATGACCGTCATGGCGGAGATCGAAGTGAGGATCGCCATGTTCAGGTAGGCCAGGAACATGATCCGCTTGGTGTTTACGCCGGACAGGCGCGCCGCCTCGATGTTGCCGCCCACCACATAGAAATGGCGGCCAACGGTGGTCTTGCTGGTAATAAAGGCGTACAGCAGCACGACCGCCGCCACCCAGACCAGCACGGTGGGAATGCCGCCGGACAGCGCCAGCTTGTACATCACCAGCACGATGACTGCCGCGCCCAGCACGCTCTTGACCACGTCCATGGCCAGCTCGTCCACCTCATAGCCCTTGCGAAGCCGGGTGGCGCGGGACTTGAAGATCAGCGCCACGACCAGCGCCGCGGCCACGATGCCCACGATCAGGCAGGGCATGTTCAGCTGGCCCTCGGGGGTCTTGAACAGCGTGCCGGAGAAGATGCTCAGGAAATCCGGGCTGTCCTTGAAGGAAATGGAATTGGTGGAGGACACGCCCAGGATGGAGGTGCCCAGGCCACGGAAGGCCAGGTAGCCCGCCAGGGTGGCGATCCACGGCGGCACCATCACATAGGCGATCAGCGCGCCCAGGCCGCAGCCGTAGACGATGCCGATGGCCAGCATGGCCGCCAGGGAGACGGCGGTTCCCCACTTCCAGACCACCATCATCATGCCGCCCAGCGCGCCGAGCAGGCACACGAAGGCGCCGCAGGAAAGGTCAATGTTGCCGCCGGTGAGCATGCACATCAGCATGCCGCAGCCCAGGATGTACACATAGGCGTTCTGGTTGATCAGGGCAGCAAAGCTGTTCGGCTTGAACATGCGGCCCTTGGTCATGATCGTGAAAAAGAGATACACCAGCACCAGGATAATGAGCATGGCATTCTTTTTCAGCATGGCAACCGGATCCGACTTGCGGATATTGGATTGATTTACCACTTTATTCTCCATTATTGCCATCCTCCTTTCCTATCGCTTCTGGCGCTTGGACATGACATCGAACACGACCGCCAGCAGCAGCACCAGGCCCTTGACCACGCGCTGCAGGTTGGAATCGACGCCCACCATGTTCATGCCCTGGTTGATGACGCCCATCAGCACGGCGCCGATGATCATGCCGGACACCTTGCCGGTGCCGCCGTAGGCGGAAGCGCCGCCGATGAAGCAGGACGCGATGGCGTCCATTTCATAGCCCTCGCCATAGGTGGGGTCGATGCCCTTGGCGCGGGCCGCGGTCAGAACGCCCGCCAGGCCGGCCAGCAGGCCGATGTTGGCATAGGCGAACCAATAGACGTTGCGGGTCTTGACGCCGGAGAGGGCCGTGGCCTTCTCGTTGCCGCCCACCGCGTACAGGTGGCGGCCCATGGCGGTCTTGGTGGTGACATACTGATAGATGCCCAGCACCAGGGCGATCCAGATCAGCACCGTGGGGATGCCGCGGAAGCTGGCCATCTGCCAGGTGATGAACAGCACAACCGCGCTGATCGCGGCCGTGGTGAGGACCTGGCCCAGCACGGACTGGTGGATGTTCAGCTTTTTCTGAACGTGGATCCTGCGCGCGGTCATCGCGATATAGATCAGCACGGCGATGACGCCAATGGCCAGGCAGGTCAGGTTCGGCTTGCCCTCCGTGCCCATGATCCGGCGGATGAAGTCGGGGATGTAGCAATCCCTGCCGCCGCCGAACAGGAACAGGAACTGTTCGTTGCTGATATCGACGCGATAGCCCTGCAGCACCACGTTGCTGAGGCCGCGGAAGGCGTACATGCCGGACAGGGTGGCAATGAACGCCGGCACGCGCACCTTGGCGATCCAGAAGCCCTGGAAGGCGCCGATGGCCAGGCCGATGGCCAGCATGGCCAGCACCGCCAGCCACATATTCATGCCCCTGTCCATCATCACGCAGCCGATGGCGGCTGTAAAGCAGACCACCGAGCCGACGGACAGGTCGATGTTGCCGCCGGTCAGTATGCACAGCAGCATGCCGGCCGCCAGCACGAACACATAGCCGTTCTGGGAGATCAGGTTGTTGATGCTTCCGGGCAACAGCGAACCGCCCTTGGTGGCGATGGCAAAGAAGATCACCACGACCACCAGGGCGATGACCATGGTATATTTCCGGAAGAAAGCGCCAACGCTCATTCTGCTTTCACTCATCGTCATGCACCCCTTCCCGACTGGAGGATCAGCGCCATGATGTTTTCCTGGGTGGCTTCCTCCGCCTTCATCTCGCCGACCATCTTGCCCTCGTTCATGATGTAGATCCGGTCGCTCATGCCCAGCACCTCCGGAAGTTCGGAGGAGATCATGACCACGGACTTGCCCGCGGCGGCCAGGTCGTTGATGATGCAGTAGATCTCATACTTCGCGCCCACGTCGATGCCTCGGGTCGGTTCGTCCAGCAGCATGATGTCCGGCTCGGCGAACATCCACTTGGCCAGCAGCACCTTCTGCTGGTTGCCGCCGGAGAGGTTGCCCACCAGCTGCTCCACCGTGGGGGTCTTGGTCTTCAGCTTGTCGCGGTATTCCTCGGCCACGGCGTATTCCTTGTCCTGGTCGATTACGCCGCCGCTGGCCAGGCTGGAAAGGTTGGCCAGGGACGTGTTCACCTTGATGGACTGGCTGAGGATCAGGCCGTTGCCCTTGCGGTCCTCGGTGACATAGGCGATCTTGTGCTTGATGGCGTCGGTGACACTCTTCTTCATCTTCACGGGCTTTCCGTCGATCTTCAGCTCGCCGGAGAAGTTCGTGCCATAGCTCTGGCCGAAGATGGACATGGCCAGCTCCGTGCGGCCGGCGCCCATCAGGCCGTAGATGCCCACGACCTCGCCCTTGCGCACATACATGGACACGTCGTCCACCACCTTGCGCTCGGGATACAGCGGATGGTGCACCGTCCAATGGTCCACCTCCATCATCACGTCGCCGATCTGCACGCCCTCGCGCGCCGGGAAGCGGTTGGTCATCTCGCGGCCGACCATGCCCTTGATGATGCGCTCCTCGCTGACAGGTTCGGTGCCATGGTTGTCGATGGTCTCGATGGTGGTGCCGTCGCGGATGACGGTTATCTTGTCCGCGACGTAGGCGACCTCGTTGAGCTTGTGGGAGATGATGATCATCGTCATGCCCTGCTTCTTGAAGCCCAGCATCAGGTCCAGCAGCGCGCGGGAATCCTCTTCGTTCAGGGACGAGGTGGGCTCGTCCAGAATCAGCAGCTTGGCATTCTTGGCCAAAGCCTTGGCGATTTCCACCAGCTGCTGCTTGCCGGTGCCGATGGTCTTGACCTGCACCTTGCTGCTCTCCTCCAGGTTCACCATGCGCAGGTACTTGTCCGCCTCGGCATAGGTGGTGTTCCAGTCAATGGCGAACTTGCTGCCGCGCTCATTGCCCAGATACATGTTTTCGCCGATGGTCATCTCCGGGACCAGCGCCAGCTCCTGGTGGATGATGACGATGCCCAGCTTCTCCGAATCCTTGATGTTCGAGAACTTGCAGACCTGCCCGTTATAGACGATATCGCCCTCATAGGTGCCATAAGGATAGATGCCGCTGAGCACGTTCATCAGCGTGGACTTGCCCGCGCCGTTTTCGCCCACCAGCGCATGGATCTCGCCTTCTTCCACCTGGAGGTTGACATTGTCCAGGGCCTTCACACCGGGGAAGGTCTTGGTAATGTTCTTCATTTCCAGCAAAATCTTTGCCATGGTTCTTCCTCCAACTCATTGGCGATCGCTCGCCTTTTGCCAATACCTTAAATGATGCAGGCGGGACAGGATTACTTCAGATCGTCCTCGGTGTAGTAGCCGGAGTCGATCAGGATCTCCTTGTAGTTGTTGGCATCCGCGAACACGGGATCGCACAGGAAGGAGGGAACGACCTTCACGTTGTTGTCATAGGTCTCCTCGTCGTTCACGTCCACCTCTTCGCCGGACAGGATCTGGCCGACCATCTTCACGACCTGAGCAGCCAGAGTACGGGTATCCTTGAACACGGACATGCTCTGCTTGCCGGCGATCATGTTCTTGGTGTTGGCGATGTCGCAGTCCTGACCGGTGATGATGGGCCAGTTCTCACCGCCGTAGTTGGCTTCCAGAGCGTTGGTCACGCCCAGGGCGGTGGAGTCGTTGGAGCACAGCCAGGCGTCGATCTGCTCGCCATTGGCATAGTTGGCGGTCAGGATATCCTCGGCGCGCTTCTGGGCGACGTCGGTCTTCCAGGTGGGGGTAGCAACCTGGTCAAACTCGGTCTGGCCGGAGGTCACGACGATCTTGCCGTCGTCGATGAAGGGCTTCAGCACGTCCATGGCGCCCTGATAGAAGTAACGGGCATTGTTGTCGCCGGGGTCGCCAGCGGTGATCTCCATCACGAACGGGCCTTCGGCGTTGTCCAGATCCAGCTGATCCTTGATGTAGGTGCCCTGCACGGTGCCGACCTTGTAGTTGTCGAAGGTGGCATAGTAGTCAACGTTGCCGTTGTCCATCAGCAGGCGGTCATAAGCGATGACCTTGACGCCCTTCTCAGCAGCCTTGTCCAGGGCGGTGCCCAGGGAGGAGCCTTCGATGGCGGCGATAACGACGACGTTCAGCTGGGTGGGAACGTCGTTGGAGGCGAACTGCAGCTCGACCTCATAGCCGGCTTCCTTCAGCTTCTCTTCCATGTAGGCGCCGTCCTGGTTCCAACGCTGCAGGTCCTTGGTGGGCATGGAAACGCCAACCAGTTCACCCTCAGCCAGAGCGGCGACGCAGCTCAGAGCGAGCATCGCGACAAGCAGCATAGCAAGAATCTTCTTCATGACAGGGTACACTCCTTTGCGTTATTGTGCAGGCCTTTGGGCCTTGCATCCTTATTTTTGTCGGCAGATGGTCTTATGGCACGCAAAGCGAACTTTATGCGCCATTCATGTGACCGTGATGTGATTATGCGATTTGCACAAAAATCGCGGTTACATATGCGATCATCATCCGACAATATTGATTATAGCACAACCGGCACGAATTGTCCAGCACAAAACCGCTGTTTTCGTGACTTTTGTTTTGCAATTTTTGTTATATAATCTACCACTTTACCACGAAAACGTATTCGCTGTGCAGAATTTTTCCTCCCCTGTTCCGGGAAAGTGTGATATAATTATCGAAGAGTAATAAGGAGGTGCGTTTATGGACCCCATCTACGTCACCGGGCACCGCAACCCGGACACCGATTCCATCGTCTCCGCCATGGCCTACGCCCAGCTGAGGAGCGCCCTGGGCGACCGGGAATACGTGGCGGCGCGACTGGGGCGCGTCAACGACGAGACCCAGCTGGTGCTGGACCGCTTTGGCTTCGAGCCGCCGGTGCTGATCCACAACCTGCGCACCCAGGTGAGCGACCTCAACTTCGACACGCCCCCGGCGCTGGACAAGGCCGCCACGGTGGACCGGGCCTGGCAGCTACTGCACCGGGACGAGAACACCGTGGCCCTGCCCGTGGTGGAGGACGACGGCACGCTGTTCGGCATGCTGTCCACCAACACCATCGCCGGCCACGACATGCGCTCGGTGCTGCACCCGGAGATCGAGGACGTGCCGGTGTTCAACCTGGTCAGCGCCCTGGAGGGCAGCATCGTGCTGGACGGGGAGACGCCCACCAACGCCGTTTCCGGGCGGGTGACCATCGCGCTGCCCACCGGCGGCGAGGAGGCCATCCAGCTGACGAAGCACACCGTGCTGATCTGCGGCCACCAGCCGGATATTATAATGGAAGCGCTCCGCGCCGGAGTGCCCTGCGTGGTGGTGTGCCAGGCCTCCGTGCCGGATGAGATCCGGCAGATGAAGTGCGACAGCCTGGTGATCTCCACGCCCCACGAGCCCTACCGCGCCGCCCGGATGCTGTTCCAGGCGCTGCCGGTGAGCCGGGTGTGCCGCACCACGAACCTGTGCCCGGCGAAGCTCACGGACTACGTGGACGACGTGCGCCAGATGGCCCAGGACAACAAGCACCGGGTGTTCCCGGTGGTGGACGAGGACAACAAGGTCGTCGGCACGCTCAGCCGCATCCACCTGCTGAAGCCCCGGCGCAAGCGGGTGGTGCTGGTGGACCACAACGAGGTGTCCCAGTCCGTGCCCGGGCTGGAGCAGGCGGAGATCCTGGAGATCATCGACCACCACCGCCTGGCCGACGTGCAGACCGGCAGCCCCATCTACATGCGCAACGAGCCCGTGGGCTCCACCGCCACCATCGTGGCCGGCATGTTCATGGAGCGGGGCCTGATGCCCACCACGCGCATGGCCGGCCTGTTGACCTGCGCCATCATCAGCGACACGCTGATGTTCAAGTCTCCCACCTGCACCCAGCGGGACCGGCAGATGGCCGAGCGCATGGCGAGCATCGCCCACGAGTCCATCGACGAGCTGGGGCGGATGATCTTCTCCGCCTCCACCAGCGACGACAAGTCCCCGGACGACATCCTGTTCCAGGACTACAAGGAGTTCATGCTCTCCGGCCACACCCTGGGCGTGGGCCAGGTGGTGACGCTGGATTCCCAGCGGGTGCTCAGGCGCGCGGACGACTTCCTGGCCGCCATGGGCAAGCGCAAGGAGGCCAAGGAGCTGGACATGATGCTGTTCATGATCACCGACATGCTCCAGGAGGGCACCCACCTGCTGTTCCTGGGCGCCAGCGACGTGATCGCCCAGGCGTTCAACGTGCGCCCCGAGGACGGCCGCGCCTTCCTGCCCGGCATCCTCTCCCGCAAAAAGCAGGTCATACCGTCCCTGTCGGTGTTCTGGGGATAAAAGACAGGCGGCGCAACAGCGCCCCTTCAGAAGAACTTGCACAAATCAAAAGCCTCCCTCCATGAGGGAGGTGGCGCGAAGCGCCGGAGGGAATTTCCCCATCAGCGGCGGCCTGCCGAGTCGTGAATTGAAGCGAGCGGCTCGGCGCAGGGTGCCGAACGCGAAGCTTCACTGAACAGCGAGCGCAGGCCGCCAAAAAGAGCCGTTCCTCGGGTCCTCTCCGGAAACAGATTCGGGAAGGGAACCGGGGAACGGTTTTTTGCGGCGGATTCCCGGCACAAATGAGCCCACGGCCTCACAATGTTTGTGGAGGATAAATCTTTCGTTTGCCGCGTCGCTCAATAGTGCCAAGGTTAGGCAACCGGCGCGAAGCGCGGTTGGCCGGTTCGCCGGAGTCCGCAGGGCTTCGGTGAAAACCGTCGGGGAATTCCGCCGCCCAGCGATGGAGGACCAGCGAGGATCGGGATTGCGCAAATGCCCTTGTAGGGGCGGCGTTGCGCCGCCCCTGTTCTTTTTACTTCTGCGTCACCACCGACATATTCGTGCCGTCGGAGATGATCTTCACGTGGCCGTTCCGGTTGCCGGAGGTGATATACACCTTGCTGCCCAGCTTCTTGAGGTAGCTGACGAAGCTGGAGGCCGGCTGGGCCTTGTTGCTGGTGGAAAATATGGTGATCTGCGGGTGGCACAGCTTGGCGGCGTACTTCTGCGTGCCGTTGTGGTGCGCGTTCTTGTACACCTGGGCCTTGAGGCAGCCGGGGCTGGCCTTCTGGATGCTGGTGATCTCCGAGCCGGTGGCGTCGCCGGTGAGCAGGAAAGTGTTGCTGCCGTAGGTGACGCGCATCACCAGCGAATTGGAGTTTTCAGCGGTGTCGCCCGGGTTGCACTTGAGGATCTTCACCGGGCCCAGCACCAGGCACTCGGCGCCGCCGATCCAGAACTTCTCGCCCCGCTTCACCACGCGGTAGCTGGCAGCCTTGACGGCCTTCTTCTCTGCGTCGTTGGTGGCGAACTTCTTGATCTGGGTGCCCACGGTGGCGTGGGGGATGATCACCTGGCCGGTGGGGATCTGGGCCATGATGTAGGGCCCGCCGCCCACGTGGTCCTTGTGGGCATGGGTGCCGATGTAGTACTTCAGCTTGTCCACGCCCTGGGCGCGCATGTACTTCACGGCGGTAACGCCCTGCTGGTGCATGCCGGAGTCGATGAAGGCCCACTCGCCGCCGCAGTGGATCAGTATGCCGTCGTTGCGGCCGATATTCATGAAGGTGATCTCGAAGGGGCCGTCCACCGCGCCCTGGCCGTCGCCGGAGGGCTTCGCGCCCACGGTGACGGCGGCGCTGGCGGTCTTGCCGTTGAAGGTGGTCGCGATGATGTTGGCCGTGCCCTCGGCCACGGCGGTCACCGTGCCGTTGGCGGCCACGGTGGCCACGGCGGGATTGTCACTCTCAAGGGTCACGGTGCCGGCGGTGTTCTTGGGCAGCCTGGCCCGGGCAATGGTGGTGTCGCCCACGGACAGCCAGGGCATATCCAGCGTCAGGGAGACCTTCTTCGGCGCGGCCTTCACAGTCACCTTCACCTTGGCGCTGACGCCGTTGTGGGCCTTGACCGTGATGGTGCTGGCGCCCTTCTTCTTGGCAGTGATGACGCCGTCGGCGGACACCGCGGCGATCTTGCCCTTGCTGCTCTTGTAGGTCAGCGTGCAGGCCGAGCCCTCCGGCTGGGGCGTCACGCCCAGCTGGACCTCCTGGCCCACGCCCAGCGTGATCTTCTTGGTGCTCAGCGCCAGCGACTTCGGCGCGGGCAGCACCTGCACCGTGCAGGTATCCTCGATGCCGCCGGTGGTGCGGGCGGTGATCACCGCCGTGCCCAGGGCTGCGCCGGTCACCACGCCGTCGGTGTTCACGCTGGCCACGTTTTTGTCGGAGCTGGCAAAGCTCAGCACGCCGGCTTCGCCCTCGGGCATCCCGGCGGTCAGCTTCAGCGTGCCGCCCTGGCCCAGGGTGGCCTCGGTCTGATTCAGCCACATGGCCGTGGGCGCAGCCAGCACCTGCACCTTCGCGCTGCCCTTCTTGCCGTTGTAGGCGGTGGCGGTCAACGTTGCCGTGCCCTGGGCCAGCGCCGTGACGCTGCCGTCGGCCTCCACCTTCAAAACGCCCTCGTTGTCGCTGGTCAGCCTGTAGCTGCCGCCGGTCTTGGCGGTATAGGTCACCTTGCAGGCAAAGTTGTCGCCCACGCCCGCCTTCTCCGGCGCGGCGAGGGTCACCTTCTTGGGGCCGTTCACCACCGTGACCTTCACGCTGGCCGTCACGCCGTTGTCCGCGGTGACGGTGATGGTGGCGCTGCCCTTCTTCTTGCCGGTGATCTCGCCGGTGGCGGCGTTCACGGCCACGATCTTCTTCTTGCTGGTCTTCCAGGTAAGGCTGTAGACCGCCCCGACCGGCGTGGCTGTGGGCGCCAGCGTCAGCTTTTCCTTCAGGCCGATGGTCAGGCTCCCGGGCAGGGACAGCGCCTGAAGCGGGCCGGCGGCCTCCGCCTGGGGCGCTTCCACCTGGGGAGCCTCCGGGGGCAGCTCGTCCGTCTCCACGCTCATGGGCAGATCGCCCTCCGCGGGAACGTCCTGGGGTTCGTCGGGCAGTTCCTCCGGCGCCTCCTCGCCCAGCACGGCCTCGACCTCCTCCACGGGGGCCTCCACCGCCTCCGTCTCCAGGGCGGCCATCGCCATCTCCCCGGAAACCATGGTCTCATCGGCAAACGCCAGGCCGCCCAGCGCCAGAACCAGCGCCAGCAGCACGCTCAGCCATCCGCGTGATTTCATGCGTCTTCCTCCCATTGTCCCAGCCCGCAGGCGCGGGAATCTTTCCAATATATTACATTATAACACGCCCTTGCGCAGGTTCGCAATCCCCGGGGAGGAAAGATTGGGAAAGGTAAGAGCATTCCTTTCAAGCCTCTCCGCGCACCGGGATACGCTTTGACAGCGGTCCCCGTCTTGTTCGAAGCTCGCCTGGCGTGGACAGGCGCCCGACCAGCCATTTCAAGGAGGCGCGACCAACGTGTAGAAATGCCTTTCCATTCTGCTCACCGCGCTGTTTGCGCTGGCGATCGCCGCATGCACCGAGGGCGACAGGGATCACGCGGCCTGCAATCTGCCCGGCGATTTCCAGGAGCGTTATCCCATCGAGGACCAGACGATGATGTACACGATGGCCGGAATGCATGATGGCGCGGCTTCGAGTTCAACGACGTCTGCCAGGCACAGGCCACCTTTAACGCCGTCTGCGACGCGTCCGCCGCGGAAGTCCTGGATCCATCCCTCTTCGCCAGAGATGGCGGCGCGGGAGCCGATGTAAATGCCGGAATAAATGAGGCAAACTATGTGGATTTCCTCTATTACGCCGGCGCAGAGGGCGAACAGGCCAAGGCACACGCCCATGTGATGACCCTCCTCGACGACACCGGGGTCATGCTGAACACCGGGGATGTGAGCGCCTTCACCGGCACCGTCACCCTGGGGCCGACCGACATCTCCGGAACACTGCCCATCCGGGAATAAAAGCGCTGTCCGGCAACAGCGACGCCCCCGCCTTTCGGCGGGGGCGCTTTGCGTCCATGATGCAATTTTATTCCCCGATCACGGCCTTGATCCTGCGCACGCCTGCGCTGGAGGCCTCCTCCTTCTTGATCTTGAAGGACTTGAGGTCGCCGGTGTTTTGAGCGTGGGGGCCGCCGCAGATCTCCTTGGAGAACTCACCCATGGTGTAGACCTTCACGCGCTCGCCATACTTGCTCTCGAACAGGCCGATGGCGCCCTGGGCCTTGGCCTCGGCCACGGTCATCTCCTCGCAGGTGATGGGCGCGGCGGCCTTGATGTACTCGTTCACCAGGCGCTCCACCTCGGCCTTCTCCTCGTCGGTCATCTTGCGGCCGAAGGAGAAGTCGAAGCGCAGGCGCTCGGGAGTGATGTTGGAGCCCTTCTGGGCCACCTCCGGGCCGAGGACCTTCCGCAGCGCGGCGTGGAGCAGGTGGGTGGCGGTGTGCAGCTTGGTGGTCTGCTCGCTGTGGTCCTGCAGGCCGCCCTTGAAGCGCTGCTCGGCGCCGGCGTGGCTGGCCTCCTGGTGCTTCTTAAAGCGCTCGTTGAAGCCGTCCACGTCCACGTTGATGCCCTTCTCCGCCGCCATCTCGCAGGTGATCTCCACCGGGAAGCCGTAGGTGTCGTACAGCTTGAAGGCGCTGCGGCCGTCCATGGTGGAGCAGCCGGCAAGCAGGGTGTCGATGGTCTCGTCGGAAATGGAGCCGTCCTTCACCTGCTCGATGATGGGCTTGTTGTCCGGGCTGGGCGGCAGCACGCGCAGTGCGGCGGCCACGGCGTCCGGGTCGGCCCTGTTGGCCTTGAGGGCGGTGAAGGCGTCCCGGCGGCGGGCCATGTTGTTGTAGACCTTCTCGAACTCGGCCTGGCCCTTCTTCAGCGTCCTCTGGAAGCGCTCCTCCTCCAGCTTCAGCTGCTCGAGGATGAAGTCGGCGTGGCGGTCCAGCTCGGGATACACGTCCTTGTACTGGTCGATGATGACCTTCGCGATCTCGCAGGTGAAGCCGGCCTCCATGCCCAGCTTCATGCCGTGGCGCACGGCCCGGCGGATCAGGCGGCGCAGCACATAGCCCTGGTCCACGTTGGAGGGGGTCACGCCGCGGTCGTCGCCGATGATGAAGGTGGCGGTGCGCATGTGGTCGCTGATGATGCGGATGGCGCGGGTGGTCTCCTCGTCCTGGCCGTATTTCTTGCCGGACAGCTCCTCGATCTTGCCGATGATGCCGGAGAAGATCTCGGTCTCATACACGGTATTGGCGCCCATCAGCACGCAGTAGGTGCGCTCCAGGCCCATGCCGGTGTCCACGTTCTTCTGCTTCAGGGGGATGAACGTGCCGTCCTTCTGCTTCTCATACTGCATGAACACGTCGTTCCAGATCTCCAGGTACCGTCCGCAGGAGCAGGCGGGAGAGCAGTCCGGGCCGCAGGGGGGCTGGTCGCGGATGATGAACATCTCGGTGTCCGGGCCGCAGGGGCCGGTGATGCCGGCGGGGCCCCACCAGTTGTGCTTCTTGGGCAGGTAGAACAGGTTCTCGTCCTTCACGCCCTGCGCGCGCCACAGATTGGCCGCCTCCTCGTCCCGGGGGCAGTCGTCGTCGCCCTCAAACACGGTGAAGGCCAGCTTGTCGGGGTCCAGGCCCAGCCAGTCCTTGCTGGTCAGGAACTCCCAGCTCCAGGGGATCATTTCCTTCTTGAAATAGTCGCCCAGGCTCCAGTTGCCCAGCATTTCAAAGAACGTCAGGTGGCTGGGATCGCCCACCTCGTCGATGTCGCCGGTGCGGATGCACTTCTGCACGTCGGTCAGCCGGGTGCCCATGGGGTGCTTCTCGCCCATCAGATAGGGCACCAGCGGGTGCATGCCGGCGGTGGTGAACAGCACGGTGGGGTCGTTCTCGGGGATGACCGACGCGCTGGGGATGCGGGCGTGGCCCTTCTCCTCGAAGAAGCGCAGGAACAGGCTGCGCAGCTCGTTGGCGGATTGGATGTTCATTGGCTTGCTTCCTCCTCTGATCGTGGGAACAGGGAACCGGGCACAGGGAACAGGAACAGCGGCTGCCGCCCGCCATTTCAATTCCTTATTCCTCATTCCTCATTCCTCATTAATATAACGCACCTGCCATCTCAAGGACGAACAGATGCGCTTCGCGGTACCACCCTGATTGACTTCGCCTCGGCGAAGCCCTCTCGACTTCCGATAACGGGGAAAACCGCCGCGCCATTTCCTGCGCGGAGCATGGGCGGCAGTGCGCCCCGGGGCTGGCATGGCCTTCCGCTCCCCTGCCGCCTCGCACCCGCCGGCGGCTCTCTTCAAGGTTCAGCGATGGACGAATCCCCTGTGCCTTTTCATATCGCGTTTATTATAGCATCGGCAAGGTTAAGATTCAAGGGAGCAAAAATCTCCAGCGTAGGACGCCCCGGGCTCCCAATCTCCCAGCCACTATCCCTGTCGCCCATTGCCTGATCCCCCCCTTGCGAACCCTCCCCTTCCTCGTGTATAATATCCCCCGAGGTGATTCCATGACAACCGACATCTTCGACGTCGTCGTGATCGGCGCGGGCCACGCGGGGTGCGAGGCGGCGCTGGCCTGCGCGCGCATGGGCCTGAGCACGCTGCTCACCACGCTGAATTTGGACGCGCTGGCCATGATGCCCTGCAACCCCTCCATCGGCGGCACCGCCAAGGGCCACCTGGTGCGGGAGCTGGACGCCCTGGGCGGCGAGATGGGAAGGGCCATCGACGACGTGTTCATACAGTCCCGGATGCTGAACACCCGCAAGGGCCCGGCGGTGCACTCTCTGCGCGCCCAGGCGGACAAGAAGGCCTACCAGCTGCGCATGAGAAGGGCCGTGGACGACTGCGAAAACCTCGTCCTGCGCCAGGCGGAG
The DNA here is from genome assembly GCA_902800625.1 of uncultured Eubacteriales bacterium. GTDB lineage: Bacteria > Bacillota > Clostridia > Christensenellales > Aristaeellaceae > UBA2862. The sequence continues at coordinate 8,877 of CADCFG010000018.1, read as the reverse complement.
GTCAGCAGAATCATCGTCGAAGGCGGCCGGGTGGCGGGCGTGGAGACCACCACCGGCGGCCGGGTGGCCTGCCGGGCCGTGGTGGCGTGCTGCGGCGTGTACCTGAGCAGCCGCATCATCATCGGCGAGTGCTCCTGGAACGGCGGGCCCCAGGGCCTGCTGGCAGCCAACGCCCTGACGCAGAATTTGATCGACCTGGGCTTCTCCATCCGCCGCTTCAAGACGGGCACCCCCGCGCGGCTGGACGGCAGGACCATCGACTTTTCCAAAATGGAACCCCAGTACGGCGACGAGCCCATCGTGCCCTTCTCCTTCATGACCGACCCGGCGGCGCTCAAAAACAAAGCCATGTGCTTTCTCACCTACACCACGCCGCGGACGCATGAGATCATCCTTCAGAACCTGCACCGCGCGCCCATGTATTCCGGCACGATCCACGGCACCGGCGCGCGCTACTGCCCCTCCATCGAGGACAAGGTGGTGCGCTTCAAGGACAAGGACCGGCACCCCATCTTCATGGAGCCGGAGGGGCTGAACACCGTGGAATGGTATGCCCAGGGCATGTCCACCAGCATGCCGGAGGACGTGCAGCGGGAGATCTACGCCTCCATTCCCGGGCTGGAGCGCGCGCGGCTTCTGCGGCTGGCCTACGCCATCGAGTACGACTGCATCGACCCCACCCAGCTGACCAACACCTTCGCCGCGCGGCAGGTGGAGGGGCTCTACTGCGCCGGGCAGATCAACGGCACCTCCGGCTACGAGGAGGCCGCCGCCCAGGGGCTGTACGCGGGCGTGAACGCCGCGCTGTGGCTGCAGGGGAAGCCGCCGCTGCTGCTCACCCGGGCGGACGCCTACATCGGCGTGCTGGTGGACGATCTGATCACCAAGGGCGTGGACGAGCCCTACCGCATGATGACCAGCCGCGCCGAGTACCGGCTGCTGCTGCGCCAGGACAACGCGGATCTGCGGCTCACCGAAAAGGGCTACGCGGCGGGGCTGGTCAGCGAGGCGCGCTATCAAAAGATGCTGGAAAAAAAGCGCCTGACGGAGGAGGGCCGGCAGGTTCTCGACAGGATGAAGCTGACGGAAAAGCTGCGCCACCCGGAGGCCACCTACGCCGGCCTGCGCGCTGAGCACCCGGAGCTTGCCGACTATCCCGCCGACGTGCGCGAGCAGCTGGAGATCGACGCGAAGTACGAGGGCTACCTGGCCCGCCAGCAGGCCGACCGCCAGCGCTTCCTGGCCATGGAGGACACCCCCCTGCCCCCGGACGCGGACTACCTGAACATGTCCGGGCTGCGCATCGAGGCCCGGCAGAAGCTTCACGCCCAGCGCCCCGCCTCCCTGGGCCAGGCCAGCCGCATCCCCGGCATCAACCCCGGCGACGTGACCGTGCTGATGATCTGGCTGCGGGCGAGGGGGAGCGGGGAATAAAGATGAAGACCTCTTCCATCTTTCGGCGAAAATGCAGGCATTTTCACCGAAATCCACCTGCCGCGGGCCTTCGGCCCCATCTTGCTGAAAAATGTCCATTGGACATTTTTCCGGGCGCTCGATGTCCCTGAATGGGAAGGCAAGGGCGGGCGGCGCAACGCCGCCCCTACAAGGTCCTCAGGCAGAAATGATACATTTCTCGCTGCACCCCTATGCAGCGGCGGCCTGCAACCAAAAACCCTTGGGAACGAGCAGCCTCCGCGCAACGTGCGGAGGCGCGAAGTTACGGGTTTTTGTGCAGGCCGCCAAAAAGAGCCGTTCCTCGGGTCCTCTCCGGAAACTGTTTCGGAAAGGCAAGGGCGGGCGGCGCAACGCCGCCCCTACAAGGTCCTCAGGCAGAAATGATACATTTCTCGCTGCACTCCTATGCAGCGGCGGCCTGCCGAGTCGTGAATTGAAGCGAGCGGCTCGGCGCAGGGTGCCGAACGCGAAGCTTCACTGAACAGCGAGCGCAGGCCGCTAAAAAGAGCCGTTCCCCGATTCCCTTCTGGAAACCATATCCAACCGGGAACCGGGGAGCGTTTTTTCGGCGGTCCGCCCATCGGGCCCCAATAAGGCGCCCCGCCAATGAAATCTATTGGCGGGGCGCCCTGTCCTATTTCAATATCCCTTTTCGCGCGCGACCACCCGCATGAGCGGCCTGCCGTCGCAATACCGGTCAAAATTCTCCAGGAACAGCTCCACGATCCTGTCCAGCGTGTAGCCCAGCGTCATGTTCCCGGCCACGTGGGGCGTGACCAGCAGCCGCGGGCAGTCCCAGACGGGGTCTTCCTTCGGAATGGGCTCTTCCTCGAACACATCCAGCGCCGCGCCGGACAGGCGGCCGCCCTTCATCAGCCGAACGAGCGACGCCTGGTCGACGGCGCTGCCCCGGCCCACGTTCACGAGAAACGCGTCCCTGGGCAGAAGCGCCAGCCGCCGGGCGTCCATCAGGCCCGCGGTCCGCGCCGTCCCCGGCAGGGCCAGCACCAGCACGTCCGTCTCCGGCAGGATCCCGTCCAGCGCCGACAGCGGCAGTACCTTGTCGAAGCCCTCCGCCGGGTGCCCGGTGGTGTTGACGCCTGTGATGCAGGCCGGCTCGAAGCCCCGCAGCCGCGAAGCCGCCGTTCGCCCGATGTCCCCGGTGCCCAGGAGGGTCACCCGGCTGCCCCGGATGGAGCGTATGGGCAGCGTGCGCAGCCAGCCGCGCCGGGCCACCACCTGGTTGTACTCCCCCTGGCGGCGCATCAGCTCCAGCGTCACCATCACGATGTGCTCGGCGATGGTCACGCCGTAGGCCCCGGCGGAGTTGGTCAGCACCGCGCCGGGATTGGCGTACAGCGCCGCATCCAGGTACTGCTCCGCCCCCGCGCTGGGCACGTTCAGCCACTTCAGATGCTCCGCGGCCTTCAGAAGCGCCGGGTTCTGGCAGAAGATGACCTCCGCGTTCACGGCCAGGAACCGCGACGCCTCGCCGGAGGCGAAATTCGCCTCCCAGCCCCGCGCGCCCGCGGCGGCGGCGATCCTGTCCCGCTGCGACCGGGTGAGCTCGGCGATGTCCACAAGCAGGTTTGGCATGGAATTCCTCCCTTGGCAGGTCAACAGGCAGGGGCGCCTCGGCGGCGCCCCTGCTGTTCTATGTCATTTACCACAGCGCCTTCTCGCCGCAGGCCGCGGCGAACGGCCCGGGCAGGGTGTCCAGACCGCGCACGTCGCCGAAGTAGTCCCGGTTGAAGATGATCCCGGTGCCGTCGGGGTTCTCGAAGCGCTGCTCCGGCTCGAAGGCACAGCCCAGGATGTCGCTGGTGATGATGCCGTCGGTGAAGTCGCCCAACAGGTCGTACACGTTGGTCACGAGCACGGGCCTGCCGTCCTTCTCCGCCAGCTCCACGGTCACCTTTGCCTGCTCGTCCACATAGCCGTGCTTCTCGTGTTTACTGACGGACGCGCCGCCCAGGTAGGCGTTGCCGCTCACCCACACAGGCAGGTGGCCGAAGTGGGCCGTGCCCAGGCCGCCCATGTCCGGGTGCGCACCGGGCTCGAAGGGCGCGTGCCACTCCTCGTAGGACGGGAAGATGTCGAACGGCGCGGTGCCCACCACCTGGCAGTCAGCGGTGTCCGGGCCGATGGTGGCGTCGGTCACGGGACGGGCCTGCACGAAGATGTTGTTGTAGATGCGGTCGTCGCCGTGCAATATGGTCATGAACCCGGCCACCTCCGTGCGATGGCGGATGTGGTAGGGCGTATAGCGGGGCTCGCGCTGGCCGTTGACGATGCTGTCCACGCCGGAATTGATCAGGCCGAAGGAGCCGCACATCAGGTTGTGCACGCAGCCGATGCCCTGGCTGGGGATGACCAGCGAGACCTTCGACAGCATCACGTTGTTGTCCACCAGCGTGGGGCCGTGGCCCACCTCGATGAACACGTCGCAGTTGAACATCGCGCCCTGGGCCTGGGGCACGCCCTCGGGCCGCTGGTTGTCGTGGAACAGGTTCTGGCTCACCCGTGCGCCCTGGGCCTCCCAATCCAGCCACACGCCCATGATGCAGTGGTGGATGTGGTTGCGGCGGATGGTCACGTCGATGCCGGCGTGCAGCTTGATGCCCGCCGTCTCCGCGCCGCCCAGCTGCTGGCTGTTGCAGACGTGGTGGATGTGGCAGTCCTCAATGGTGGAGAACACCGCGCCCATGCGGCCAACGATGCCGGTCTGCTCGCAGTGGTGGATGTGGCAGCGGCGCACGATGTGGCTGCCCACCTTCTCCTTCAGCCAGCCGTGGTACTGGCCTCGACACACGGCGTCGCGCTCCATCTGGGTGGGGCTCTTCACCCGCTTGTGGAAGAAGTACATGTCGTTTTCCGGGTCGTAGTACTTGCCCAGGGATATGCCGCAGCACTTGCCACCCCAGATCTCGCAGTCCTCGATGATCCAGCCCCTGGACCAGTGCGGGCCGATCAGGCCGTCCTGGTAGGCGGCGGGCGGGGCCCAGGTGGTGGCGCCCTTGTTGATATTGAAGCCGGACACGGTGATGTAGCCGATGCCGTTCTCATCCGGCATGAAGCAGTTGCGGCGCACGGTGATCTCCACCTTCTGGGCGTTGGGGTCCAGGTCCTTGAAGTTGGCGTAGATCACGGTCTGATTACCGTCCTGCTCGGTGTACCACTTCCAGGTGGACAGCTCGGCGTCGAAGGCGCAGGGATCGGCCTCGGCCTTCTCGCACTCCTCCAGCGTCACGGTCTCATACATCATGTTGTCGTTGAGGAACACCGCGCCGGTGTGGCGCACGGCGGGGGCGAAGTACCAGTCGCCGCAGACCATGGTGGTATAGGGGTTGTAGTTCCCGAACACGCCGTTGTCCACCCGGTTCACCCACACGCTGCCCTTGAACTTCTTCCAGCCGGTCAGCACCTCTGCACCGGTGATCACCGCGCCCAGGGGCTGCTCGGAGCGGTAGACGATGCGCGCATCCTCCCGGCCGGCGTTCCGGGGCGTCACCTTCTCGCGGTACACGCCGGGGGCGACGACGATTTCGTCCCCCGCCACGGCGATGCGGGCCGCGTCGTCGATGTGCTTGAAGGGCATGGCCTTGGAGCCGTCGCCGTCCCGGGAAGCGTTGATGTTGACGTAGTAGATCATGGGGCTGTCCTCCTGTCCTTATATCAATTTACTGAATGTATTATAATGCCTTTGCGCGGCATTGGCAACCGGGGAAATTGATCTATCCTCATATGTCGTTGAACTTTCCTGAGAGGTGTATTACCAGCCCGTCAGCGCCAGCGCGCCAAAGCCCACGATGGCGATGAGCGTGGACACGGACAGTGCCGAGGACACGTACACCCGCTGGTCGGCGTCGTCGGCAAACACGGGCAGCACGAAGGGCGGCGGCAGTATGAACATCACGTTCACCGCCTGGGTCAGCTCCGCTTCCGGCCACAGCGCCTTCACCGCCGCCAGGAACGCGAACCGCAGCGCCAGCATGATCGCCAGCCGCACCGCCGCCACCTTCAGCGTCTGGCCCCAGGGGATGTCGGCGAGCACCAGGTCATAGCCGATGGTGAGCAGTATGATGGCGCTGGTGGGGGCGGAGATGAAGGACGTGCAGGCGTCGAACACCCCGGCCAGGCCCGAGGGCTCCATGGCGCGATAGAGGCCCGTGGCCCCCAGCAGCACGCCCGCCGCGATGGCCAGGATGATCGGCGAGAAGGCCATCTCCTTCACCAGCGCGCCGAAGTCCGCCCGCTCCCTGCCGGAAAGGCCCAGCAGCACCTTGTACAGCGTGAACACAAACAGCACCTGGCCCAGGTCGATGCGGGCAAACTCCGCCGTGCGGGCGGAGCCGTAGAGCATGTTGAAAAGGGCGTAGCCCAGCATGCCCGCCTCAAAGCCCGTGGTCAGGAAGGGCACGAACCGCGACGGCATTTTAAACAGCCGCGCCGCAACCTTTCCCAGCGCCCAGGCCGCCAGGCACACGCTGAACATCATCAGCGGCACGGCCACGTCCATCAGCGTGTAGCGGGTGGTGGCAAAGGCGTTCAGCAGCACCGCCGGCAGCGCGATGTTCACCACCACGCCCTTCAGCGCGTTCACGCCCTCCCGGGAGATCAGCTTCCGCCTGCGGCACAGCATGCCGATGCCCAGCATCAGCACCACCGGCAATATCGTCCTGATGACTTCCATGATGATCCCTCATAACTCTGGTTGTTTGGGAATATCATAGCAGATTTTTACCGGCCACACAAGGGCGAAAAGCGACATGCCGATGGTCAAAAAAAGCGATCCTCGGTTCCTGTCCGAGTACTGTTTCGGAAAAGGAACCGGGGAACGGGTTTTTTGGCGGCCTGCACGCAAAACCCGTAACTTCGCTCCTGCGCACCCTGCGCGCATCCGCTCGTTCCCAAGGGTTTTGGTCGCAGGCCGCCCTGTGAGAGGGGAGCTGCGATAGATGTGGCGTTTCTATATGGAGCACCCCACTGGCGCGACACTTCCCAAAGCTTTCCCCATGGGGGAAGGCTTATATTCTCCACCGGCTGCGGCGGCATCCCGATTTTCAAAGGGGGAAGGCTTTTGGGGCGGCGTTGCGCCGCCCCTTGCGCGGTCATTGATTGTACAGTGGCTCCAGGACCTCCCGGTTCTCCTCCAGCGCCCGAAGCACCCACTCACTCCAGTGGCGGGCGTCGGCATCGGCGGTACCGAACACATAGTCCTCCTGGCCGTAGTCGATCACGTCGAACCCGGGCACGGCCTTGCTGGCCCCGCTGGTGCGATAGGCCATGCCGTCCGCCAGCGTGAAGCACACGTTGCCCGCGTCGTCCAGGCTCACCCAGCCGGACAGGTCCGTGCCGGTGGGGCTCTCGGCGGTGCCGTTGGCGGCCTGGGGCTGGGCCTCGGCCTTTTCGACCGCCGCCGCGCCGTCCACATACTCGCCGTACATCCGGTCCACCCACAGCGCCAGGCTCTCGCCCAGCACCTCGCCGGGCACGTGGCCGCCGTCCCACTGCCATTCGATGGCGGCGTCGATCCCGGCATCCAGCGCGGCCAGCTGGATGTTCAGCGAGTTGAACATGGAGATGTCCCCCTCCACCGCGCCGCAGACGATGCGGAGCCACGCCGGGTCCTCGGTGTCGGCGTCGCCGATGTAGTTCAGCGGGTTGTACAGGTCCACCTGGCTGTTGCCGTAGGCGTCGCCCGCGGCCACGGCCTCCACGTCCGTCTCATAGGCCGCCAGCAGCGCATCGTAGCTGTCGTAGTTCCTGGAATCGGTGCCGCTGCCCGTGCCCTGGGTGGAGCCCTCGTCGGGGGTGCCCACTGCCATCTCGTCGCCGGACATGCCGCCGGGGAAGCCCTCGCCGCCCGCGAAGTCGGGCTTTTCGCCGTTTGCGAAGTCAGGCCGCTCGCCGTCCGCGAGGTCCGGCCTGCCGCCGCCGAAGTCCGCCCGGCCGTTCATGCCGCTGGGGCCCATGCCGCCGCGGCCCGTCTCGCCCTTGGCGTAGCGGCCCTCGATGAAGGCCAGCGCCCGGTCGGCGTCGGTCATGGCGGCCACCGCCTCGTCGGACAGGGCGTTGCCGTCGGCATCGAACCAGGTCCAGCCCTCGGCGTAGCCCAGGCTGTCCACGTACCACTGCAAATTCTCGATCAGCTCTGCCAGGTACAAATCCAGGTACGTGCCGCCATAGCCGTTGGTATCGGCGTACTTCTCCGTGTCATACTCGATGGTCAGGGCGATTTCGCTGGAAAGCGCGCCGTCCCCATCCAGGTCAAAGCCCACGGCGGCCTCGTCCACGGTCAGCGCCTGGTCGTTGATGTATTCCATGTACTCCGCCGACAGGCAGCTTGCCAGCGCCTGCTGGAAATCGGTGTTGTAGCGGAAGCCGGTGTTCAGCGTGTATTCGAAGGCCAGGGCCATGTCCGCCTCGTAGAGGGAGGTGATAGCGCTGTAGGCCACGCAGCCCCAGGCGCCGTCGGACAGCTCGACCTCCTCGCCATCGATGGTGACGGTGGTCGAGTAGCTGCCGTCGGCGTTTTTGTAGACGCCCACCGCGCCCACCTCGATCTGGTAGTCGTAGAAGTCGGGATGGTTGGAGGTGGCCGCGAACATGGCCGCATGGGCGCCGCCGCCGGAGCCGCCGGTGGACACCCAGTAATCCACGCTGCCGGGCAGGTTCTTCAGCAGGATGTTGTACTTCACGAAGCGGGTCGCCGCCTTCTGGTCCGCCAGGCAGGACGGCGCGTCGCCGGTGTAGACGGTGTTGCCGTTTTCATCCACATAGCTGTCCTGCTTGCCCCGGTTGCCGCAGGATACGTTGACATAGCCCTGGGCGGCATAGGTGGCGGCGGCGGGGGTGCTGGTGGAATTGCCGTAGCCCGCCGCGCCGGTGTTCAGGATCACCGGGGCGGTGGCGGCGGTGTAGACCTGGCCGTTTTCGCTGGTGATCCGGGCGTCCCAATCGATGACCAGGCCGCCCTTCACCGCGCCGGACGCAGCTTCCGCGGTCACATCCGCCGCGCCGTCGCCGTCGGTGTCGATGCCGGTCACATACGCCCCGGGCACGCACACGCTCACGCCCTCCTCGCTCTCGACCACCGGCTTCGTCACCGCCGTGACCACCGACAGCGTCCAGGCGTCGGTCTCTTCGCTGTAGGTCCACTCCTGATCCATGTTATCAAGGTTCAGCGCGGCCTCGATGGCCGCCTTGTCGGAGACCTCCACGGCCTCCTCCGCGATGCCCGCTCCGCAGGCCAAAAGCGCCAGCGCCAGCAGCATGGCGATCCACTTTTTCATGTCATTCCCTCCCGGTCATTCGGTGATTCAAAATAATCATCCCCCGGCACAGCCGGGGGTTTTTCACATGCGGGCAAAGCCCTGGAATACTAGCCGCGCCCTCGCAGGCGCATAGACGGTCTGGCAT
>CADCFG010000017.1 GCA_902800625.1 uncultured Eubacteriales bacterium | reverse complement strand
GGAAGTGCAGCATCACCTTCAACGGCAAGGCCGACACGGATTTCAACACGGATATGTGCCTGTTCCTGGAAGATTGGGAGAATGAGCGCGCAGCCCTGCGGAGCTACCAGTCCACCGTGAAAGCCTACAAAAAATGGCAGGACCAGACCCTGGCCTACTACTCCGCCTCCGCCGTTGAGTGCGTGGAGCCGGAGGAGATCAGTGAAGAAGAGCGAATTGAGAGGCGTAACGCATACATGAGCAAACATCACGATGGAGGTGAAAACTAAGGTTTGGCAAGAAAGGAGAACCAATGTCAGTAAGCAAGGATAAAAAGACCGACAAGTGGATGGTTCAGATCCGCGTCAAGGATTGGACGGGGAAGGTCATCCACAAAAAGAAAAGAGGCTTCGACACCAAGCGCGAAGCCCAGCAATGGGAACGGGACTTCATCAACCAGGCCAATAGCAGCCTGGGGATGAGCTTCAAGGACTTCATCGAGATTTACATGAAGGATATGGAGCAGCGGCTCAAGTCCTCCACCGTAGCCAGCAAGCACTGGCTGATCGACCTCAAGATCACGCCTTTCTTCGGAAAGATGCCCTTGAACGAGATCAAGGCCACGGATGTGCGCCGCTGGCAGAACAGCCTGACAAGCTACAGAGATGAAAAGGGTGAGCCCTATTCGCCCACCTATCTCAAGGTCATCAACAACCAGCTTGTAGCTATCTTCAACTACGCGGTGAAATACTATGGGCTGAAAGAAAACCCCTGTCACAAGGCGGGCGGCATGGGTAAGAAGAAGGCCGACGAGATGCTGTTCTGGACGAAAGATGAATTCAGTACCTTCATCGAGGCCGTCATGGACAAGCCCGCATCCTACGCCATCTTCATGACGCTGTACTACACCGGCATGAGGGAAGGCGAGCTGCTGGCTCTGACGCCCGCGGATATCGACTTCGAGAAATCGACGATCTCGATTAACAAGAGCTACCAGCGGATCGGCAGCAGGGACATCGTCTCCACGCCCAAAACGCCCAGGAGCAACCGTGTCATCACGATTCCGCAGGGGTTGAAGGATTGCCTCAAGGACTACATCGCACAGTGCTACGGCTTGAAGCCCGACGACAGGCTGTTTCCCTACACGAAGCATTACCTGACCCACGAGATGGAGCGCGGCTGTAAGCTTTCCGGCGTGAAGAAGATTCGCATTCACGACATCCGGCACTCCCACGCCAGCCTGCTGGTAGAGATGGGCTTCTCCCCACTGCTGATCGCGGAGCGACTGGGACACGAGCGCGTGCAGACCACGATGGAGACTTATAGCCACCTCTACCCCAACAAGCAGACCGAAGTAGCCAACCGGCTGGACGGCGTGATGGGCTAAACCGACCTGCTCCAAACCAGCCATTGGCTACAAAAAAGCGCCTCTTTTGTAGCCAATTTGTAGCCACAAAAAAGGCGAAGCCTTGAAAAATCCCATAATTACGGCACTTTTCAAGGCTAAAAGGACGGAATTACCTATTCCCACTCAATGGTGGCGACCGGCTTCGGCGACAGGTCGTAGAGCACGCGGTTGACGCCCTTGACCTCGGCGAGGATGCGGTCGGTGATCTTCAGCAGCACGGGCCATTCGACCTGCTCGACGGTGGCGGTCATGGCGTCGACGGTATTGACGGCGCGCAGGATCACGGGCCACTCGAAGCAGCGGGCGTTGTCGCGCACGCCGGTGGAGCGGAAGTCGGGGATGACGGTGAAGTACTGCCAAACCTTGCCGCGCAGGCCGGCCTTGTCGAACTCGTCGCGCAGGATGGCGTCGGCCTCGCGCAGGGCCTCCAGACGGTCGCGGGTGATGGCGCCCAGGCAGCGCACGCCCAGGCCGGGGCCCGGGAAGGGCTGGCGATAGACCATGCTGTCCGGCAGGCCCAGGGCCACGCCGCAGGCGCGCACCTCGTCCTTGAACAGCATCTTCAGCGGCTCGACCAGCTCAAACTGCAGATCCTCGGGCAGGCCGCCCACGTTGTGGTGGGACTTGACCATCTTGGCGGTCTTGGTGCCGGATTCCACGATGTCGGGATAGATGGTGCCCTGGCCCAGGAACTCGATGCCGTCCAGCTTGCGAGCCTCCTCCTCGAACACGCGGATGAACTCCGCGCCGATGATCTTGCGCTTGGCCTCGGGGTCGGCAACGCCCTCCAGCTTGTTCAGGAAGCGGTCCACCGCGTCCACATAGATCAGGTTCGCGTTCACGTGCACGCAGGTCAGCTGGTCGCCGATGGCGCGGATCAGCAGCGCCGCCACCACGGAGGAATCCACGCCGCCGGACAGCGCCAGCAGCACCTTCTTGTCGCCCACCTGCTGCTTGATCAGCTCGATCTGGTCGGCGATGAAGTTGTCCATGTTCCAGTTGGCGATGGCGTGGCAGTCGTCGAACACGAACCGCTTGAGGGCCATCGTGCGCTCCACCTCGTCCTCGGGCCATGCGTCCAGCGAAACGTCCGCCTTCTGCGCCTTGTGGTCCACCGCCATCAGCGGGACGCCCGCGCCATAGACCGCATCGCTGGCGTCGATCTCCACGCCGTCCACCACGCGGTTCACGCCGCCGTTTAAGATAATGCCCTTCACGTTCGGCAGAAGCGCCAGCTGCTCGGCGGTGATGTCGTGGGGATGAATCTCCGTGTACACGCCCAGCTCGCGAATTTCGCGGGCCACGCGGGTGTTCTCCTTGCTGCCCAGATCCAGAATGACGATCATGTCCTGCTGCATAATGTGCCTCCCCGTATCGAATTTACCTTGGTATGGGGATATTTTAGCACCGCATGGGCCTTCGCGTCGTTAATGGAAGGTTATTTTGGGATAATGTGTTTACTCATCCAAGTGATGCCCGCAATACGGGCAATAGTGTTTCTTTTCTTCCTCGTCTTCGACTTTCTTCTCAATGGCGTTCGAAAAACCACCCGCTATAATCCCGGTTGGAATCGCAATGATACCAATGCCGACAAGGCTGATAACTGCCGCAAAAAACCTTCCTATTGTCGTTACAGGGTACACATCGCCATAACCCACCGTGGTCAAAGTGCATATTGCCCACCAAAGCGAAGCGATCACGTTTGGGAATTGCTCAGGCTGCACAGGGTTTTCCACGGTATACATGACGATGGCGGAGAAAAGCATAACAAACAGGCACAAAACCACGGAAATTACCAGCTGTGCCGCGGATTTTCGGAGCACCTGTACAATAATCTGCAATGCGTCAAAATATCTCCCCAGCTTGAATACACGAAGCAGGCGAAACAAGCGCAGAAGGCGGACCATGCGCAAAAAGCGTAGATCCGCCGCGAAAAACGGCATGTAAAACGGCAGCACCGCCAGCAAGTCAATGATTGCCATGAACGACAGCACATACTTGATTCGTGGGTGCTTCACGTCCGGATAGAGCAAATCCGCTGTCCAGATTCTCAGCAGGTATTCAATGGTGAATACCCCAACGGTTATTGTCTCCAATATTGAAAAAGCCTTAGCATACCGCGTCGCAAGGGACGCATAGGATTGCAGGATGATCGACAGTATACTGACAATGATCAGCGCCATGATCGACACGTCAAAAGCCCGACTGGCTCTGTCGCCATTCTCTGCTCTGCTGATAATCTCAAATATGCGCTTTTTCATTTTCAGAACGGCAGAAGCTTTTTACGCAACTTCGCCTTTCGACCTGACTTTGTCGTTGGTATGCCTGTAACCTTGGCTGCCTTCCGCTTCAATGCGGTTATGCCAAGCGCCATGCGCCAGCTGAAACCCGGTATGAGCGACTTTCCCTTTCTACCTGCCATATAAAGCCCTCCCTGTACAAATACAATTCATACAACTTTCAACATGTTACACAACATTATTATAACATATACATTATTGTATTTCAACATATAATCTTTTTTTATTGTATGGCTTATCTTCATGTCGTATAGAATATTGCATGAGGTGAGAGGGCTTTGAAGAATCGTGATGTCGTTTATGAAGAAGTATTTGCCCTGCGCCTCGCCCGTTTGCGTTCGCAGAAAGGGGTTTCTGCCCGGGATATGAGCCTGTCCATCGGGCAAAACCCAAACTATATCAATCTGATCGAAAATGGCCGCGCGCTTCCGTCGATGACCGTATTCTTCTACATCTGTGAATTCCTGAACATCACGCCCAGTGAGTTTTTCGACCTGGATTCCAGCGACCCGGTAGCCTTGCGGGAGCTGACGGAAAAGCTGAAAAAGCTGTCGCCGGAATATCTCAAGCACATCGAGGCCATCGTGGACGGGCTGGCGGAAAGATAAAAGCGAAAGGCATAACAAAGGGGCGACGCTGCGTCGCCCCTTCTGTATCTCTGCTTCCCCACTGCGGTGGGGAAGCTGGACAGGCGCGAGGCGGACCTTCCGCCCCAACGCCGCCCCTGACGCTATTCATTCCTCATTCCTAATTCCTCATTCCTCATTAGGTGAATCCTCCCTCTCCCGCATCGTCTCCAGCGCCTTTTTCAGCTTTGCCGGAATGCCCACATCCATGAGTGCGGCGTTTTCGAGGATCGAAAGGCCCTCGTTGGCGATGTAGTAGAAGGTCAGCGAGGTCTGGAACACCATCGCCTCGCTGCCCAGCGCCCGGTCGATCAACGTCGCCAGGCCCACCAGCAGCATCATCAGCGCCTTTCGGGCGATGCCGGCGAACCCGGCCTTGCTGGAGAGCCGCCCGCCCTCGGTCTTGGGCGATTTGCCGCAGGCAGCGACGATCAGCCCGCTGACGTAGTCCAGCGCCATGACCGTGGCCAGGATCGTCAGCGTCGCGTTCCATTTCCCGAACAGCCCCGCCACCGCGCCCGCCGCCGCGGCCAGGGCCTTCACCAGCCTGTCCCAGCTCATTTTCCATACCTCCATTTCAACAGTATCGCGGCAACCGCCGCCGCCAGCCATCCCCAGGGCAGACGGGCCAGTGCGCACAGCGCCACGTCCGCGCGGGCCACGGCGATCTGGATCATTCGCGCGTCCATCACTTGCCCCTCGCCTCCACGAGCGCCGCCAGCGACAGCGGGCCGAATTCGCCGTCCACCTCCAGGCCGCGATCCCGCTGGAAGGAGCGCACGGCCTTATCCGTGGCACTGCCGAAGTCGCCATCCGCGCCCCAGCTGCCGCAGGAGTAGCCCAGGGCGATCAGCGCGGCCTGCAGCTGCGCGACGTCCGCGCCGGTGCGGCCCTTTTTCAGTATGCGCCCGCCCAGCAGGCCGATGCCGGCGCCGACCGGGGCCCTCTCCGTCCGCGCGCCGTCGTTCAGCACCACCACGGTGTGCCCCTGGCTGGCGGTGCACAGGATGTCGCCCGCCTTCAGGTAATCGCTGCGCTTCGTATACTTCTCCCCCGTCAGCTCCGTGAATGCGCCGGTCTTTATAAGGTTCTTCGGCTCATTGGTGGTGCGAAAGTCGGCTGGCAGCCCGGTGATGCCCGCAAAGGCGCAGCACACCCGCACCAGCGCCGAGCAGTCCGTCTCCACGTCCTTCGTCACCCGGCTCACGTCGAAGCCGAACTTTGCCGCCTCGCTGTATAGCGTGTTGCGCTGGTACTGGTCGTAGCCGATGTGCCGGTTGGCAATGGCCGCCGCCATGCAGGCCGCGATCCGCGCCGCCACACCCGCGTCCTTCGCCCGGAACACCCGCCAGTGCTTGCTGTGGGCGTACCAGGGCTGCTTCCTGAGCTCCCTGCCCGTCTGGTTCCCGGCCCTGCCGCCGTGCCCCTTGCCGTTTTCGTCGATGGACGCGCCGCCCACGTATACCGTCGCCATAAAAAATCCCCCTTGCGTATAAACTCGGGGCCGCCCATGGGCGGCCCCGGCTGCAAGGGATACTATGGCGCCTTTTCCGGCTTTCTCTGGCGGGTTTGAAAAAGCCTTCCCTCGGCGGGAAGGCTTTGAGGCGATCTTACAGGTCCTCCGCCCCGTAGGGCACGATCTTCTTCAGCGTGCCGTCGGCGGCCTTGTTCATGCGGTTCTTGAAGCGGCAGAGGAAGGCCTCCGGCTCCTCGGCCTGGTAGCCGGGCTTTTCAAACGCCTGCCGGTCGAAGATCACGGAGTAGATGTAATCGTCCACGATCTCGCCCCGGCTGTCCCGGCGCTGGGTGTAGGCGGAGATCAGCGCGCGCTCCATGTGGGGCGTGGCGGAGAAGAAGTAGCTGGCCAGGAACATGCCCAGGCCGAACACGCAGCGGGCGTATTCCGCCTTCAACTCCTTTTGGGTCTTGTCCTTGGCCTTCAGGTCGCCGCCGGAGGTCTGCTGCACCTTCTGGAGGGGCAGGTGTTCGATCTCCGGCAGGTCCAGGTCCGCCAGCAGCGCGCCGTCCTCGTATTCAAAGCTGACCTTGAAGTCGATGGGCAGCTTCAGCTCGCCCAGCCAGCGCTCGATGGCGGCCTCCACGGCGTCCTCGTCGTCCCTGCTGGCCAGCTGGGCCTCGGTCCAGTCCGGCATGTCGCAGGCGTGGGCGCCGATGTCCACGAAGGCCTCGTTGGCGGCCTCCAGCTTGTAGAGCTCCGCCTGTTCGGCCACGGACGCGCTGTCCAGCGGCTTCACCGCCGGGGCGGCCTTCTTTTTCTTCTCGTCGCCGCTGAAGTCCGCGATCTTCTTGCGGTCGTACAGACCGGTGCCGGGGATGGACGTGTTCAGGAAAACGCCCTTCTTGCCGATGTTGGTGGACACGCCCTTGCCGCCCACGGTCAGGCTGACGCCGGACTTGGAAAAGTTCAGCTTCACGCCCTTGAAGATGGTTATGCTCTTGCGAAAGCGCATGGTCTCGCCTCCCGTCTGAATTACTGGAATCATTTTACCTGATTTCCGCAGGAATTACAAGGGAAATTTGCCCGGGCGCAACACCGCCAAATCCCTTGTCCGCGGCGCGGGAATATGTTATAATTTGGTTGAGAAGGCGCAAAGGCGCCACAGATGAAGAAACGGAGGGCACCCCTATGAAACGAAGGATGCTGGCGCTTGTGCTGGCGGCGCTGCTGGCGCTGTCGGGCATGGCGGCGCTGTCGGAGGCCGCGGCCTGGACCTGCCCCAACTGCGCGTCGGAAAGCACGGGCAACTTCTGCCCGAACTGCGGCGCAGCGCGGCCGGCGGCGGGCTGGACCTGCCCCAGCTGCGGCGAAGCCAACGAGGGCAGCTACAACTTCTGCGCCAACTGCGGCGCGGCGAAGTCGGCAGCGGGCTGGACCTGCCCCAGCTGCGGCGAGGCGAACGACGCGAGCTACAACTTCTGTGGCAACTGCGGCGCGGCGAAGCCTGACGACGGGGCGGACGCGTCTGCAGACGACTACGACGCCTGGCTGGACCTGGCCTTTGAGGAGGGCGAGGTGCGCTTCGCGGCAGTCGAGCCCGCGCTGCCGGATTTCGACACCTGCGAGCTGGTGATCCCCGACGACATCTGGAACGCGCTGGCATCCTCGGGCGTGAATGAGAGCCGGCTCCGCTCGATGATGAAGCAGGGCGCCGTCACGCCGGTGAGCTTCTCGCCGGACGGCAGCTGCCTGGCGGCGATGCTGGAAATCGACGGCGGCAGCACGCCCATCGTGATCGCCGGGGACCAGGTTGCCCTGATCTATCCCACCGAAAGCCGCGGCGTCGAGGACGCCTACGGCAATCTGCAGCAGACCTACAACAACTGGATCACCAACTCCCAGAGGCCGTTTGGCGTGGGCGACGAGGGCTTCATCTGGTCGCCCGGCGGGCACTACTTCTGCGTCCCGAACGTCAACACCATGCTCGTCAAAATGCAATTTGCCCTCGCCAACCCCATCGTGGTGGACGCGTGGACCGGCGAGATGTTCCTGGTGGACACCTTCAACAGCAAGCCGAGCGGCGACAACGCCGGCGCGATGATCACCGGCTGCTTCTCCGAGGACGAGCGGTATTTCTACTCGCTGCATTATGGCAACAGCTTTTCCAGCCGGACCACGCTGCTGCGCTACGACCTGGAGACCGGCGAAACGCAGGCCCTGGCCGGGCTGGAGATGAATGGCTATCCGGCGCTGTCGATGCTGCGGGACGGGCGGATGCTGTCCATTTCGGACACAAATCAGCGGGACAAGTTCCAGGGGCTGGCCGTGATGTCCCCCGACGGCGGCCTGAAAACCACCCCCATGCCGGTGCCCCTGCGCGCTTGGTACGCCAACCGCACCTATTACTCCGCCAAGTCCGGCTGGCTGCTGGTTCGCGGCCGCACCCAGGGCTCGGCGAGCACCATGCTCACCGCCATCCAGCGCGTGCAGCCGGACAGCGATCCCGCCAGGGGCCTGAACGCCGCATGGGCGCTGAACTGGGACGACGGCGTGATGGATCCCCTGGACCTGACCAAGCTGGACCCGGAGAACAGCGTGCTGGACGAGGAGGACCTGAGCGAGCTGCTGGCCGCCTACGCCATCCTGCTGGACGTGAAGCTGTCGCCCGACGGGCGCTACGCGGCGATGCTGGCGGTGAAGGGCAACGACGCGCAGGTGTACATCGCGCGCCTGGAGGACATGGCTCTGCTGCCCGCCGGGGACATCGAAGTGGCGACCAGCGTCCTGGTGGGCGCGGCCAACGGCGGCGCGCCGCTGCTCAGCTGGAGCGAGGCCGGCCTGCTGGTATTCGCCAACGGCGTGCCCGCGCAGTGGCAGCTGGATTGACCGGCCAGGATTGACTTTCGCGCAATAATACCTTAATATATAGGCATCGGGAACAAACACGCAAGGAGGGTTCGCCCATGAAGAAATTCCGCCGGATGGTCGCGCTGGTTCTGGCGCTGATGCTGGCGCTGTGCGCCACGGCCAGCGCCGCCCAGACCTACTACGACTACAGCTCCTACGACTACCTGATCGGCGCGATGGAGGTGGTCAACTGCTCCAGCTGGACCTCGCTGCGCTCCTACCCCGACACGGCCGCTCCGCGGCTGGCCCGGGTGCCCCTGGGCGCGGTGGTGACCAACTGCTACTATCAGGACGAGAAGTACACCTACTGCGAATTCAACGGCGTGGGCGGCTACATCCTGAACAGCAACCTGTCCTTCATCTACGGTCCCTACGGCTACGAGTACAGCGAGGCCGACTACGTGGGCAACTGCCAGATCGTGAACTGCGCCAGCTACGCGGTGCTGCGCGACTATCCCAGCACCTCCGCCAACCAGCTGGTGCGCGTGCCCCTGGGCGAGATCGTGACCAACGTGTTCTACCAGGACGAGCGCTTCTGCTACTGCATCTACAACGGCATCGAGGGCTACATCCTGCGCAACAACCTGTCCTGGATCTCCGGCGGCACCGACGCCACCGCCTACGATTCCACCTGGATCGGCAACGCTTATATCGTCAATTGCGGCAGCTATGCCTCCCTGCGTCAGCTTCCCGACACCGCCAGTTATCGCCTGGCCAAGGTGCCCCTGGGTGAGCTGGTCACCGACTGCTACTACGTGAACGACCGCTTCGCCTGCTGCACCTGGAACGGCGTCGTGGGCTATATCCTGATCGACAATTTGGGCTGGTAATACAGGCGATCTGTAAAAGACGTCCTGTTCCCCACCGCGGTGGGATGGCCATACTACAGTCAAGGGGACGCTTCGGCGTCCCCTTGTTTCAGCATGGTCTCGATCAATATCCCATAGCCCATCGCCGGGTCGTTCACCATCACGTGGGTCACCGCGCCGATGATGCGCCCGTCCTGCAAAATCGGGCTGCCGGACATGCCCTGCACGATGCCGCCCGTGCGGGAAATCAGCGCCGGGTCGGTCACGCGGATCACCATGGCCCGCGCGCCGGGGTTGGCCGCCTCCGACAGCCGCACCACCTCGCAGGCGTACTCCCGGGGCGCGCCTGCGTCGATGGTGGTGATCAGCGAGGCCGCGCCTGTGTGGATCTGCGCTCGGTCGGCCACGGGCAGGCCCTCCGGGTACAGGGCGTTCTCAATGGGCGCGTCCGCTGTGCCGAAGATGCCCGACTCCGTGTTGCCCATCACCCGGCCGAGCGCCTCCGTCTCCCCCAGGAAGTCGCCGGTCAGCTCCCCCGGCGCGCCCTCCCGGCTGGGCTTCACGGCCACCACCCGGTTGTTGTACAGCCCGCCCTCGCCCACGGGCATCACCACGCCGGTATCCACATCGGTGATGGCGTGGCCCAGTGCGCCGAAGCCGCCGTTTTCAGGGTCATAGTAGGTCAGCGTGCCCACGCCGGCGGTGCTGTCCCGCACCCAAGCCCCCAGCCGGTACTGGCCGTCCCGCTCGTCCCGTACCGGGGCCACGTCGCATTCCACCACGCTCCCGTTCCGCAGCACCTCCAGCCGCGCCACTTCGCCGTCCGCGATGGACGCAGAGAGCTGCTGCGCGCCGGTCACCCTCGCGCCGTCCACGCTCTTGATGACGTCCCCGCTCTTCAGTCCCGCCAGCCGCGCCGGGCTGGGGGTCTTGCCCAGGTCGGAATTGCCGACCACCACCACGCCGCCGGTGCGCAGCGCCACGCCCACCGACTGCCCGCCGGGCACCAGCACCCGCCTCGGCTGCACCGACAGCTTCACCGTGCGGATGGGCAGAAGGCCCAGCAGGCTGAACGTCAATTCGCCCTCGCCCGCGTCCCCGGCCCGCAGCGTCAGCCCGCCCGCCGAGTCCGCGTCGATTTCCGCGCCGTTCGTCGCCGCCACCTTCACCGCCGACGACACCGGCAGCTCCCAGGCCGCGCCCGCGCCCAGAACCACCTCGTCCGGCAGCCTTTGCAGCGCCCCCAGCTGCGGCGACAGTATAAGCGCCGCCGTCGCCGCCGCCAGCAGCGCGCCCAGCCGCCGCCTGATTCGATCCCCCATGTCGCTCTCCTCCTTGCTTTCCCGTCCCGCGCCGCGATTTCCAGGATCCGCCAATCCATCCCGCAAATCCCGCCGCGAGCCATACTGTAATCTGGCCGCCCGCGGGGCCCCGTATGCTGGCAAATGCCCCGCGAAGTGGGAATTTCTTATAGCCAGCGCCCACCCGTGCCGCCGCGGCGCGCCCGGCGAGGCGCTTCCAATCATTTCCTTGTATATCAGATTTTAACCTTCTTTTCTTTCATTTATGCCGTTTTGTGCGGAAAATCGGTTGCACTATTTTTTCAAACCGATTATAATGGTATTTGGTATGATGGAGGATAGTATGACACGAAAGCCGGATTTCTCCCCCGCGCGCAACAAGCGCGTGTTGATCGCCCTGTCCGGCGGCGCGGATTCCGTAGCGCTGGCGGTTATGCTAGCCGAAGGGCGGGCAGAATACGGTCTGACGCTGCTGGCCGCCCACGTGGACCACGGCATCCGGCCCGAGAGCCCGGAGGATGCGGCGTTTTGCGCGGAGCTCTGCGACAGGCTGGAGATCCCTCTTTACACCGTCCGCGTCGACGTGCCCGCCGAGGCGGCGCGCACCGGCGAGGGCCTGGAATCCGTCGCCCGACGGCTGCGCTATCAGGCGCTGCGGCGCTTCAGGGCCGAAGCACATGCGGATATGATCGCCCTGGCCCACCACATGGACGACCAGGCCGAGACGGTGCTGATGCACCTGGCCCGTGGCGCGGGCCCCGAGGGCATCGGCGGCATGCGCCAGCGCTCCGGCGACCTTTACCGGCCGTTGCTGGGCTTTCGCAAGGCGGAACTGACCGCGTTTTTGCGGGACCGCGGCTTCACCTGGCGGGAGGACGCCACCAACCGCGTGGCCGACAACCCCAGGAACGCCCTGCGGCTGAACGCCATTCCCACACTTGAGTCCTGCTGGCCCGGGTTCGTAGCCGCTGCCGCGCGATACGCCCGATCGGCACAGATCGAGAGCGACTTCCTGGCAGAGCAGGCGCGGAGCTACCTTACCCGCTGCGGCAGCCTGGGCGCCTTCGGCGCGTGGCTGGAACTTGATCCCCCACCCCACCCGGCGATCCTGCGCCGCGCCATCCGGGCCGCGTGCCCGGAGGAGCTGGATTTCGAGCAAATCGAAGCGCTGCAGGCGCTGTGCAGCCAGCCCCGAGGCAAAATCGACATCGGAAAGCGCCACTATGCCGAGCGCACCGGCCGACGGCTCTATTTTGTCCCGAAATCCCTGCCGGAAATCGCGCCGATACCCCTGTGCCTGAACGGCGTCACGCGCCTTCCCGGAATTGGCAGCGTGAGCGCCCGCCCCGGCGAGGCCGCGCCCATCCGGGACGACCCGTTCCGGCAGGCGCTGGACATGGCGGCCCTGGAAGGCGCGGTGCTGCGCACACGGCGGCCCGGCGACCGCATCCGGCCCCTGGGCGGCGGCGACAAGCTGCTGTCGGATCACTTCATCGACAGGAAGGTCGACCGGCCGCTGCGGGATATGACGCCCCTCATCGCCATCGGCAGCCGCGTGCTCTGGGCCGTGGGCCTGGGCATCGCGGAGGAGGCGAAGCTCACCGGCGGTGCGGCGGCGATCCTTGAATACATCCCGGTAACAACAAATGACGACGGAGGAAAGCACCATGGAGAATGACATCGCAAGGGTATTGCTCTCTCAGGAGGAAATCCAGAACCGGGTCCAGGAACTGGGCCGACAGATCGCCTGGGACTATCGGGGCAAGAACCCCGCCATGGTATGCATACTGAAGGGCGCGATCATGTTCTATACTGACCTGCTGCGGGCCATGCCCATCCAGCTGTCCATGGACTTCATGGCCGTGTCCAGTTACGGCAAGCGCACCAAATCCAGCGGCGAGGTGGAGATCCGCAAAGACCTGTCCACCTCCATCGAGAACCGCCACGTGATCATCGTGGAGGACATCGTCGACTCCGGCTTCACCCTCACCTATCTCAGCCGCATGCTGGCAGCCCGCGGCGCGGCGTCCATCAAGATCTGCACGCTGCTGGACAAGCCGGTCCGGCGCGCGCCCGGCATCACGCTGAAGGCGGACTACTCCGGCTTTGAGATCCCGGACGGCTTCGTGGTGGGCTACGGCCTGGACTATGCCGAAGCCTATCGCAACCTGCCCTATATCGGCATCCTGAAGCCCGAGATCTACGAAAACAACTGACCTTGCAAACGGCGGCACGCGCCCGCCCTTACAGAAAGAGAGGACCCCGTTTTGAACAAGAAACCCACAAGGAAAGTCCTTCAAGGCCCGCTGATGTACCTGCTGATCCTGGCCGTCATACTGCTGATGGTCCACATCCTCAGCGACGGCAGCCAGCCCACCCCCGAAAAAATCAGCTACTCCGCTCTGCTGGAGTGGGTGGAAGCCGACCTGCGCCACAGCCAGGGCGAAAAGCTGGATCTGAAGCTGCAGGGCAAGACATTGGGCCAGGTGACCATCCAGTCCTACACCCTGATGGCCGTGACAGAGGACAACATGGCCTCCTTCGCGCTGACGGGCACCTACGACATGGAATGCACCATCCCCAGCGAGGAACAGTTCTACAGCGACGTGAACGCCATCTACGCCGCCGTGCTGGGCCGCGCCGTCAGCCCCACAGAATACGACTTTGAAATCAACTCCAAGCTGCCCGCCCAGCCCGCCTGGTGGGTGGAATGGGTGCCGCTGCTGGTGACGATGGTGCTGTTCGGCCTGCTGTGGTATTTCCTGATGCGCCAGCAGGCGGGCGGCGGCAAGGGCGTGATGAACTTCGGGCGCTCCCGGGCGCGCATCACCGACCCCAACGCCAACAAGGTCACCTTCAACGACGTGGCCGGCGCGGACGAGGAGAAGGAGGAGCTGGCGGAGATCGTGCAGTTCCTGAAGAACCCCCAGCGCTTCACCAAGGTGGGCGCGCGCATCCCCACGGGCGTGCTGCTGGTGGGCCCTCCCGGCACGGGCAAGACGCTGCTGGCCCGGGCCGTGGCCGGCGAGGCCGGCGTGCCCTTCTTCACCATCTCCGGTTCTGACTTTGTGGAGATGTTCGTGGGCGTGGGCGCGTCCCGCGTGCGCGATCTGTTTGACCAGGCCAAGAAGAACGCCCCGGCCATCGTGTTCATCGACGAGATCGACGCCGTGGGCCGCCAGCGCGGCGCGGGCCTGGGCGGCGGCCACGACGAGCGCGAGCAGACGCTGAACCAGCTGCTGGTGGAGATGGACGGCTTCACCCACAACGAGGGCGTGATCGTCATGGCGGCCACCAACCGCAGCGACATCCTCGACCCGGCGCTGCTGCGTCCCGGCCGCTTCGACCGGCGCATCGTGGTGAACTATCCCGATGTGAAGGGCCGCGAGGAGATCCTGAAAGTACACTGCCGCAACAAGCCCCTGGGCGAGGACGTGGACCTGAGCGTGCTGGCCCGGCGCACCCCCTATTTCACCGGCGCGGACCTGATGAACGTGATGAACGAGGCGGCGCTGCTGACGGCGCGCCAGGGTCGCGAGGTGATCCACATGGACGCCATCGAGGAGGCCATCACCCGCGTCATGGCCGGTCCGGAGAAGAAGAGCAAGAAGGTCACCGACATGGACCGCAAGCTGGTGGCCTATCACGAGGGCGGCCACGCCATCGTGGCGCACTACATTCCCGAGTGTGACGACGTGCACGAGATCACCACCATCCCCCGCGGCAGCGCTGGCGGCTACACCATGTACCTGCCCCAGGAGGAGTTCCACTACGTGACCACCGCCCGCATGAAGGCCCAGATGGCCAGCGCCATGGGCGGCCGCGTGGCTGAGGCGCTGATCTTCGGTGACATCACCACCGGCGCTTCCAGCGACATCAAGTCCGCCACCGAGATCGCCCGCAGCATGGTCACCGAATACGGCATGAGCGGCAAGCTGGGCCCGGTGTACCTGGGCACGGAGCACGAGGTGTTCCTGGGCAAGAGCTTCACCCAGCAGAACTCCGGCTTCTCGGAGCTGGTGAACACCGACATCGACACCGAGGTGCACGCTCTGCTGCAGGAGGCCTATGACCGGGCCGAGAGCATCCTGTCCGAGCACATCGACCAGCTGCACGGCCTGGCGAAGATCCTGATGGAGAAGGAGAAGATCGACCGGGCGGAGTTCGTGGCCTTCATGGACGGCAAGAGCGCCGCAGACAAGGTCGAAACCGAGTTCGTCAAAAAGAGCGAGCCCGAGGACGCGCCCTGGAAGGCCGTTCTTCCCGCGGAAGCGCCCACCGGGGAACCTGAGGAGGAATCTGGCGAGGAACCCGGCGAGGAAGAGTAATACAGTTGATACGGCAGCCGCCGCGCATTGCGCGGCGGCTGTTTCGTCGGAAGCGGTCTGAAGTTGGGCCGGCGGACTCCGGCACGGATGTCGGCGCGCATGACACCATGCCGCCGAAAAACTCGTTCCCCGGTTCCCTATTTGGAAACAGCTTCCAGAAGGGAAACCGAGGAACGCTCCTTTTTGGCGGCCTGCGCTCGCTGTTCAGTGAAGCTTCGCGTTCGGCACCCTGCGCCGAGCTGCTCGCTTCAATTCACGACTCGGCAGGCCGCCCCGTGATTGGGGAGCAGCGAGGAATATGGCAGTCCTCAACGGGGAACCAGATTGCCACGTCGGGCCATGCAATGGCCCTCCTCGCAATGACGCATCGATGAACCAACGGATTACTCTTCTATTGCAATAGAAGGAGAACCCACCGTCCGATACAGTGTCATTGCGAGGAGGAGTGCAGCGACGACGTGGCAATCTGGCTTCCTGTGCATTTTCTGTAGTGGCACTGTTGCGGTGCCTGCCTGGTGCGATTCACCACGTTGTGCCCGGCGGGCGGCGCAACGCCCCTACACCACTTACGCAATCCCGATCCTCGCTGATCCCCAGTCGCCGGGCGGTCTGCTGTCGCACCCTGCTGCGGTGGTGCAGCTTGCAGCTGGCACGCATACAAAAGGAGCGAGACACAATTGTGTCTCGCTCCTTATTCCAAGCGATCAGCCGACCGCGGCTTCCTTGACCGCGCCGCTGTAATCATAAATCACAACGCCAGGGTTGCCCGCGCCATCCAGGTTGTCATAGGCGCAGCGGATGCCGTCGCTGGTCAGCTCGATGCCGTACAGCCAGGTGGCGTCGCTGCCGGAATCGGCCTGCCACAGCACGTTGCCGTTGGCGTCGATGGCCACGGGATCGGGGCCATGGAAGCCGCCGATGTACATGATGCCGTTGCCGGGCACCACCGCGTGGCACAGGCCCGCGCCCAGGTTCTGGACGTCGTTGCTCAGCAGCCAGCGGACGGAGCCGGTGGCGGCATCGACGGCCGCCAGGCCCTGCTGGGCGTTGTACAGCATCACCAGCGGACGCGCCGCGATGCCGCCGATGAAGGCGTCGGTCATGTTCACTTCGCCGATCTCGTCGACGGCGGTTTCCTGCATCCAAATCGGGCTGCCGTTCTCGTCCACAGCCGCCACGGCCAGGTACTCGCGATTCTCCTGGAAGATGCGGCGGGCGATGATGTGGGCATTCCCGGCGGTGTCATCCAGGATCACGCTGTCGCTCTCATAGCCGGAATCGGCGGTGATGTCAGCGATAGGCGCGTTCTCCACGGCGGGCAGCTCGATAGCCGCAGGCGCTTCCTCAGCAGGCGCTTCCTCAGCAGGCGCTTCCTCAGCAGGCGCTTCCTCAGCGGGGGCTTCCTCAGCGGGGGCTTCCTCAACGGGGGCTTCCTCAGCAGGAGCTTCCTCAGCGGGGGTGGCCTCCACGGCCGTCGCCACCGGCTCGTCCACGACAATCGGCTCGTCCTCGGCAACGTCGTCCACCGCCAGCTCCGGCTCGCCCTCGGGCACCGGATCGTTAGCGGGATCATTCTCTTCCACATCCGCGGAAGCGACGTCCGGCGCGGGCTCCTCTACAATCGGGGCTTCCTCTGCCGGCGCTTCCTCGGCGGGCGCTTCCTCGGCGGGCGCTTCCTCGGCAGGCGCTTCCTCCACGGCGGGAACGGCCGTCTCACCCACGACCTCCAGGAAGTCGCCGCGGATATAACCGGCGATGCCCTCGTAAACCACCGCGTACCATTCCGGCGCGCGCGGGCACTTCTGGCAGCCCACCAGCATCGCGCCCAGCGGGGCGTGGCTGACGACGGTGGCGTTGGTGGTGGGATATTCACGGATATTCACGCGCGTGGTGCACTTGATGACGCGCATATCCAGCGCCTCACCCTCCGCCAGCGCAAAGCCCATCAGCAGGCAGGCGACGGCCAGCAGGCACGCCAAAAGCCTCTTCATCATTACAGGTTCCCCCTCTATCGTAAGTTCCGGCATCGGGTTTCGCCCCCGCCTTTGGTTATAGTATACCTTGTTTTAACCTTCCCGTCAACCAAAATCCCGGGCAGAGGGTTTAAAAAAGTGTGGCAATCGCCCCCGTTTGCATGAATCGCGTCAAATGCGGCCACAATACCACATATAAAATGCCATGCTGTCATAAAGGATGTGAACGAACGCATGAAGGCGATCATCATGGCGGGCGGCGAGGGCACGCGGCTGCGGCCGCTGACCTGCGACTGTCCCAAGCCGATGATTAAGCTGATGAACCGTCCCGTGATGCAATACGCGCTGGCGCTCCTGAAGCGGCACGGCATCACCCAGATCGCGGCCACCCTGGGCTACCTGCCCGACGCCATCATGGACTGCTTCGGCGCCGGAGACGCCTTTGGCGTGGACCTTCGCTATTTCATCGAAAGGACGCCGCTGGGCACCGCTGGGGGCGTAAAGCAGGCTGCGGCCTTCCTGGACGAGACCTTCGTGGTGCTGTCCGGCGACGGCATCACCGACCTGGACATCGCCGCCGCCGCGGAGTATCATCGGCGCAAGGGTGCTCTGGCCACGCTGGTGTTGAAGCGGGCGGACAACCCGCTGGATTACGGCGTGGTTCTCACCGGCGCGGACGGCCAGGTGAAGTCCTTCCACGAGAAGCCGAACTGGAGCGAGGTGGTGTCCGACACGGTGAACACCGGCATCTACATTCTGGAGCCCCAGGTGCTGGCGCACGTTCCCGACGACCGCCCCTGCGACTTCGGGCACGACCTGTTCCCCGCGCTGGTGAAGGCGGGTTTGCCGGTTTATGGATACGTGATGGAGGGCTACTGGTGCGACATCGGCGACGTCCGGGCCTACCTGTCCGCCCACGCCGACGCGCTGGAGGGCCGCATCCACGTGGAGGGGCTGACGCCCCGTGCTGGAAAGGTGGCCCAGCTGCCGGGAGCCGTCGTCGACCGAGCCGCCGTGCTGGAGGGACCGTGCCTGATCGGGCCGGGAGCAAGGATTCTGGCGGGAGCCTATGTGGGGCCCTGCAGCGTCATCGGGCCGCACTGCGTGGTAGGCGAGGGCGCCAGCGTGAAGCGGTCGGTGCTCTGGCAAGGCGCCAGGCTCATGCGCGGGGCCCAGGCCCGGGGCTGCGTGCTGGCCGCAGGAGCCGTGCTGGGCGAAGGCGCGCAGGCCTACGAGGAAGCGGTGCTGGGCACCGGCGCGGCGATGGGCGAGCGGGCCGTGCTGTTGCCCGGGGTGAAGCTGTGGCCCGGCAAGCGGGGCGGCGACGGCGAGCGGCTGGAGGCCAACCTGGTCTGGGGCCATCGCAGGGACGCGGCTTTCGACGGCGGCACGCTGGCACTGTCCTCCCCCGCCCAGGCCGCCAGGGCGGTGCAGGCCCTGGTCTCGAGCCTCAAGTGCCGGGAGCTGCTGCTGGGCCACCTCAACGGCAACTCGGCGCACGCCCTGTGGCACGCGGCGGCGGCGGGCGCCATGGCCCAGGGTGTGCGGGTGCTGGACGCAGGCGCGTGCGTGCTGCCCCAGCTGCGCCGCGCCCAGATCGGCCTGGGAGGCCCCTTCGCCGCGCTGGTCACCGATGTGGGCCTCCTGCCCCTGAACCCCTCCGGCGCGGGCCTGACGGGCCGCCAGCAGCGGGACGTGTGCGCCAGGCTCTCCCGGCAGGACTTCGACCCGCCCTTCTCCGCCGAGACGCCCGCCATTCTCCCGGCAGGCGAGTCGGATGCAGCCTACGTCGCCTGGGCCGCGGCCCGTTACGCCGCCGACCCGGCCAAGTCACCGCCGGTGGCCCTGTTCGCGGAGGATTCGCAGGTCCTCGACCTGGCGGAACGCGCCTTCGCCCGGGCGGGACTGCGGGTGCGCACGGCCGACCCCGCCGAAGTGGCGCTGGCTCCCGGGGAGATCGGCATCACGTTGGGCGACATGGGCGAGAGCTGCGCCTTCTGGGACGAAAGCGGCGCGCTCAGCGAGGGCGAGAGCCAGCTGCTGATGGCCTGGACGGCGCTTGAACGGGGCGAGGACGCGCTGCTGGTGCCGGCGCAAGCCACGAGGGCGGTGCAGCAGCTGGCCCAGGCGCGCGGCGCGCGGGTGGAGTTCATGGGCGGCGAGGAGGCGCTGTGGCTGAACGCCCTGGCGGAGCGCTCCCCGGCTCAGTTTGTGCTGCAGAGGGATGGCATCGCCGGGGCGCTGATGGCGCTGGGCGCGCTGACGAAGGAGGGCCTGGTCCTGGCCGACTGGCGGCGGGGCATGCCCGCCGTGGCCCGCCGCAGCCGCAGTGTGCCCATTCCCATCAGCCAGACCGGACGCATCCTGCGCACGATGGCCCAGCGGGAGCGAAACGTGGAGCTGGGCGGCGGCATGCGCCTGCGCCGGGGCGACGGCTGGGCCTGGATCTGCCCGGACGAGCGCCGCGCGGCCTTTCGCATCGTCACCGAGGCAGCCAGCGCCGAAACCGCCCGGGAACTGTGCGACTTCTGCGAGCGCGAACTCAAGCGCATCGCGGGCGGGAAAGAATAA
Organism: uncultured Eubacteriales bacterium; assembly: GCA_902800625.1. GTDB lineage: Bacteria > Bacillota > Clostridia > Christensenellales > Aristaeellaceae > UBA2862. Next base: position 27,112 of record CADCFG010000017.1, on the reverse strand, counting down.
AAAAACCTTCCCCCTTCAGGGGAAGGCGTTGAGCGGACGGCGACCTCTTCCGACCTCGCTTCGCTCGGCCACCTTCCCCTAAGGGGGAAGGCAATGCCGCCTCTGCAAATCCCTCCTGCTTTTTGGGCCGCCTTCCCTTGAAAGAGCAGGCAGGGAAAGCGCGGCAGCCACTATTCCTATTGCCTCACTTCTTGATCCGCTTGTCCAGCCGGGTCGCAAGCCTTGTGCCCACGCTCTGGAACACCTGTACCACGATCACCAGCACGATCACAGCCAGGTACAGCACGGCGTACTTGTAGCGGGAATAGCCGTAGTTGATGGCGATCTTGCCCAGGCCGCCGCCGCCCATCGCGCCTGACATGGCGGTGTAGCCCAGGATGGTGGTGATGGCCAGGGTGAAGTTGGTCACCAGCGAGGGCACGCTCTCCGGCAGCATCACCCGGAAGACGATCTGAATCGTGGAGGAGCCCATGCTCTGGGCCATCTCGATGATGTTCGGGTCCAGTTCCCGCAGAGACGACTCCACCAGCCGCGCCACGAACGGGAACGCAGCCACCACCAGGGGCACGATGGAGGCCACCGAGCCGATGGACGTGCCGATGATGGCGCGGGTCAGCGGGATGACCATGACCATCAGGATGATGAAGGGCACCGATCGCAGGAAGTTGATGATGACGTTGACCGTCTTCATCAACGGCTTCGGCAGCGGGCGGATGCCCTTTTCATCGCCTGTCACCAGCAGGATGCCCAGCGGCAGACCCAGGATGATGGCGAACAGCGTGGCCAGCAGGGTGACGTACACCGTCTCCCACAGGCCCAGGGGAAATTCGGTGCAGAATACATGCCATGCCTCCTGCAGCTTGTCCGGTTCAAACGCCTTTACAAACTGATTCATGCCTCGCTCGCCTCCTCTCCGCTGTACTGGGCCTCGACCTGCACCACCACGTTGGGTGCCTTCGAGATGTACTTCAGCGCCTTGGCCAGCTCATCCGGCCCGCCGGGGATCTCGATCAGCATATAGCCGTATTCCCGCTTGCCCACCGTGCGGGTGGACGCGCCCAGGATGTTGGCAGCGATGCCGCACTCCATGGCCATGGAGGCGATCAGCGGCTTGTCGATGGTCACGCTGCCCTCGAAGATCAACCGCAGCAGCTGTCCGTAACCGGAGGACACCGTGCCCTCCGCGCCGTTCATTTCCGGGAACACCAGCGCTCGGGTGGCCCTGGCCTTGGGCTGGGAGAACACCTGGCTCACGTCCCCCTCCTCCACCACCTGTCCGTTTTCCAGGATCGCCACGCGGTTGCAGATCTCCTGCACCACGCTCATCTGGTGGGTAATGACGATCACGGTGATGCCCGTGTCCCGGTTGATCTGGCGGATCAGCTCCAGAATGGACTGGGTGGTCTTGGGGTCCAGGGCGCTGGTGGCCTCGTCGCACAACAGCACCCGGGGGTTGGTGGCCAGGGCCCGGGCGATGGCGATGCGCTGCTGCTGGCCGCCGGACAGCTGGGCCGGGTAGGCATTGGCCTTGTCGGGCAGGCCCACGGTCTGAAGCAGCTCACGGGCGCGGGCCTCGGCCTGGGCCTTGGGGGTGTGGATCAGCTTCAGCGGGAACATGATGTTCTGCAGGCAGGTGGACTGCATCAGCAGGTTGAACGACTGGAAGATCATGGTGACTTCCCGGCGCACGCCCTGCATCTCCTTCTTGCTCAGCGCGCCCAGATCGCGGCCGTCCAGCAGCACGCTGCCCTCGGTGGGCCGCTCCAGCATGTTGATGCAGCGCACCAGCGTGCTCTTGCCCGCGCCGCTCATGCCGATGATGCCATAGATATCGCCGTCGTTCACGGTCAGGTTCACGTCCTTAAGCGCCTCCACCGGGCCGTCCGCCGTGACGAAGCGCTTGGACAGGTTGCGAAGTTCGATCATTGGTATCTCCGCCTTTTACATGATAAGGGACACACCGGAAGGACCGGTGTGTCCGCGTTTCCGTTCCTCTCAATTATACCTGGAAACGGTGCTTCTGGCAAGGGTGAATTACTTGCCCAGCGCGCTCAGGTCGGCCTGCTTGCCGCCGTAGAGGCCCATGGGCTCGGTGTGCACGGTGGTCACACTCACCACGTCGCCGCCGGTCTCCTCCACATAGGAATCCAGGTAGGGCTGGTGCTGGAAGTAGTTGGCGTAGGCGTCGCCGGCGTCAACGGCGGGGTTTTCCTCGGTGTAGCCGGTGAACACCTCGATGTCCAGGGTGATGTCCTTCTCGGCCAGGATCTCCTTCACGACCTCCAGGATCTGGGCATGGGGCGTGGGCGTGGCGGCGATGATGATGGTCTGGCCGGCCAGGGCGTCGTAATCCACGTCGGGATCAAAGCCGTCGGTGGGCTCGTCCACCACGCTGATGGCGCCGCCGCCGTAGGTCTCGGCGATGTAGTCGGCCACCTTCTGGCTGCGCACCGCGGCCACCAGCGCCTTGGTCAGGTCGGCGTCCGCGTTCTCGCCCTTCACGGCGATGACGTTGGCCCGGGGCAGGTAGGCTTCCTCGGATTCCAGCGCGAGGGGCGCGGAGATGTCGAAGTCCGCCGCGAGGGCGTCCATGACGTAGTTGCCGTTGATGACGGCGTAGTCCAGGTCGGGCAGCTGGTTGACGATCTGGTCGGCCTGGATCTCAACGATCTCGATGCCCTCGGCGATCACGTCGGCCTTGGTGGCGGTCTCGCCGGCGCCCTCGGCCAGCTCGATGATGCCGTTGTCCACCAGCAGCTGCAGCGCGCGGGCCTCGTTGGTGGTGTCGTCCGGCACGCCGATGGTGATGTCGGCCAGCGCGGCGACGGAGGAGAGGATCAGCAGGGCCGCCAGAAGGACGGCAAACAGTTTGTTGAGCTTCATGGGATTACCTCCTGTTTTTGAACTGAACCCATTTTAGCACGCCGCTATAGGTTTGTCCAATACCCTAATGCGATACCGTATTATAGTTTTTATCTATATCTGCGATATTATTGGTCAATCCTCATGGAAAATGGAGTCAAAACTTGCCTTTTTTGTGCTTGCTCCCGCATTTCACCATGATTTTTATTAAAGTGTCTTGCATAAATGAATGAATTATGTTACAATTTATACATATTGAATTGGGGCAACCATTGCTCGACGGTTGCGTTAACCCACAGGAGGGGTTGGGTGTGAAGATTTCGACCAAGGGGCGCTACGCGCTGCGCATGATGATCGACATCGCCGAGAACCAGAAGAACGGCTACGTCACGCTGAAGGACGTGGCGCTGCGCCAGGACATTTCCAAGAAGTATCTGGAGCAGATCGCCCTGCATCTGAGCCAGGCGGGCATGCTGCGCGCCGTGCGGGGCTACCTGGGCGGCTACATGCTTGCCAAACCCGCTTCGGAATACACGGTGCACAACATCCTGCAGGTGGTGGAAGGCAGCATGAGCCCCGTCTCCTGCCTGGAGCAGTCGCCCAACAGCTGCAAGCGCTGCCACAAGTGCAAGACCCTGCCGGTGTGGACGGAGCTGGAGAAGCTGATCTTCAACTACCTGAACGGCATCACCCTGGACGACGTGATCGAGGGGCGGATCCCGCTGGCGTAGGGCACCAACAGAATATTCAAGAGGATTCTTCGACAGCGGCCCCGCCGCGCCCGGAATGACAGCCGTTTGAAGACGGCGGTTCGAGCAATGTCGAAGGATCTTTTTTTGTCCCGACGCGCCCTATTGCATTTAACCTTTCCCGCGTATAATAGCTTCCACCAACCCTGAAAGGAATGATCCCGTGAGCACGCTGGGTATCGTCTATATCGTCGCGGGCGCCGCCTGCTTCCTCTACTATATCCTGATCGGCCTGTACTCCCGCTTTGGGCTTAGCATCAGCTGGATCTGGCCCGCGCTGGGCGCGGTGCTGGTGGCGGCGGGCCTGCTGACCCGCGCCGGCCTGCCCCATTGGCTGCGCCTGGCCTGGCGGTGTCTGCTGGGCGCGGGACTGGCGCTGGTGATCGCGCTGGAGTGTCTGGTGATCAGCGGCATGCACGCCACCGCCCCGGCCGGGATGGACTACCTGATCGTGCTGGGCGCCAGCGTGTACCAGGACGGCCCCAGCCCGGCGCTGACCCGGCGGCTGAACGCCGTGATGGCCGTTCTGGACGACCACCCGGACGCCATCATCATCGCCTCCGGCGGCCAGGGCAAAAACGAGCCCGTCAGCGAAGCCCAGTGCATCCGGGACGAACTGGTGAAGCGGGGCGTGGACGAAGGCCGCATCTGGCTGGAGGATAAGTCCACCGACACCCGGGAGAACATCGAAAACTGCAAGGCCATGATCGGCGATCCCGGCGCCGCCGTCGCCATCGTCACCAACAACTATCACATCTGGCGCTCGCTGCGGCTGGCGAAGAAGGCGGGGTTGACCAACGTCCACGGCATCGCCGCCACCTACACCGGCCCGACGCTGTTCCACTTCATGATCCGCGAGGCCGTGTCCATCACGGTGCACGCGCTGCGGGGCAGGCTGTGACCACTGTCACAAGGCCGCCGGGAAGATCTGCAAGGCAAGGAATCAAGCCCGCAAAAAGGGCGCTTACCCGGCAGTAAGACCGCCTTTTGCAAGTGATGCTGACACAGCAAGCAAAAATCTCTGCCAATTCCTTTTCGTCAGCAGAGATATTTGTGTTTGCGGGCTTTATCGGCGGTCTGACGGCGGCAGTTTTGCAACTGCCGCCGCATCTCTATTCCCCGAACCGCCAAAGCAGGAAGCCCACGCTGATCAGCACGATGCCCAGCGCCGATGTCCACACCCACCGGGGCACGAAGATCAGAAACATCAGCGCCCCGACGATCATCAGTGCGACGCCCGCCACCCGGGTGCCGCCGCCGGAAGATCGATATTTATACCCTTTATAGCCGCAAAAACGCCCCATCCCTATCGCCTCCATGAACGGCCTGTCGGCCATATTGCATGGTATGCGGGGATGGGGCGCCGTGTGTCAGGAAAACAGGCTCCCTCACGGAGGGAGCCTGTGCTTTGGTTCATCGCGGAGAGATGGGAATCTTTGAAGAACTCCCTCAGTCTGGCCTTCGGCCAGCCAGCTCCCTCAAAGAGGGAGCCCAGACAGGAAGCCAGTATGACAGCCTCCCTCCTCGAGGGAGGTGGCCCGAAGGGCCGGAGGGAGTTACCCGATCTTCTCCGCGATCTTCTCCACGCCCTTGCCCACCAGCGCCACGGAATTTGGCGCGGTGAGAATTGCGCGCATCAGGGCGTTCACGGCGTCGAACCGCACGGCGTTGATGCGGTCGATGGTCTCGGTCTCGGTGCGGGTGGTATTCATCAGCAGAAGCCGCCGGCCGTTGGACTGCATCCGGGCGGAGGTGCTCTCCAGCCCCAGGATGTAGCCGGACTTCAGCTGCTCCCGCGCCATGGCGAACTCCGCCTCCGTCATGCCGCTCTCGGCAATCGCATGTGCCTCGGCGCGGATCATGTCGTAGACCTGTACGGCGTTTTCCGGACTGCAGGCCGCGTAGACGGACAGCATGCCGGAGTCGGTATAGGTGTTGGGATAGCTGTAGACCGTGTAGGCCATGCCCAGCTCCTCGCGGATCTTCTGAAACAGGCGGGATGACATGGCCCCGCCGAACACGCTGTTGAAGATGGCGATGTCGTAGTTGCGCTCGTCGCCCATGGGAAGCGCCGGATAGCCCAGGCAGATGTGCACCTGCTCGATGTCCTTCTCCTTGGTGAGGATCGTGGGCGCCACGGCGTGGGTCACGCAGGCCAGCTTCTCAAGACCCTCGCTCTTCCAGTCGCCCAGCAGGCTCCGGGCCATGTCCAGCACGGCGTCCCATTCGTAATTGCCCGCGATGGCCAGCACCGCGTTCTGGGGGCGGTACATCCTTGACCAGTAGCCCGCCAGCTTCTCCCGGCTGCAGCCGGAGACGCTGTCCTCGGTGCCCAGGATGGGCCGGGACACCGCCTGGTCGCCGTAGTGGGCCAGCATCAGTATCTCGTGTACCAGATCCTCCGGCGTGTCCTCGGCCATGGCGATCTCCTCGATCACCACGCCTTTTTCCTTCTTCATCTCCTCGGGATCGAAGGCCGGGTGCAGCGCCATGTCGGTGATCACGTCCATGGCCAGGGGCAGGTGCTCGTCCACCACCTTGGCGTAAAAGCAGGTGCACTCCTTGGCGGTAAATGCGTTCAGCTGGCCGCCCACCGCGTCCATCTCTTCGGCGATCTGCCGAGCCGTGCGCTTCTCGGTGCCCTTGAACACCATGTGCTCCAGGAAGTGGCTCACGCCGCCCTCGTCGCCCCTCTCAAACTGCGAGCCTGCGCCCATCCACAGGCCCACGGACACCGAGCGAAAGTGCGGAATCCGCTCGCCGATGATGCGCAGCCCGTTGGGCAGGGTGATCTGATCGAATGTCATTTGGTTTGCTCCTTTTTCCAATGCAGCCAATGGATTTGGCGGTTATAGCCGATGCGGGAATAGAACGGGCTGCCGCCGCCGGTCATCCGCCTCGCGCCCAGGGGCCGCAGGCGCCGGACGTGCATGGACAGCGCCGCCGCGGCCAGGCCCTTGTGCTGATGCTCGGGAACCGTGCAAAGCGGCTCCATGTAGGCCAGATGGTTCTCCGGCACCCACCACATGCCCGAGAAGCAGGCGTACTCCCCCGTCTCGTCGGCGATGATGACGTTGTGGTCATAGGTGGCGTGGGGCGGCGGCGCCAGGGTCTCGCCCAGCACGCCGTAGTAGGACCGCTGGGCCGTCCAGTCGTCGCCAGTCACCCGCTCCGCCCAGTTCTCAAAGGGTTCGCGCTCATCGTTGCCAAAGCCCCTCCAGAAGCAGCGGGCCAGCTTCTCCGGCTCGCAGGAGGGCGGGTCGATCACGTGAAAGCCCTCGGGCAGCGGATGGTCCAGCGTTCCGGCCTGAAAGTCGAAGGCGTTGTCCACTTCCTCGTGGCCGATGACGTAGCTCCGGCGCTTCACCGCCTCGATCAGCGCCGTCTGCCCCGGGAACAGCACGAATTCCTTTTCGCCGCCGAAGCGGGGCATCCGCGTCTCCCCGTATTCGACGATCTCCTCCGCCAGTGCCTCGTAGCCGGGCCGCAGGTTGACATATACGTCGGTGCATGGGTTCTCATAGAAGGCGAAGGCCACGACCCTGTCCCCGTCCAGCCAAAGCCGGTTTGAAAACAGATAGTTCTTGTCCAGCCAGGCCGAAGCGAGGGCGTACTCGAAGAACGGCGCGGGCACGCCGTTGGACCAGTTTTCATCATAGACCTCGACCATGAAGTCCCACACCCGACCCTCGTCCGTCAGCGGCTGGAACTGTTTGGTGATGATGTTTTTCATAGACATAGGCGATGCCATTCTTCGTCGATCTGTTCAAATCCAACCGATTGAAACATCCTCTGGCTGCGGGCGTTGAACGAATAGATATTCGCTCGAACCTCTCTCATGCCCTGTTCCCGGGCCAGCGCGACCATCTCCCTGACGCAGCGCCGCCCGATGCCCCTGTTCTGGAAACCGGCACACACCACGATGGCGATCTCCCCGTCGTCCTTCAGCGTCACGTCCCCCACCAATTCGCCGCAGTACTCTATGTAATAGCATTTCCCATGACTTGAAAGAAATGCGTACATCGCCCGCAGGCGTTCAAGGGTGTAGGGCTCGGCGCGATTGTCCACCTGGCGGCACAGCTCCACATCCTGGTACCAGGGCAGGGCCACGGCCTCGTTGGGATAGTACGGAATCAGGGTAATCTCTGAATCAACGATCCTCGAATCCATACGTTTTCCCCCTGTACAAACACCGGGATTCTGCGCTTGAATCAGTGGCGCAAAATCCCGGATACTCATTCGCGGCAGCGACTGCCAGTGGGCGCTGCCCACTCATTCGCGGCAGCAGTCAACTGCCAGTTTGACCGTTATCAGTCCCGACGGCGCGGCCTGCGATCGCGATCGCCGCCGCGGCGGTCCCGATCGCCATCGCGGCGCGGGGGACGGCGCACCGGCATGGAGTCGTCGTCGTACACGATGTCGTTGCGGACCAGGTTGATGCGGCCCTGGTCGTCGATCTCGCCGATGCGAACCTCCAGGGTGTCGCCGATGTTCACGACGTCCTCAACCTTCTCCACGCGCTCGTTGGCCAGCTTGGAGATGTGAATCAGGCCGTCCTTGCCGGGGGCGAACTCGACGAACGCGCCGAAGGTCATGATGCGCACGACCTTGCCGGTGTACACGTCGCCCACCTGGGGATCCTTCGCGATGCCCTCAATGATCTGGCGGGCGCGCTTGGCGGCCTCGTCGTTCTCGGTGGCGATATAGACAGAGCCGTCGTCCTCGATGTCGATCTTCACGCCGGTCTCCTCGATGATCTTGTTGATGGTCTTGCCGCGGGGGCCAACCACCTCGCCGATCTTCTCGGGATTGATGAAGAAGTGGACGATCTTGGGCGCGTACTTGCTCAGGCTCTCACGCGGGGCGGGCAGCACCTCGAGCATCTTGCCCAGAATGTGCATGCGGCCGTCATAGGCCTGGGCCAGCGCCTGGCGCAAGATGGCCTCGTCGATGCCCTTGATCTTGATGTCCATCTGGATGGCGGTGATGCCCTGGGCGGTGCCGGCCACCTTGAAGTCCATGTCGCCCAGGAAGTCCTCCAGGCCCTGGATGTCGGTAAGCACGGCTACCTTGCCGGTGTTCTCAACGTCCTTGATCAGGCCCATGGCCACGCCGGCCACGGGGCGCTTGATCGGCACGCCCGCGTCCATCAGGGCCAGGGTGCTGCCGCAGACGGAGGCCTGGGAGGTGGAGCCGTTGGAGCTCATGACCTCGGAGACCAGGCGCAGGCAGTACGGGAACTCCTCCACCGGGGGGATCATGGGCAGCAGCGCGCGCTCCGCCAGGGCGCCGTGGCCGATCTCGCGACGGCCGGGGCTGCGGGAGGGCTTGGCTTCGCCGGTGGAATAGCCCGGGAAGTTGTAGTGATGCATGTAGCGCTTGCGGTCCTCGGTGCCGATGCCGTCGATGATCTGCTGCTCGGACATGGGCGCCAGGGTGGCCACGGTCATGACCTGGGTCTGGCCGCGGGTGAACACTGCGGAGCCATGGGGACGGGGCAGCACGCCGACCTCGCACCAGATGGGGCGAACCTCGGTGAGCTTGCGGCCGTCGGGGCGCACGCCCTTGTCGATGATGTGGCGGCGCATGACTTCCTTCTGCACGTTGTACAGCGCGTCGGCAACCTCCTGCTCGCGGCCCTCAAACTGCTCGGCAAAGTGCTCGGCCACCTCGGCCTTCACCTGCTCCTCGCGGGCATTGCGCTCGCTGCGGTCGAAGGTCTCGAACATCCACTCGACCTTGGAAAGGGCGTACTCGCGGACGGCTTCCTTCACGTCCTCGCCCGGCAGGGACAGCGGGAATTCCTTCTTCTCCTTGCCGATCTCGGCGACGATGCCATTGATGAAGGCGACGATCTTCTTGATCTCCTCGTGGGCGAACAGGATGGCGCCCAGCATGACTTCCTCGGACACTTCCTTCGCGCCCGCTTCCACCATCAGCACGGCCTCGCTGGTGCCGGCGACGGTCAGGTTCATCAGGCTCTTCTCGCGCTGCTCCACGGTGGGGTTGACGATGTACTCGCCGTCCACATAGCCGATGTTCACGGCGCCGATGGGGCCGGCCCACGGGATCTGGCTGGTGGCCAGGGCCGCGGAAGCGCCGATCATGGCGGGGATGTCGGGGATATTGTCCTGCTCGACGGACATCACGGTGCACACGACGGAGACGTCATGCCGCATGCCCTTGGGGAACAGGGGGCGCAGGGGGCGGTCGATCAGGCGGCAGGTCAGGATGGCCTTCTCCGCGGGACGGCCCTCGCGGCGATTCCAGGAGCCGGGAATGTGGCCCACGGAATAGAGCTTCTCTTCAAAATCCACGCTCAGCGGGAAGAAATCGATGCCCGGGCGCGGGGTCTCGGCCACCGTCGCGGTGACCAGGACGCAGGTCTCGCCATAGCGCACGAAGGTGGCGCCGCTGGCCTGCTCGGCGTACTTGCCGAATTCCAGGGTGAGCGTCCGCCCGCCCAGTTCCATGCTGTAGCTCTTGAACATATTGTTTTCCCTCCTTGGGTTTCTCTCTATGGACACTTTTATTGATACCTTGTTTTGATTCGATACCTCCAAAGCCATTTCCCGGGGAGGTATCGGAGGGGCGGAGCCCCTCTGATGTTCAGTCCGTTCCCGACGGCGTGTACGTCGGAACGGAATGTAATTCTGCTTTGCAGATTTCATCCCCTGCAGACTTGCCGCCCGAAAATCCAACGGATTTCAGGCAAATCCGGAGGGCGTGGTTTCGGCGGTGTACAGACGCGCGCCTGCGGGCGATTCCCCGCATCCTGGCGTCCGCACACCGCGATGCACAGCAGCTCAATCCTAACTCCAATCAGATGGCTCCCGGCATTGTTTCAATCGTTACCGGCGACATGTGCGCCGGGAACGGGTGGTAATTTTTCTGCCGGGAAATCCTATTTCCCAGAAGAAAAATTCCTTCCTTGCAGATTTTGCGGCCGGAACCCTTCAGGGTTCAAGCAAAATCTGGAGGGGGTGGCAGTGGCGGGGGAGCTTGCTCCCCTGTCCACAATTCGCCGCCGCTCGGCAAGCCGAAGCGGCGGCGCGAAAAGACGTATCGTGGATGCCCTCTGGCTTACTTGCGCAGGCCCAGCTTGGCGATCAGCTCACGATAGGCTTCGATGTCGGTGCTCTTCAGATAGTCCAGCAGACCACGACGCTGGCCGACCATCAGCAGCAGGCCGCGACGGGAGTGGTGGTCCTTCTTGTGCACCTTCAGGTGCTCGTTCAGGTGGTTGATGCGCGCGGTCAGCAGCGCGATCTGCACCTCGGGGGAGCCGGTGTCGCCCTCGTGACGGGCGTAGGTCTCCATGATTTCCTTCTTGTTCAGATCCATGTGTATTTCCTCCTCTTTCTATTCCCCGCAAGCCGGGTGAGCCGTCGGAGTCCTCGGCGGACCAGGCAGGCGGTATCGGGTCAGGCGGGTGATACCCGCATTGCCACAAACTGTATTGTACCACAAGCGCACAGCCTTGTAAACGGAAAAACGGCAGTTTTCAGAAACTTCATATGCGCTTCGCGGCCATCATCCCGTTCATCCGGCACGCGCCGTCAATCACCGGCGCGCACGTTACTCAGCCAGGTCCCGTTCGTCTTTTCAGAGGTGCCCACGGCGCAGAAGCTGCGGGTGCCCGCGCCCCAGTTCGAGTTCACGCTGAAGGTGCCGGTGGCGCTGTTGGCGCCGTCCCGCTGCAGCAGCGCGCCGCCCATGTCCATCACCATGCCGCCCTGCATGAAGTCGTATCCCTCGCCGAAGCCCAGCAGCAGCGCGTCCACGCGGCAGCGCTCCGTGCCCATGTTGGTCAGCTTCCACTCATAGGTGGTGGCATCCCCCACGCTCTCCAGCTTTGTCACCGTCAGCACCAGCCGCACTGCGGAGCCGTTGCCGCCCGCGCCCATGCGCTGGCTGGCGGGCAGCGCGGCCAGCCAATGCTCCACCAGCGCGTCCATGTCCTCAGGCGATACGCTGCCGGACGTATGCGCCAGGCTGTTCTCCGCGGCGAATGCCTCGAAGGCGGCGTCCAGCTTGGGGCCATAGGCGCCATCGGCGGTGCCGCAGTTGAAGCCCAGCTCGTTCAGCATGCGCTGCACGACGCGCACGTCCTCGCCCCGCTTGCCCCGGGGGATGGCCGCGCCGGCCTTCACCGTGCGGTGCTCCTCATAGCCGCAGTCCTTGCAGGTGCGGGCGAATTCGCCGTCCTGGGTCCGGCTCAGCGCCAGGACGGTGCGCCACTCGCCGAAGTCGTGCCGCAGCCGCTTGATGGTCTGGGGCCAGGCGACGCCATCAGCGGTCAGGCCCTGGTCCTCCTGGAAGCGCATCAGGGCCCGCTCGGTGCCGCCGCCGTAGGCGCCGTCCACGCCGCCAGCGGTCAGGTAGCCCTGATCGGCCAGCAGCTGCTGGAGTTCACGCACGCTGTCACCCCTGGCGCCCTTGCGGATCGTGCCCTCCGGGTCGAAGCTCTCCGTCTTCTGGACGGCGCCGCACTGGGTACACTTGCTGGAGCGCACGCCGGCGGAGTGATCCGTCGCCTCGGTGGTCACCGTCCACCGGTAATCGTGAGGCAGCATGGCCAGCGCCTCGGTCTGCTCCGTGCCGCACATCGAGCAGGTGCGCACCCGGCTTCCCTGCGCGGCGCAGGTGGCTGCCCGCGTCACGGTCCACTGTCCGAACGCGTGGGGCAGCTTTTCAATGGCCTCGGTCTCCCGGGTGCCGCAGATGGCGCAGGTGTGCACCTGCTCGCCCGGGGCCGTGCAGCTGGTCTGCCGGGTCACGGTCCACTTTCCGAACTCATGGGGCAGCTTGTTCAGCACCTGCGCGTCCCGATAGCCGCACACCACGCAGCGGCGCACCCGCTCGCCCTCCTCGGTGCAGCTGGGCTCCGCGAGGATCCTCCAGCTGCCGTACTCGTGGGGCTCCAGAGCGATGGCCTCCTCCTGCACATAGCCGCACACATCGCACTCGCGATAGCGCTCGCCCTCCTCGGTGCAGGTGGCCTCCTCACTGACGATCCAGCGGCCGTATTGATGGGGCAGCTGCTCGATCTCCTGCTCGTTCACGTGGCCGCAGACCGTGCAGGTGCGCGTCTTCAGGCCCGGCTCGGCGCAGGTGGCCTCCTGCTGCACCGACCAGTCGCCATAGGTGTGGGCCAGCTTCTTCAGCTCCTCCGTCTCCACCTTGCCGCACTTGGTACAGGTGCGCGTACGCTCGCCCTTCTGGGCGCAGGAGGCCGGCCGGGTGGTGGTCCAGTCCGGCCAGCTGTGCTTGCAGTACTTCTGGGGCAGCTTGTCCGTCAGGTACTTCGACTGGACATAGCCCACCTTCTCGTTGCCCTTCTTGTCGTTGTAGTAGATGCCGAACCAGTTGTCGTACTCGTCCTCGATGGTGACCTTGGCGCCGCCCTTCAGGGTCTTGACGGTCTTGGCGTCCTTGCTCTTCTTCGCGTAGACCTTCAGGCTGTCCTTGTTGACGTACATGATCCTGTCCACGGTCTCGGCCTTCGCGCCCTCGGCCAAGGCGGACAGGGCCAGCGCGACCAGCAGCACCACGGCCAGCAGCGCAGCGATTTTCCTCATGTCCACAACCTCCTATGTTCTTCCTCCAACGCGGCGCACCGCCGCGGTTTATTCCAGTTTGAGAAGCCTTGCGGCGTGCGCCGTCTCCCCGGCTTCGATCAGCTGCCGGATCCGGGTGGACGAGCACATCACGTCCCCGTCCATCACCGGCGGCACGATCTCGGCCCGATAACCCAGCGCGTCGGCCATGGACCGGATCAGCGCGGCATCGCCCCGGCCGCCCGCGCCGAAGGTGTAGTTCTCCCCGGCGACGATGGCCCGGACGCGAAAGTCCGAAACGAGGCGGCGCAGGAAATCCTCCGGCGGCGTCGCGCCGTATTCGGGGGTGAACGCCTGCACCAGCGCCCAGTCCGCGCCCAGACGTTCGAACTTCGCCAGGTTGTCCGAAAGCGACAGCAGCGGCGCGGGCGCCTTCTCCGGGAACAGTACCGACAGCGGGTGCCGGTCAAAGGTGCAGACCACGCTCTGGGCGTCCAGCTCCCCCGCCAGCGCCACGGCCCGGCGGATCAGCGCCTGGTGGCCGATGTGCACGCCGTCGAACATGCCCAGCGCCACCACGGCGGCGGGGGCGTCGAATTCCCGGGATTCATGAATGATCCTCATTCCTCGCCCTCCCGCCGGTAGAGCATAGCTCTGAATTTCACGCTGCCGTCGGGCTGCGGCGCGCCGATGCCGGCAAACTCGTCGTTCAGGTACACCCGCACGGCCTCAGCGTCGGCAGGTGCGGGGGCATCCAGCCAGTTCGGACGCAGCGGGTTGCCGTTCATCACCGCGTGGCGGCTGCGCTCCCCCACCCGGACGGCGGGCAGATGGCCCAGCGGCGCGTCCAGCGGGAGCAGCGCTTCCTCCAGCCGCCCCTCCTGGGAAAGGGTGTCAATCTGCGCGGGCGTCAGCGCGTCTTCGATCTTGAAGATGCCCGCCGCAACGCGCTCCAGCGTCTGCATGTGGGCCCCACAGCCCAGGCGGTTGCCGATGTCGTGGCACAGGGTGCGGATGTACACGCCCTTGCCGCAGGTGATCTTCAACAGATAGGTGTCCCCACCCTCAGCGCCCATGAATTCGATGCCGTCCACCCGGCAGGTCCTGGACTGCACCTCCACGGTCTGCCCCTTCCGGGCCAGCTGGTAAAGCCGCCGCCCGTCCTTTTTAATGGCGGAATACATGGGCGGCACCTGCTCGATCTCGCCGGTGAATTCGCCCAGCACGGCGCGCAGCTCATCCTCGCCCACGGTGACGGGCTTTTCAGACACCACCTGGCCGGTGGCGTCCTGGGTGTCGGTCTGAACACCCAGCCGGATGCGGGCTACATAGGTCTTCTGCTTGTCGATGATATAGTCAAAAAGCCGGGTGGCCGAACCGACGCACACCGGCAATACGCCCGAGGCCTCCGGGTCCAGCGTGCCGCCGTGGCCCACCGCCGTGCCCCTGGGCAGGCGCTTGCGCACGAACACCACCAGATCCGAGGACGTTCGCCCCGTGGGCTTGTTCAGGTTGATGAATCCGTTCATGTTTCAATCCGTTTCTGTGGATGATGTGGAGATTCTGATTTGGCGCTGCGCTTGAATTAGGAATTAGGAATGAGGAATGAGGAGTGGAGGTGCAAATCCCTGCGGGATTTGTTTTGATTAAAGAAGACGGAAGAGTGCTGAAACGCCGTTTGTCCCTTTTTCAATCGAAGAAATCCGTCAGGATTTCTTCCTGAATTCCTCATTCCTCACTCCTCATTCCTCATTTTCGAGCATCAGCTCGCCAATTCAGAATTTACTCAGTGCTTCCCTTGCCAGCGCCAGCACCTTGCCCAGCGCTTCCTCCAGCCTGAGGGGCACGGTGACGCCCGCGGCGCAGTCGTGCCCGCCCCCGCCCAGGGGAACGGCCACGTCCCGGGCCACGTTCAGCGGCGCGCTGGCCCGCAGGGAGAACTTGGTCTGCTCACCCTGTTCCTCGGCCAGCACCGCGATGCGCACGCCGGCCATCTCCTGCAGATAGTTGACGATGCCCTCCTTGTCCTCGGGGATGGCCCCGGTCCGGCGGTACATGTCCTCCGTCACCCGCGCCCAGGCCAGCTGGCCGTCCGGCGACAGCTCCAGCCCCGCCAGCGCCAGACCCAGCAGCTTCGTGCGGCCCACGCTGCGCGTGCGGTAGAGGTTTTCTGTGATAGCGGCGATGTCGATGCCCGACTCCGAGCAGCGCGCGGCGGCCAGGAAGGTCTGGGCCCTGGTATTGGAATAGTTGAACTGGCCGCAGTCGGTGGAGATGGCCACGAACAGGCACTCGCCCATCGCCCGCGTCAGCTCAATGTCCAGCTCGTCGATCAGCTCCACCACCAGTTCCCCCGCCGCTGCGGCGTCTCCGTCCAGCGCGTAGACCTGGCCGAAGCCGGGATTGGTGTGGTGGTGGTCCAGCGCGGCCCGCGCGGGGCATGCTTCAAACAGCGCCTTGCCCCCCTCGCCCAAACGTTCCAGCTCGGAGACATCCAGCGCGAAGGCTGTCTTCGGCGCAAAGGGCAGCGCATCCGGCGTCACGGTTTCCGTGTCCAGCACCTCATCCGCCCCGGGCAGGCCCGCATACATCCGGGGCACGCCTCCGGGCAGGCACACCACGGCCCGCTTGCCCATGGCCTTCAACGCCAAGCTCATGCCCATGCAGCAGCCCACCGCATCGCCGTCCGGCGCTATGTGGCCCAGCAGCAGATAGTCGTCGTGCGCCTTCAGCCACTCGGCCAGCTTCTCAATCGTCACTCGCTTCGCCATGCCTCTGCGTCTCCTTCAACAGCTGGTTGATGTGGGCGGCGTACTCGATATTGGTGTCCAGCTCAAACAGGATCTCCGGCACGTAGCGCAAGTCCACCCGGCGGCCCAGCTCCCGCCGCACGAAGCCGGCGGCCTTCTGCAGGGCCTTCATCATGTCCTTGCGCTTTTCCTCCTCCAGGATGGAGACGCGGACCTTGCAGTAGCGCAGGTCCCGGGTGACTTCGCAGCGCACGATGGACCAGGTGCCGCCGATGCGCGGGTCGTTCAACTCGTCCCGGATGATGGCGTCAATCGCCTTGTGCACCTCCTGGGAGATGCGGTCAATGCGGTCAAATGATGGCATAGTGTCCTCCATTGTTCAAAAAGGATAAACGGGCGTCCAGTTTATATTGCTGAACGCCCGCAAGGATACGATCTCATATTAATCGCACGCGGCGGCGTGTACGTCGCGGGCGGATGGTAATTTTTCAGTAGGGAAATCCCATTTCCCGGATGAAAAATTCCTACTTTGCAGATTTTGCGGCCAGAGGGCATTTGCCCTCAAGCAAAATCTGAAGGGGGTGGTAGTGGCGGGGGAGCTTGCTCCCCCGTCCACAATCATCTTTCGATCTCCTCCATCACGAAGCACTCGATAACATCGTTTTCCTTGATGTCATTGTAGCCCTCGATGCCAATGCCGCACTCGTAGCCGGTGTTGACCTCCTTGGCATCGTCCTTGAAGCGCTTCAGGGAGTCGATCTTGCCCTCGTGGATGACGATGTTGTCGCGCAGCAGGCGTATTGAAGCGTTGCGCGCAATCTTGCCGTCGGTGACGTAGGAGCCGGCGATGGTGCCCACGCCGGAGACCCGGAAGGTCTGGCGCACCTGGGCGTGTCCCAACAGCACCTCGCGGAACTTCGGGGCCAGCATGCCCTTCATGGCCGCCTCCATCTCCTCGATGGCCTGGTAGATGACGCGATACAGCCGGATGTCGATCTTCTCGCGCTCGGCCATTTCCCTGGCGTTGTTGTCGGGGCGCACGTTGAAGCCGACGATGATGGCGTTGGCCGTGGAGGCCAGCAGGGTGTCGGATTCGTTGATGGCGCCCACCGCGCCGTGGATGCAGCGCACGCGCACTTCGTCGTTGCTCAGCTTCTCCAGGCTCTGGCGCACGGCCTCCACGGAGCCCTGCACATCGGCCTTGATGATGACGTTCAGGTCCTTGATCTCGCCGGCGGAGATCTGGTTGAACAGGTCGTCCAGCGTGGTCTTGGTCTGGGTCTTGACCAGGGCGGCGCGCAGCTTGTCCTTGCGCTCCTCGGCCACCTGGCGGCTCAGCTTCTCGTCGTCCACGGCGGTGATCTGGTCGCCCGCGTCGGGCACGTCGTTGAAGCCGATGACCTCCACCGGCTCGGAGGGGCCGGCGCTCTTCACGCGCTCGCCGCGATCGTTCATCATGGCGCGCACGCGGCCATAGGCCGTGCCCGCGACGATGGCGTCGCCCACGTTCAGCGTGCCGTTCTTCACCAGCACCGTGGCCACCGGGCCGCGGCCCTTGTCCAGCTTGGCCTCGATGATGATGCCGCGGGCCTTGCGGTTGGGATTGGCGCGATAGTCGTTCACGTCGGCGGTGAGCAGGATGGTCTCAAGCAGATCGTCCACGCCCTCGCCGGTCACGGCGGACACGGGCACCATCTCGGTCTGGCCGCCCCACTCGGTGGTGACCAGGTCGTACTCGGTCAGCTGCTGCTTCACGTGCTCGGGGTTGGCGGCGGGCTTGTCCATCTTGTTGATGGCGACGATGATCTCGACGCCCGCGCTCTTGGCGTGGTTGATGGCCTCGATGGTCTGGGGCATCACGCCGTCGTCCGCGGCCACCACCAGCACGGCGATGTCCGTAGCCTGGGCGCCGCGCAGGCGCATAGAGGTGAAGGCCTCGTGGCCGGGGGTGTCCAGAAAGGTGATCTTGCGGCCGTCCAGCTCGACGGTATAGGCGCCGATGTGCTGAGTGATGCCGCCGGCCTCGCCCGCGGTGACCCGGCTCTTGCGGATGTAGTCCAGCAGGCTGGTCTTGCCGTGGTCGACGTGGCCCATGATGGTGACGACGGGCGGACGGGTGATCAGATCCTCCTCGGCGTCCTCCACGTCCTCCTTCTCCAGGGCGTCCTCGGCCGTCTCCGCCAGCTTCATCTCCAGCTCGACGCCGAACTCCTGGGCCACCAGGGTGGCGGTATCGAAGTCCAGGTCGTTGTTGATGGTGGCGATGATGCCCAGCATCATCAGCTTCTTGATGATCTCGCCGGCGGGCTTGCCGATGCGCTCGGACAGGTCGCGCACGGTGATGGTCTCGGCGGTCATGTAGGCCTTCTCGATCTTCACGGTCGGGATGGCGGCCTTCTGCGCCACGGCCTTGCGCTTCTTGCGATTGCGCACGAACTCGTCGTCGTAGTTGTTCAGGTTGCTGGCGCCGCCGCGCTGACGGGCCGCGGCGCGGCCGGAATTGCGGCTGCGCTCGGGATCGTTCTGGCGCACGTACTGCTTTTTGTTGGGATCGTAGTTGGAGACCCGCTCCTTCTCAACGGAAGGCGCGAGCTCCGGGCCGCGGCGTCCGCCGAAGCCGCCCCGCGCGCCGCCGCCAAAGCCGCCGCTGCGCGGACCGCCGCCCATGCCGCCACCAGCGGGACGCTGGCCGGGAGCACCGGCGGGACGATTGCCGAAGCCGGGACGCGGACCCTGGCCGGGTGCGCCGGCGGGACGATTGCCGAAGCCGGGACGCGGACCCTGGCCGGGTGCGCCGCCCTGCTGGGGACGACCCGGATAGGCCGGGCGCTGGCCGGGCGTAGCGGTATAGCCGCCCTGGCCCGCGGGACGCTGCGGACGATCACCGTAGCGCGGCTGGCCCTGATAGGCCGGGCTCTGGCCGGGCGCGGCGGTATAGCCGCTCTGCTGCGGACGGACCGCGGGCCTCGGCGCGGCAGGCGCCGCGGGAGCCGCAGCCGCCGGGCGGGCCGCTGCCGCAGGCTTTACGGCCTGGGGCTTGGGCTCGGGCTCGGGCTGCTGCGCCGGCTCGCTCTGGGGCTGCACCGCAGGCGCATCCGGGATATCCGGCACCTGCTCGCTGGAATAGGCGGTCATAAACTGGGCGCTGGCCTCGTACTGCTTGCGCAGCTCCTCCTTGGCCTCGCGCTCCTGGCGTTCCCGCTCTTCGCGGACGAAACCGTCGGAGATCCGCCGCAGGGCGCTCAACATCTCCTGCGACTGCTTGCACATGCGCGTCACGTTCTCCAGCATCCTGCCGGTGTTCGCGCTCAGTTCCTTGGTCACGTCCTGAACCCTGACTTTGGTCATTCCCTCAATGCACCCCCGTACACTCTCTCATTTCGGCCCGTTGGGCCTGTTATCACACGCCGATTTCAATCGGCAAGGTTTAACTCGATGATTCTCTGGGCCATCTTCGCGTCCGTGACGCCCGCGGCCATGCGGCCCGGCTTCCCGATGGCGTCGCCCAGCTCGTATTCGCCGGTGCGCACCAGTGGAACTCCGTGGGTGTGGCAGGCCTGTTCGACGGCCTTGACGGCGTTTTCAGACGCCACGCCGTCCAGCAGCATCACATACACGCTTCCCGCGCGGATCGCCTGCACGCAGGCCTTTTCGCCGGTGACCAGCCTGCCCGCCCGGGCGCACAGCCCCAGCATGCTCAGTGCGCGGTTCATTCGACCTGCTCCGCCTTCGCGGCGATGGCCTGAATCTGCGCCTGAAGCTGCTGGAACACCGCGTCGTCGATGGCTGCCTCCAGCGCCCGCTCCAGCGCGCGGCTCTTCTTCGCCTTGCGCAGGCATTCGATCTGCCCGCAGACATAGGCGCCGCGGCCCTGGGCCTTGCCGGTGGTGTCGATGTGGGCGTCGCCGTCCTGGGGCTTCACCACCCGTAGCAGCTGCGCCTTGGGCTTCATCTCACGGCACCCGACGCACATACGCATCGGGATCTTGCGCGGCTTGGCTGGCATCAGAATTCCTCCGTCCCGTCAGTGCCCATCTGCCGGGCCTCGGCCTCCACCTGGCTCTGGCTGCGGATGTCGATCTTCCAGCCGGTCAGCTTGGCGGCCAGGCGGGCGTTCTGCCCCTCCTTGCCGATGGCCAGGGACAGCTGGTTGTCCGGCACCACCACTGCCGCGGCCTTCTCCGTCTCGGAGACGAACACGCTGAGCACGCGGGCGGGGTTCAGGGCGTTGGCGATGTATTCCGCCGGGTCCTGGGACCACTTGACGATGTCAATCTTCTCAGTCTTCAGCTCGTTGACCACGTTCTCCACGCGCATGCCCCTGGGGCCCACGCAGGAGCCGACCGCGTCGATCAGCGGGTCGGTGGATACCACGGCCATCTTGGTGCGGAAGCCGGCCTCGCGGGCGATGGACTTGATCTGCACCACGCCGGTGACGATCTCGGGCACCTCCAGCTCAAACAGGCGCTTCACCAGGCCCGGATGGGTGCGGCTGACGAACACCTGCGGGCCGCGGCCCAGGCGGGAGACCTCCAGCACATACACCTTGATGCGGTCGTTGACGGCCAGCTCCTCGGTGGGCATCTGCTGGTTCGGCTCGAGCAGGCCCTCGGTGCGGCCCAGCTCCACGAACACCTGCTTGTTCTCCACGCGCTGCACGATGGCGGTGAGGATCTCGTTCTCCTTCTGGCTGTACTCGTCGTAGATCACACCGCGCTCGGCCTCGCGCAGATGCTGCACGACCACCTGCTTGGCGGTCTGCGCCGCGATGCGGCCGAAGTTCTTGGGTGTCACCTGCACTTCCACCAGGTCGCCGATCTCATACTGGGGCCGGATGGTGCGGGCCTCCTCCAGCGACATCTCGCACTGGGGGTCCTCCACGGTCTCCACCACCGTCTTGCGGGAGAGCACCTCCACCTCGCCCTTTTCCGGGTCGATGGTGGCGCGCACGTTTGCGTTCTTGCCGAAGTTCTTTTTGTATGCGGAAATCAGCGCGGCTTCGATCGCGTTGAAGAGAATCTCCTTGTTGATGCGCCGCTCCTTGCTCAGGGCGTCCAGTGCGCTGAAAAATTCGTTGGAATCAATTCCGCCGTTTGCCATGGCCTTCATCCTCCTGTTCCTTGCCCGGCCTGCCGGGACGTTGTGTTATGCCGATCGGAGTCACTTCGCAGGCGCGTCGTCCTGCAGATCCTCCTCGTCGAATTCGATGAGCGGGCGTACCAGCGCCACTTCCTTCCTGGCGAAGCGCAGCTCGCCGCCGGGGGCATTCAGCACGATCTCGCCGTCAACGAGCCCCACCAGCTCGCCTGTGAACTGCTTGCCGCCGTTCACGGGCCGATAGGTCTTCAGCTCCACCTGCATGCCCTGGGCGCGCTCAAAGTCCGCCTCGGTCTTCAGGGGCCGGTCCGCGCCGGGGGACGAAACTTCCATATAGTCGTAGTCCACCCGCTCCACCAGCGGCAGGATCCTGCGATGGTAGGCCTCCAGGTCGTTCAGGGCAATGCCGTCCGGCTTTTCGATATAAAAGCGCAGAAAATGGCCGGTCGGCTCCTTGACCAGCTCAACATCGACCAGCTCGACGCCCATTTCGTCGGCGATCTTCTGTGCAATTTGCTTGGCTTCCCTGACCGGCATCGATTTACCCGGCAACCATATTCCCCCTCGTCATGTCCAGTTGAAATGCTGAGCCTTGTCTCAAAAACACACCGCCGAAGATCGGCGGTTGTTCAGTGCAGCATCGTGTATAACACTCGTATTATATCACGTTTCCGCAAATAATACAACCTGATTTTACCGGAAAAACCGCAATCTTTGTTATATATTGTGCGCAAACGCGGGCGAAGACACCACTTCGCCGTCCCTCAGGTGCTCGATATGGGCGCCCAGGGAGCGCAGCTTGTCGGCAAAGCGCTCGTAGCCGCGCATGATGTACTCCACGCCGGAGATCTCCGTCACGCCCTCGGCCATCAGCGCCGCGATGACCAGCGAGGCCCCGGCGCGCAGGTCGGTGGCGTTCACGCGGGCCCCGGAGAGGTGGTCCACGCCGGTGATGATGGCGGTGGTCTCGATCACCCGGGAATTCGCGCCCATCTTGCGAAGCTCGTCCAGGAAGCGAAAGCGGTTTTCAAAGATGGTCTCGGTGACAATGGACGTGCCGTTGGCCACGGTGAGCAGCGCGGAAAGCGGCTGCTGCAGGTCCGTGGGGAACCCGGGATAGCCCTGGGTCTTGATGTTCACCGCGCGGTAGTTGCGGTTGCTGCGCACGTGGATGATGTCATCCTCGCTGGACACGTGCACGCCCATCTCCAGGAGCTTGGCCGACAGCGCCTCCATGTGGGTGGGGATCGCGCCGGTGATCACCACGTCGCCGCCGGTGGCGGCCGCCGCGATCATCAGCGTGCCGGTCTCGATCTGATCGGGAACCACGGTGTAGTTGGTGCCGTGCAGGTGCCGGCCGCCGCGGATGCGGATCACGTCGGTGCCCGCGCCCTTCACCACCGCGCCCATGGAGGACAGGAAGTTCGCCAGGTCCACGATGTGGGGTTCCTTGGCGGCGTTGTGGATGCAGGTGGTGCCGCTGGCGGACACGGCCGTGAGCATACTGTTCACGGTGGCGCCCACGCTGGGCATATCCAGGAAGATGTCCCCGCCGATCAGCTCGTCCGCGCTGGCCATGATGACCCCGCCGGGGGTGTCCACGTCGGCGCCCAGGGCGCGCATGCCCTTCAGCGTCTGGTCAATGGGACGCAGGCCCAGATCGCAGCCGCCGGGCAGCGGCACCTCCGCCCGCTTGAACACGCCCAGCAGCACCGGTGCAAAATAATAGGAAGCGCGCATCTGGCAGGCCAGGTCGTAGGGCGGGTCGAACTTGTCCGCGGTGCGGGGATCGATGGTGACCACATTGTCCTTGAACTCGACTTCCGCACCCAGATAGCGCAGCATGTCGATGATGATATGTACGTCGTTGATGTCCGGAACGTTCTCGATCACGGAGGGTGAATCCCCCAAAAGCGCAGCCGGAAGAATGGCCACCGCGGCGTTCTTGCCGCCGCTGACCATCACTTCGCCCTCCAGCCGGGCGCCGCCGTGAATGCGCAGTTTTTCCTTCATCTTGTCTCCAATCGGCCTTGCGGCCTGTCCGTCTGAAACGGCAACGGTGTGCCGGAAAATCCAATGATACGGAAGCGTCCACTGCCCCTGTCGATCCGCCTTATCTGGAGCAGCCGGAGCAGCCCTGGCAGTTACCCCCGCAGGAACACCCGCCGGACGCCGACGCCTTGCCCAGGGACATCCACTTGCCCTCGTACACCCGGGCCACGTCGCCGCCGCACTTGGGACACTTCACGTCGTCCCGGGCGGAAACGGAGCGCAGCATATCAAAGCGGTTGCCGCACTGGGAGCACTTGTAGTCGTAGATCGGCATGGGTCATCCTCCGGCGCGCAAAGCGCCACAATTTCCATCGTACCCTCTATTATACATGACTTCGCCATTTCAGGCAAGCCTGTTTACGTGGTTATTACCGAGAAGGAACTTTTGGCCGTTTGAGTTTACGGATTCAGTCAAAAAGAATTTACTTTGGTTGTCAAACGCGCCGCCTTATGCTACAATATATGGTGATTACATATGCAAGCTGAAAGGTTGTGGATGCGCTTGACGGAGGAGAGCCGATACCTGTCCTTTTCGGGCGTGCGCATCCATTTTTGCGTGGTGAAGCCGGACACCCCCATCCACAGCCGGATGCTGCTGCTGTCCTCGCCGCTGACCAGCACGTTCCACTGGCGCAAGCTGCTGCCGGAGCTGTCCGGCCAGGGCTGCCTGGCGGTGCTGGCGGATTTGCCGGGCTTTGGCCGCAGCGACTGCCCCGCACCCCAGAGCGCCGATATCCGGGCCAACCTGCTGTGGGGCGTGCTGGACGACGTGGACCGCAGCCTGGGCACGCCCATGTCCCTGTGGCACCTGGCGGCCCACGGCAGCGCCTGCTCGGCGATACTGCGCATGGCGGTGCAGTACCCGGACAGCGTGAAGAGCCAGATCCACATCTCCCCGCTGTTCAGCGTGGCGCCCCCGGCCCGGCGGCTTTCAGAGACCGGCCAGTGGTACCGCACCAACGTGCTCAGCGCGCCCCGGTTCCGGCGTATGATCGAGCACTTCGCCGCCTTCCCCATGGACGACTATATCGTGGACCGCATGCGCGCGCCGCTGATTCGACCCGGCGCCGAGGCCGCCTTCGAGCGCATGCTGAAGCAGTGCGCCGCGCCGCCGAAGCAGGGCATGGGATTCTGCCCCACCATGGCGCTGCTGGGCGGGCGGGACCCGCTGCTGGACGAGGCCCGTTTGAGCCAGATCCACAGTCTGCTGCCTGACGCCGAGATCCACCGCCTCGCCACCGCCGGCCACTTCCCCATGGAGACCCACAGCAAGGCGCTGCGGGATTATCTAAGGGGATGGCTGAGGTACAATGAATGAGAGTTGAAAGCTCAGAGTTGAGAGTTCAGATTGAATGGCGTTGTTCTTCCAGCGCGGCAAGTTCTCTCCACACATTTCTCTGAACTCTTAACTCTGATCTCTGAACTCTCTGTTTCAAACTTACGTTTCAAGGTGATATGCTATGCCAAAGTTGGAGCCCTATTCCCGGAAGCTGGATTACAGCTACCAGCTGGGGGTGTTCCCGTCGCTGATGCTGCTGGAGGCGCGGCCGGACTGCGCCCAGCGGCTGCTGCTGCACCCGGCGGGGCTGGAAAACGAGGGCGTCGTGAAGCTGCGGGAAAAGTGCGCCGAGCTGGGCGTGCGGGAGGAGCTGGCGGAGCGGGTGCTGCGCCGGGAGTCGAAGAAGGACAACTGCTTCGCCGGCCTGGTGTTCAGGAAGTACGACTGCGCGCTGGACCCCGCCGCCAGCCACGCCGTGCTGTGCCAGATCAGCGACAACGGCAATGCCGGCACGGCCATGCGCTCGCTGCTGGGCTTCGGCATCCGGGACGTGGCCGTGGTGCGGCCCTGCGTGGACGTGTTCGACCCCCATGTGCTGCGCGCGTCCATGGGCGCGTTCTTCAAGCTGCGGGTGAAGGTATACGAGGACTTCGACGCCTATCGCGCCGACTTCCCCGACCGGCCCCTGTACCCCTTCATGCTGGACGGCGCGCGGCCGCTGAACGACGTGGCCCGGGAGGCGCAGCCGCCCTTTTCGCTGGTGTTCGGCAACGAGCAGACCGGCCTGCCCGCCCGCTTTGCCAGCCTGGGCCAGAGCGTGTTCATCCCCCAGAGCGACGAGATCGACAGCCTGAACCTGGCCGTGGCCGTGTCGGTGGGGACGTATACGTTTATGAATCGGTGACGATCGTAGCCTTCCCCCTTTGGGGAAGGCATAAATTGTGCAACAGTGTCCACTTCCTTCAAAGGAGGTCACGAGTATGTTCCTTCGCAACTACCAGATCCTCGCTGCGCTGGCGCGGCCCGAGGGGCTGCCCTCGCCGGTGGCCACGGGCTCGGCCCGGGAGGCAGCCCAGGAGGCGGCCCGGCTGGCCATGGGCCGGGACCTGCCCGCCATGCCCCTGTCCCAGCGGCTCCTTGACCCGCCGGCCTGGCTGCGCGTGCAGCGGGGACGGCGGCAGGCGCTGGAGGCGCTGATGCTGGTGGAGCCGGACGCCGCAGCGCTGAGCCGCATCGTGGACCTGCTGTGCATGATTTGCGAGGAGTCCACCTGGTCGGAAAACCCGAAGGGCGCGCCATTTGACGACGAACAGCACCCGGAGATCGACTTCCAGTGCGCCGAGACGCTGATGCTGGTGGCCTGGGTGCACCGCTCCCTGGGCGAGCGGATGGGCTCACGGGTGTCGGCCAAGCTGCTCTACGAGGCACGGCGGCGGGTTTTCTCGCCATTCCTGGCCCACAGCGACTATCCCTTCATGCGCTTCACCGGCCTGAAAGGCTCGGAAAGCGGGCGGCCCCTGTGCGTGCTGTGCGACATAGTGCTCTCGGCCATCCTGCTGGAAACCGACGCCGCCCGCCGCGGCGCGATCATCAAGCAGGCGCTGCGTCTGCTGGACCAGGGTGTGTCCAGCCGGGAAGGCCGTCCCCTGTCCCTTGCGGACGAGCTGGCGGAAACCGCCGCCGTCACGGACCTGACCCTTCTGCTGCGCAAGCTGACCCGGGGCGAGATGGACCTGACGGCGGACTATCCCACGCCGGACTGGCTGGACGGGCTGCTGTTCCCCTGGCTGGAGGGGGATTTCTTCGCCGACGCCGTCACCGGGGACATGCGCCCGGCCCTGTCGGGGCAGGAGCTGTTCCGGGTGGGCCTGGCCGCGAACGACGAGGCGCTCACCGCCCTTGGCGCGCGGCTGCATCGGATCCGCAGGCGGCCCTCCGCCACGGTGACGGGCCGGACGCTGGACCTGTCCTGCGCGGGGATGCTCTCGGCGGAGGACAGCAAGCCGCCGCGGCTCAAGCACGCCGCCACGGCCCGCAACCGGCTGATGCTGTCCCGCTTCAACGGCATGACCTGCGCCATGCACACCGGCGGCGGCCGGGGCAACGCGGGCAGCCTGATCCTGTTCGCCGGGGAAAGGCCCGTGCTGGTGGAGGCGCCCGGCGCGTCCGGCACACCGCTGATTGGCCCCTTCGCCCAGTTGGACGCCCCCGGGGACAACACCCCCGAGACGGCCTTCGGCGGCGACGTGTGCCCGGCGGACTTCGACGCCCGGCCGGACGGCGAGCAAATGAGCGTCGACCTGACCGGCGCGTATCCCGCCCGGGCCGGGGCGCGGTCGGTACAGCGCACGGCCATGGTGCTCCGGAAGGAGGGCGCGCTGCGGCTGGTGGACGCCTTCGACCTGGAGACGCCCCTGCCCATCGTCTTCCGGTTCATCACGCCCCAGAAGCCGGAGCGCCTGACGGACGGCGGCGTGCGGCTGGGGCCGGTGGACCTGCGCTGGGAGGGCGGGCTGTCCTGCGACATCGTGGCGCTGAACACGGCCTTCCCCACCGGCGACCCCGCCGGGAACCCGCTGTATCGCGTGACGCTGACCACGCCCGAGCCCGTGGGACGGGGGTTCTTCACGTTCCAGATCGGCACAGGCCAGTGACAAAAAATTGGGTTCTTCACGGAAAGTTGTGGGATTCAAGCCAAGCAAGAGGCAGAGCAAGATAGCGAACGAGGGTAAAGAAATACTCATCGTCTCTATAGCCGTAGCC
>CADCFG010000016.1 GCA_902800625.1 uncultured Eubacteriales bacterium | reverse complement strand
TGGATAAGGTGAAAGCCAGCGCCTTGAGACGCTGGCCGGTATTCCTTGGGCTTTTAGCCCTTGTGCAAACCACCCGTTTTACGGGTGGTCATGGTTTGTGTCTATTCCAGCTCGCCCAGCATCTGCGCGGGGTTGTCCGCAGCCTTCACCTTGTCGAATGCCCGGACGATCACGCCGTTCTCGTCGATCAGGTAGGTGGTGCGCACCACGCCCATGCTCACCTTGCCGTAGTTCACTTTTTCCTTCCACACGTCGTAGGCCTGGATCACCGTCCTGTCCTCGTCGGCAAGCAGCGTGAACGGCAGGCCGAACTTCTCCTCGAAGCGCTTGTGGGAGGCGACGGAGTCCTTGCTCACGCCCAGCACCACCGCGCCCTTTTCCTTAAACTGGGGCAGCAGGTCCCGGAAGTTGCAGGCCTGCCTGGTGCAGCCGGCGGTGTTGTCCTTGGGATAGAAGTACAGGATCACCTTCTGCCCGCGATAGTCCGACAGGCGGTGGGTTTCGCCGTTCTGGTCCGGCAGGGTGAAATCCGGGGCGGGGGTTCCGATGTTCAGCATGGCAATGTCCTCCTATATATTATATGTTCATTATACAGCCTTTGCCGCCGCTTGACAATCTCCCCGCGGGTATTTACAATAGGTATGGTGATTGCGATGGCTTCCGGCCTGCGGGCAAAGCTGAACATGATGAAGACCGCGGCCCCCGCCGCAACCCAGAGGCGGCCGGGCGGCCTGATTTGCCATGTCAGCCGGCTGCCGCTGGACGGGGCCATCTACGATCTGCCTTCCTCGGGCCTGCGCCGCATCGGCTGGACGGGCCCGCGGTTCGACGTGCGAAGGTGCCTGTTCCTGGACACCGAGACCACCGGCCTTTCCCACGGTGCGGGCACGGTGGCTTTCCTGGTGGGCGTGGGCTTCGTGGAGGGCGAGGCATTCGTCGTCGAACAGTACATGCTGCGGGAGTATGCCGACGAGCCGGAGCTGATCGACCGCCTGGCCAGGCGCATGGAGGCCTTTGACTGCGTGTGCACCTTCAACGGCAAGACCTTCGATATGCCGCTGCTGGAGGCGCGGTTCACCATGTGCCGCATGCGGGACCGTTGGCGGGAAATGCCCAACCTGGACCTGATCACCCCGGCCCGCCGCGCCTGGAAGCTGCGGCTGGGGTCTTGCCGCCTCTCCAACCTGGAGGCGCAGATCCTGGGCAAGCCCCGGCAGGACGACCTGCCCGGCAGTGAGGTGCCCACCCGGTTCTTCGAGTTCCTCAAGACCGGGGACGAGGGGCTGCTCACCGACATCGTGGACCACAACCGCCAGGACATCGCCACGCTGGCCACGCTGCTGGTCCGGCTGTGCGATATCAATGCCGCCCCCCAGACCCTCACCGACCAGCGCGACCAGTTCAGCATGGGCCGGTCGCTGGAGCGGCAGGGGGAGCTGGGCCCGGCGAAGGAGATGTACCGCGTGTCGGCCATTCCCAGGCCTGCGGGCACGCTGGCGTCGCTCAGCGGCGAGCGCGTGGCGGGCATGGCCAACTGGCGGCTCTACCTGATCGCCCGGCGCAGCCGCGACTGGGACGGCGCGCGGGACGTGCTCTTGCAGATGCTGAACCGCCGCCAGATGCCGGGGATGGCCTGCACGGCGCTGTCAAAGCTGTATGAGCATCATTTCAGGGACTTGAAGCGGGCGCTGGAATACGCGCTGAGATCCGGGGACTACCCGGACGGCGAGCCGCCGGAGACGCTGCAGAAGCGGGCGGAGCGGCTGCGCCGAAAGATGAGCGAAGGAGAGAGCGAGCATGGGATTCTTTGACACCGCGAAGGCCGCTGTGATGGGCAACAAGGCCTATCGCATGCAGGTGGACGCCAACAAGATCGCCGGCGAGGGCAAGCCGGCGGAGGCCAAGGCCAAGTATCAGGAGGCCCTGCGGATGTACGACGAGGCCGCGAAGCTGGGCCGGTTCGCGCCGAACATCAACTCGGCTTATGCGCTGCTTCTGCTGCGGGAGGGCCGCTTTGACGACGCCAAGGCCCTGATGCAGGACATGGCCAAGGACAAGGCCATGTCCAAGGACGACTGGTTCCAGCTGCGCATCCAGTATGCCATCTGCCACTGGTGCGCCGGGGAGCTGGACGAGGCCATGGAGACCATGGGCCGCGCCGCCGCCTACAAGATGAACGGCAGCGTCTACAGCACCATGGGCATGTTCTGGGTGGACAAGGCCCGGCAGACCGGCGAGTTCGACGCGGCGCTGAAGTTCAACCTGGAGGCGCTGGATTACGACGACGAGGACGCCGCCACGCTGGACAACCTGGGCCAGCTCTACGAGCTCATGGCCGGGCGCGACGCCGAGAAGGCGGGGGAGTACCGCGCCAAGGCGATGGATTTCTACAAAAAGGCCCACGCGGAAAAGCCCAGGCAGATCACCACGCTCTACTACCTGGCCCGGATGTTCCACCAGGATGGCGACGACGAAAAGGCCCGGAAGCTACTGTCCGTGAAGGATTCCCTGTATTTCAGCGCGATCTGCCCGGTGCAGAAGGACCAGATCGACGCGCTGGCGGAGGAAATAGGATAATACCGGCGTCTGCAATTCCGGGCCGCAAAGAGCCTTCCCTTTTGGGAAGGCTCTTTTATGGCTCTTTGGCTTTTCACGTTTCCCTGTGGGATCAAGAGAACTCCTCCGGTCAGCTTCTTTGACGTTTCCCTCAACTCCCTCAGTCTGGCCTGCGGCCAGCCAGCTTCCTCGATGAGGGAGCCAAAACGGGCGCCAGGGCAGGAGCCTCTTGGACGCGAGGGCAACGTCGGCCGTAACCCCAAAAGCCTCCCTCTTAGAGGGAGGCGGCCCCGATAGGGGGCGGAGGTAGTGCCCCTCCCGCAACTCACCACGCTGCCCCTTCTTACGCCCCTCTCGCCGCCCGCCGCTTTGGCTGCATATTCGCCAGCACCGCCCCGGCGATGGCTCCCAGCGCCGCGCCGATCAATATCTCGCCCAGCATCTCTCCCGCGGAAAAGGCGTTGCCGCCCAGGGCGACGTACAGCCCGTAGCCGAGAGCCGTGTAGAGGATCGCCAGCGCCATGCCGGTGACGAAGCCCCGCTCGCCGCCCCTGCCCACGGCCGCCAGCGCTCCCAGCGATATGGAGCAGAGCTTCAGCACCTGGTTCAGCGCCATGATCGCCCCGTCCGAAACCTTCGCCAGCAGCGTAAGCGCCGCGATGACCGCCATGCCGACCAGCGTCAAGCCCACCGCCGCCAGCAGTCCCCGCGCCAGGCCCAGCGCCGCGCTCCTTCGATTGACCGCCATTTGAACCCCTCCCGATCCCGTTTTTCCAATCTTATGCGGCGATCAGCCTGCTCCATGCAAACCCCTTCGGCATTTTCCATTTGTCCTCATATTTAATCGAAAATTTACTCTGCTAAACCGATAAAGCGTTGACGGGACGGCATAAAAAAGTATAATGAATATATTAATGTTGAAACGAGGCGATTGAATGAACACAGCGGAACTGGTCGTGTTTATCATCTACCTGGTATTTATGATCGGCATCGGCGTGTATTTCTTCCTGCGCTCCAAGGGCGCCAATGAAAAGGACTACTTCCTGGGCGGCCGCCAGATGGGCGCGTGGGTGTCGGCGCTGTCCGCCGGCGCTTCGGACATGAGCGCCTGGGTGCTGATGGGCCTGCCTGCTTCGATCTACGCCGCCGGCATGGGGCAGTCCTGGATCGCCATCGGCCTGGCCATCGGCTATGCGCTCAGCTGGATCTTCGAGGCGCCGCGGCTTCGCAAGTTCTCCATTGAGGCCAATGACTCCATCACCATCCCGCAGTACCTGACCAACCGCTTCCTCTCGAAGAGCAAGGCACTGCAGATCATCTGCGCGGTGATCTTTGTTTTCGCCTATACCATCTACGCGGCCAGCAGCATCAAGGCCTGCGGCACGTTGTTCAACACCGTTATCGGCATGGACGCCACGCTGGCCATGTACATCGCGGCGGCCATCATCATCGGCTACACCTTCCTGGGCGGCTTCTCTGCCGTGTGCTGGACCGATTTCTTCCAGGGATTGCTGATGCTTGCGGCGCTGCTGATCGCTCCCATCTTCGCGCTGGGCCTGGTGAAGGGCGGCAACACGGCCACGGCCGAGTTCCCGGCGAACTACTGGAGCTTCGCGGAGAACTGGAAGGACATCGCCTCCGGCCTGGGCTGGGGCCTGGGCTACTTCGGCATGCCCCACATCATCATCCGCTTCATGTCCGTCAAGTCCGACAAGGAGCTGCGCAAGTCCAGCGTCATCGGCATCACCTGGACGGTCATCATACTGGTCATGTCCGTCATGGCCGGCGCGGTGGGCCGCATGTTCATGGGCGAGATCGCCGATTCCTCCACCGTGTTCATCCAGATGACCCGGCGCATCTTCCCGCCGATCATCTCCGGCGTGCTGCTGTCCGCCATCCTGGCGGCCTCCATGAGCACCGCTGATTCCCAGCTGCTGGCCTCGGCCTCTGCCTTCGCCAGCGACGTGTACAAGCCCGTGTTCCGCAAGAACGCCTCCGACAAGGAGATGCTCTGGGCGGGCCGCCTGGTGGTGATGGCCATCGCCGTCATCGCGCTGCTGATCGCCGCCAATCCCGGCAGTGGCACCATCATGGGCCTGGTCTCCAACGCATGGGGTGTGTTCGGCGCGGCTTTCGGCCCGGTCATCCTGCTCAGCCTGTTCTGGAGGAGGCTCACCTTCTCCGGCGCGGCGGCGGGCATCGTGGTCGGCGCGGCGGTGGACATCCTCTGGCTGGCCTTCCTGGGCAGCACCGGCCTGTACGAGATCATCCCGGGTTTCTTCTGCGGCCTGATCGCCTCCGTGCTGGTGTCCATGGCGTCGCCCGCCCCCGGCAAGGACGTGGAAGCGCTGTTCGACCGGGCGGTCAACTCCAGCAAGTAAACCCAAATGCAATGCAAAGGGCCTTCCCCCAAACGGGGAAGGCCCTTTTGTATCGCCCTGTCACCGGAGCAGCTTGTTCAGGTCTTCGATCAGCCGGTCCACGTCCATATTCCGGGTGGCCCAGCTGGTGCAGAAGCGCACGGCGGTGTGCCTGCCGTCCACCTGCTCGATGGTGGCCCAGCTGTACTTTTCCCGCAGCATGGGCAGCACCACGTTGGGCAGTATGGGGAACTGCTGGTTGGTGGGACTGTCCACCAGCATGGGCACGTTCAGCGCCCGCAGCGCGTCGCGAAGCCGCATGGCCAGGCCCACTGCGTGGCGCGACAGCTCCATGTACAGCCCGTCCTTCAAAACCTCCTCGAACTGCACGCCCAGCAGCCGCCCCTTGGCCAGCATGCCGCCCCGCTGCTTGATGAGGTAGCGGAAGTTCTTCTTGATGGCGGCGTTGCGGATGACCACGGCCTCGCCGAACAGCAGCCCCTGCTTGGTGCCGCCAATGTAGAACACGTCGCAGGTGCGGGCGATATACGGCAGATCCAGCGTGTTTTCCGGCGACGCCAGCCCATAGCCCAGCCTCGCGCCGTCCATGAACAGCATCAGGTTCCACTGGTCGCACACGGCCCGCAGGGCGTTCAGCTCATCCCGGCTGTAGATCGTGCCCACCTCGGTGGGGTTGGAAATGTACACCGCCGCGGGCATCACCATGTGCTCGTGGCTCTCGTCGGAAAAGTGCAGCCGGCAGCATTCGGACACTTGCCCGGCGTTCAGCTTGCCGTCGGTGTTCTTCAGCGCGATCACCTTGTGGCCGCCGGCCTCGATGGCCCCGGTCTCATGCACGGCGATGTGCCCGGTGTCGGCGCTGATCACGCCCTGGTAGGGCAGCAGCATGGCGGCCAGCACCGTGGCGTTGGTCTGGGTGCCGCCCACCAGGAAGTGCACGTCCGCATCCGGCGCGTCACACAGGCGGCGGATGGTGTCCCGGGCCTTGTCGCAGAACATATCCTCGCCGTAGCCGGGTGTCTGGGCCATGTTGGTGCTGGCCAGCTTTTCCAGGATGCGGGGATGGGCTCCCTCCAGATAATCGCTGTTGAATCGGATCATATCATATTCCTTTCAGCGCTTCGAGGAAATCCTCCAGCGCGTTTTCGTCGTATATGGCGATCCCGGAAGCCGCCAGCGCCTCCGCGGTCACGCCCTGGCCGGGGATCGTGCGGCCGGTGAAGCTGCCGTCGTAGATCTCCCGGCTGCCGCAGGAGGGACTCCTGGCCTTGAGCAGTGCGATCTTCACGTCCAGCAGCTTTGCCAGCAGCAGGGCCTCCTCCGCGCCGCGGGTGAAGGCTGCGGTCACGTCCGCGCCGTCCCGGCTGACCACGCGCACGCCCCGGCGCTCCGAGGGCGTCCTCGGGGTGGGCAGGCCGCCCAGCTGCTCCGGGCACAGGGGAATGGGCTCGCAGCGCTCCAGCAGCTTTTGAA
The DNA here is from genome assembly GCA_902800625.1 of uncultured Eubacteriales bacterium. Lineage (GTDB taxonomy): Bacteria > Bacillota > Clostridia > Christensenellales > Aristaeellaceae > UBA2862. The sequence continues at coordinate 60,905 of CADCFG010000016.1, read as the reverse complement.
GCCCCTCAAGCGCCTGGCTCTTGCCGTCGTATCGGCAGGCCGCGCCCAGAAGGCACGCGCTCACCAGCACCCTTGGCCTTCGCTCCATGTCCCGCGCCTCCTCGATGATCGTTCCTGTATAGTTTAGCATGAAAACCGCGATCTGTAAATTGGATTTGGCCGAGCAGAGCAACTTTTCATTATGACCCGATAAGAAATCTTTCGTTAAAAACTATAATTTTGGGTAAAAAATATATTGACAAATACCGCCCTGAATGCTATAATGTTCCCAGAAAGAGGGAGAACAAAGAAACCTCTTGGGAGATAGCAGATCTCCGATAAATCCGAAAGGGAGGCGATGCCATTGTACTATAGCGAAACCCAGTTCATGGCCTGCATTTCCCGAAGGAACGCGATGTGACAATCCGAAAGGGCCAGATTCCAGGATATGACCGAATGGCCATCATGTGAAGCGATAGTGATTGCTCACCGGGAATGCAGGCGCCCTACGATACTCCAGGGTTAGGGAGTTTCAAATAAAAAAACTCAATACATGAACGCAATCAATTCCCGCCGGCAGCAGATGTCGGCGGGTTCCTTTTGCAAGGCGGCAGCGCTGGACGCGGGCAGGCTGGGTTGATTGGCTGACCTCGGGATTGTGACGCGTTTGGTTCGGAATTGGACCGTTTGCGGGCGGGGTATGGACTTTTCGGCCTTCGCGCCTTATAATGTAAACCAAACGGCGCTCTCATGCGTCTTAATAATAGAATGAACCCGGAAGGGAGCGATTTGTGTGAGTATTCGTCGCCTGATCTGCGCGCTGCTGGCGCTTTTGATGATGGCACTGCCCGCTCTGGCGGAGGATGAGGAGGAGTTTGGCTTCGAGTTTGCCGACGACGAAGGCTATACCGGCGACTGGCTGGAGCTGGATGCGCTGGGCGTCGAGCTGTGCCTGCCCGACGGCTGGGCCATCACCGAGCCTGGGGAGGGCGAGGCCTTCGCCGCCGCCAGGGAGGGCGGCGCAGCGGCCATGGCCATCCGCGTGGAAGCGGAGGGCGTGGCGGACATCGGCAGTTGGGCCGAGGAGAACCTGGCGGGCTATGAGGTGGACGACGCGGACATCTTCGACACGGTCTACGCAGAGGAGGAGAACGGTATCACCGCCTACCGCCTCTACGGCGATCAGCTGCTGGCCTTTGACTTCATCCGCGATGGTGAGGACGGCCTTTCCCTGGACTTTGCGCTGCAGATCGTGGGCAGCGCCAACGAGCTTTGGACCGACGACTTCGGCTTTTATGAGGAGGGTGACGAAGCCGACCCGTTTGCCGGGTAACAAGACATTAATGCAAAAATCCGCCCTCGGGGTATTGACAAACCGGGCGAATTGTTGTATTATATTTCATGTCGCCGCGAGAAAGCGGCTGTGGGACAATATGGGAGCATAGCTCAGCTGGGAGAGCATTTGCCTTACAAGCAAAGGGTCACAGGTTCGAGCCCTGTTGTTCCCACCAAATATGGTGCGGTAGTTCAGTTGGTTAGAATGCCAGCCTGTCACGCTGGAGGTCGAGGGTTCGAGCCCCTTCCGCATCGCCATTCGCCCAGGTAGCTCAGTCGGTAGAGCAGTAGACTGAAAATCTACGTGTCGATGGTTCGATTCCGTCCCTGGGCACCATTTGCGGTAGTAGCTCAGTTGGTAGAGCGCCACCTTGCCAAGGTGGAGGTCGCGAGTCCGAGTCTCGTCTACCGCTCCAACATTACGGCGCACCTGCGTGCGCCGCAATTTGGTGCCATAGCCAAGTGGTAAGGCAAAGGTCTGCAAAACCTTCATTCCCCGGTCCGAATCCGGGTGGCACCTCCAAAGCGCTCCGCTTGCGGAGCGCTTTTCTCATGCTGTATTATAAAACAGACCGGAGTCAACAAAGACTTCGGTCTGTTTTAGGATGCTTCGCTACGCTCAGGAAGACATAATAGCGTTAGGGAGATGGGGCAATTTCAATCCGTCCACTGATCGTCGCCCCACTTGTCGGGGGAGGGATCCTTCTCCGGGCCTTCGTCGGGGTCGTCGAAGGACGTGAAGATGTCCCGCATCAGCATATCGTTGAACACCAGGTCCTTCAGGCCCTCGCGGCTCACCACGCTGTCGGTGCCCAGGCAGGCCTTGCAGCGGTAGCCGCATTCCGGGCACACGCAGCCCAGCTCCAGCCCTTCGGACTGGTTCATGTAGGTGCCGCATTCATGGCAGCTGCAACGCATGACGACGCCTCCTCACCAATTCTCCATCGGCTGGCCGTCCAGTGAAACGCCCACCAGCGTCTCGCCGTGGTACTTCAGCGTCAGGTCGAAGAAGTCCTGCCGGGTGTCCAGCAGCTTCAGGAACACCTTGTCGCCCTCCCACAGGGTCAGCCGCAGCAGATCGCCCTTGTCGATCCAGGCCAGGTCGCCCTCGTCGCAGTCGATGATCTCGCCGCTGAAGGATTTGGCGCTGAACAGGTGCATGTCCTCGTCCTCGTAATCGTCGGAGCGGAAGCGCACGATGCCCCGATAGGCACAGTCGTTCAGGGTCAGGCCCGTCTCCTCCCACACCTCCCTGAGGGCGGCGTCCATGGGCGTCTCGTCGTCCTCGATGTGGCCCCCGATGCCGATCCACTTGTCGTGGTTGTAGTCGTCCGCCTTCTTGGTACGGTGCAGCATCAGGTACTGGTTGTCTCGCTCGATGTAGCAGAGCGTGGTTTGTTTCATAGATGGATCCCTCGCTTGGATGTGTCGGATTGTATTATAACATATTGGGCGAAATTTTGCAAATCATCTTTCAAATCAATTACAAAATGACTACAAAAGCCGCACACTGCCCTGGCTGTGGGAAAAAATTAACGTTCCAGAGGTATAATTACATTAGATTTTTATGCGATTCCGGAGGCAAATATGGCTAAGACATATACGGCGCAGGACATACAGGTGCTGGAGGGTCTGGACGCGGTGCGCATGCGCCCGGGCATGTACATCGGCTCCACCGGCTCCCGCGGCCTGCATCACATGATCTGGGAGATCGTGGACAACGCCATCGACGAGGCCGCCAACGGCTACGCCACGGAGATTGCCGTCACGCTGAAGAAGGACGGCTCCTGCGAGGTGTCCGACAATGGCCGCGGTGTGCCGGTGGACATCCACCCGAAGCTGGGCGTCAGCGCCGTGGAGGTGGTCTATACCCAGCTGCACGCCGGCGGCAAGTTCTCCGACAAGAACTATGCCTATTCCGGCGGCCTGCACGGCGTGGGCGCGTCAGTGGTCAACGCCCTGTCCGAGTGGATGACCGTGGACGTGTACAAGGATTACAGCCACTACTTCATCCGGTTTGAGTCCATCGTGGACCGCAAGACCGGCAAGATCATCTCCGGCCACACCATGGCCCCGCTGGAGAAGGTGGGGAACACCCGCAAGCGCGGCACAGTGGTCTGCTTCAAGCCGGACGCACGGGTTTTCGAGGACGTGCGCTTCCAGTCCGACCTGGTGCGCCGGCGCGTGCGCGAGCTGGCCTACCTCAACAAGGGCGTGCACTTCGTGTTCACAGACGAGCGCATCAAGGAGCCGGAGAAACGGGTGCACGAGTACTGCTACGAGGGCGGTATCTCCGACTTTGTCAAGTACCTGAACACCGACAAGACCACCATCACCGATCCCATCGTGTTCGAGGCTGTGCGGGAGGGCACGCTGGTGCGCGTGGCTATCCAGTACACCGACAGCTATACCGAGAATATCTATTCCTTCGTGAACAACGTGCCCACGGCTGAGGGCGGCAGCCACGAGACTGGCTTTAAGGCCGCCGTGACCAAAGCCTTCAACGACTACGCCCGCCGGGCCGGCATTCTCAAGGAAAAGGACAACAACCTGGCCGGCGACGACTTCCGCGAGGGCATGACCGCCGTGGTGTACGCCGGCGTGAAGAACCCCCAGTTCGAGGGCCAGACCAAGGGTCGCCTGGGCAACACCGAGGTGCGCCCCATCTTCGAGGCCGTCTGCCAGGAGCAGCTTTCCATCTACCTGGACGATTTGAAGAACCAGGACTTCGCCAACGCCATCGTGGCCAAGGCAGTGAAGGCCGCCAAGGTGCGCGAGGCCGCCCGCAAGGCCAGGGACATCGCCCGCCAGACCAACCAGCTGGAGGCTGCGCCCCTCGTGGGCAAGCTGTCCAGCTGCACCGGCAAGAAGGCCGAGCTGAACGAGCTGTTCATCGTGGAGGGCGATTCCGCAGGCGGCAGCGCCAAGCAGGGCCGCGACCGCCGCTTCCAGGCGATCCTCCCGCTGCGCGGCAAGCCCCTGAACGTGGAGAAGAAGCGGCTGGACCAGGTGCTGGCCAACGAGGAGTTCCGCAGCATCATCACCGCGCTGGGCACCGGCATCGGCGAGGATTTCGACATCACGCGGCTCAAGTACAACAAGGTCATCATCCTCTCGGACGCCGACCAGGACGGCGCCCACATCCGGGCCATCCTGCTGACGTTCTTCTTCCGCTACATGCGCCAGCTGATCACCGAGGGCCATGTCTACATCGGCATGCCGCCGCTTTACAAGGTGGCCAAGGGCGACAAGGTGATTTACTGCTACGACGACAACGCCCTGCCGTCGGCGCTGCAGAAGATCGGCAAGGGCTATACCCTCCAGCGCTACAAGGGACTGGGCGAAATGAACCCGGAACAGCTGTGGGAGACCACCATGAACCCCGACGGCCGGAAGCTCATGCAGGTGGGCATTGAGGACTTCGTGGAGGTGGAGCGCCGCGTCACCATCCTGATGGGCGACAAGGTGGAGCCCCGCAGGGAGTACATCAGCCAGTTCGCCAACTTCAATAAAGAGGACAACTTCGTGCCGGTGACGGAAGGGGCTTAAGCGAGGAAACAGGCAACAGGAATGGTGACCGCGAGCCCACAGGGGCGGCATGGCCTTCCCCTTCAGGAGGGCCGTAGCGACTGTAAAACAGTCCGGTGGACTGTTTTCAGCGAAGGCCGGGCCGGCAGGCACCCGTTAGTGGCAGCGCCAAAGGCGCTGACGGAAGAGGTCGCCAACTGCCCATAAACAGAAAACAAGGAGCAACCCATGGCCAGAAAGAAGAAGGAAGAACCGGTCGTCAGGAAGCCGGAGGAGATCATCCAGCGCACCATGGAGGACGTGATGCACGAATCCATGATGCCCTATTCGGAGCACGTCATACTGGAGCGCGCGCTGCCGAGGGTGGAGGACGGCCTGAAGCCCGTACAGCGGCGCATACTGTTCACCATGCACGAGCTGGGCAACACCCCCGACAAGCCCCACCGCAAGTGCGCCCGCATCGTGGGCGACTGCCTGGGCAAATACCATCCCCACGGCGACAGCTCCGTCTACGACGCGCTGGCCCGCATGGCCCAGCCCTTCGTGATGCGCGCCATGCTGGTGGACGGCCACGGCAACTTCGGCTCCATCGACGGCGACAGCCCTGCCGCCATGCGATATACCGAGGCCCGCATGACCGAGGCCGCCATGGCCATGCTGAAGGACATCGAGAAGGACACGGTGGGCTTCCACCTGAACTTCGACGACACCCAGAAGGAGCCGGACCTGCTGCCTGCCCGCTTCCCGAATCTGCTGGTGAACGGCGCCAACGGCATCGCCGTGGGCCTGGCCACGTCCATCCCGCCCCACAACCTGGGAGAGGCCATCGACGCCACCATCGCCCAGATTGACAAGCCGAAGATCACCACCGAGGAGCTCATGCAGATCATGCCCGCCCCGGATTTCCCGACGGGCGGCGTGCTGGCCAGGGACAGCGAGTTGGTCCAGGCCTATGAGACGGGCCGTGGCAAGCTGAAGGTGCGCGCCAAGGTGCACATCGAGGACGGCACGGCGGGCCGCAGGCTGATCGTGGTGGACGAGGTGCCCTACCAGGTGAACAAGGCCGCGATGCTGGAAAAGGTGCTCCGCGTCAGCGAGGAGAAGAAGGGCATCTTCTCCGGCATCTACGACATCCGCGACGAATCCGACCGCATGGGCATGCGCGCCGTGGTGGAGGTCCGCAAGGACGCCGACCCGGAGAAGATCCTGAACGCGCTGTACAAGTACACCGATTTCCAGGTCACCTTCGGCGTGAACATGGTGGCCATCGCCGAGGGCAAGCCCCGGCAGATGGGCATCAAGCAGATGATCGGCTACTACATCAACCACCAGAAGGACGTGGTCACCCGGCGCACGAAGTACGACCTGCAGCAGGCCGAGGCCCGCGCCCACATCCTGGAGGGCCTGATCATCGCCGTGGACAACCTGGACGAGGTCATTCGGATGATCCGCGGCAGCAAGACCCCGAAGGAGGCCCGGGACAAGCTGATGGAGCGCTTCGCGCTCACCCAGATCCAGGCCCAGGCCATACTGGATATGCGCCTGCAGCGGCTGACCAACCTGGAAGTGCTGTCCCTTAAAAATGAATATGCCGAGCTGGAAAAGCTGATCGCCAACCTGAAGGCCATCCTGGGCAGTGAGCGCAAGCTGATGAGCGTCATCAAGAAGGAGCTCATGGAGGTCCGCGCGAAGTTCGCCGACGAGCGCCGCACCCAGCTGGTGGACTCCTTCGAGGAGATCGTCATCGAGGAAGAGAAGCCCGTGGCCGACGAGACCGTGGTGATCCTCACCCAGGCGGGATTCGTCAAGCGCATGGCCCCCAAGGCATTCGACAAGGCCGTCGCCGCCGGCGAGTTCACCGACCCGCCGCGCCAGGCCATCCGCACGATGACGGATTCCAAGCTGCTGTTCTTCACCGACATGGGCAACTGCTACAGCCTGATGGCCGAGAAGGTGGCCGAGGCCAGCCGCGCCAAGGAGCGCGGGCTGCCGCTGGGCGGCGTGCTGGCGGGGCTGGAGAACGACGAGAGCCTGGTGGCGCTGATCGACTCCGGCGACTGGTCCGGCGAATTGATGTTCGTAACCCGCAAGGGCCTCATCAAGCGCACGGCCCTGGAGGAGTACAACGTGCGCAAGTCGAGGTTCGCCTGCCTGAACCTGAAAAACGGCGACCGGCTGCTGGACGTGAAGCGGCCCGAGGGCTGCGCCAGCGTTCTGCTGCTCACCAAGGGCGGCATGGCCATCCACTTCGCCGTGGAGGACGTCTCGCTGATCGGCCGCACCGCCGCGGGCGTGAAGGCCATGAGCCTGGCCGCGGACGACGAGATCGCCTTCTGCTTCACGCACAACAGCGAGGGCGAGGTCATCATGGTGTCCGACATGGGCTACATGAAGCGCTGCTTCCTGTTCGATTTCGAGCGACAGGCCCGCGGCGGCAAGGGCGTCAAGGCCTTCAACTTCTTAAAGAACGGCGCCAACGGCAACTATCTGGCCGGGGCGCTGGATGTGAGGGAGGCCTACAACTTCTCCATCGTCCAGAAGAACGGCACCCGCACCACCTTCAACACCGAGGACGTGGCCATCGAGCCGCGCTCCGGCCGCGGCCAGCCCTACGCCGTGGTGGTGATGGACGACGTGGTGGTGGACCTGGTGAAGGCATAGGCGCAATCGCGCGCCACCGCAGGGCGGCCATTTGGCCGCCCGCTCTTTATGGGAGGATGAAGATGCTTCGGCACTATGTCACGAAAAACGGCAAGACAATGCGCTGCGGCTACACCACCGGCGCCTGTGCGGCGGCGGCATCTGGCGCGGCGGCTGAACTGCTGCTGGGTGGAACCGCGCCGGAGGCTTGGCGGCTGGATACCCCGAAGGGCGTGCCGTTGGAACTGGACATCCTGGAGACGGATCGGGGAAGGGGCTTCGCCCGCTGCGCCGTTCGCAAGGACAGCGGCGACGATCCGGACATTACGGATGGGATCCTGGTGTTTGCGACGGTAAAGAAAACCGACGTCGGCATATTTATCGACGGCGGCGAGGGCGTTGGGCGCGTCACCAAGCCGGGGCTGGATCAGCCTGTGGGGGCGGCGGCCATCAATTCTGTGCCCCGACGGATGATCGCGGAGCAGGTGGCGGCGGTGTGCGAACGGCACGACTATGCGGGCGGACTGTCCGTCGTCATCTCCATCCCCGGCGGAGAAGCGCTGGCCAAACGCACCTTTAATCCGCGGCTGGGCGTAGAGGGCGGCCTGTCGGTGATCGGTACCACCGGCATCGTGGAGCCCATGTCCAGCGCGGCTTTGGTGGACACCATCCGGCTGGAATTGAATGTACTGCGGAAGAGCGGTGCCCACGCTGTGCTGCTCTGCCCCGGCAACTATGGCGAAACCTTTGCCCGCCAGACGCTGGGATTGACCGCCAGGCCCGTCAGCATGGGCAACTTCGTGGGCGACGCCGTGGATATGGCGGTGGAGGCGGGCTTTGAATCCATCCTTCTGGTGGGCCACATCGGGAAGCTGGTGAAGCTGGGCATCGGCGCGCGCAACACCCATTCCGCCAACGGCGACGGACGCATGGAGACGCTCTGCGCCTGCGCGATTTCCGTCGGCGCTCAGGCCCCGCTGCCGAGTGAGATTCTGGGCTGCGCCACCACGGACGCGGCGCTGGCATTGCTGGATGGGGCAGGGCTCCTGAAACCGACCATGGCCGAATTGGGCGCGCGTATACAGGCGACGCTTCAACGCTGGGCGCCGGAGGGGGTGTGCATCGGCTTTGTATGCTATGCCAACCGTGCGCCTTTCGACGGCGTGCTGGCGCAGAGCGACAACGCCGACGAATTGATGCTTGCTCTCAAATAATCACTCCGGCTGGTCCGGGGATCAGACCGCTGAAAACGCACGCGGCACGGAAGACCCCTGCGCGGCCTGTGTGCCGGAGAATTGCATAAAAACCCCGGGACAATCGCCCCGGGGTTTGTGTTGTTCCAGATTATTTCACCTTTTTCAAGTACTTGGCGGAAACCCAGCCGGAGCCGCCCTTGTAGGTGATGAACACCCAGCTGCCCTTCTGCTTCATGACGGCCACCTTCGTGCCGGCCTTCAGCTTTGTGCGAACATAACCCTTTTCCACGGAGGGTTGCGAGCGCACGCGCAGGTTGACGGTGGTCTTGTAGTGGTTGGAGACCGAGATAGAGGACTTGCTCTTGCTTCTGCCGCTGCTGGTGGAGTTGGAGACGGAGCTGAGGTACTTGCGATAGACATAGCCGGTGACGACCTTGTCCGTGCTCTTCTTATAGTACTTTACCTTGTACCAGCCGTTGGACTGGGACACATAGGTCACCACAGCGCCCTTGCTCAGCTTCGCCAGGCTCTTGTAGCTGCTGCTGGGGCCTTCACGCAGGTTCACCCGGTTCGCGTTGCAGTAATAGTTGCTGGCAGCCTGGGCCGCCAGGGGCAGGCCCGCCAACAGCGCCACGACCAGCGCCAGAACGACCCACCGCTTGATTGCCTTTGCAAAGCTCATACCAAATCCCCCTTATAAGCGGGGCATACTTACCCCACATGAATAACTTAATATTATTATAATGCGGTGACACAATCCTGTCAAGATGTCATGCGAATTCTGTCATAATTTTACGAATGAAGGCAAAAAAAGGCGCGGGACGGAAGCGTCCCGCGCCATCGTACCCGGAAATCAGGCCTTCTTTACCTTCGGGCCCTTGGGGGTGTCCTCGATCACGTAGCCCTTTTCCAGCACCTCGGCGCGGATCCGGTCGGCCTCGGCGAAATCCCTGGCCTTCTTGGCGTCCACGCGGGCCTGCACCAGCGCCTTGATTTCCTCGGGCACGGTGTCGGCCTCCTTCATCAGGAGCCCCAGCACCTCGTGGGCCATCACGTTCAGCGTGTCCAGGCCCGCCTGGATGGCGGCCGCACAGGGCTGCTTGGCGTCGGTGAGGGAGGTGTTCATGTCGCGCACGTACTCAAACAGCACGCCCATGGCCTCGCTGGTGTTCAGGTCGTCGCACATGGCGTCGTCAAACTGGTCGATGAAGCCCTTGCCGCGCTCGATAAAGGCCTTCTCCTCGTCGTTCAGCTCGCGCTGTGGCGCGTGCTCCAGGGCAAAGGCGGCGTTGTCCCGGGCGGTGTAAAGCCGCTCCAGGCCGGCCTTGGCCTGCTCCATCAGGTCGCGGGAGAAGTTGATGGGGCTGCGGTACTGGGCCGACAGCATGAACATGCGCACGACCTCGGGATCGAACTCCTTTGAGATGTCCCGCACGGTGAAGAAGTTGCCGGCGGACTTGCTCATCTTCTTGTTGTCCACGTTGATGTGGCCGTTGTGCATCCAATACTTGGCAAACGGCTTGCCCGTGGCGCCCTCGGACTGGGCGATCTCGTTCTCGTGGTGGGGGAAGATCAGGTCCACGCCGCCGCAGTGGATGTCGAAGGTCTCGCCCAGGTACTTCATGCTCATGGCCGAGCACTCGATGTGCCAGCCGGGACGGCCTTCGCCCCAGGGGCTCTTCCAAAAGGGCTCGCCGGGCTTCCTGGCCTTCCACAGGGCAAAGTCCATGGGATGGCGCTTGTTTTCGTCGATGTCGATGCGCGCGCCGGACTCCAGGTCGTCCAGATCCTGGCCGATCAGGCGGCCGTAGTTGCTGCGCCATGCCTGGGTGTCGAAGTACACGTCGCCATTGTCGGCTTTGTAGGCCAGCCCCTTGAACTCCAGCTTCTTGATCAGGGCGATGATCTCGCCGATGTGCTTCGTGGCCCGGGGATGCACGTCCGCCTTTTCCACGCCGATAGCCGCCGCGTCCTTGAAATACTCGGCGATGTACTTCTCGGCGATGGCCTCCACGGTGGTGCCTTCCTCGTTGGCACGCTTGATCATCTTGTCGTCGATGTCGGTGAAGTTCTGCACGAAGGTGACCTCATAGCCCAGGTGCCTCATGAACCGGCGCAGGGTGTCGAAGATGATGAAGGGGCGGGCGTTGCCGATGTGGAAATAGTTGTACACGGTGGGGCCGCAGGCGTAGATGCCGCACTTGCCCTCGTGGACCGGCACAAAGGGCTCCTTTTTCCGGGAGAGGGTGTTGTAGATCATCATCTGTTTCATGGCGCTTACCTCCGATACAGAACGGATGTTTTAAATACAGATATTATAGTGATCCCGCCGCCCAGCGTCAAGGTGAATCGGGTAAATTCTGCCGGGGCGTTGCGGGAAGAATTGTTTTCGTGTATACTGAACATGACATACGGATGTCTTGTTTGATGTTGTACAATCGGGATGTGATGGAAGATGAAGCTTGACAGGATGATCGGCATACTCGCGATACTGCTCCAGCGGGACAGCGTCACCGCGCCGGAGCTGGCGCGCCGCTTCGAGGTTTCCCGCCGGACCATCCAGCGGGACGTGGACGCCCTGTGCCGCGCGGGCATTCCCATCGCCTCCCGGCAGGGCGCGGGCGGCGGCTTCTCCGTCATGGAGGGCTACCGGGTGGACCGGGCGCTGCTCACCAGCCCGGACATGCGGGCGATCCTGGCGGGTCTTCGGAGCCTGGACAGCGTCAGCGGCACCCGGCGCTATGCCCAGCTGATGGAACGGTTGTCCCCGGGCTCATCCCGGCTGGTCCCGGGGAGCGACAGCATCCTCATCGACCTGGCGGGCTGGTACAAAGAGCCGCTGTCGGAGAAGATCGCCCTGCTGGAGACCGCCATCGACGCGGGGAGGCTTGCGCGGTTCCACTATTACGCCCCCTCCGGCGAGAGCGAACGGGAGATCGAGCCCTATTATATACTGTTCCAGTGGGGCGGCTGGTACGTCCACGGCTGGTGCCGGGACCGGCGGGACTGGCGGCTCTTCAAGCTGAACCGGCTGGCTGAATTGCGGCTGGGGGAAGCGTTTGAGAAGCGGGACGCGCCGTGGCCGGATCTGTCCGCCGACCGCGTGTTTCCCGAGCGCTTCCGGGTGAAGGCGCTGATCGAACCGCGCCTGCGCTGGCGGCTGGTGGAGGAATACGGCCCGGAGTGCTATGCGGTGCAGCCGGACGGGCGGCTGCTGTTCGAGGGCGGCTTTACCGACCGGGACCACGCCGTCACGTGGCTTCTGTCCTTTGAGGACGGCACCCAGCTGCTGGAGCCGGAGGAGCTGCGGTCGGAGATGGGAAGGATCGCGGGGCGGCTCATGGAGATATACAACGGGAGAGGGGAATGACCATGCGATACGATTGGATGGATGAATACCTGATGGGCAAGCGGGCCGTGACCAAGGACCTGCAGGCGGAGTGGAACTGGATCCGATACAAGATCGGGGGCAGGATGTTCGCGGCGATCCTGCTGGACGACAATGACAATAAGCCGGTCTACATCAACCTGAAGCTGGAGCCCGCGGAGGGGGAGTTCCTGCGCGCTCAGTACGCCGACATCATCCCCGGGTACTATTCCGACAAGCGCTGCTGGAATTCGGTGATGCCCGACGGGGAAGTGCCGGATGAGCTGCTCAGGGGGCTGCTGGACAAGTCCTACAGTCTGGTGCTGAAGGGCTTTCCGAAGAAGCGGCAGCGGGAGATCCTGGGCCTCTCCGCCTGCGGGGCGGATTGTTCGACCTGCTATTGCAAGGACCTGTGCGCGGGTTGCAACGAGGCCTGCGGGAAGGTGTTTCACATGCGGGACGGCGCGACGTGCCCGATCTACGCCTGCTGCGTGGGCAGGCACCGCTATGCCACCTGCGGCGACTGCCCGGAAGCGCCCTGCGAACTGTGGCGCGCTACCCGGGACCCGGCCATGTCGGATGAGGCCTTCGAGGCATCCATCGCGCAGAGGATGGGTAGCCTGAAAGGGGTGTGAGCGCGTGGCGTTCGATTTCAAGAGGGCGTATAAGCCGCTCTACCAGCCGGGGCTGGAGCCGACGCTGATCGAAGTGCCAGCTGTCAACTGCGTGGCCATCGAGGGCCGGGGCGATCCCAACGATCCGGCGGGCGAATATGCCCGGGCACTGGCAGTGCTGTATGCCGTGTCCTACACGATCAAGATGAGCAAGACAGGAACGCGGTGCATCGACGGCTATTACGACTACGTGGTGCCGCCGCTGGAGGGCTTCTGGTGGATGCCGGATGACAGAACGGTAGATTTCACCCGCAAGGCGGACTTTTGCTGGATTTCCGCGATCCGCCTGCCGGAGTTCGTGAAACGGGCGGATTTCGACTGGGCGGTGGGGGAAGCGTCCCGCAGGAAGGGGCTGGACTGCTCGGGGGCGAAGCTGCTGACCATCGAGGAAGGCCTGTGCGCCCAGGTGATGCACATGGGCCCCTATGACGACGAGCCGGCCACCATCGCCGCTCTCCACGCCTTCATCGAAAAAAGCGGCTGCGCCGAGGACTTCACGCCCGCGCGCCGCCACCATGAGATCTACCTTTCCGACCCACGCCGAACCGCGCCGGAAAAGCTGAAAACCGTGATCCGTTTACCGGTAAGGAGGATATAAAACGACCCGCCGCGATCAATTCGCGGCGGGCTTTCTCATGCCGTCAGGCTCTTTTTGTAGATCTTGTACGCCTCGTCCAGCAGGGGCTTGTCGCCCTCGTAGGTCAGCATCTCCCGGGCCTTGTCCACGGGATAGTAGCTGCCGTTCAAGAAGCCCTGGTCGTAGGACACGTGGAAACTCTTGTCCAGCGCCCGCATGGCGAACCACTGGATGCGGTTGCTGATGTCCCGCCCGCGGCTCTCGGAGAAGAAGTCGTAGCGGGTGTTGCCCGCGATGCCGATGATCTCGGCATGGATGCCGGCCTCGTCCTCCACGCGCCAGAGCGCCACGTCGTTGGATCGGTTGCAGCTGCGAATGACGCCCTTGGGCATCACCCACTCGCCCCGGTCGCTCATCAGCAGGAAAACCTCATCCTCATAGAACACAATGCCGCCCGCACAATTGCGAATCGCACCAGCCATAGCGAATCACCTTCCTTTATGACTACGCTATGATAGCACAAACCGGCCAAAAATGCAAATGCCAATATGCGACAGGGCCAAAAACCACCCCATTTGCGCGCTTTTTGGGTGGACAAAGGGCGGGAATAATGTTAAAATTATGGAGGGACGGCGGTTTGTCGCCCATCATGAACACACCATCACAAAAGGAGGCCCCCCTATGAACGAGACCCTGGCGAAGTGGATCGGCGAAAGCAAGCGCATCGTGTTCTTTGGCGGCGCGGGCGTCTCCACCGAGAGCGGCATCCCCGACTTCCGGAGCGTGGACGGCCTCTATAACCAACAGTACGATTACCCGCCGGAGACCATATTGAGCCACACCTTTTTCATGCGTCGGCCCGAGGAGTTCTTCCGGTTCTATCGCAACAAGATGCTCTTCCCCAACGCCCAGCCCAACGCGGCCCATAAGAAGCTGGCCCAGTGGGAGGCGGAGGGCCGGCTGTCCGCCGTGGTGACCCAGAACATCGACGGCCTGCACCAGAAGGCCGGGTCGAAGACGGTGTACGAGCTGCATGGCTCGGTGCTGCGCAACCACTGCATGCGCTGCGGCCGTCCCTACACCATGGAGGACGTGATGAACTCCACCGGCGTGCCCCGGTGCGAATGCGGCGGCATCATCAAGCCGGACGTGGTGTTGTATGAGGAGTCGCTGGACGATGAGACCGTGGCCCGCGCCTGCATGGCCATCGAGCAGGCCGACATGCTCATCATTGGCGGCACGTCGCTGAGCGTCTATCCCGCGGCGGGGTTCATCGACCTGTACCGCGGCCACAGGCTGGTGCTGGTGAACATGAGCGCCACGCCCAGGGACGCCCGGGCGGACCTGATCGTGCGCGACCCCATCGGCAAGGCCTTTTCAGAGCTTCCGTAGCATGGCGGAGCGCATCATCGCCTTTGCGCCGGTGGCCCCGCCCGGGGCGCGGCTGCTGATCCTGGGCAGCATGCCCAGCGTGGAGTCCCTGAACCAGGGCTTTTACTACGCCCACCCGCGAAACGCCTTCTGGCGCATCCTGGCGGAGGTGTACGCAGAACCCTTCCCGGAGGACATCCCCGGCAGGATCGCGCTGCTTCATCGGCATGACATCGCCCTGTGGGATGTGCTGCACAGCTGCCAGCGGCAGGGCTCGCTGGACAGCGCCATCCGCGAGGCCAAGGTCAACAACTTCGCTGGACTGTTTGACAGGTGCCCCGGCATCGAAAGGATCCTGTTCAACGGCGCGACGGCGCACAATCTGTTTGTGAAGCACGCCTCCCGATACCTGGACGGGCGGCAGTGGGTGCGCATGCCCTCCACAAGTCCCGCGTATACACTATCCTATGAAAGGAAACTCGCGCAGTGGCGCGATGGGCTGACACTATGAGCATCAATCCCTGCGACATCATCCGCAAGAAGCGCTTCGGCGGCGAATTGAACGAACAGGAGATCCGCGCCTTCGTGAACGGCGTGGTGGACGGCAGCTTCGCCGATTACCAGGCCTCGGCGCTGCTGATGGCCATTTGCATTAATGGCATGACCGACCGGGAGACCCTGGCGCTGACGCTGGCCATGGAGAAGTCCGGCGACACGCTGGACCTGTCCGACATCCCCGGCGTGAAGGCCGACAAGCACTCCACCGGAGGCGTGGGCGACACCACGTCGCTGATCCTGGTGCCCCTGGTGGCGGCCTGCGGCGTGAAGATGGCGAAGATGTCCGGCCGCGGTCTGGGCTTCACCGGCGGCACGCTGGACAAGCTGGAGTCCATCTCCGGGCTGAGCATCTCCAAGGACATCGAAGGCTTCAAGAAGCAGGTGCGCGACGTGGGCTGCGCCATCATCGGCCAGACCGCGGAGCTGGCCCCGGCGGACAAGGTGCTGTACGCCCTTCGGGACGTGACCGCCACGGTGGACTGCCTGCCGCTGGTGGTGTCCAGCATACTGTCCAAGAAGCTGGCCGCCGGGTGCGACGTGGTGGTGCTGGACGTGAAGAGCGGCAGCGGCGCCATCATGGATACGCCGGAAAAATCCCGCCAGCTGGCCGAGACCATGGTGCGCATCGGCAACATGAGTGGCAAGCGCTTCTCCGCGCTGATCACCGACATGGACCAGCCCCTGGGCAACTACATCGGCAACGCCCTGGAGGTGGAGGAGGCCATCGACGTGCTGGCCGGGCGCACGAAGGGCGAGTTGAAGGACGTGGCGCTCACGCTGGGCGCGCACATCCTCAGAAACGCCGGGGCGGTCACCACCGTGGAGGCGGGCATCGCCATGCTGGATGAGAAGATCGCCAGCGGCGAGGGCCTTAAAAAGCTGGGCGACATGATCGAGGCCCAGGGCGGCGACAGGCGGGTCGTGGAGGACACGTCCCTCCTGCCCAAGGCCCCGAAGCAGATCGAGCTGCGCGCCGACCGGGCCGGCTACATCACCCGCATGGTCACCAGCGACATCGGCAACGCCGCCAAGCTGCTCGGCGCGGGCCGGGAGCACAAGACGGACGAGCTGGACCTGTCCGTGGGCATCGTGATGCACAAGCGCCTGGGCGACAGCGTGAAGCGGGACGAGCCGCTGGCCACGCTGCATGTGGGCGAGAAATCCGACCGGGTGGGGGCCTACAACCTTCTGAAGAAATCCATCGTCATCGGCGATGAAAAGCCGGAGGTTATGCCGCTGATCCAGGCGGTCATCGAGTGATTTATGAGCAGGAGCAAGCGCGCGGCGGGGGGGGACACCGCTCCCGTGTCGCGTGAAAGTGTGAAGTGGTATCGGCAAACGGGCTGGCTGCTGGCGGTCAGCCTGGTTTGCTGTACCATTGTCACCGTCGGCGTGCGGCTGGCGCTGGGTGCGGCTTTTACAGGGCTGTTTCGCGCCTGGGGCGTGGACGCAGCCACCGTGACGCGCGCGCCCACGTGGGCACAGCTGGTCTACCGCTGGCACGGGAGCGCCGTCACGCTGGCCTCGGCCATCGCGCTGATCGGCTTGTCGATGTGGCTGCGGGGACTGTGGACGGGGAGCGGGGCCCTGCCGCTTTCGCGCAGCGAGGAAGAGAATCGACGATCTACGACGGGACAATGCGCCCTCTTCGCGCTCATCGGCCTCGCCGCAGCGGCGCTCGTCCTGGCTGTCTCCATCCTTCCCGACAGCATCCGGGCGGAGCGGGCCGCGCCGCGCCTGACCTGGACACTGCCGGTGATGCTCGTCGTGGCCTTCATCTCCACTTTGGCGGAGGAGCTGTTCACCAAGCGGGTGCTGTACGACGGCATCGCCAGCCGATGGGGGACGCTCTGGGCGACGCTCGTCTCCGCGGCCGGATTTTTTCTGATGGCAGGCGGCTATGCCGGCAATGTCCTGAGCGCCGTGAACGTGGCGCTGCTGGGCAGTTTGTGCTGCCTGGTCTACGCGCGGAACGGCCTGTGGGCAAGCGTGGGCCTGCGCTTCGGCTGGACCGCCGCCACGGTGTTCCTGATGGGCTTCGGCGGGGGCGAGGCCTCCGTCTGGCGGTTCTACGGTGTCAGCGAGGGCCTGCTCACCGGCGGCGACGCGGGGCCGGTGTACGGGCTGTACATGACGATCCTGCTGATCGTCGGGATCGTCCGCCTTGCGTGGAAGAAGAAATAAAAAAACAGGGGCATTGCCCCTGTTTTTTTACGGCCTGTACACCCTCAATTTCCCGGGAATCACCCGCACGTCAAAGGGCATATCCTCGTAGATTTCCCCGTCGATCTGGATCGGCATGGGCCCGTCGGCCTGCACGCAGAGCCTTGAATCCCGCCGGAAGGTGGTGGTGGGCAGGGTCAGTATCCTGCGCCGCATCAGCTTCACCAGCGCCCCGGGGATGCCGAATTTGGAGATGTCGTCCACGATCACGATGTCCAGCAGACCGTCGTCGATCGCCGCCTCCGGGCAGATGGGGATGCCGCCGCCGATGCGCTGGCCGTTGCCGGCGCAGGCGATGAACGCCCGGTGCTCCCGGCTGCCGCTGTCGGTGACTTCCCGGAACTGCTTCAGCCTGTAGCCGAACAGGGTGATGATCAGCGAGGCCAGGTAGGCCGCCGAGCCCTTCAGCAGCTTCATGCGGTTGTAGCGGCGCAGGATGTCCACGTCGATGCCGGTGCCGATGGCGTTGATGCCCCGCACGCCGCCGCACTCCATGTAATCCGTGGGCCTGGCCTCGCCGTTCAGTATCAGCTCCAGCGCCCCCTCCGGCGTCTGGGGGATGCCCGCCACGGCGGCGAAGTCGTTGCCGCTGCCGCAGGGGACGATCCCCAGCCGCACCCTCGCCGGGTCCGTCAGCCCGTTCAGTACCTCGTTCAGCGTGCCGTCGCCGCCCATGGCCACGATGTCCTGCATCTGGCTGTTCTGCCCGGTCAGCTGGCGGGCGATGTCCACGGCCTCGTGACGGTTGTGGGTCTCGTGGAAGGCGTGAGCCGCGCCGATGGCGTTGAGCCGCGCCTCAATCGCCGATTTGAACCGGGCGGTCTTGCCGCCTCCGGCGGTGGGGTTGTAGATGAAGTGGTACATGCAAGGTCGCCTCTTCGCTTGAATTGCGGCGCTTTTTGGCAACAGAAAAGCAGACCGCGCTTTCCGGCGGCCGCCTGGGGAAGCGTCGCGCCGGCTGATTGGGTTGGGGGGAGAAATCAGAGGGGAGATCGAAGGAATGCGCGGTCTGCCCTGTGATTTAATGATACCCATGTTTTATCAACTGAATATAAACAACTATGATCGTCGGCGTGCGCCCTGCAGGCCGGACACCTGATTATTATATCATGTGATAGGCACAATAATCAACAGGGATTTTCCACGGGCCTACTTGAATAAAACCGGCATAAGCGGTATAATACACACGTTATGCGTCAAAACGCGGGGGAGATGAGACCATGAACGAAGCCATGCGGGCGTATCTGGACGCGC
This sequence comes from uncultured Eubacteriales bacterium, assembly GCA_902800625.1. GTDB lineage: Bacteria > Bacillota > Clostridia > Christensenellales > Aristaeellaceae > UBA2862. The sequence goes on along the minus strand of CADCFG010000016.1, from coordinate 42,203 downwards.
CGATGGACCGGCGGGGCACCCATTGCGAGAAGTGGGATTATCTCGGCAGATACTTTGGCCGGGATGACCTGATCGCCATGTGGGTGGCCGACATGGACTTTCCCACCGTGCCCCAGGTGACCGAGGCGCTCATCGAGCGGGCGAAGCACCCCGTCTACGGCTACACCGACAACGGCGAGGCGGATCGCGGCGCCGAGGCGGACTGGCTGCTGAGGCGGCACGGCCTGGCGGTGGACGCGGACTGGATCCTCTACAGCCCCGGCGTGGTGGACAGTATCTTCTTCTGCGTGTCGGCGTTTACCGCGCCTGGCGACGCAATACTGGTGCAGCCCCCGGTCTACGGCCCCTTCTACCAGGCCGTGAAGCTGCACGGGCGCAGGCTTGTGACCAGCCCGCTGGTGAACGGCCAGGACGGCTGGCACATGGACTTTGATGACCTGGAGGTCAAGTTCAGATCTGGCGTCAAAATGATGCTGCTGTGCAGCCCCCACAACCCGGTGGGCCGCGTCTGGACGCGGGAGGAGCTTCAAAGGCTCGTGGACCTGGCCAACGCGAACGGCGTGAAGATCGTCTCGGACGAGATCCACGCGGACTTTGCGCTGGACGGCCGCAGGCAGGTGCGCCTCTTGTCGCTGGAGGGCGCAAGGGAGCACGTGCTGCTCACCTCCGCAACCAAGTCCTTCAACCTGGCGGGGCTGAGGCAGTCCAGCGTCATCACGCCGGACGAAGGCGTGCGCGGGGCGATTGAAAAGCAGATCGAACTGGCCCACGCCGGCACGCCCAATATCTTCGGCGCCGTCGCCCAGACCGCCGCCTACACCCACGGGGACGAGTGGATGGATGCGGTAGTGGAGTACGTTACGGAGAACCGGGACTTTGCCGTGGATTACATGCGCAGGTGCCTGCCGCAGATCGGCTGCCGCCCCCAGGAGGGCACCTATCTGATGTGGCTGGATTTTGGCGGCCTGGGCCTTTCCCACGATGAGATCAGGCGCCTGCTGACCGACGGGGCCCGGGTGGCCCTGAACGAGGGCACGTTCTTCGGCCCGGAGGGCAGGGGCTGGTTCCGCATGAACCTGGCCACCCAGCGCCGCAACGTGGAGCAGACGCTTGAGAACATACACAACGCGATACGGAGACTGTGATTCGTGATGAACTTCTTTAGGAACCTGTTCAAGAAGCCGGACAAGCAGATCGCCATGGACGTGGAGCTGGACGGCATGCACCCCAGCCGGATCATCCAGCTGTCCTACCTGATCATCGAGGGCAAGCGGGTGCGGGGCAAGAACTTCTACTTCGCCGCCAAGGCCATCAACCGCTACGCCCGCCAGGTGCACGGGTTGAGCGTCTACCAGCTGCGCAAGCTGTCCGGCGGCAAGGGCTTTATCGACCACGCGGACGAGATCTACCGGGACTTCGCCGACTGCAAGCTGATCATCGGCCATGACGTGGCCGGGGATGTGCGCTATCTGAAGAACGAGTTTGACCGCATCGGCGTGAAGCTGCCCAACTATCCCATCTTCTGCACGCTAAAGCACTACACCGAGGAGGCCCACATCCCCCTCAAGCAGAACCCGAGCAAGCTGAAGCCGCCGAAGCTGACGGAGCTGACGGAGCACTTCGGCCTCTCCGAGGAATTCATCGCCGGCAAGTGCCACAAGTGGTACGGCGGGGGAGACCATCCCCACGATGCCCGCTATGACGCCGCCGCGGCCTACCTGTGCATGCTGGTGGGCGAGGAAATGGCCTGATCCGCAGGCCGGAAGATCACAAATGCAGGGACGAAGCTCCCTGCATTTTGCTTTGCCGCCAGACGGGGACAAGGTGACAATTCATTGACATTTGAGCCGCAGAATGGTAATATATAATCAGATAATTATAGGGAGTTGGATTCCATGAAAAAGCTTGCGCTGATTCTGGCACTGTGCCTGCTGGCGACGACGCTGCCCGCGGGCTTTGCCGAGGATATAGAGGAGTTCATCGTCGAGGAAGTGCCCCCGGAGGCCGTGGGCGAGACCGGGGCTGAGGGCCTCTATGCCGAGCCAGAGCCCGAGGGCGACGCCCCGGAGGACGCCTGGGACCTGGAGCAGTACGAGCGGGGCGAACCCGTCGATTCCGACAGCCTGCCCGAGTTTGACCTGGGCGAAATGGCGGTGGATGCCCCGGAGGAGGACGCTTCGGAAGAGCTGATCGCCGCGCCCGTGCCGCACACCGACCCCGAAGGCCCCCGGCTGGCTGCCAATGCGATCACCCTGGGAGTTGGCGAAACCTTCGCCCTGGCGGGCAAGCTGCCGGACGGCGCGGCGGGTGGGATCACCTATGCCTCCACCGACGCGGCCGTCGCCACGGTGGGCGAGGACGGCCTGGTGACTGCCGTGGCCCCCGGCGACGTGACCGTCACCGCCACGGCCGAGGGCGGGGCGTATGCCGAGTGCTTTGTCACGGTGAAGCAGGCGCCGGACACCGTCAGCTTCTCCAGCGCGAAGTTTACCATCGGCAAGGGCGAGAGCACCGCGGCGCTGCAGGTCGTGCTGGGCAGCACGCCCGGGCAGTGCGCCGGAAGCTATACCATCACCAGCTCCAAGAAGAAGATCGTCTCCGTGAAGCCCGATGGGGTCATCAAGGGCCTCAAGAATGGCAAGTCCACGCTGACCGTCAAGACCTACAATGGCCTGACGGCCAAGTGCACCGTCACGGTAGTCAACGCCCCCAAAAAGGTCACCGCGAAGGTGGACAAGCCCGAAATGGGCATCGGCGAGACCGGCCAGATCAGCTATACCCTGCCGAAGAAGACCGCCAGCCGGATCACGTATTCCAGCGACGATCCCTCCGTCGTGACCGTGGACGCCGCCACCGGCGCAATGACCGCCGTGGGCGTGGGCTCCGCGAAGGTGCGCGTTACCACCTTCAACAAGAAGACCAGTGCCGTCAGCGTCACCGTTGGCAACGCCCCCGTGATGCTCACGTTCCCGTCCGAGGAGTTTGTGATGGGCGTGGGCATGTCGGTCAAGTCCGCCGCCGCCGTGAACGAAGGCGCGGCTGCCGCCATACAGTATACCGTCGCTGACCCGTCCGTCGCCAGCTTCACGGGCGGCAACATCAAGGCGAAAAAGCAGGGCGAGACCCTGCTGACCGCCGAGACCTACAACGGCCTGACCGCCACCTGCAAGCTGGTGGTGAAGGCCAAGCCCGCCTGGGTGAAGCTGCCCTACGAGACGCTGACCATCTACACCGGCGATTCCGTACAGCTGACGCCGGACGTGGGCGACAGCGCCAGCACGTTCAAGTATTCCTCCAGCAACAAGAAGAAGGCCAAGGTGACCTCCGATGGCATCGTCACCGGCGTGGCCAAGGGCAGCTGCACCATCACCGTCAAGACCTACAACAACAAGAAGTTCAAGCTGAAGGTGACGGTGAAGAAGAAGATCGCCCCGCCTGGCAACCCGCCCGGAGAGCTTCCCGTGAGCCTGGAGGGCATGTGCCTGGAGATCCCCGCCCGCACCACCGACATCGCCGGCATCCCCGGGAACCTGGCCAAGATCGACGCCATTCGCGCCAGCGCGGTGAAGCAGATCGACGCCATGCAGGCCGCCGGGATCATCACCGAGGCCGACGCCAAAAAGCGCCGCACCATCGTCAACAACGCCTTTGCGGATTATGCCTTCCCCTGGATGACCCCCGCCAAGCAGAAGTACTGGAAGGCGGCCAACTCCGAGGGCGGCGTGAAGGACTTCAAGCCCGACCGGGTGTACTATGGCCTGCCCTATATCTCCGGCTCCGGCAAGAACCGGCAGTACAACGTCGCCCTGGCCCTGAAGGAGGCCCGCTATACCAGCAGCGGCAGCGGTTACTATCTGCTGAACCAGAAGAACCTGCTGAACAAGCGCTACTGCGGCAACGACTGCTCCGGCTTTGTCAGCCAGGCCATCTGGGGCACCAATAAGGGCCACAGCGGCGACCGCACCACCGAGATCGCCTCGTCCGGCGCCTTCAAGACAGTGAAGAGCTACGGCTCGCTGCGCACCGGCGATTTGATCTGCAGGGCCTACGCCCACGTGGTGATGTTCCTGTACTGGGCCAACGAGGACAAGACCAAGATGATGATTATTGAGAACGGCGGCATCGAGGCCGGCACCAACACCGTGCACTGCATCATTATGGATACCGCGTTCTACCAGGGCCGCTCTTACAAGGTCCGGCGGCTGGCGTCGCTGGGATAAAGGAAAAGGGCCCCGACGATCGTCGGGGCCCTTTTGAGCATTTGCGATGCAGTGCAATACCACTCTCGGATTAAACAGAAAGAGCACGTCATTGCGAGGAGGAGCGAAGCGACGACGGGTCGATCCGGTTTCCTGGCCAACGATATCAAAGCTTCACCCTGAACCCTATACTCTGTTGTTGAACGCCTCGTGTTCCCGGGCCAGTTCATCCCGCAGCCGGACGGACGACCATGTGACGTTGCTGGGCGTCAGCACGGCCTTCAGGGCGATCCGGGGGAGGCGCTCGTCGCGCATGCCCTGCAAAAAGGCGTCCAGCTGGGGGCTGAGCATGTGGCACATCACCAGCATCGGGTCTGAAAAGCCCGTGCCATTCGCCGGCGCGGCGCTCCTGCCCACGGGGATGCCCGCCAGCGCGCCGATGGGCACGCCGTATTCCCAGGGGTTCACCCGCTTCACGGCGATGCCCTGCCTTTCGCAGAGGGCGGCCAGCTGCGCCTCGACGGGCGCCTCCAGATTGTAGATCAGTACGAGCGGCTGTGCCATGGCGCGGCCTCCTTTTGCTTTGATGGGAACATTATACCGACCCGCGCCGAACCTTGTCAACTCCCTTGAATATTTACACCGGGGATGTATAATAGCTTCATCGGAAACAATGGCAACGGAGGACAAGTGATATGGACGCGATCAGAGGATTGATGGAATTCATCGACGCTGCGCCGACGGCGTTTCACGCGGCGCAGCTGGCCGCCGCCTCGCTGGAAGGCGCGGGCTATCAGAGGCTTGAGGAGCAGCAGACCTGGGAGATCGTTCCCGGCGGGCGGTACTACCTGACCCGCAACCGCTCCTCGGTGATCGCCTTCCGGATCCCACAGCGGGGCTTTGCGCCCTTTCAGATCGCGGCCAGCCACGGCGATTCGCCCTGCTTTAAGCTGAAGCCCAACCCGGAGAAGGCCTCCCAGGGCCTGGCCCAGCTGAACGTGGAGAAGTACGGCGGCATGCTGATGTCCACATGGCTGGACCGGCCGCTGTCCGTGGCGGGGCGGCTGATCGTGGTGGGGGAGAAGGGCCTTGAGACGCATCTGGTGAACGTGGACCGCGACCTGGCGGTCATCCCCAACCTGCCCATCCACTTCAACCGCAGCGCCAACGATGGCGTAGCCTTCAACGCCCAGGCGGACATGCTGCCCGTGATCGGCGCGGATGGCGCGGACGTGATGGCCGCCGTGGCTGAAGCTGCGGGCGTGGCAAAGGACAGCGTCGTGGGCAGCGACCTGTTCCTGTACAACCGGGACCGCGCGGCGCTCGTGGGCGCGGAAGGGGAGTTCATCTGTGCGCCGAGGCTGGACGACCTGGCCTGCGCGTACACGTCCCTGCGGGCGCTGCTGGCCGCCAAACCCTCGAACCACATCGACGTCTACTGCCTGTTCGACAACGAGGAGGTGGGCAGCGGCAGCAAGCAGGGCGCGGGCTCCACGCTGCTGATTGAAGCGCTGCGGCGCATCGCCCTGGCGCTGAATGCCGCGCCCCAGGCCCTGGAGGCCGCCCTGGCCGCCAGCTTCCTGGTCTCCGCGGACAACGCCCACGCGGCGCACCCCAACCACCCGGAGAAATACGACGAGCAGAACCGGGTACGGATGAACGGCGGCGTGGTGGTCAAGAGCAACGCCGCCCAGAAGTACACCAGCGACGGCCTGTCCGCCGCGGTGTTCGAGGGCGTCTGCAAGCGGGCGGGCGTGCCCACCCAGCGCTTTGCCAACCGGTCGGACATCCCCGGCGGCTCCACCCTGGGCAACATCGCCCTGTCCCACGCCTCGATGAACGCCGTGGATATCGGACTGGCGCAGCTGGCCATGCATTCCGCCCGGGAGACGATGGGCGCGCGGGATGTGGAGCATATGATCCATGCGCTCACCGCGTTCCACGAGAGAGAGATTCGCATCATGGGCGATGGAAGCCTGGAGTTTTAGCTGGCTAGATGCGCACGTTTACCGCAACCTGCGGGTGAAACATACAGATCCTTCGCTTCGCTCAGGATGACAACGAGACGCAACCCTGTCATCCAGAGCGAAGCGAAGGATCTGTTCACATCGTATTTGTATAAAACGATTGAGTTATGGGACTGTGTTTTCTTCCCTCGGCGGCAGCAGCTCGAAGTTGATCTCGCCCAGGGGCACGTTGACGCTTTCGGCCCGCACGCGCACCCGGTCGCCCAGCTTGAACACCGTGCCGGTGGCGCTGCCGATCAGCCGGGAGCGCTGCTTGTCGAACTCATAGTAGTCGTCCAAGCCCGCGATGTGCACCAGGCCCTCCACCTGGTTGTCCAGCGCCACATAGAAGCCCCAGCTGGTGACCGAGGCGATCACGCCGTCGAACTTCCGGCCGATGTTGCGGCCCATCCAGGCGGCCATCATGATGCCGTCGGCCTGGCGCTCGGCGGTCACGGCGGCGCTCTCCCGCTCGGAGGTGTCCGCGGCGATGTCCGCCATCCGGCCCGACATCCGCCCGGCCTGATCCAGCTTGCCGTCCATAAGCAGCTTCAGCATCCGGTGCACCACCAGGTCCGGGTAGCGGCGGATGGGGGAGGTGAAGTGGCAATAGTCCTTCAGCGCCAGCGCGTAATGCCCCAGGGGCCGCTCGCAGTAGCGGGCCTTTTTCAATGCCCGCAACAGGCTTCGGCGCACCACGTCCCGGGCGGGGTGGTCCTTCACCTGCTCCAGAATCCCCAGCAGCACGCCGGGATGGGGCTTCGGGCCGATGCGCGTGTACAGGTCCAGGCTTCCCAGGAACGCCTCCAGCGCGTACAGCCTGTCGGCGTCCGGGTCCTCGTGGACGCGGTAGACGAAGGGCAGCTCCACGCTTCGGGCCAGTGCGGCCACGGTCTCGTTGGCGGCGAGCATGAAATCCTCGATGATGCGCTCGCCCTCGCCCCGGCGCTCGCACAGGATCTCCGTGGGCTCGCCCTTTTCATCCAGCACGAATTCCGGCTCGTCGATCTCAAAGTCGATGGAGCCCCGGGCCTGCCGCTTGGCGCGCAGCGCGTGGGACAGCTCCCGCATGTCGAAGAGTGCCTTTTTGATCTCCGGCGCGATGTCGTTGTCGCCGCCCTCGAAAAGACGGTTCACTTCCTCGTAGGTCAGCCGCGCGTGGGAATGGATCACGGCCTTTATCAGGCGATGGTCCACCACCCGGCCGTGCTCGATGTCCATGAACAGGCTCATGGACAGCCTGTCCACGTCCGGCATCAACGAGCACAGGTTGTTGCTCAAACACTCCGGCAGCATGGGCACGGTCAGCCCCGGCAGGTACAGGGACGTGCCGCGCAGGTACGCGTCGTCGTCGATGGCGCTGCCCGGGCGCACGTAGTGGCTCACGTCCGCGATGTGCACGCCCAGCCGCCAGCCCTTCTCCGTCTTTTCGATGGACACGGCGTCGTCGAAGTCCTTTGCCGTGGCGCCGTCGATGGTGAAGGTGAGCACATCCCGCAGGTCCTCCCGGCCCGCCAGATCCTCCGGGCGCACCTCGTCCGGCATATCGAGCGACTCTCGCTCCACGTCTGCGTCCATTTCCGTGGCGAAGCCGTGGTCCTCGGCGCAGGCATTCATCAGCGCGGGCAGGCTGCCCTCGTTGCCCAGCACGCGCAGCACGCTGGCGTAGATGGGCCGGTTCATCTCCGGGTACCGCTCCACCTTCAAAAGCGCGATCTGGTCATTCTTCACGAAGGACAGGTCGCCCGTCAGCACCACGTCGTAGGGGATGCGCAAATCGCAGGGCACGGCGGTGGCCACGGTCCTGACCTCTGCGCGGCGCCTGGGCGCTCCCTTGGGCGCGCGGCGCTCGATGCGCACGTAGGCGGCGAAGGTGTCCCTGGAGCGTTTGAGGATGCCGTTCAGCTGGCAGCGCTCGCCCTGGGGACGCACCAGCACCAGGTCGCCGGGCATGCAACGTTCCGCGCCGGTGGTGAGGATGGTCATGCTGTCGCCGCCCTTCACCGGGTGGGCGACGGGCGTGCCGTTGCGCTGGAAGGACACGGTTGCGGCGGTCAGGCCGATGCTCTCCGGCACGGCGTAGCCGCCCTTGCGGGTGGCGGCGATCTGTCCCTGCGCCAAAAGCGCGTCCAGCGCCGCCTGGACCTCCTCCAGCGGCGCTTCCAGTTCCTCCGACAGCCGCTTCGCCGTCATCGGCGCCCGGGCCCCGGAGATCATATCAAAGAGCTTATCCTTCATGGCTTTCCTTCTCGATCAAAATCGTCTCGACGCGCCTCTGGGCCACCTTTTCAACGGTCACATTGAAACCCTGGTATTCAAAGCTGTCGCCGGGCTCCGGGAACCGCCCCAGCACCTCCAGCACCCAGCCGTTCACGGTCACGCTGTCGAAATCCTCGTCGATGGGAGCGATTTCCCGCAGGTCGTCCAGGCTGGCCCCGCCGGACACCCGCCAGCGCCCCTCGGATACCTCCACGATGTCCTCCACGACCTCGTCGTGCTCGTCCCAGATCTCGCCCACCAGTTCCTCCAGGATGTCCTCCATGGTGACGATGCCCACCACGCCGCCGTACTCGTCCACCACCACGGCCATGTGGTTCTTGGTATTTTGCAGCAGCTTCAAAAGCACGCCCAGCTGCGTTCCCGGCACCACGCACAGCGGCGCGGTCATCATCTCGCGCACGCTCTTCTTATCCCGCAGGCGGTAGAAGTCCTTTTCGTGCAGTATGCCCACGATGGTGTCGATGCTCTCCTCGTACACGGGGAGCCTCGAGCGTCCGGTCTCCTCGAAGGTTCGGGCGATCTCGTCCAGGCCGCTCTCCACGTCCACGGCGTCCACGTCCACCCGGGGGGTGAGGATGTCCTCGCAGGTCAGATCGTTGAACTCGATGGCGCTTCGGATCAGCTCGCTCTCGTGCTCGTCGATCTCGCCCTCGTTCTCGGCCTCCTCCACGATGGTGATCAGCTCCTCCTCGGTGATGCCCCGGTCGTCCGCGGGCTTGAACACCCGATAGATGAGCTTCTGCCAGCAGCTGGTGAGGAAGATGATGGGCGTCAGCAGGATCACGATGGCGTTCAGCGCCGGGTAGAAGGCCAGCGCCAGCTGCTCCGGCCGGTCCTTGGCGATGCTCTTGGGGGCGATCTCGCCGAACATCAGCACCACCACGGTCATCACCGCCGTGGACACCGACACGCCCGCGCCGCCGATGACGCGCACGAACAGCACCGTCGCCAGCGATGCCGAGAGGATGTTCACGATATTGTTGCCCACCAGTATGCCCGAGAGCAGCCGGTCGTAGTCCTCCGCCAGCTTGAGCGCCTTCTCCGCCCGGCGGTCGCCGTTTGCGGCCATGTTCTTCAGCCGCGCCTTGTTCAGGCTGGTGTAGGCCGTCTCCGAAGCCGAGAAGAACGCAGACAGCGCCACCAGGGCGATCAATGACAGTATCAGGGTACCGTTTCCGTCCATTACGGACATTCACACTCCTTGTTGTTCCAGAATGGGAAGATTGGAGTGCGGAGTAAAACCGCTGTTCCACTCCACACTCCAAATTCCACGCTCAAAACTCTTTTCAGTCCACCAGTCCCGCCACGTTCTCCGCGCGGTAGCCCAATTCGGCCCTCAGCGCCTCGCGGTCGGGCAGGCTGCTCATCAGCACCTTGGTCTCGCCCTCCAGCGCGACGTCCTGGAGCCCCGCGGGCACCAGCACGCTGTCAAAGGCGTTCAGCGTCATCCGCTCATCGCCCCAATGCAGCGTGCAAGGGGTGAGGGGAGTGAGAAACAGCATCCGCCCGCTCTCAAGCGGCATCCTGCCGGACAGGTTCAGGCGGCACAGTTCGAAGTGGTCGTCGGAGATGTAATAGGTGCGGCTGCCGCCCTTGCACAGCACGGTGGTGCCGTCGATCTTCTCCAGGCGCAGTTCCGGGTCGCAGACCTCCAGCGCCTTTTCCACGTGCAACTCGCGGCTCTTGCCGTTCTCGTCCACCCGGTCCCAGTCCCAGAAGCGATAGGTCACGTCGCTGGACTGCTGGATCTCATAGACCATCACGCCGCCGTCCAGCGCGTGCAGCATGCCGCTGGGGATGTAGTATACGTCGCCGGGACGTACGTTCACGAACCGCAGGCAATCCTTCAGCCGGCCCTCGGCCACCAGCTTTTCCATGCTCTCGCCCTTGGTGTCCGCGCCGTAGATGATCCGCGAGCCGGGCTCGGCGTTCAGCACGATCCAGGCCTCGGTCTTGCCCCGCTTGCCGTTTTCATGCGCGGCGGCATAGGCGTCGTCCGGGTGCACCTGCACCGACAGCGGCAGCACCGGGTCCAACAGCTTCAAAAGCAGAGGAAAGTCCCCGCCGGTGGGGCCGGTCAGTTCGTCACCCCACAGCTCAATCATCCGGCGCAGCGTCTTCCCTGCGTGGGGGCCGTTGGCCACCATGCTCTCATGGCCGGGCAGGTCGGAGATCTCCAGGCTCTCGCCCACGGCGTCCTCCGGGGCGTCCTTCATCAGCGCGTCGCGCAGCATGTGCCCGCCCCAGGGCGTCTCCTCGCCGTGGCGGAAACTGGGTGCCATCAACAGCGGATACAGGTCCATATTTCACTGCCTCCTTTGTTTTTCGGGACGCCCCGCGCATTTGACGGAAACGCCCTTGCAAAAGCCGCCCGCCTGCATTATACTGGAATGCATACGGAACCACTCATAATGTAACATGATGTGGGCCCGCTGTCAAGAGAGGGGAGGACCCGCCGGTGCAAAAAATCCATTCGGTCAGCGTGCGCGCGCTGGCGGAGTTCGCCTTTGAAAAGGGCGATCTGATCCCCGCGGCCCGGGCGGCCTTAAGGATGCGCGATGGTGTGCGCGGCCACCAGGCCCTGCAGGAGCTGCTGCCCGTCAGCTGGCGGCCGGAGGTGCCCATCAGCTGGGACATCCCCATCGGCGACCGCATCCTGCGGGTCCACGGCCGGACGGACGCGCTGTATGTCGACCGGGACATCGTGCGCGTGCAGGAGATCAAGACCACGGTGAAGGACCCGTCCATGATCCTCAAATACGACTATCCCGCCCACTGGGCCCAGGGGGAGATCTACGCTGCGCTGTTCTGCCTGAACGAGGGCGTGGCCCATGCCGAGGTGCGCCTGACCTACGCCCGCCTGGACGGCAAAAAGAACGAGTTTACCGAGGACTACAATGCCTGGGAGCTGGAGGAGCGGCTGATGGCCTATGCCGGGCCGTACCTGGAATGGATCTCGAAGGTGGACGACTGGAAGGAGCTTTCCAGGCCCACATTGGACAGCCTGCCCTTTCCCTTCGACAGCTTCCGGGAGGGCCAGCGGGACATGGCCCGGGCGGTTTACCTGGCCATGAAGAACCACACCAGCGCCCTGATCGAGGCGCCCACCGGCATCGGCAAGACGGCGGCATCGCTGTTCGGCGCGCTGAAGGCCCTGGGCAATGGCTTCATCACCGCCATATTCTACCTGACTGCCCGCACCACGGGCCGCCGCGCCGCCGAGGACGCGCTGGACCTGATGCGCGGCCAGGGGCTGGCCATCCGCAGCGTCACCATCACCGCCAAGGAGAAGATCTGCCCCCTGGGCAAGGCGGACTGCATGGGCTGCCAATACGCCGCCGGCTACTACGACCGCCGCCGGGAGGCCCTGAAGGAGGCCATGGCCATCCAGAAGCTGGACGCGGACGCGATCATCGATCTGGCCATGAAGCACGAGCTCTGCCCCTTTGAACTGTCCCTTGACATCTCCGAGACGGCGGACGTGGTGATCTGCGACTACAACTACGTCTTCGACCCCAAGGTGCGGCTCAAGCGTTACTTCGATGGCAAGAGCCAGGCGGGGCTGCTGGTGGACGAGGCCCACAACCTGGCCGACCGGGCCCGGGACATGCTCTCGGCGGAGCTGTCCGGGGCGAAGCTGGCGGAATGCCGGAAGCTGGCCGCCCGCTTCGAAGGAGCGGACAGCCCCATGGCGCGTCTGATGGGGGAGCTGCTCAACGCCTTTGACGCCACGGAGGTGGAGCAGGAGGCCCTCTCCGAGCTGCCGGAGGGCATCGTGGAGGCGGTGAAGCGGTTTTCCGACATCGCCGACGAGCTGGAGCCCGTGGAGCCTGAGATTGTGGATTTCGTCTACGCCGCCCAGTGGTTCGTGCGGGTTTCAAAGCTGTTCGACGAGGAGAGCTACCGGACGCTGATCGTGCCGGGGGAGAAGTATATCGACGTGCGGCTGTGGTGCTTCAACCCGGCGGGGCACCTGAAAAAGGCCCTTTCCCGGGTGGGCGGCGCGGCGCTGTTCTCCGCCACGCTGACGCCCATGGAGTTCTATGCCGAGACCCTGGGCGCGGACGGCGAGGGGGACGAGCGGCTTCGGCTGGAATCGCCCTTCCCCCGGGAGAACCTGCTGGCAGTGCGCATGCCGGTGGCCGTGGGCATGAAGGACAGGGAGCGCACGCTGAACGCCGTTTGCCAGATCATCCACGCCATGGCCGAGGGGCATCCCGGCAACTACCTGGCCTGCTTCCCGTCCTACGCCTACATGACCCAGGCGTTCCGGCGCTATCGCCTGCTCTGGCCATATGAGGACGTGATCTGCCAGGAGAGCAGCATGCCGGAGAAGGCGCGACTTGCGTTCATCGAGCGCTTTCAGCCCGCGCCGCAGCGGAGCCTGGTGGCCTTCATCGTGCTGGGCGGCGTGTTCGCGGAGGGTGTGGACCTGCCGGACGACCGGCTTTCCGGCGCGGCCATCGTGTCCACCGGCATGCCGCAGCTGTCCTTTGAGCGGGAGCTGCTCCGGGAACAGCTGGATGATGCGGATGACGGCGGCTACGACGCAGCCTACACCTATCCGGGCCTGCGCCGGGTGCTGCAGGCGGCGGGCCGGGTGATCCGCACGGAGACGGACCGGGGCGTGGTGCTGCTGATTGATATGCGCTACCGGCAGGAAAAGTACCGCGCTCTGATGCCGCCCCACTGGGACGTGCGGGACGCGAAGAAGATGAGCGAGTTGAACGGGTATCTGGGCAAATTCTGGGGAAACACAGAGGAGGAAGGGACATGAAGAAGCTGTTTGCGATCATGCTGGCGCTGGCGCTGATGCTTATGCTGTGCGGCTGCGCGCTGGCCGAGGGGAACTGGTACGTGGACGGGGGACAGGCGCTGGCGATGCGCATGCAGGCGCTGGCGGCGGACGAGGCCTATATGGGGCTGATGATGGCTGGCAGCAACGAGGAAACGCTGGCTTTGAAGGATGCCTTTGTCCAGACGGACTTATCCAAACCCTCCGCCGCCTGGTTCATGGCCCTGCCGGAGAAGGAGGAGATCCTGTCGGCCATCGAGCGGTTCTCCATACTGAACAGCGGGGAGGAGGCCGCCGATACACTCTCAGAATTGACGGATGTGGGGAAGGAGGAGCTGGTCAAGCGCCTGCCCGCGTCGGCGGCGACTATTCTGGCCGCGCAAAGTGGCGTTAAATGGGTCACGCTCTCCAGCATGCTCACGGTGAGCGCGTCCATGGAGGAGCCGGACGGCTTCATCCCGGGCTACCTGCTGCTGGAATTCCCTGGCGATTATGCCGCGCTGGTCACCTTTTCGCGGCCGCTGGGAGGATATGTGGGCGCCTCCGCCCTGCTCGTCCCGACGGGCTGCCTGGAGACGGTCAAGCCCATGCTGACTTATGTGAAGGCGCTGGGGCTGGATCTGGAGTTGGAGGAAGTGGAATTGGAACAGCACTGACGGCAACGAAAACAGGCCTCCCCTCAAGGGGAGGCCTGTTTGGGATTGCTATACCCTTCGCATCAGAAAGATCATATCGGCCAAGGGCCTGCCATCCTCGAGGATCGGCTCCGGGTAGTTCTCCGTGAAGAACCCCTTTTCCACATAGGCCCTTTCAAAGCCCAGCTTTTCGTAGAAGGCCACATTCGCCGGACTGGTGCCAACGTACAGCGCGTCGGAGCGCGTGGCGCACAGCTTGATCATGTGCCTGACCAGCTTCTCGCCGTAGCCCCGCCCCCGGTATTCCTGCCTGACGGCCAGGTTTTTGAGTTCCATCGCTCCGTCCTCCCGCAGGGTGATCACTGCGGCCCCGGCAATCTGGCCGTTCGACAGCAGCGCGTACAGCTCCCCGCCGTCCAGGTACTGATTGACCCTGCCCTCGCTGGGGTCGGCCTCCAGCAAAAGCGGCAGATAGGCCTCCTTGCCCGCGGCGATGCGGCGGATCTCCAGAGGGGCAAGCTCGCCCCGGGCCCAGTGTTTGCGGCACAGCGCCACATAGCTCTCGTTGCCGCCCAGCACGATCTGTTCGCCGGCCTTGACCACCTTGCCGTCCGCCACGCGGGCGTTCATGATGGCCTTGCGCCCGCACCAGCACACGGTCTTGATCTCCTCGATGGAATCCGCCCAGGCCATCAGCCAATGGCTGCCCTCGAACAGGTTGCCCATGAAGTCCGCCCGCAGGCCGTAGCAGATCACCGGGATGTCCATGTCGTCCACGATGTCCACCAGCTGCTTCACCTGCGCCTTGGTGAGGAACTGGGCCTCGTCCACGATCAGGCAGTCGTAGGCCTTTAGGTCGATGCCCTCCAGCTCCTCCACGAAGCGGCAGGGGGCGCTCAGCCCTGACCGGGAGCCCACCACGCGCTCGCCGTCCCGGTTGTCCAGCCGGGGCTTGAGCATCAGCGCGTTCTGGCCACGCTCCTGGTAGTTGTATTGCACCATGATGGCGTTGGCGGTCTTGGAGGACCCCATCGCCCCGTAACGGAAGTACAGCTTTGCCATCGTGAAAACCTCTTTTATCATAATCGCGCCGCGCGCAAACGTCATCATTATAAGCCATGCGGGCCCGTCTTGTCAAACGCGGCGTTTTCGGATAAAATGGAGAGGAGAGGAGGCGTCGCCATGAGGATCGCGGGCATCATCGCGGAATACAATCCCTTCCACCGGGGTCACGCCTGGCACGTTCAGGAGACCCGGCGGCTGACCGGCTGCGATTTCGTCGTCGCCTGCATGGCGGGGCACTTCACCCAGCGGGGCGAGCCTGCGCTCTGGAGCAAGTGGGACCGGGCGCGGATGGCGCTGGCCTGCGGCGTGGACGCGGTGTTTGAGCTGCCCGCGCTGTTTGCCGTGCGCACGGCGGACGCCTTTGCCCGGGGCGGCGTGGCGATCCTGGGCGGCCTGGGCTGCGACGCGCTCTCCTTTGGCAGCGAAGCGGATCTCGACCTGCTCCGGGCCATGGCCGACCTGCGCCGCGATGAGCCAGAGGGACTGTCAAAACGCATCCGGGAGAATCTGGACGCGGGCATGTCCCATGCCCGGGCCCGGGGCGAGGCCGTGGCCGATGCGCTGGGCGTGGCGGCGGAGGACGTGAACCGGCCCAACGCCATCCTCGCCGCGGAATACCTGCGCGCCATCGCCGACCAGGGCTTCAACCTGCAGCCCGTGGCGGTGAAGCGGGTGGGGGAGTATCACGACGGCGCGCTGACGGAGCATGCCTCCGCCACCGCCATCCGCGAGGCCATACGAAGGGGAGAAACCGACGCCGCGCTCTCGGCGCTGCCGGAAGCTGCCCGTCCCTTCGCCCGGCCTCACGCGCTGCACCCCATGGACGACATGCTGCTCTACGCCCTGCGGGGAATGTCCCTCGAACGGCTCTCGGCGCTCCCGGACGTGGCCGAGGGACTGGAGAACCGGCTGTATGCCGCCAGCAGGGAGGCGTCCGGGCGGGAGGCGCTGCTGGACGCGCTGAAGTGCAAGCGCTATACCCGCGCCCGGTTGAGCCGCACATTGACCCACGCGCTGCTGGGCATGGACGCGGCCCTTGTCGGAGCCCATCCCATGCCGACCTGCGCGCGGCTGATCGGCGTTCGCGAGGGCGCGGAGCCACTGTTGGCGGAGCTGAAGAAGCGCTCGCGGCTGCCCATCGTCACCCGGGCGGCGGAGCTGCGCGGCGACCCCGTCTTTGATCTGGAGTGCCGCGTCACCGACATCTGGTCGCTCATGCACGACGATCCCGGCCTGCGCCGCGCCGGGCGGGAGTTTACGGAGAAGTTTGTAAGACCGTAGAACCATCAGGAGGCGATACCATGTCCCTTTTCCATCGCAAGAGCAAATCCCCGGCGCTGTCCTATGACCCCGCCACCCAGCAGCCCGCCGTGCGCAAGAGCATCTGCACCGGCGAGATGACCGCCGGCTTCATCGACCTGAACACCGGCAAGTTCACCGACCTGATGCGCCTGGACGGACAGAAGGGCCTTGAGCAGTTCAAGAAGGACACCGGCGCGGAGGAGATCAGGGAAATCTACTGAAGCGACGTATATATCAGACAGATAGAACAAGATCCTTCGCTTCACTCAGGATGACAACGATGCGCGGTCATGTCGTCCTGAGCAAAGCGAAGGATCTGTACATTGCGGACATACATATCATTGTGTTAAATCTTGCCACCCACCCAATATCTGCCCCTGTTTCATCGTCTGTATAGTGTAATTACAAATTGACGGC
The DNA here is from genome assembly GCA_902800625.1 of uncultured Eubacteriales bacterium. Lineage (GTDB taxonomy): Bacteria > Bacillota > Clostridia > Christensenellales > Aristaeellaceae > UBA2862. Next base: position 25,504 of record CADCFG010000016.1, on the reverse strand, counting down.
CGTCTATGGCACACTGGAGCGGGTTTCCATGAACGACAACGAATATATGCGGCGGGTCCGCGCCATCGAGGGGCGGCTGTTTCGCGTCGCCCAGGCCATCCTGTGGCGGGAGGCGGACAGCGTGGACGCGGTGCAGGAGGCGGTGTTCAAGGGCTGGATGAAGAAGGACCGGCTGAACGACGCCGACCGCCTGGAGCCATGGCTGACGCGCATACTGGTGAACGTCTGCCGGGACATGCTGCGCCGCCGCAAGCGCGACCCCGTGCCGCTGCCGGAGCAGGTTTCCCGGGAGGACAGTCTGTGCGAGGATCTGCAGCTGCGGCTGGCGCTGAAGGCCCTGCCGGAAAAGTACCGGCTGCCGCTGGTGCTGCACCATCTGCAGGGCTGGCCCGTGGCGGACGTGGCGGCGGCGCTAGGCATCCCCAGGTCGCGGGCCGCGTCCCGGCTGCACCAGGCGCGAAAGGCCCTTCGAGCCCTGCTGGACGGAGGTGACGAATAATGAAGAAGGACAAGCTGCGCCTTTCCCGGGCGTTCACGGAAGCCCCCTCCCAACTGGACGACGCCGTTGAAGCGGCATTCAGGAGAGGAGAACAGGCGATGAAAAAGAGACACAAGCTGACGATTGCGCTGACCGCGGCGGCGGCCTGCGCGTTGATCCTGGCAGGGCTGGCCCTGGCGGCGGGCAGATTAACTGCTCCCAGGCCCGACCCGGTGGTGGCGGCTCAAAACGAAAAAGCCGTTGCGACAGCAAAACCAACCGCAGATATCATGACGGAGATCACCCCGATGCCCACCCCGGAGATCACCCCGGAGCCGACGACCGTGCCCACGCCGGTGCCGGATGTGAACCTGGTCTATACCCAGCCCAGTTCCAACTACTACCACGCGGAACCGAACTGCTCCGGCATGGTTGGCGCGGTGGCCTGGACGGAGGAATCCGCGATTTCCATGGGCAAGCAGCCCTGCCCGGTGTGTATCACGGGAGACGCGACGATGGAGGAAGCCCCGGAGGAGGTTGCCTCGGCGGAGGCCGTAGAAGCGCCGATGTACTACACGGAGGCCGGAATGTATTACCACGGCAACGCGCATTGCTCCGGCATGCAAAACGCCCAGCCTCATTCCATCGAGCTGGCCCTGGCGAGCGGCAAGCAGCGCTGCCCGGTCTGCCAGCCCGTCGAGCCGGATCACTACGATCTGTTCCTGGAGGCGTTCGGGCAGGGGATGGAGGCCCTCGTTCCGGGCTGTGTCTATGGCTACTGCGGCCATGACACCGACTTCTTCGGCGACGACGGCTGGTTTGTCACAGACGGCGAGACATACTCCATGGCCTGCCATGTCAGCAGCTTTCTCAGGGCGGACGGCGTAGAACAATCCATTTACAGCGATCTCGATACGCCGCTGGAGGATGTGCTCTGCATCAGCTTTGATGCCATGAACCTGGACAACCTGTGGCCGTTCCTGTCCGAAACGGAGGCAGGCGGCATCGCCCTCGCCGAGAAGGATGAAGCAGTGGAGCGTTTGATCGAGGAATCGGGCATCGACAAACCATTGAACCTGGAAGAAGGCAACGTCTGGGTGGCCATCGGTTCTGACGGCGTGATTAAGGAACTGGAGGTGTACTATGTCGATTGCTCCGGCAGCGAGGCCACGGTGACGCTTGCCTGGACGCTGACCGACGGCGAATATGTGCTTTCGAGCAAGCTTGAATGACCCTTGGCATAGCCAAAAACGACGACTAAACCCGAAGGGGCGGCGTAATGCCGCCCCTTTGGGTTTGCCTGGCAGGAGGAGAAGCCCTGCGCAATCGGACGCGAACAGATCCTTCGCTCCGTTCAGGATGACAACGACGAAGGCCTGTCATCCTGAGCGAAGCGGCAGCGAAGTCGAAGGATCTGCACGCTGCGCAGCCAGACAACGCTTCGCCGATGCCGCAAACCCTGTGTTCAATTCTTCCTGTACTTATCCAGCTTCCCGTTCAATTTCTTATAGATCACCGCCATGAACGGCTCGTCTTTGTTGTCGGCGGCCTCCTCCAACGAAAACCACTTCACGCCGCTGTTTTCATCGGCCTTTTCATGGAAGAACTGGTTTTCTTCGGCGCGCAAGAGGTACGTCACGTTCAAGTGCACGTGGGCGGACACGAACGCACCGCGCTTGATGTGGCTCTGCACGGGCAGGATCTCCACCGAATAGATCTCCTCGCTCACAGGCTCGATACGCTCGGCCCCGGTCTCCTCCTTCGCCTCCCGCAGCGCCACGGCCAGCGCGTCCTCCTCGCCGTCGTTATGGCCGCCGGTCCAGGCCCAGGTGTTGTAGATGTTGTGGTGCGCCATCAGCGCCTTGGTGAGATCCGGGTTCACGATCCAGGCCGATGCGGTGAAGTGGGCCAGGGGATTGTCCCGGGTCAGCGGCGCGGGCTGAGTCTCCAGCGCCCAGAGCATCACCTGCCTGTCCCGCGCCTCCTGCTCATTACACGGCTCAAAGCGCAAAAGCGCCTCTCGCAATTTCAGCATAGCCTTACTCCTTCCAGCCGTTCAGCGCCCGCTTCAGGTACTGGCCCGTGAAACTCTCGGGATGTTCGGCGACCTCCTCCGGCGTGCCCGTGGCAACGATGGTGCCGCCGCCGTCGCCGCCCTCGGGCCCCAGGTCGATGATCCAGTCCGCGGTCTTGATCACGTCCAGGTTGTGCTCGATCACCACCACCGTGTTCCCGGCCTCCGCCAGGCGGTCCAGCACCTGGATCAGTCGCTCCACGTCGGCAACGTGCAATCCCGTGGTGGGCTCGTCCAGAACGTAGATCGTGCGGCCCGTGGCCTGGCGGGACAGCTCCGTGGCCAGCTTCACCCGCTGGGCCTCGCCGTAGCCCAGGCCCACGTCCCGCATGGTCTCCAGCTTCCGGGCGATCTTCTGGATGGGCCGGAAGAACTCCAGCGCCTCGTCCACGGTCATCTCCAGCACCTCGTAGATGTTCTTGCCCTTGTAGCGCACCTCCAGCGTTTCCCGGTTGTAGCGGTGGCCCTTGCACACCTCGCAGGGCACGTACACGTCGCTCAAAAAGTGCATCTCAATCTTGATGATGCCGTCGCCGGAGCAGGCCTCGCAGCGCCCGCCCTTCACGTTGAAGCTGAACCGGTTGGGCTTGTAGCCCCGCGCCTTGGCGTCCGGCGTGGACGCGAACACGTCGCGGATCATGTCGAACAGGCCCGTGTAGGTAGCCGGGTTGCTGCGGGGCGTGCGGCCGATGGGGCTCTGGTCGATGGCGATGATCTTGTTCAGCGCCTCCGTGCCGTCGATGCCGTCGTGGGGCCCGGAGCGCTGGCGGCTGCGGTTCAGCGTGCGCGACAGGCTCTTGTACAATATCTCGTTCACCAGCGATGACTTTCCACTTCCGGACACGCCGGTGACGCAGGTGATCACGCCCAGCGGGAACTTCGCGTCGATGGATTTCAGGTTGTTTGCCCGCGCGCCGCGAACGGTCAGCCAGCCGCTGGCCGAACGCCGTGCGGATGGAATGGGCACGGCCTTTGCGCCGGAAAGGTACTGCCCGGTGAGGGAGGCGGGGTTGGCCATGATCTGCTCAGGCGTGCCCTCGGCCACGATCTCGCCGCCGTGGATGCCCGCGCCGGGGCCAACGTCCACGATCCAGTCCGCGTCCAGCATGGTCTCCTCGTCGTGCTCCACCACGATCAGCGTGTTGCCCAGGTCCCGCAGACCCTTGAGGCTGTTCAGCAGCCGGCGGTTGTCCCGCTGGTGCAGGCCGATGCTCGGCTCGTCCAGGATGTACAGCACGCCCACCAGCCCGCTGCCGATCTGGGTGGCCAGGCGGATGCGCTGGGCCTCGCCGCCGGACAGGGTGCCCGCGCTGCGGGACAGGGTGAGATATCCCAGGCCCACGTCGCTCAAAAAGCCCAGCCTCGAGCGGATCTCCTTCAAAATCTGATGGGCGATGATCCGTTCTTTCTCGGTCAGGTCCAGGTTTTCAAAGAACGCGCGGCAGTCCCGCACGGAAAGATCGGAGATCTCCGCGATGTTCCTGTCTTGGATCGTCACCGCCAGAGTCTCCTTCTTCAGGCGCTTGCCATTGCAGTCTGGGCAGGGCACCTGGCTCATGTAGCCCTCGTACAGTTGCTTCATGGCGTCGCTGTTGGTCTCGCGATAGCGCCGCTCCAGGTTGGTGACGATGCCCTCGAAGGGGGCGGAGAACGTGCCGCCGCCGTCGCCGCGGGTGTAGTGGATGGTCACCTTCTCGCCGTTGGTGCCGTAGAGGAGCATGTCCACAACGTCCTCCGGCAGGTCGGCCACGGGCGTGTCCAGCGAGAAATGATACTGGTCCGCCAGCGCCTGCAGGTAGGTGTGGGCCATGGAATCCATCTCCGCGCTGTTCCAGCCGGTCACCTGGATCGCGCCGCCGTTCAGCGACTTCGTGGGGTCCGGGATCACGATGGCCGGGTCGATCTTCATCAGCATGCCCAGGCCCGAGCAGGTGGGGCAGGCGCCGTAGGGATTGTTGAAGGAGAACATGCGGGGCGTCAGCTCGCCGATGGATATGCCGCAGTCCGGGCAGGCGTAGTTCTGTGAGAACAGCATGTCCTCTCCATCGACGACGCTTGCGATCACCAGTCCCTCCGCCAGCTTCATGGCGGTCTCCAGCGAATCCGTCAGCCGCTGCTGGATGTCTTCGCGCACGATCAACCGGTCGACCACCACCTCGAGGGTGTGCTTCTTGGTCTTGGCCAGCTTCGGCGGGTCGGACAGCTCGTACAGCTCGCCGTCGATGCGCACGCGCACATAGCCCTGCTTGCCCAGATCCTCCAGCATTTTGGTGTATTCGCCCTTGCGGCCGCGCACCACCGGCGCCAGGATCATCAGCCGCGTGCGCTCCGGCAGGGCCATGATCTGGTCCACGATCTGGTCCACCGTCTGCTGGCGGATGGGCTTGCCGCAGTTGGGGCAGTGGGGCACGCCGATGCGGGCGTACATCAATCGCAGGTAGTCGTGGATCTCCGTCACCGTGCCCACCGTGGAGCGGGGGTTGCGGCTGGTGGTCTTCTGGTCGATGGAGATGGCGGGGGACAGGCCCTCGATGTAGTCCACGTCCGGCTTTTCCATCTGGCCCAGGAACTGGCGGGCGTAGCTGGAAAGGCTCTCCACATAGCGCCGCTGGCCCTCGGCATAGATGGTGTCGAACGCCAGGCTGCTCTTGCCGCTGCCGGACAGGCCGGTCATCACGATCAGCTTATTCCGGGGGATGACAAGGTTTACGTTTTTAAGGTTGTGCTCTCGCGCGCCTTTGATGATGATTTCGTTGATGTTCAATGTGAGTACCTCGTTTTAGGGATTAGGGAGTAGGGAATGCAGGGGCGGCGATGCGCCGCCCGCCGGAGCCTTCCCCTCTGGGGAAGGTGCCTGCGAAGCAGGCGGAAGAGGTCCTTGTCGTCAGGCAATGCCGGCGCAGAATTCCACGACGCTGTCGAGCCGCGCTTCCGCATCCTCCCGGCATTCCACGCCGCACAGGCCCAGGCTGCCGGAGCACTCGATCTCCAGATGGCCGTAGAAGTGCTCGATGGTGGCGATGATCCGCTCGCACTCCTTCATGTTCGGCCCGGTGCGCAGCGCGACAGCATAGCCGCGCTTGCCGGGATTCAGCGCCGCGTGAGGTTCATGCGTGTTGCACCAGGGGGTGCATCGGTCGATGAAGGCCTTGAACTGGCCGGGCACGTCCGCCCAGTAGGAGGGCGACACGCACACGATCACATCCGCCCGGTCAAACTCGCCCATCAGCCGCGGCACGTCGTCGTCCATCGCGCATTTCGCCGTTGCATGGCAGCTACGGCAGCCCCGGCAGAAGTCGAAGCGGTAGTCGTCGATGCAGGCGCTTTGCACGTCATACCGGGCCGCAAGCTGCTCCGCGATGCAATCGACGATTCGCGCCGTCGCGCCATCTCGCACCGGGCTGCAATTCAGAACAAATGCCCTTTGCATAGCTGCCTCCTGTTCTGTCTACTCGTTCAGCGCTTCCAACAGGAAGCTCACCGGCCGGAAGCCGTCGCTCTCTGTTAATCTCCCGCGTACGCAATGCCGTCGATCTGGAACAGAAGCCCGTCCTGTCCGCCCACGTGGGCGAACTCGGTCTGGATGGACTTGCGGACAGGGTACTTCCCATGGAACCGCTCCTTGATGACCTTTTCCATGACGGGGATGTTCCACACGTCCCGGAACAGGCAGTCCATCTGTACCACGTTTTCAAGCCCCAGGCCCACCAGTGCCAGGCGCTTTTCCATCTCGTCGATGGCCCCGTTGATCTGGGCCTCGATGCCCTGGCCCACATTGCCCGCGCAGTAATTGAGGAACACCAGGTTCCCGGCCCTGATGACGCCGGAGTGCGCCCATTCCTCGTTGACATCGTATCTTTCAATGGGGTTCATGCCTCTGCCTCCTCGTCCAGCGCTTCCACCAGAAAACTCACCGGTCGGAAGCCGTCGTTGCAGGAGATCATGGCCGACTTCGGGTTCTTCATCCAGCCGTCGTACAGGTTCTCCCCGCCGTGGGCCAGGGTCATCACGAAGGGGGAGAGGGTCTCCCAGGCGCTGTCGCACATGCCCTCGGGCCTCGCCCAGCCGTTGCAGATGAACGTTCGCCCCAGTTGCATCGAACAGGCGTGCTCGATGGGGTTCTCGTACTGCTCCATCAGATCGTCGTAGCGCGCCATGCGCACGACGGTGATCCTGACCTTCTTCATGGTCGCCTCCAAAGGGATTATTCGGTCGGTGATATGCCGATTCAGCTCAAAAACATCGTCCCGTCATGCTGTCAGACACACGATGATGTTCAGCAGGATCAGCGTATGCTGCACAATATGATAGAGGTCTGGGACAAGCCGCGTGTCGCTCATCGGGAAGATGCGGATCGTATCCCTGAAACATTCATTGTAGCCCTTCAGCTTTCGCTCGGACGCGCCGAAGATCGTGAAATACCAGTGACAGAAGAACTCCACGACGAACCACAGGCACAGTATCGCCAGCAGGATCCACCTGCCGGCGGGCCGCACGCAATGGTAGAGGATCAATCCGACGCTGTACAGGCACAGCGTGGCGAACTCTGCGCTTTTGACGCCCATCCCTTCCACGAGGATGTGTTTGCCGAGCCGATAGGTGGTCGTGCAGCCGAGGAACCACAGCCAAAGCGCTGCCTGGAGCAGGATTGTAACCATCCCGTATTATCACCTCACTGTCGAGCAGAGCCAAAGCTGATCCGCCTGTCGATGAATCCCTGATTAATCGCGATGCGCCATTCCTTAGTCAGCCTGGATTCCGATGGGTCATCTTCTCCCTTCGGCTGCCCCGGCCCACAAGGGGCCGTCGCAGCTACGCGGCGGCACAGCCGGTGTGCACGCCGCTAGTCGGCGCAAGCGCCTCCCTACGGGCCTTAGCCCGGATTCCGATGGGTCATTTTCTCCCTGCGTCTTCTTCTCTGCCGGGACTGTTCGCCGCTGGCCATGACTTTCTCGCCCTTCAGGGCCAGCATCTCGTCGCGGTACTTGGCGGCCTTCTCGAAGTCCAGGTTGTTGGCGGCTTGGAGCATCAGCTCCTCCAGCCGCTCGATGGCCATGCGCTTCTCCTCCTCGTCCATGCCCGCGGCGGCGGTGTCGTCGGGCTTGCGGGTCACTTCCATCAACTCGCGAATGGCGGTGCGCACGGTCTGAGGCTCGATGCCATTCTCCTCGTTGTATCTCTGCTGGATCTCCCGGCGGCGGTTGGTCTCGTCGATGGCCCGCTGCATGGAATCCGTGATCTCATCCGCGTACATGATGACCCGGCCATCCACGTTTCGCGCCGCGCGGCCGATGGTCTGGATCAGGCTGGTTTCGCTGCGCAAAAAGCCCTCCTTGTCCGCGTCCAGTATGCACACCAGGCTGACCTCCGGCATGTCCAGACCCTCGCGGAGCAGGTTGATGCCCACCAGCACGTCAAACTCACCGCTGCGCAAATCGTGGATCAGCTTGATGCGCTCCAGCGTCTCCACGTCGCTGTGCAGGTATTCCACCCGCACGTCCAGCTCCTTCAGGTACTGCGTCAGGCTCTCAGCCATGCGCTTGGTGAGGGTGGTCACCAGCACCCGGCCGCCCTCGGACGTGACCTTGTTGATCTCGCCCACCAGGTCGTCCACCTGGCCGGTGGCGGGGCGCACCACGATCTCCGGGTCGATCAGCCCCGTGGGGCGGATGATCTGCTCCACCACCTGGTCCGCCCGCTCCAGCTCGTAGGGGCCCGGGGTGGCGGAGACATAGATGGTCTGCCCGGCGCGCGCCTCGAACTCGTGGAACTTCAGCGGCCGGTTGTCGTAGGCGGCGGGCAGACGGAAGCCGTAGTCCACCAGCGTGCGCTTTCTGGCAAAATCGCCGTTGTACATGGCGCGGATCTGGGGCACGGTCACATGGGCCTCGTCGATGAAGATCAGGAAGTCCTTGGGAAAGTAGTCCAGCAGGGTAAAGGGCGCCTCGCCGGGCTGCCGGCCGTCGAAGTAGCGGGAATAGTTTTCGATGCCGCTGCAATAGCCGATCTCCCGCATCATCTCGATGTCGTAGTGCACCCGCTGCTCAAGCCGCTGCGCCTCCAGCAGCCGGTCGTTCTCCCGGAAGTCCTTCAGCCGCAGCTCCAGGTCCCGTTCGATCTGGCCGATGCACCGGTCCAGCTTGTCCTTGCTGGTGGCGTAGTGGCTGGCGGGGAAGATGAGCACGTGGTTCATCAGCCGCAGCACCTTGCCGGTGACCATGTCGATCTCGCTGATGCGCTCGATCTCGTCGCCGAAGAACTCCACCCGCACGCCCCGCTTTTCCGACGCCGCCGGGATGATCTCGATCACCTGGCCGCGCACCCGGAAGGTGCCGCGCTCGGGCTCAAAGTCGTTGCGGGTGAACTGGATGTCCACCAGCTGGCGAAGCAGCTCGTCCCGGTCGATCTCCTGCCCTTCCCGCAGGGAGACGGACAGACCCTCGTATTCCTCCGGGTCGCCCAGGCCGTAGATGCAGCTGACGGAGGCGACGATCACCACGTCCCGCCGCTCGGCCAGCCAGCTGGTGGCGCTGTGGCGCATGCGGTCGATCTCGTCGTTGATGGAGGCGTCCTTCTCGATGAACGTGTCCGTGGAGGGAATGTAGGCCTCCGGCTGGTAGTAGTCGTAATAGGACACGAAGTAGCCCACGGCGTTCTCCGGGAAGAACTCCCGGAACTCCGCCGCCAGCTGCGCCGCCAGGGTCTTGTTGTGGGCGATGATCAGCGCCGGGCGGTTGGCGTTTTTGATGATGTTCGCCATCGTGAACGTCTTGCCCGAGCCGGTGACGCCCAGCAGCACCTGGTGCTTATAGCCCTTCTCCAGGCCCTCGGTCAGCTTCTGGATGGCCTGGGGCTGGTCGCCGGTGGGCTTGTAATCGGAATGGAGCTGAAACATGGTCCTTGCCTCTTGAGTGTGATTGATGCCTCTATTATACCACCTGCATTTTTAATTGAAAACAGGCTTTGCAAGATTTAAACAGATGTTCGATTATATCTTCGCACCCCTTCGCCTCGGGCGGCATAGGCATGGGGAAAGGAGGTATCAGCATGGCGTTCAAGAAGATGCCCGCGGCGCTGTTCGCGAAGGAACTAGGCGAGGCGCTATCCCGGAAGGACGGCTATATCATGGGGGCAACGGGGCAGAATCCGAAGAAGTGGGCGGTGAGCAGCCATTGGTTCACCCAGTACACCGGCGCCCAGCGGGAAAAGGCGCTCTACTGGCGGGCGCACGCCCAGCGGGTCTGGGACTGCAACGGCCTGGCCGAGGGCCTGTACAAGGATTACAGCGGCAAGAGCATCGATAGCAAGGCCCGCTACAACTATGCCGACTGGTGCGACCCCAAGGGCGCGGGCGTGATCCCGCCGAAGTACCGCGTGGCCGGCGCGGCGGTGTTCTGGGGCAAGACGGCGGGAAATATCACCCACGTGGCCTTCCTCTACAGGCCCGTGGACGCGAACAAGCCCCGGGGAGATTGGTATCTGATCGAGGCCCGGGGCGTGATGAGCGGCGTGGTGAAGACAAAGCTGCTGTCCCGCAAGCCGGATTACTGGGGCCTGATGACCAGGTACTTCGACTACGGCGCGATCCAGTCCGAGGGGCTCAAGCTGGGCGACCGGCTGCTGAAGAACGGCATGGAGGGCCCGGACGTGAAGCAGCTGCAGTCGGCGCTGATCCGCCTGGGTTACGACTGCGGCCGCTGGGGCGCGGACGGCGACTTCGGCGACGCCACGGAGCAGGCCTTGAAGGCCTTCCAGCGGGACAGCCGCCTGGCCGACGACGGCATCTGCGGGCCGAAGACCTGCGCCGCGCTGGAGAAGGCATTGGCAAAGCTGGAGGCCGCGCCCAACGCGCCGCGGCTGGTGGAGATCGCCGGGGGCAACTGCTATGTCCGCGACGCGCCGAACACCTCCGGGAAGATCCTGGGCGTGGCCCACGAGGGGGACAGGCTCACCTGGCTGGGGCAGATCGACGAGGCCACCTGCTGGCTGAAGGTGGATTACGAGGGCCGCGCGGGCTGGGTGTCCGGGAAATACGGGAGGCTGGTTTGATCTCCTCGCGGTGATGTAGGTTTGTCTCCTCGCGGTGATGTAGGTTTGTCTCCTCGCGGCGACTGCTTGTCACATCCCCCAAAACCTGCTATAATAGGTTTAATTGGTGAAAGAGGCGGTGTGACAGATGGCGCTGGAGCGGATACAGGTGACGGTGGAGCGGCATCCGGTCAGCGGCGGGCCCAGGGGCATGTTCCTGCTGGGCGACGCCGTAGAGCGGATGGAGGGCCTGTTGGGCGAGTACGAGGGCAGGATCAAGCTGATCTACATGGACCCGCCCTTCATGACCGGCGACCGCTTCTATATGCGCGTGCGCGTGGGGGAGCGGGAGTGGCGCCAGGGCAAGGGCAGCTTCGTGCTGGAAAGCTTTTCCGACCGCTTTGACCGCGCGGAATACCTGACCATGATGCGCCGGGTGCTGGAGCTTTCCCGGCGGCTGCTCAGCGATGAGGGCATGATCTTCGTCCACCTGGACTACCGCGCCCATCCCCACGTGCGCCTGTTGATGGACGAGATCTTCGGCGAGGACAACCTGCTCAACGAGATCATCTGGGTCTACCAGAGCGGCGGCCGCAGCATCCACCACTTCTCCCGCAAGCACGACGTGATCCAGTTCTACCGCAAGTCCGACCGCTATGATTTCAACATCGACGCCGTGAAGGCGCCCAGGGACAAGCCGCGCACCAGCCACATGCGCCGCCATGTGGACCCGGACGGCCGCGTCTATCGCTCCATTCGCTCCGGCGGGCGGGTGTACACCTACTACGACGACGACCCCATTGCCCCCACAGACGTGTGGCAGGACCTGCCGCACCTGCAGCAGAAGGACCCGGAGCGCACCGGCTTCGACGTGCAAAAGCCCCTGGCGCTGCTGGACAGGATCGTCAAGTGCGCCTCCCGCCCCGGCGACTGGGTGCTGGACCCCTTCGCAGGCAGCGCCACTACGCTGGAGGCCGCCCGGCGCAACGGCCGGAACTTCATCGGCATTGACCGCAGCCCGCTGACGCTGAACATTGCCCGGCGCAGATTGACGGGAGCAGACTATAGTCTGGTTTTGGATGATAAAAACAGACCGGAGTCTGTGTGCGACGCGGCGGTCCACACCGGCGTGGGCTTCTATCACGTCGTCCTGGAGGACTTCTCAACGGATATCCCCGGCCTGCCGGAGCTTGCCGATCCACTGGACGTCGTGGACAACTGGTCGGTGGGCTACCTGCGCCCCGACGGCTACCACGTGATGGCGAAGTATGCCCGCAGCAAGCGGGAGGGGGCCCTCACGCGGGAGTTGGCCGTGCCGGCCTACGCGGGCGAGCTGGCCCTGTGCGTGTCCGACATCACGGGCATCTCCCACTACTTTGCGCTGCGCCGGTAGACCTTCCACAATCATTCTTCAAAAGTTCACACTGAGGCAATATTCATCTTCTATAATACGGCAGGGAGGCGAGGGAATGCTGCTGCACGTTGGCGACCTGGTGAAGATGCGCAAGGCACATCCCTGCGGCAACGACCTTTGGCGCGTGACCTATGTGGGCGCGGACATCAAGATGCGCTGCGAGAAGTGCGAGCGCATCGTGATGCTGGAGCGCCCGGTGTTTGAAAAGCGGGTCAAGAAGATCGTGGAGAGCGCGGGGGAGGCCGAGGCGTGAAAGCGCGCCGCTGGCTCATTTCGGCGCTGGCCGTGCTGCTGGCCGTGGCCGTCGGCTTCCTGTTGCGGCTTTACGTCTTCGGCACGGTGCGCGTGGCCGGGGTCTCCATGAACGACACGCTGAAAAGCGGCGACCTGGCGCTGGTGACCCGGCTGGAATACGCCGGGCGAGGCCCAAATCGTGGCGACGTGGTTCAGTGCCGCTTTCCCGGGCGGGACGACACCTATGTCAAGCGGATCGTGGGCCTGCCGGGGGACGAGATCGCCTTCACGGGCGGGCAGCTGACCGTCAACGGCAGTCCCGTGAGCGAGCCCTACGTGTCCACGCCCACCGAGGATTACGCCATTGCCCTGGGCGAGGACGAGTACCTGGCGCTGGGCGACAACCGCGACGAGAGCTACGACAGCCGCATGGCGGACATGGGCCCCATCGGCCGGGCGGATATACTGGGCCGGGTTCGCTGGATACTGTTACCGATGAGCCGATTCGGCCCGATCCCGTAGGAATATCAAGCAAGGAGACTAATCATGGACCAGAACAACGGAAAACAGACCGAAGTCGAGAAACCGGACAAGGTTTCAGCCCAGGTCGATGCTCATGAGCAGACCGAAGTCGACAAGCAGACAGAGGAAATTGTCGATAAAGTGGAAGCGCGGAAGAAAAAGGTAAAGAAGGAAGCGCGGGAGTGGCTGGTGGCGCTGGTTTCCGCCGTGCTGATCGTCATCGTGATCCAGTCTTTCCTGTTCCGCATCATTCGCGTGGAAGGCAGCTCCATGTATGACACGCTGGAAAACGGTGAGAGGCTGTTCGTCACGGTGACGGATGTGCGCTTCGGCGATGTCAAGCGGGGTGAGGTGGTCATTTGCCACTATCCCGGCCGCTATCACGACTGGTTCAACCTGGGCATCCTCAAGACCCGCGAATACTTCGTCAAGCGCGTGGTGGCTGTGCCCGGCGACACCATTTACTGCGAAAACGGCGTGACCCACGTGGTCTACGAGCAGGACGGCGAAACCGTGGACGAGCTGCTGGATTCCCGTTTCGCCCAGTTCTACATCTATGGCAGCCCGTATGATTACGAAGCTTATGTACTGGGTGAGGACGAATACTTCGTGGTGGGCGACAACCGCTACAACAGCCACGATTCCCGCGACTGGAACGGCCCGGGCGTGGAGGACGGCGAGGGCAACGACGGCACCGTCACCAACAACGTCGGCCCCATCTCCAAGGGCGACATCGTGGGACATGTGCGTCAGGTCATCTGGCCGCTGAACAAGATCCGCGGCGTGCAGTGAGGTTTGAACATATGACAGGCAAAAAGAAGAAGCTGATTCGCATATTGGCCATTGCCCTGGTGGTGCTGCTGGCGGGCGGCGTAGTATTCAGCGCGCTGTTCAGCAGCTTGGCGGAAGAACAGACCGAGGTCGCTTCCTACCGCGGCCAATGTACGCTCTCAATGGAATACATGCCCGATGAACAGGCGCTGCAAATCACGCAGCGCCTCATCTATGTCAACCCCTCGGACGGGCCGCTGCGCGCCGTGGTATTCAACTGCGCGGGGAACATGTTCCGGCGGGAGAGCGCCCTGATGTATGAGCCTGATGACCTGGAGACCGTATTCTCCGCGGGATACGCTCCGGCGGGAGTGGACCTGTCCGACGTGCGCGTGGACGGAAAACAGACCAGGTTCGGCTTTCAGGGTGAGGGCGAGACGTTCCTGCGGGTGGATTGCGATCTGGCCCCCGGCGGACGGTGCGAATTTGAGTTCGACTACTACCTGCTGCTGATGCGCTGCGGCGCGTTCCAGGGCGTGGGCGACACGGACGTGCGGCTGAGCGCGTTTTACTTTTCGCCCGGCGTCTATAACCCAAACGAGGGCGACTTCATCCTGAAAAAGCCGCTTTCGCACACCCGCTGGCTCTATGCCGACCCCATGGACTTCGACGCTTCAGTGACCCTGCCTGAGGGATATACCCTCGCGGGTACGGGGGAGATCGAGCGGGACGGGAACTGCTGGCACGTGGCCGCGGAGGACGTCCGGGAGCTGGCGCTGTCCTTCGGCAAACGCTGGCGGGCGACGGAGTACCAAACCGCCTCCGGCGTCGCGGTGCGCGTGCTGTCGGGCGCCAGGGGCATGGCCACCCGGGCGGCGCAGATCGCCGCGGATGCCATCGAGCGCTGCGAGGGCTGGTTCGGCCCCTTTCCGTTCGATCGGCTGGACATTGCCCAGAGCGATTATCCGCTGGGCGCGCTCAACTTCCCCGGCACCGTGTGGCTCTCCGGCGACCTGTTGGGGACGGGCAATGCCGACGCGCTGGCCAAACAATTGCGCTTCTGCGTGGCCCAGCAGTACTTCGGCATCGCCGCCAGTCCGGAGCCCGTGGCCGACGCCTGGCTGAGCGACGCCGTGAGCGAGTACATCTCATACCTGCTGCTGGAGGATGCCGAAGGCCGCGATGCCTTCCTGAAGGCGGTCAACCGGGACTGGGTGCCTGCGCTGCAGCAGACGGTCCCCGGCGGCCTGCGGCTGACCACGGACGCGGCCATGTTCAATGGCCGGGAATATGGCATCGTGGTGCTGGACCGCGGCGCGGTGGTGCTCCACGAGCTGCGGCAGGCCATGGGGCTGGAGGGGCTGCTGGACGGCCTGCGGGGCTTCTATCAGATGGGGCGGGACGGACACATCCTCACGGAGATGGACCTGGTCGCCGCTCTGGACGCCGCCACTGGCCAGTCCTGGGAGGCGTTCCTCACCGACTGGGCCTTCAATGTGGGGGACTACGCGAACCAGACCATCGACTGGTTTGAATGAGAAGAAAAAGAACCGGGAGCGACATCTCGTCACTCCCGGCTTTCTATAAACCGACGTTGGTTTGTTTAATGCCCGCCACCGGCGCGCAGCTCGCCCTGCTTTTCCAGCAGGCCGTCGCTGGCCATCATGGTCTCCAGCACGCTGATGTCGGTCTCCACGTCCAGCGCTTCGGTCTTGAACAGGCGATCCTGCTGCTGCTCGAAGGCATGGGTGAGGGTGTCCAGCACGCTCTCGATCTTCTTGCGGGAGGCCTGGATGTTCTCGCCCTGGTAGCTCTGCTTTTCCATCAGGCTGTAGGATTTCAGCAGCTTGAGGGTGGTGGGCAGGTAGTAGTTCATGAACTTGCGCACCTCCTCGGCGTGCTCCGGCTTTTCCCGAACCACGCGGAAGATGCTGGCGGTCAGCTCGCCGATGCGGTCGATTCGGTCCGACACGGCCTTGTCTTCTATGTCGTCGTTCAGCTGGCGGATCTCGCGCAGCTTGGCCTCGAAGTCCTCGTTCTCCGTACCCGTCTTGCGGGGCTCGGGAGCAGCGTGCTTCGGCGCGGCAGGCGCTTCCTCGGCGCGCTCGGCCGCCTTGGCGCGGGCTTCGGCCACGGTCTGGGCGCGGTCGTCCTGGTTCACAAACACGTTCACCACGGGGCTGACGAATTCCGTCTCCACGGTGCCGCGGACGGCGGAATCCAAGTAAAGGGTCATGTGGCTGCGGTCGATGTAGGCGTTGCCGGGGATCATGCCCTCGTCGATCATGATCTGCAGTTCGCTGACCACGTCGCCGGTGGAGCGGCCCATCTCCGCCGCCAGGCCGCGGATGCTGATGGTATCCCGGTCGCCGATGGCGTTGGCGTAGCGCCTGAACATCTGGTACTGCTTGCGCGTCCATTCCGCGCGCAGGCGCTTGAAGCCCAGGTAGATGCCGATAAACGTGCTCACCGGCGGTGCGACGATCAGCAGTATGCCGATGGCCAGCAGCGAGGGCTTGCCCGGCGGATCCTCGGGCACGCGGATGTTGTTGCCATATCTTCTCTTGCTCATGTCATTCACACCTCATGTCATGCATTATAGCACAGTTGAAAAGCGCGTTCAAGGGCGCGTTGCACAAAAACAGCGCTGCGGATGCTCAAAACCTGCCTCTGCGCTAACGAAAACCGCGACAGCGCCTTGACGTCAGCGACGCTTTCGGTTAAAATATAGTTATATCGGAAGCGCCACCCGGGCAGACTTGTCCGGGGAGGTGATCGCGTGAAGGACGACGGATGGAAGCCTGAGGGCACCTTCGGCGAAACGGAGAACGTGGCGTCCGCCACGGAGTGCACCGGGTTGATGCCCGCGCTGCCGCCGGACGACGCCGCGCAGGCCGAAAGCGCCGCGCTCTGCGGCATTCACGACGCGAAGCGTTCGCGCAAGAGGCTGCTTAGAAGGAAATGAAGGCGAAGGGCGGGAGACCGCCCCTGCCACCCACGAGGGAGGGATACGAATGCAAAGGCATGTCAGGCGTCTGCTGGCACTGGTGATGGCCGCCCTGCTGGCGCTTTCAGCGCTCACGGTGGCCGTCGCGGACGATTGGCGGGAGCTGCTCAGGGACTTTTACGGCCTCACCGACGACTATGAGGCTGAAGAACAGACTGAAGTCTATGATGACGAAGAAGAACAGACTGAAGTCGAATTTGAGCTTCCGGTGACGGACCCCCAGCAGATCGTCAATTATCTTTCGATCTACGGTGAGCTGCCGGAGAACTTCATCACCAAGAACGAGGCCAAGGCCCTGGGCTGGGACAGCCGATACAACTACGTGGGCGAGGTGGCCCCCGGAAAGAGCATCGGCGGCGATCGCTTTGGCAACTACGAAGGTCAGCTGCCCGAGAAGAAGGGCCGCAAGTGGTATGAGTGTGATGCCAACTACAAGGGCAAGAAGCGGGGCAAGCAGCGGGTGCTGTTCAGCTCAGACGGCCTTTATTACTACACCGACGACCACTATAAGACATTCACCGAAATGTTCCCGGAGGATTAATTATGATTGTATTGGATGGAAACAGGATGGACAGCCGCGAGGCGACCCACGCGGAACTGAAGCGCAAGCTCGGCCTGCCGGACTACTACGGCGGCAACCTGGACGCCCTGAACGACTGCCTGGGCGAGCGGGCGGAGCGGGAGCTGGTGGTCATCGAGAACGCCGCCGCCTTCCTGGAGGCGGACGGCGCCTATGGGGCGCGGCTTCTGCGCGTGTTTGCGGACAACGGCTTGCAGGTATTGCTGGACTGACTACATAAATTGGAGGGAAGAACCATGAGCAACATTCCTACGCCCCACATCAACGCCCCCGAAGGCGCATTTGCCCGCACCGTGCTGATGCCCGGCGACCCGCTGCGCTCCAAATTCATCGCCGAGACGTATCTGGAGAATCCCGTGCTGGTGAACAACGTGCGCGGCGTGCAGGGCTATACCGGCGAATACAAGGGCAAGAAGGTGTCCGTGATGGCCTCCGGCATGGGCATGCCCGCCATCGGCATCTATTCCTATGAGCTGTTTAATTTCTACGGCGTGGAGAATATCATCCGCGTTGGCTCCGCCGGGGCCCTGACCGACAAGCTGCACCTGCGGGACGTGGTGGCCGCCATGAGTGCCTACTCCGATTCCAACTACGGCGCGCAGTTCGGCTACAAGGGCACCCTCGCGCCCAGCTGCTCCTACAAGCTGCTCCAGGAGGCCGTGGCCGCCGCGGAGAGGATCGGCCAGCCCATCGTGCCCGGCCCGATCTGCTCCTCCGACGTCTTCTATGCCCAGGGCACCTACAGCGCCACGCCGATTCTGCAAAAGCTGGGCGTGCTGTGCCTGGAGATGGAGGCCTATGCCCTCTATTTGAACGCCGCCGCCGCCGGGAAGAACGCCCTGGCGCTGCTGACCATCTCCGACAGCCTGGTCACCGGCGAGAGCCTGCCCGCCGAGGATCGCCAGAACACCTTCACCCGGATGATGGAGATTGCGCTGGAGATCGCGTAAGCAATAGAAGCCATGAAGAAGAGACGCCTTGCGGCGTCTCTTTGTCTATGCCGGGACCACCTCGACCACGGTCAATACATCCCCATCCACGTGGAACCGCACATCCCACCCGGCGAACTGTACCCCGTAGCGCCTGCCGTCGCCCTCGTGGCGATAGCCGGGCCGGGGGTCCTGGGCCAGCACCTCCATCAGCGCCGCCCGCTTGCCATGGGGGATCTTTGAAAGCAGCGCCTCCGGGAACTCCACCCGAAGCCGGGGATATTCGATTTCATCGGTGAAACCGCCCCTGGCGTCCGGGTGGCTGTCCACATACGGCAGGTAGGGCTTGATGTCGTAGATCGGCGTGCCGTCCATCAAATCGGCTCCCGCCACGCGAAGCACCGGTCCCCGGGACGTGCTGGTCTCCACGCCCAACAGCCGCACGCAGGACAGCCCCAGCGGGTTGGGCCGGAAGGGCGAGCGCGTGGCGAACACGCCCATGCGCCGGTTGCCGCCCAGCCGCGGCGGCTTGACGGTGGGGGAGAAGCGCTCCGTCACCGATTCGGAGAACTGCCAGATCAGCCACAGGTGGCTGTAGCCCTCGATGCCCCGCAGGGCGCTGGCATCCCGGTATTTCTCGGTGAACACGATCTCGCCCTCCAGCGCGTCCACCAGCCCGCTCTGGCGCGGGATGCCGAACTTGGCGGGGAAGTCGGTGTGGATATGGGCGACGACGTCCAGTGTCTGCATAGATACCTCACAACAACAAGCGGGACACGCCTCGCGGCGCATCCCGCCATGAAATGTCAATTATCGTTCCCTTCCCAGGAAGAACAGCGCGATGGTGCCGGGGCCGGAGTGGGCGCCGATCACCGGGCCGACGTAGCTGATCACCACGTCCTTCACGTGGAAGCGGTTGCGCATGATGTCCGCCAGGTAGTTGGCGTCCTCTATGCAATCGCCGTGGGAGATGAAGATCACCTGGTTGGCCAGGTCGATGCCCAGCTGCTCCGCCCGATCGGCCAGCGCCTTGATGGAGGCCTTGCGCCCGCGGGCGGTGTCCACCTTGATCAGGTGCCCGTCGTTGTCCACGTGCATCACCGGCTTGATGGACAGTATGCTGCCAACGATGGCCGTCGCGCCGGACACGCGGCCGCCGCGCTTCAGGAACATCAGATCGTCGATGGTGAACCAGTGGCACAGGTGCAGCTTGTTCTCTTCCACGAAGTCGCGCACCTCTTCGATGCTCTTGCCCTGCTGCTTCTGCTGCCAAGCCAGGTACACCAGAAGCCCCTGGCCCATGGAGGCGCATAGGGAGTCCGTGGTCAGTATCTTGCGCTCGGGATATTTCTCGGCCAATTCCCGCGCGGCCATGGCCCCGGCGTTGTAGGTGCCGCTCAGGCCGGAGGAAAAGCCGATGTACAGCACGTCCTTGCCGTCCTTCAGCAGGCTTTCCATCGGCTCCATAAAGTCGTTCACATTCACCGCGGAGGTCTTGGCCGGGCACTTGGTGCGCAGCTTGGCGTAGATCTCGGCAAAGGAGATCTCCCGCTCGTCCAGGTAATTGGTGAATTTCTGGCCGTCCACGTCCACATACAGCGGCAGCACGGTCAGCTCCATCTCATCGGCCAGCTTCGCCGGCAGGTCGCACGACGAGTCCGTCATGATGACATATTTGCTCATACCTCGCCCCTCCTTGGTGTCATTATTGCCCATTTGCCATTATAACATGAAACCCGCTGCCTGTCGCCGTCTTTCGCTGGATTTAAACCTTTTGTAATGATTTGCCCTGAATATGGTTCCCCGAAATCCATCCCACTTGCCCCTTTTCACACAAATTTTCCCTGAAAGGGTATTGCAATTCCGACCACCCTGTGCTATAATATCTGCTGTTGACTGATTCGGAACTGACCTTTCCGGATCGCACAACTGAATAGCATGGAGAAGTCGCCTAGCTTGGTCGAGGGCGCACGACTGGAAATCGTGTAGGCGTCAAAAGCGTCTCGAGGGTTCGAATCCCTCCTTCTCCGCCAATCAAATGCCTTGAAAACCCCGTGTTTTCAAGGCATTTGACAATCTTAACAATGTCCATACCCCACAGTATACCCCATTTAAATGTCTATAACGATGTCTTCAACTGATCGTAATAGTTCTGAACACGGGCAGCGGTGTCTTCCATCATCTTCTCTGAAGTGTGCGCGTAGACGTTCAGCGTGAAGCTTGCCGTGGCGTGCCCCAGCAGGCTTTGCACGGATTTGATGTCCGCACCGCTGGCGATGGCGACGGTCGCGGCGGTGTGGCGCAGGTCGTGAGGGCGGGCATCAGGCCGCCCCATTTCCTTCAACAGTCGCTTGAAGCCCTTGTAGAAGGTGGACACGGCGCAGTTCTTACCCTTGTCCGTAGTAAATACGAGGTTGTGTTCATTATTCCATTCCGTACCGGCTGCAAGCTGGTTGGCGAGCTGTCGCCGCTTCTCGCTCTTGAGGTATTCAAATGCGATCGGCGGGGGCATGATCGTACGGGATCTGCCGGACTTCGTGGACGAGGCGATGTAGTATTGACCGCCCTTGGTCTTGCCTCGCTGGAGCTGCTGGCTGATGACCAGCGTCTGCCTCTCGAAGTCCACCTGATTCCACGACAATCCCAGGCACTCGCCTTCGCGCAGCCCTGCGAACAGGCAGAGCGCGTAGGCGTTTTCCATGGGGTCGCCTTTGATGGCGTTGAGGAAGATGGGAATCTCCGCGTCCGTGAGGGGCTTGATCTCGTGGTGCTCCATCTTTGGAAACTCTGCGGCGTCGCAGGGATTGACTGAGATCAATCCCTGCTTGATCGCCACATTGAAGGCCTTGTGTGCCACGGCTCCGATGTTCTTGACGGTCTTGGGGGATGCGCCGTCGGCAATCATCCGGTTATAGATTCGCTGAATGTGCAGCCCGCGAACCTCCTGGAGCTTCATTGCGCCGATGGCGGGGTTCAGATGATTCTTGATGATCCCTCGATAGGCCACGATCGTATAAGGCTTCAGCTTGTGTATGCAAAACGTGTTCAGCCATTCCTCCAGCCACTCGCTGACCTTCATCCTGCTGGGCTCCTGATAAGTACCGTTATCCAGCGCGTTCTGAATCTCCGTTACCTTGCGCCGGACGTCCTTCTCCTTCTCCCCATAGACCGACTTGCGCACCTGCTTGCCGGTCGCGGGGTCAGTTCCAATCACGACCCGGGCCTCCCAGAGCCCGTTGGGACGCTGACGGATGGAGCCCGTATTGTTCGAGGTTCTCGTGTTCTTCCTGGGTTTCTTATTGGATCCACCATTTGTATGTCTCGTCATGTCTGTTGTGTTCCTTTCCGAACCGCCGTCTGTTTCGACATCCAATCGGAAAGCCCACGCTTGTCGACGCGAATGTTCTTCCCGATCCGAAAGGATGGGAAGCCTTCATTGTTGGCAAGCTCATAGGCGACCGGTTTGGAAATCTTTAGCAGGCTGGCCAGTTCATCGACAGTGATCGCTTCTACAAGTGGTGAATAATCCTGTGATCCTATTCCGTTTTCAAGGTTCGCCGACACCATAGATTTTATCATATCCTCGAAGCGATTGCAAACGATGTCGGTGATTTGCTGGATAACATCCTCATTGTTCATGTTGTTTCTTGTATCCTCCTTCTTTCATAGGTCGATGCCGATTATGATGGCTCATGCGCCTCCGGGAACGGCACATCCGAAGTATCCGTGACCGGGACAAAGCCCTGCTCCAGCATGGACTGTTCCTTTTCAGGGTTTGGATGGTCTCGTTTACGTTCTTGTTTACAGTCCTCATCCCGTATCCATGACCGCTGCTGGCCATAGATCGGGAAGCGATGCTGCGGGCCGACCTTCCAGCCCTGAATGCTGTAACGCATGATCTCACCGATCTCGCTGCTCTCAATCCGCGTAGGCTCGCCAAAACTGTGCAGCGCTTCCCGGTACAACTGGGTGGTGCAGACATAGTCGCCTTCGTATTCATCCAGGTATGCCTGAATGAGACCCGCGTTGGTGTCCTCCGGCATGAATTCCTGCCGGAGTTGGTCGAGCTGGCGCGTGATTTCGGGCGAAAAGGTCATCATGTAGTCTCTTCGCTTGAAGATGTCCATGGCTTCCGCCCACATTTGATTGATGTATTCCCTGGATGCCGCTTCATCCTCCAGAATGTGCACATCAGCATTGTCCAGGTCCACCGTGACCGGCAGGAACCTGCGGTTGCCGGTATGGTCGAAAGGCAAGCACTTTTGCCGGTTCGTTGTTGCACCAAATACACATTGCCGGGGACGGTCAGCTGGATAGACCGCGTAGGGATCGTGGTATACGTCAGACTGACGGGAGACAAACGCCTTCGTCTCCTCCGCTCGCTTGCCATTCATCATGGCGAGCATTTCAGGCATTTCAATAATCCAGTGCCCGTTGATCTTTTCATAGATTCGACTGCTCTTGAAGTCCACCAAATCGTCGGTAAACCAGTCGTCCTTGATCGCCAGGAAACGGAAGAAGGTCGATTTGCCAACGCCCTGCCCGCCGATCAGCGTTAGCACGTACTCGCACTTGCAGCCCGGCCAGAACACCCGCTGGAGCGCGCCCATCATGTAGGTCTTGAGACAGAGGTAGGTCAGTTCATCCTCCGGCGCGCCGAGGAAATGGCGCAGGGCGTGCCGGAGCCGTTCCTGTCCATCCCATTCCAGGCCGCTCAGGTAATCCCGGATGGGGTGGAAGCTGTCGTTGTTTGCTGCCATGGAGACCGCCCGCCGGCACAGGCTGTCATTTCGGAGATCATAGTTCTGCGCCATGTAGCTGAGGATGTTGTCCATGTCGTTGTCCGTCAGCGCCGCACCGCTGCGCCGCCAGGGAACTTCTTTGCAGATCACCATTCGGCAGCTGAGCAGGTTCAGCCGTACCAGCCCACGCAGGAAGCGGTCCTCCTGAACCGCCAGCATGCAGTTCTCAATGGTCTGCGTGACCTTGCCCTTCTCATTCCGGTGCAGCTGCTCCCGGACGTAATCCACCGGCACAATCTCCGCCGACAGCTTGTCCAGCTTCTCTTTGCTGATGTTTTTCCAATCGCCGTTCAATTCGCGTGATAACCTCCCTTCCGTAGAGATACAGGTCGATCTGGTCGTCCAGTGCACCTGCCTGGAGTATATTAAGATAAAACCGAATGACCGCTTTTCTCTCCATGATCCTCTCCGTGATCCTGTCAAGGGCATTGCGTTCCGTGGCTCCTGACCTCTGCCGTATGCATGCCCGCTCCTGCTCATCCAGGATCGCATAATAACTGTTGAGCGCGTCTATGCTGCGTGTCCGCCACTTTTCAAACAGCCGCCGGGTCTTTTGAACGCGCCATTCATGGCGCTGCTCTGGCGTAGGCGGCGATTTGTCTGATTTTGAACGGGACTGGTCTTCGATGGGGACGCCAAAGTCGTTTGCGATGAGCTTCGCCGCTTCGAGCTTATCTACGGAGAGATAGGCGGCGACGAAGTCAATCACGTCTCCTGAGGCACGGCAGTCGAAGCAGTAATACCTATCGCTGATACGCATGTTGGGAGCGTTGCCTGAATGGAAGGGGCAGCAGGTCATTCCCTTCTCGTCAATCGCCAGCCCAAGATGCTCCGCCACCTGTCTCGTGGCCACCGCCTGTTTCACGGTCTTGAATATGTTGCTGTATGCTATTTCCTCGGCCTCCCTTCCCAGATGCCTGCATCTGCCGTGAGCGGAGCGAACCAGGACAACGGGTATGGGGGAACCCCATCAAGATGCCAGTAAACAAAGGGCGCGAAGCACAATTTGTTTAACGTGGCGTATCTTGCCCTGGGCCAGACCACAAAGATGTGCCCTGTTTACAGCTCTCAATCCAAACCATAACCCCTTATGAATTCGATGTCAGACTGACATCAGATTCGCCCCGAAAACGCCGATTGCAGTCAGATTGATGTCAGGCCAGATTTCCGCAGAACGCTGTAGCCATGTCGAGAGAGTCATCATCGTCCTCATCATCGTCATCTGCTATGTATCCATCATGTGCAGAATCACATTGGGATTCGGTTACAGCTTTCACTGGAATTGCCACGCACCATTCACGCAGCAGCGCTCTTCCCTCCGAGTGAATGACATTCCTGAACAGCTTTTCCAACTCATCCATGCTCAGGGCATTCTCCTGACACAGCTCCCGGTGAAGCAGCTCCACGATCAGCGTGTTCATCACTGCGCCGGTTTCCGAGCGACGCCGCATCAGACTATCGTACGTTTCGCTGGCGATAGGGTCGTCCAGGTAGAACCGAAGCGTGATCCGCTTCTCCCTACTGCTGTTCATCCTTCGCTCGCCTCTTTTCCAGCGTGCGCCGCGCCATGCGTTCGTACCCTTTGGCGTTGGCACGCAGATCCTCGATGAAGATGACCCGATCCGCGTCATACACGCCGAAGTTCTTGACCAGGCAGCCACCGCCGCCAATCACCCAAAGTCGCATAAGATCCGGATCGTACTCATGCTCCCGCAAGCGCCGGAAGATTTCAGCGACATACTGCCTGGCGGTTTCCTGGATGACGGCTTTGTACTTCTCGCCGATGTCGGCGTTCATGGAGCGAAGATATTTCTCAATCTGAGCGTCGGTAGGCAGGCTGCCGAACTTGCGCTGGAGCATCTCCCTGGCCCGGATGACGCACTGATAGGTACCGTATTTCTCCGTGAAGCAGGATTCCAGGATGGCGGTTTTCTCGTTGATGTTCATCACATTCATGGTCCCGTTGCCGATGTCCACCAGCATGTTTGTTCCCTTGAAACTCTTGTTGATCAGGTTGGCTACCGCCGCGATGCCCTGATTGAAGATCATGGCTTCCTGGACATCCACATGGTAGTCAACGCCCTTATAGATGAAATCCACATGCGCATTCTGCATCAGGTATTTCCGGAAGCTCTCCTTCTGCTCGATGCCCCAGGTCAGCGGCAGCCGAAGGTTGGAATCCCTTTGGGATTCCAAGTCCGGCCCTTGGCCGGACCGCCGACGGTCGAATTAAAAATTCGAGCGCGGCGCCGCAGCCAATGACGATCGTCGCCTTCGTCATGCCTCTGCGGTCGAGCTCTTTCCCAATCGCCGCCAGTGTGAGCAGATAGTAGTCCTGATCCATGATCTTGTCTGCGCGGAATTCCTTGTGCCCCATGCCGACAGCATAGGAGGTTCCATCGTAGATGAGAATATCGTCGGTGAAGGTCAATCCGTCATTGATGGGCGTGACGTTAGCAGGGAAACAGAAGTTGGAGGTCTTGATGTTGCCGTATCCATGGTCGATGGCAATGATGACAGGCTCTTCCGTGTTAATGGTAGAAGTGGTATTGCCAGTTACTTCGGGTTTGATCGCTTGATTCATATTTGACTCCTTTCGTGCCCATGTGGGCGATACTGTTGTGTGGGGAGGCTTTCCAGCAAAAGCAAAGCCGGAGCATTGGAG
>CADCFG010000015.1:62301-107279 GCA_902800625.1 uncultured Eubacteriales bacterium | reverse complement strand
GCTTTCTGAATTCCTCTTATCTCAAGGGAGATGATTATATCCGCCTGGTGCTCTCCTACCAGCCCAGGCCAAAGTATTCCCTGATCCAGCTGCCATTCACCTTTTTTGTTCAGAAGGCGGTGGTGCGGGGATGGGTCGGAAAGTCAGGATATTCCGGACGGGGAAAGGAAGATGCATCACAGGACAGTGCGCACCGGACGGTCTATGTCACGGAGCATGGCAGTGTCTATCACACCAACCCTGACTGTTCTCATCTGCGCGTAACGATCATTCCCGTGTCAAAGAGCCGTTTGACGTCTGCCCGCAATGTCAACGGGGGAAAGTACAAAAAGTGTCCCTACTGCGGAAATCACAACACCGGACAGTATTATGTGGATCCCTACGGGAACTGCTATCACACCAGTGTAAACTGTTCCAGCCTGAAGCGAACCGTACATGAGATGGATCTGGACGAGTGCGGCCATATGCATGAGTGCAAGGACTGCCGCAAAGCAAGAGGAGGCTGAGCGCGCATGAAGATCTGCCTGCTTCTGACCACCCTGTTTCTGTGTCTTCTTTCTGTGAGCGATCTCCGCACAAGGACCATCCCCGGATGGGCAGCACCTGTCTTTGGTGCCGGAACCGGCCTTCTGCACCTGTTTCTGCGGGATCTGACCCTGCTGCAATTCTTCGCAGGTTTATTTCCGGGAATTCTTCTCCTGCTTCTCGCGCTGATCTTTCGCGCGTCCCTGGGCATGGGCGACGCGCTGGCGGTGACGGCCTGCCTGCTGGCCGGGTGCGCGCTGCCGATGTTCCTGATGACCATGTACGGCATCCGCGGCACCGAGAACAAGAACGCGCCCCAGCCGCTGACCACCAGCGAGCCGCTGTACGAGGCCATGGACGACGGCCTGTATGCCGCGGAGACGGAGGAGTGGGCGATGCCCATGATGGCCGCCAGCGGCGCCTACTACGACATGTACGATGAGTTCAACACCGAGGAATACGCCGCCATCGCCGAGAACGGCTTCCGCAAGGTGGCCACCGACCCGCTGTCCACCTTCTCCGCCGACGTGGACACCGCGTCCTACTGCAACCTGCGCCGGATGCTGAACGACGGCTGGTACGCCGGCGAGATTCCCTCCGGCGCGGTGCGGGTGGAGGAGATGCTGAACTACTTCCGCTACGACTACCCCGCCCCCCAGGACGGCAGCAAGTTCGGCGTGACGGCCCAGCTGGCGAAGTGCCCCTGGAATGACGAGAACACGCTGCTCCTGCTGGGCGTGCGGGCGGCGGACGCCCCCGAGGCCGCCGAGGGCGGCAGCAACCTGGTGTTCCTGGTGGACGTGTCCGGCTCCATGGCCTATGAAAACAAACTGGGCCTGGTGAAGAAAGCGCTGATCATGCTGCTGGACGAGTTGACTGACGCGGACACCGTGTCCATCGTCACCTACGCCAGCGGCGAGGACGTGCTGATCGAGGGCGCCAGCCCCGTGAAGGACAAGGCGAAGCTGATGAGCGCCATCGACGCGCTGTACGCCGACGGCTCCACCAACGGCGAGCGCGGCCTGGAGCAGGCCTATGAGATCGCCCAGAAGTACCTGCGGCCCAAGGGGAACAACCGCGTGATCATGTGCTCCGACGGCGACCTGAACGTGGGCATGACCAGCGAGAGCGACCTGCACGACTACGTTTCCAAGAAGAAGGAGACCGGCATCTACCTGTCCGTGCTGGGCTTCGGCGAGGGCAATTACAAGGACACCAAGATGGAGACCCTGGCCGACGACGGCAACGGCAATTACTACTACATCGACTCCATCCTCGAGGCCCGGAAGGTGCTGTGCGAGGAGCTGACCCAGACGCTGTACAGCGTGGCCGACGATGTGAAGTTCCAGATCGAGTTCAACCCGGCGAAGGTCTCCGCCTGGCGGCAGATCGGCTATGAGAACCGGGCCCTTGAGAACCAGGACTTCGAGGACGACACCAAGGACGCCGGCGAGGTGGGCGCGGGGGCCTGCGTGACCGTGCTGTACGAGCTGGTGCCCGCCGGTGAGGACGGCGCGCAGAGCGGCCTGAAGTATCAGGACAGCAACCTGACCGAGGCCGGCGAGAGCGGCGAGTGGGCCACGCTGTCCACCCGCTACAAGGAGCCCGGCGACGACGAGAGCGTGCTGGAGACCACCGTCATCGGCGAGGACGCCTTCGCGGAGGAGCCCTCCGGCGACTTCCTGTTCGCCTCCGCCGTGGCCGAGTTCGGCATGATCCTTAACGACAGCGAGCACAAGGGCAACGCCAGCTACGAGACCGTGATGGAGCTTTTGAAGCAGGCGCCCCTCAGCGACGAATACCGCGAGGAATTCTTCTCCCTGGTGAAGATCGCCCAGCGGGCCCAGGCGCTGGAGGATTAAGGCAAACAGTTCAGGATAAAAGCCTTCCCCAAAGGGGAAGGCTTTTGGCTTGCGTGGGCCTTTCCTTGCGCCCCTGATTGTGCTATAATAATCATGAAAATGTACTTCGGAGGCGCGATATGGAGAACAAGCAGCCGGGCGTTCGGCTGAACAAATACATGGCCGAGAGCGGCTACTGCTCCCGGCGGGAGGCGGACCGGCTGATCGAAGAGGGCCGGGTGAAAATCGACGGGCGTGTGGGTGCGCTGGGCGACAGGGTGCTGCCGGGAATGGCGGTCACCGTGGATGGAAAGCCGCTGTCCGGCGAGGGCGAGAAGGTGTATATCCTGCTGAACAAGCCCCGGGGCATCGTCTGTACCGCCGACCCCCGCGAGCCCATGAACGTGGTGGACTACGTGGGCCATCCCGTGCGCATTTTCCCCGTTGGCCGGCTGGACAAGGACAGCGAGGGCCTGCTGCTGCTCACCAGCGACGGCGAGATCGTGAACCGGATGCTCCGCGCCGCCGGGGGCCACGAGAAAGAGTACGAGGTGACCATCGACCGGCCCGTCACCGCCGATTTCGCGAAAAAGATGATGGCGGGCGTGCCCATCCTGGACACCGTCACCCTGCCCTGCAAGCTGCGCCGCACCGGCGAGAGGAGCTTCAACATCGTGCTGGTGCAGGGGCTGAACCGCCAGATCCGCCGGATGTGCGAGGCCCTGGGCGCCAACGTCACCCACCTGCGCCGGGTGCGCATCATGAACCTGCGTCTCGGCAGGCTCCAGCCCGGCCAGTGGCGGGAGCTGACGAGGGACGAGCTGGACGAGCTGATGGCGGCACTGGATTGAAAGGGAGCGAGCCGATGCCCAGACGACAAGGGAAGCGAAAGCGCCGCATCCTGCGCGCCATACTGCTGCCGATCCTCGCCCTGGTGCTGTTCCAGGTGGTGGGCGGCTATGCGCCGTTCGCCCGCCTGCCGGAGCTGTCGCCGGAGAACACCGCAGCCATCGAGGCCCGGGCGGAGGATATGCAGGCGGACGCGGACAGCCCCGACCGCGCGACCATACTGGAAAAGCGCGGCCAGGCGCTGAACGAGCGGCTGCGGCTGATCCACCAGGCCCGGCAAGAGATCGTCATCACCACCTACGACACCCGGGACAGCGAGAGCGCCCGGGACATCCTGTGCGCGGCGCTGGAGCGGGCGGACGCGGGCGTGAAGGTACGGATGCTGATCGACGGCATGACGGGCCTGGCCACCGTAAAGCACAGCGACCTGTTCAGGGCCTTCAACGCCCATGAGAACGTGGAGATCCGCTTCTACAACCCGCCCTCCTTCTTCCTGCCCTGGCGGCACATGGGCCGCATGCACGACAAGTATGTGATCGTGGACGACATCGGCTACATACTGGGCGGGCGCAATATGTTCGACCACTTCCTGGGCGATTACGTCTCCCCCTCCGGCACCTACAGCAACGACCGGGAGGCGCTGGTGTACAACACAGCCCACGGTGCGACCGCCGGCGGGGAGAGTTCGCTTCATCAGGTGCGGGACTACTTTGAAACCATCTGGTCCGCCTCCGAAGCGCCGCGCAGCTGGGCCATTGACGGGGCGAAGCGGGACGACGTGCTGGACAGCCTGCGGGCGCGGTATACGGCGCTGTCCGAATCGATGCCAGAGCTGTTCGCCCCGGCAGACTACGAGGCCATGACCCTGCCGACGAAGGGCGTATGGCTGGTGTCGAACCCCATCAACACCGACGCCAAGCAGCCTGTGGTGTTCGCCACGCTGTGCGCGCTGATGGAACGCGCGAAGGCAGACGTGATCCTCCACAGCCCATATGCCGTGCTGAACGGCTATATGCGCGAAAGCCTCGCCGAAATTGCTGACAAGGTGCCCGTCACGCTGATGATCAACGCCGTGGAGAACGGCGCCAACGTGGTGGCCAGCGGCGACTACCTGTACCACCGGGGCGAGGTGATCGCCACGGGGATGCAGGTGCTTGAGTACGCCGGGGGCGATTCCTACCACGGCAAGTCCCTGGCCATCGACGACTGCCTGTCGGTGATCGGCTCCTTCAACCTGGACATGCGCAGCACCTATGTGGACACGGAGCTGATGCTGGTGATCCGGGGCGAGGAGGTCAACGCGCTGCTGAGAAGCCACATGGAGGCGCTGCACGCGGACAGCCGCAGGGTGATCGACGAGCAGACCTCCGAGGTGCCGGACGGGCTGGAGATCCCGCCGCTGTCGTTCGGCAGGAAGCTGATGATGCGCGTCATCGGCGGCGTGATGCAGCTGTTCAGGTGCATGGTATAGCCGTCAAACCATCCATTTCAACGAGCGAACCAAAAGTTGCCGGTTTTGTCACGACCGAAAGCGTGACAAAACCGGTGATTCCCGGCTCGCTCGTTGTTTTTATTAAAAACAGATGTTATAATTTACACAAACGATCAACAATCCGAAAGGAGAGGTGGCCATGAAGAAGAGAATTGCCCTGCTGCTGGCGTTGGCGCTGGCAATCTGCGCCCTGTCGCTCCATGCGCTGGCGGATAGCGCGCTGCTCAGCCAGAACGGCATCGAGCTGCGCGCTCTGAACTATGAAATTTCCAGCACCGACCCGCCCTTTTTGCAGCTGTACGTCTATGCCTCCAACGACACGGACACCAAAACCTGGATCAGCGCGAAGAACGCCACGGTGAACGGCGTGCCGGTGAAGAGCGCGGGCGTCACCCTGGATCCCTACACGGAGTACGGCGACGGCAACCAGGACATCATGTTCATGACCACCGACGAGGACACCGCCGTCAGCGGCGCGGCCATCAGCAATCCCCGCCAGATCGAGATGGACCTGGTGGCGATGAACAGCGATACCTATGAGCATCTGTTCGAGAAGCACGTCTCGCTGGATGTGCTGAACCTGGGCGACTCGAACCCCGCTCCCAGCGGCGGCAACGACAGCTATGTTCCCGACACAGGCAACACCGCACCGGCCTACACCCCCGCTTCTTACGACTTCAAGACGCTGAAGCAGGGCAGCAAGGGCCAGGCGGTGCGCGACTTGCAGCAGCGGCTGACGGACCTGTACTACCTGAACGACAAGGTGGACGGCTCCTTCGGGCGAAACACCTGCACGGCGGTGCGCTCCTTCTGCGAGCAGAACGGCCTGCCCATCGGCAGCCAGGCAACGCCCGAGATGCAGGAGCTGCTCTACTCCAGCAGCGCGAAGTACTATGTGGAGCCCTATCTGCCGCTGATGATCGCCGGATCGTACATCGTGGAAACGCCCCTGGATCTCGGGCTTGAAAACGGGTTCCTGGAGGTCGAACTGGTCAACCGCTCCCCGGACACGGCCATTCGCGGCTATGTGTTGAGCTTCTACCAGACGGATATGTACGGCAACCGAATCAACCTGTCCCCGAACGGCGGCGAGCTCTACCACTTTGAGATGGAAATGATGAAGTACATCGAGCCGGGACACTACCTGAACGCCAAGGACGCCTATCCCTATGTGATCAACAAGTTCTACAGCACCTACGCCGTCTACGTCGGTGTCAAGACGGTCGTGATGGAAAACGGCGACGTCCGGGATATCGACCTCGACGACGTCACCTACTTCGAGTGCTGCGTCGCGAATTGACCCCGGCGCCAAACTCGCCAATGGAAAGGAGAATACCATGAAGAGACTGATCGCGATGCTGCTGGCGCTCATACTGCTGGCGACCCTGCCCGCGCTGGCCGAGGCTGCCCCGGAGGAGGAGGCATCCGGCGTCACGCTGGAGCGCATGCGCTACTTTTTCGAGCACAACGTCATGCCCCGCTATTTCCACGAGGATCCCCAGGTGATGCTGGACGTGCTGAAGGAGAACGGCATCTATGCCCTGTGGGCCTCGCTGGCCGACGAAAACGGCGTGGAATACCCTTATCAGGAGGGGGATTTCACCCTGAACTGGTACGAGCCGGACGGCATGACGGTGCTGCAGATCGGCATGCCCGCGCCGGAAGTGAGCCCCCAGTGCTTCCGTATTTACATGGCCTACAACCCGGCCAGCGGCAGCGCGGGTTATTACACCATCGAGTACGACAACATGCTGGGCGAGGCCGCCTTCCTGTGCAGCTGGACGGCGGACATGACCCACATGAACTACGGCGGCGCTGAGATTCTCGACCCGGCGGCGGAGGACTACCAGGCCAGACTGGACGCCGAGGCCGAGCTGGTGGCGTCGATGCTGATCGAGCAGGGAGAGTGACCCGCATGAGCGAACAGAAGCCCGCGTTCCATCCATGGTTTCACAAGGCGCTGATCTTCTTTTTCCTGTGGGCCTATGCGCTGGTGGCGGTGGTCCAGGGCGTCCTTGACATCCACTTCGTGGACGAGAACGGCGTCGACCCCGCTTGGCCCGTCATCGCGCTGGCGGTGGGGCTGATGCTGGTGGGCGCGTTCACCGTCAAGACCCGGTTCGACCTGGCCGCCTTCCGGCCCCAGGCACCGAAGGAGCTGCTGGGCGTGTGCCTCGCAGCGGCGATCATCCTGGCGGCCATCGACCTGTTGCTGGATTCCTTTGGCGCGGACAGCCTTGGAAAGCGGATTGTCCCCGCCGGGATCGTGGCGCTGTGGGGCATCACGCTCTACCGCTACTACCACGACAGGCCATACCTGTTCGAGGAAAAACAATCCTGACGCAAAGGCCCATCCCCCGCCGATTCGGCAGGGGATGGGCCTTTTATGCCTCGCGCATATTGCGAAAAACCATGTCGGCAGTGCCGGCATGGTTTTTGAATAATTATTCGTAGATCGGGAACCGGGTGCACAGGGCGTCCACGCGCTCCAGGATCTCGCCCTTCTTCGCGTCGAAGTCCTGGGCGGCCATGGCCAGCAGCTCGCCCACCTCCCGGGCCTCGGCTTCCTTGAAGCCGCGGGCCGTGATGGCAGGGGTGCCCACGCGGATGCCGGAGGTCTCCTTGGCGGAGCGGGGGTCGCCGGGGATCTTGTTCTTGTTCACGGTGATGTGCACCTGGTCCAGGCGCTCCTCCAGCTCCCGGCCGCTGATGTCGGCCTGCTTCAGGTCGATCAGCATCAGGTGGTTGTCGGTGCCGCCGGAGACCAGCTTCACGCCGCGCTCCAGCAGCGCGTCCGCCATGGCGGCGGCGTTGGCCACGATCTGGCGCTGGTACTGCTTGAACTCCGGCTTCAGCGCCTCGCCCAGCACCACGGCCTTGGCCGCGATCACGTGCATCAGCGGGCCGCCCTGGGTGCCGGGGAAGATGGCGCTGTTGATCTTCTTGGCGATATCCGCGTCGTTGGTCAGGATCATGCCGCCGCGGGGGCCGCGCAGGGTCTTGTGGTTGGTGGTGGTGACCACGTCGGCATACGGGATCGGGCTGGGATGCTCGCCCGCGGCCACCAGGCCTGCGATGTGGGCGATGTCCACCATGAAGTAGGCGCCTACTTCCTTGGCGATCTGGCCGAACTTTTCAAAGTCGATGATGCGGGGATAGGCGGACGCGCCGGCGATGATCATCTTCGGGCGGTGCTCAAGGGCCAGGGCACGCACCTGGTCGTAGTCGATCAGGCCCGTCTCCGGGTCGCAGCCGTAGGACACGCTGTTGTACAGCTTGCCGGAGAAGCTGACCTTGGATCCGTGGGTCAGGTGGCCGCCGGCGCTCAGGTCCATGCCCATCACGGTGTCGCCGGGCTGGCACAGCGCCAGGTACACGGCCGCGTTGGCCTGGGAGCCGCTGTGGGGCTGCACGTTGGCATACTGAACGCCGAACAGCTTCTTGGCGCGCTCGATGCACACGTTCTCCACCTCGTCCACGTACTCGCAGCCGCCGTAGTAGCGGTGCCCCGGATAGCCCTCGGCATACTTGTTGGTCAACACCGAACCCATCGCCGCCATCACCGGCTCGGTCACGATGTTCTCCGACGCGATCAGCTCCAGGTTGTGGCGCTGGCGCTCCAGCTCCTTCAGCATGATGCTGCCGATCTCCGGGTCATAACTGCGAATAAACTCCATGCTCTCCTGTACCATTGCTGTTGCCCTCCATTTTCTGTCGTTGCATGAAAACAACCGATGCAGGCATCGGTCGCAGGGCGTCGCTTCCACCGGTATGGTGCCGGTCGAAGAAACTCGCTCTGTCCTTTTGCCTGAGAGATTCGCGCATGCCAGGGCGATCCCCTGTCGCGCTTTCACCTTCGGCCCCCGCGCTCTGCGGGCGTCTCCAGAGTGCCGTCCGCTTGCAGTCCTCATTCCCGGGGGAACGCCTGAGAGTGTCTCTCCTTCGGCGGGACGGCAGCCCGTCCGCTCTCCTGCAAACATCAAACGGCCTATTCATCTGTGGCACCATTATAGCACGGCGCATTGGTCCAGTCAATGAAGGAGAGGTTAAGGCTTTGCACGCCTGGGGAAACATTGGCCTCCCTCCAACTGGATTCCGGGCAACATCGGCCGGGGCAGTATTCGCTGCCCCGGCGTTTTGTGCATGGTCCGATCTGTATCAGGCTAATCGCTGCCCCCTCACAAACGCGGCGCGCACGTTGAAATCGGCGTCGGTGATGAGGAAGTCCGCGTCCTTGCCCGGTTCCAGCGAGCCCTTGCGGGCGTCCGCGCCGATGGAGCGCGCCGGATACAGCGAGGCCATGTTCACCACCTCGTAAAGCGGCAGGCCTGTGTGCTCTCTGAAGTTGCGCACGGCCCGGTCCATGGTCAGGGCGCTGCCGGCGATGGTGCCGTTGGGGAAGCGCAGCCGGATGCCGTTGACGACGATGGTCTGCCCGTCGCGGTCGTGAGGGCCGTCGGGCAGGTGGGCCTCCTGGATGGAGTCGGTGATCAGCACCAGGTGGTCCCCCTTCTGCTTCGCCATCAGCCTGAACAGAAGCGGCGAGACGTGGAAGGTGTCGGCGATCAGCTCGCAGTACACCCGCCCGTCCACCAGCGCCGCCCCCGCCACGCCGGGCTCCCGGTGGGTCAAGGGCGTCATGGCGTTGAAGGTGTGGGTGGCGTGGGTCACGCCCGCGTCCACGCCCGCGAGGGCCTCTTCGGCCGTGGCGGCGGTGTGGCCCATGGAGATCACCACTCCCAGTGCCCTGGCCGCGCGGATGAAGTCCAGCGCCCCGTCCACCTCCGGCGCGACGGTCATCAGCTTCACCACGTCCGCCCAGGGGCGCAGCTTTTCGATGTCCGGCGCCTGGATGCTGCTGCCCGCCTGGGCGCCCTTTTTCTTCATGTTGATGAACGGGCCCTCGGCGTGGCAGCCCAGCACCTGCGCGCCGCGCCAGGCGTCCGTCAGGCTCTCGTCCCGGGCGGCGCGGATGGCGGCAAAGCACTTCTCCAGCACCGGCCAGTCCAGCGTCATGGTGGTGGGCAGCCAGGAGGTGGTCCCCCACCTCGCCGCCTGGCGGGACATCTCCCGCAGCTCGTCCAGGCTGCCGTTTGAGGCGTCCCAGCCCATAAAGCCGTGGCAGTGCACGTCGACAAGTCCCGGGGACACATAGCCGCCCGCGGCGTCGATCACCTCCGCGTTGGCGGGCACTTCTTTCGCGATGCCCGCGATCCTGCCGCCGTCCACGGCCAGAGCCGCGCCGGTGATTTCGCCGTCCGGGAGCAGGAGGGTGCCGTTGATGATGTACTTCATGTTGATCGCCTCCATCACAGTGGGATTGTATCGGGGAAAGGATCCTTCGACTCCGGCTGCGCCTCCGCTCAGGATGACGCCCCTGCGCGGCAAGGCATGTAAAGCCAGGCAAAGGAAGCCGCTCTATGCTTCCATTTTACCACCGAACCGCAAAAAAGCCAAGGCACGCCGTTGGCGTTCCTTGGCTGTGGTTGGCGGGTATGGCGGATGGCTTTCCCGCTCCCCACAATGGGAGGCAGGGAAAACGACCTCTCCCGCCCCTGCGGGGCACCCTCCCCTGAAGGGGAGGGCCTCAGGCGGGCGCCATCACTCCACCGCCGTCGCCGCGGCGATCTGCGGGGTGGTCTTGTGCAGGATGTCCATGAACTCCTCGCCGGTGATGGTCTCGTGCTCGTAGAGGTACTTGGCCAGGGCGTGCAGCTGCTGGACGTTATCCTCAAGTATCTTGTATGCCTTGTCGTACTGCGCGGAGATCAGGTTGCGCACCACCACGTCGATGTGGTTGGCCGTCTCGGCGGAGCAGGCCAGCGTGGTATCGCCGCCCAGGTACTGGTTGGTCAGCTGCTCCATGGCCACCATGCCGAACTCGTCGCTCATTCCGTAGCGGGTGATCATCGCCCGGGCCAGGCGGGTGGCCTGCTCGATGTCGTTGGAGGCCCCGGTGGTGATCTGATGGAAGATCAGCGCCTCGGCGGCCCGTCCACCGGTGAACGTGGCGATCTTGTTCTCCAGCTCCTCCTTGGTGAGCAGGAAGTGTTCGTTCTCCTCCACCTGCATGGTGTAGCCCAGCGCGCCGTTGGTGCGCGGAATGATGGTGATCTTGTGCACCGGCGCGGACTCCGACTGCTTCGCCGCTACCAGCGCGTGGCCGATCTCGTGATAGGCCACCACCATCTTCTCCTTGTCGCTCATCACCCGGTTCTTCTTCTGGTAGCCCGCGATGATGACCTCCACGCTCTCCTCCAGGTCGGCCTGGGTCACCAGCCTCCGCCCGTCGCGCACGGCCCGCAGCGCCGCCTCGTTCACGATGTTGGCAAGCTCCGCACCGGAAGCGCCGGAGGCCGCCCGGGCCACGGCGGCAAAGTCGATGTTCTTCTGCAGCTGCACCTTCTTGGCGTGCACCTTCAGGATCGCCTCACGGCCCTGCAGGTCGGGCAGCTCCACCGGCACGCGCCTGTCGAACCGGCCGGGGCGCAGAAGCGCCGGGTCCAGAGATTCGGGTCGGTTGGTGGCCGCCAGGATCACCACGCCCTTGGAGCCGTCGAAGCCGTCCATCTCGGTCAGCAGCTGGTTCAGGGTCTGCTCCCGCTCGTCGTTGCCGCCGATGCGCCCGTCGCGCTTGCCGCCGATGGCGTCCACCTCGTCGATGAACACGATGCAGGGGGCCTTCTCATTGGCCTGCTTGAACAGGTCGCGCACCTTGGCCGCACCCATGCCCACGAACATCTCCACGAATTCCGAGCCGGAGATGGAGAAGAAGGGCACGTTGGCCTCGCCTGCCACCGCCTTGGCCAGCAGCGTCTTGCCCGTGCCGGGAGGGCCCACCAGCAGCGCGCCCTTGGGCATCTTCGCGCCGATCTCCTCATACTTCTTGGGGTTGTGCAGGAAGTCCACGATCTCCGAGAGGATCTCCTTGGCCTCGTCCTCGCCGGCCACGTCGTCGAACTTGATGCCGCTGGTGGACTTTACGTACACCTTGGCGTTGCTCTTGCCCATGCCGAACATCATACTGCCCGCGCCGCCGCCGGCCTTCTCCACCAGCTTCTTGCTGAAATACTGGCCCAGGCCGATCATCAGCACCAGCGGCAGCGCCCAGGAGATCAGGAAAGACAGGATGGGCGACATCTGCTCCACGATCTGGCTGGCGAATTTCGCGCCGCTCTCATACAGCCGCTGGGTCAGCTGCGGGTCGTCCATCAGGCCCGTCTTGTACAGATTGCCCTCGGCGTCGGCAAACATGATCTGGTTGTCCTCGATCATCACCTCGGCGATCTTCTTGTCCTCGGTCATGGTCATGAACTCGTCGTAGCTCACCTCCGTCACCCGCGGCGAAAACAGCAGCGGCGCGACGAGGCTGTTGAACAGTATAATCGCAGCGATGGCCAGCACATAATAGAAGACCATCGGCTGTCTCGGCTTCTTCACTTCGTTCATTTGCGCACCTTCCTTCCTGGTCACAGGAATAGTCTACCACTCAATTGTAAACCCTGTGTCAACTGAATGTCAAGGAAAGTCAAAATAATGTGAAATAGGGACGGTTCTCATTTCACATTATAATTTCGCCCATTTCCGCATATACTACTCCCAAAAATGCGAAAAGGAGCGTGGAACATGAATCCATTTGAGTTGGCGACCAGGCCGCTGGAGAGTCTGATCATGGACTGGGGGCAGATGACGCCCGTTCCCTACGACAAGCGGACGGTGGACCCCTACACCCGCTGCCGGGTGATCCTGATGAATGGCACGGAGTTTGAGCAGGTGTGGTACAGCCACCAGTTTTCCCGCCACGCGGGCGACAACGAGCTGCGGCGGCAGATCGCCCTGATGCGCCGACTTGAACAGCAGCAGCAGAAGCTGATCGGCGCGCTGAAGCCAGCGGACGAGACGATATTGGAGCACACCATCGGCTACGAGCAGCTGGCGGTGGACCTGACGGCGGGCCTTGCCAAGCGGGAGGACAACCCCTATGTGAAGCAGGCGCTGGACTTTGCGCTGCTGGAGGACTTTGACCACCTGTACCGCTACGCAGACCTGATGGAGTTCGACGACCGCCAGCACGCGGAGACACTGGTGGGGCGCTACACCGAGATCATGCCCGGGCGGCCCACCATCGCCCACCACCGCCACCCGTTCGATTCCGTGAAGTTCCACATCCAGAACGCCACAGCCTCGCCCATGACGCGGCTGTGCACCGGCATCATCACCGCCGCCGAGCAGCAGACGATGAACTACTATATGAACGTGGCCGCGTTCTACCCCACCGCCTGGGGCCAGAAGCTGTACCGGGAGATTGGCATGGTGGAGGAGCAGCACGTCACCCAGTACGGCAGCCTGATGGACACGGAGCAAACCTGGCTGGAGGGGCTCCTCAACCACCAGTATACCGAATGCTACCTCTACTGGAGCGCCATGGAGACGGAGACCGACCCGCGCATCCGGGACGTCTGGGCGATGCTGTTTGAGCAGGAGGTGGGCCACCTGCACGCGGCGGCGGAGCTGCTGGAGACCTACGATGGCAGGGAGGCCGCCCAGGTCATCCCCGACGGCACCTTCCCCGAGCCGCTGCGGCTGACCGGGAACATCGAATACGTGCGAAATGTCCTGGGCTGCACCGTGTGCAACACCGCGCTGCGGGAGGACTGGACGAACGTGAACGACCTGGGCCCAGGTGCCGACTTCTTCAAATACCAGGGCATCGTGAACCGGGACGTGGCAGGCGTGGAGAGCCACGCCATCATCGAAAAGGTAATCGCCCGGGACGGCGAGGACTATCGCTTCGAGACCGCACCGAACCCTGTGCCCGCGCTGCGGAACCGCAGGGCGGACAACACCAGCGTCGGCCGGGTGCAGGGAGCAGAGTGCTGAAGCCATGAGAAAAGCCTCCCCATCGCAATGGGGAGGCTATTATTCATCTATTCCGTTTTCATCAGCGCTTCCACGATCTCCTCAAACGCCATGCTGTGGCTGGCCTTGACCAGCACGCTGTCGCCGGGCCGGACGATTTCGTCCAACACAGCCATCAGCGCGGCCTTGTCAGGGAAGTGAACGGCGTCGCCCCCGGCGGCCTTTGCGCCCTCTGCGATATGCCCGGCCAGCGGGCCGCAGGCGACGATCTTCTCGATGCCAAGCCCCGCGGCGTACTCCCCCACGGCGCTGTGCAGCGCGGCGGTCTGTTCGCCCAGTTCCAGCATGTCGCCCAGCACGCACACCCTTCGCCCGCCCAGCGAAGCCAGGGAATCCAGCGCGGCGCGGCAGGAATTGGGATTGGCGTTGTAGCAGTCGCTGACGACGGTGATCCCGTTGGCATGCAGCACCCGTGCCCGGTCGCCCACGGTGTGGTAGTTCGCGATGCCCCGGGCGATCTCGTCGTCCGTCAGGCCCAATTCCAGGCCCACGGCGGCGGCAGCCAGGGCCGCATAGATCATGTGGCTTCCAAAGGCGGGGATGCACGCCCCGAACGCGCCGCCCTTATGGCGGATGGTCAGCGCGATGCCGTCCTCGCCCAGGTTCCTGACGTTCTCCGCCCGCACATCGCAGTTATCCCCCTGCCCGTACAGCACCCGGCGCATGTCGGGCCGGCACGCCGCCAGCAGCGGATCGTCGCCGTTCAGCACGGCCAGGCCGGTTTCGTCCATGCCCTCGAAGATCTCGCCCTTGGCGCGCAGCACGCCCGGCCGGTCGCCCAGGAACTCCAGGTGGGCGTCGCCGATGACGCTGAACACCGCGATGGTGGGCCGGACCATGTTCGTCAGCCGGCGCATCTCGCCGAAGTCGGAAATGCCCATCTCCACCACGGCCGCCTCATGGCCGTCGTCCAGGCCCAGCAGCGTGCGGGGCACGCCCAGCTCGTTGTTGAAGTTCTTCTGGGTCTTGTGGGTGTTGAACCTTTCGCCCAGCACCGCGGCCACCATCTCCTTGGTGGTGGTCTTGCCCACGCTGCCGGTGATGCCGATCACGGGAATATGGAAGCGCGAGCGGTGCCAGGCCGCCAGCGCGCCAACGGCGCGAAGGGACGAGTCCACCATGATG
Organism: uncultured Eubacteriales bacterium; assembly: GCA_902800625.1. GTDB lineage: Bacteria > Bacillota > Clostridia > Christensenellales > Aristaeellaceae > UBA2862. The sequence continues at coordinate 92,528 of CADCFG010000015.1, read as the reverse complement.
GCGGGCCGCTCGTTTTCGGCGGGCTCCCGCTCGCTGACGCAGGCGACGGTGCCCTTTTCCACGCACCCGGCCATGAAGCTGTGGCCGTCCACGCGGCTTCCCTTGAAGGCCACGAACAGCGCGCCGTCCCCGGCATCGCGGCTGTCGCTGGTCACGCGGGTAATCGCCCGGCCCAGCGCGCCTTCGTCGCCAAAGTACTGCCCGCCCATGGCGCGCAGGGCGTCGCTCAGCAGAAACGGCTTCATCAGGCCCTCGCACCTCCCATGGCGTCGTCCACGATCCTCTGGCACAGCTGCTCATAGTCAATGCCCACGGCCGCGGCCTCCTGGGGCATCAGGCTCGTGGGGGTCATGCCCGGCAGGGTGTTGATCTCCAGGAAGTACACGTCCCCGGCCTTGTCCACGATGAAGTCCGACCGGGAATAGGTCCTGAGCCCCAGCAGCAGGTGCACCTTCAGCGCCGTCTCCCGCAGCTTCTCCTCGATCTTCGGGTCGATGGGCGTGGGGCAGATTTCCAGCGTGGCCCCGGCCTCGTACTTGTTGCGATAGTCATAGAAGCCCTGCTTGGGGATGATCTCGATGGAGGGCAGGCTCGTGCCCATCAGCACGCCCACGTCGATCTCCCGACCCTCGACATACTGCTCCAGGATCACCCGGCCCAGGTGCCGGTTGGCCTCCAGGGCACTGAGCAGTTCCTCCTTCGTATGGGGAATGGCCACGCCAATGCTGGAGCCGCTGTCCACGGGCTTCACCACGCAGGGCAGGTCCACGGACGCAGCCATCTGCTCCACGGGCTCTCGGCTGTAGCTGGCGATGCGCCACTTGGGCGTGCGCACCCCCGCCGCGCTGACCAGCTGCTTGGTCAGGTCTTTGTCCATGGCCAGGGCGCTGCCCAGATAGCCGCTGCCGGTGTAGGGAATGCCCATCAGCTCCAGCGCGGCCTGGATGCGGCCGTCCTCGCCGCAGGCCCCGTGCAGGCCCAGGAACACCACATCCGCCAGGGCGCACAGTTCAAAGACGCCCTTGCCCACCATGCTGGGGCTTTGCCACTTGCGGGACGCCTTCACCGCCTCCAGGTCCGGCTCGCCCGCCACGGGCACCGTCTCCACCGGGGGCAGGTTGTCAAACAGCTCGTCAATGGGTGTATTGACGTCCTCCAGGCCGTAGAACATATCTACCAGCACGGCCCTGTGGCCCAGCTTGCGCAGGGCCTTGCAAATCAGCGTGCCGCTGGTGATGGAGACGTTGCGCTCCATGCTCAACCCGCCGCACAGCACCACTATTTTCATAGGCGATTGCCTCCAATTTACAGTGATCTTAGTCATTATAGCACAAAAATATACCCGCAACCGCCCTTTTTCTGAAAAGGCGTTATATTTAACAGTATGCTTTCTCTTCGCCGGGCGTGCGGAGCGGTTGACAGGAAGGGAAAGTTTGGTTAAAATATGGGAAACGAAATATACAAGGAGGTCCTGAAATGGCTCTTGGCAATTCTCAAATGATCCTGGCCGAACGCCAAACGCTGCGGGAAGGCGATGTGGAGATCTCAGAGCGGGCATTCAACCTGATCATCGGCGGCATGCTGCTCTACGGCTTCGTGCTGAACTACCTGACGGTGGCGCTGTTCGCCGAAAAGGTGATCCGGCTGGTCTACAACATGAGTCCCTGGGTGTTCCTGATCGGCTATTTCGTGCTGGTGCTCGCGGGCAACTTCATGGTGTCCAAGGGCGGCCCGGCGCTGAGCTTCGTGGGCTACACGCTGATCGCCGCGCCCATCGGCATGGTGCTGTGCCTGTCGCTGCACGGCGTGCCGGTGAGCATCATCAAGAGCGCCGTGCTGATCACGGCCATCGTCACGCTGTCGTTCATGATCGCGGGCACGGTGTTCCCCGGCTTCTTCTTAAAGCTGGGCCGGGTGCTGTTCTTTTCGCTGCTGTTCACGATCGTTGGCAGCCTGATCAGCCTGCTGCTGTTCAAAAACCGCGCCGGCATGGTGTACGAGTGGCTGGGCGCGGGCATCTTCTCGCTGTACATCGGCTATGACTGGGCCCGGGCCAACACCTGCGCCCGCACGGTGGACAACGCCATCGACCTGTCCGCCTCGCTGTACCTGGACATCATCAACCTGTTTTTGCGCATCGTCGCCATCATGAGCGACAGCAAGCGGAAGTAACCGGAACAGCGTCTTTCGCGGGGACGGCCCACCAGCGCCGTCCCCGCCTGTTTATGCGCAACAAATGATTTGCACATTCCCGGGGATTATGCTATACTTGTGCCGGGAGCGATATGCATGGGGGCGATTTGCATGGTCGAGATCAAGGAAGTCAGGACTCGTTCAGAACTGAAGAAATTCGTCAACTATCCGAACGTGCTGTACAAGGACGTGCCCCAGTACATCCCCGCCATGATCGGCGACGACCTGGACGACTGGAACCCGAAGAAGAACCCGGCCTTCTCCTACTGCGAGGCGAAGTGCTGGCTGGCCTGGCGGGACGGCAAGGTGGTGGGCCGCATCGGCGCGATACTCAGCAAGCGCGCCAACGAGAAGTGGGGTCTGAGCCGCATGCGCTTCACCCAGGTGGACTTCATCGACGACTTCGAAGTCTCCTCCGCCCTGTTCAAAACCGTGGAGGACTTCGCCCGGGAGAAGGGCTGCAACGAGGTGCACGGTCCGCTGGGCTTCACCGACCTGGACCGGGAGGGTATGCTGGTGGAGGGCTTCGATCGCCGGAGCATGTTCATCACCTACTACAACTTTCCCTATTACGTCGACCACCTCACCCGCCTGGGATACGTGAAAGACGTGGACTGGGTGGAGATGCTGATCGACGTGCCCTATGACGAGCACACCTGCACCCGCATGGACAAGCTGGCCGAGCGGGTGATGAAATACTCCAACCTGCACATCGCCGAGACAAAATCCCGCCGGGACTACCCGCCGCTGATCGAAAAGGTGTTCCAGCTGGTGAACACGGCCTATTCCGACCTGTACGGCACCGTGCCCCTGGACGAGCGGCAGATCCGCCGCTACGCCAAAAAGTTCATCCCCCTCATCAACCCGGAGCTGGCCTGCTTCGTGCTGGACGAGCACGACGAGCTGGTGGGCTTCGGCGTGTCCGCGCCCAGCATGGCCAAGGCACTGAAGAAGAGCCATGGCAGGCTGTTCCCGCTGGGGTGGATCGGCGTGCTGCGGGCGCTGAAGGTGAACGACACGCTGGATTTGTTCCTGGTGGCGGTGACGCCGGAGTACCAGAACAAGGCCGTGAACGCCATCCTGCTGAACCACGTGCTGAAGGGCTGCCACAAAATGGGCATCACCAAGGCCGAGACCGGCCCCCAGCTGGAGACCAACCACAAGGTGCAGAGCCAGTGGAACTTCTTCAAGACCGAACAGCACAAACGCAGGCGGTGCTTTTTAAAGAAACTGGATTGATCCGTTTTGTCCCCTGCAGGGGCGCCATTGAGGCGCCCCTGCAGCATGCAATCAACCCTGACAGGAGGTTTGCTCGTGCTGCTGTCCGCTGAACACATCGCCAAGGACTATGGCGACAGGAAGCTGCTCCAGGACGTGACGCTGTACCTGAACGCCGGCGACCGGCTGGGCCTGATCGGCGTGAACGGCACCGGCAAGAGCACGCTCTTGAAGGTGCTGGCGGGGGTGGAGTCGGCAGATTCCGGCCGGGTGAGCCGCGATCCCAACGTGCAGCTGGCCTGGCTGCCCCAGACACCCCGGATGGACGACGACAACACCGTGATGGAGCAGGTGTTTGCCGACTTCCCCGCCGAATTCCGCGCGCTGAACGAATATGAGGCGCGGACGATCCTCACGAAGCTGGGCATCACCGACTTCGACAAGAAGGTGGGCTCCCTCTCCGGCGGCCAGCGCAAGCGGGTGGCCCTGGCCAGCGTGTTCGTGCACCCCGCGGACATCCTGGTGCTGGACGAGCCCACGAACCACCTGGACGGCGACATGGTGGCCTGGCTGGAGCAGCGGCTGCAGCGGTTCACCGGCGCGCTGGTGATGGTCACCCACGACCGCTATTTCCTGGACAGGGTGACCAACAGGATCGCCGAACTGGACCACGGAGAGCTGGTCCTGTACGACGCCAAGTACTCCGGCTACCTGGAATTGAAGGCCCAGCGGCTGGAGATGGCCGCCGCCAGCGAGCGCAAGCGCCAGCAGCTCTTGAAGAAGGAGACGGAGTGGATCATGCGGGGCTGCCAAGCGCGGTCCACCAAGTCCACCGAGCGCATCGCCCGCTACGAGGCACTGAAGGCCCAGACCGGCCCGGAAGCGCAGAGCGCCGTGGCCATGGCGGGGGCGGCGTCCCGACTGGGCCGCAAGACCATCGAGCTGGGCCATGTCAGTAAATCCTATGGCGGCAGGACCGTCATAGCCGATTTCTCCTACACCGTGCTGCGGGACGACCGCATCGGCATCGTCGGCCCCAACGGCGCGGGCAAGAGCACGCTTTTGAACCTCATCGCCGGGACGCTCCCGCCGGATTCCGGAACGGTGGAATACGGCGGCACGGTGAAGATCGGCTACTTCACCCAGGAGGGCCGGGAGCTGGACATGAGCCAGCGGCCCTGGGACTACATCCATGAAATCGCCTCGGAGGTGCGCACGGAGGAGGGCCGCTTCTCCGCCGCGCAGATGCTGGAGCGTTTCCTGTTCACCCCGGAGTTGCAGTATTCCACCATCGGACGGCTTTCCGGCGGCGAGCGGCGCAGGCTGTACCTGCTGGGCATACTGATGGCCGCGCCCAACATACTGCTGCTGGACGAGCCCACCAACGACCTGGACATCGAGACGCTGACCATCCTGGAGGACTACCTGGACACCTTCCCCGGCGCGGTGATCGCCGTCAGCCACGACCGCTGGTTCCTGGACAAGGTGGCCGGGAGCATCTTCGAGGTGGTGCCCGGCGGGGTCGTCAACCGCTATGAGGGCAACCACGGCGACTACCTGAAGAAGCGAAAGGCGGAGGAAAAGGCCGCCGCGCCGAAGAAGGCCGCGCCCGCCCAGAAGCCCCAGAACCGGCCGCAGAAGCTGAAGTTCAGCTTCAAGGAGCAGCGGGAGTACGACACCATCGACGCGGACATCGAGGCCCTGGAGGCGCAGATCGCCGCCTGCGACGAGGCCATCGCCCAGAACGCCAGCGACTATGTGAAGCTGCAGGAGCTGACCGGGCAGAAGCAGGCGCTGGAGGCGGAGCTGGAGCACAAGACCGAGCGCTGGGTGTACCTGAACGACCTGGCGGAGCGCATTGCGGAGCAGAAGAACCAGTGAGCAGGCCGTAGGATATGCTGCCGCCCCGCGGCAGCCGCCATCCCCGCTCCCCGCTCCCTACTCCCTAATTAAAAATTTGACGCACCCCTGCGAGCGTGCTATAATCAAAATAGAATATTATGCCTATTGAGAATCGGAGGAACAACCCATGGAACAGCAGATTCAAAAGAAACGCATCTTTTCCGGCATACAGCCCACGGGCAACCTGACGCTGGGCAACTACATCGGCGCGCTGCGCAATTTCTCGCTGCTGCAGGACGAGTACGACTGCCTGTACTCCATCGTGGACCTGCACGCGCTGACCGTGCGCCAGAACCCCGCCGAGCTGCGCAAGGCCTGCCTGCGCACCATGTCCATCTTCCTGGCCAGCGGCCTGGACCCGGAGAAGAACATCATCTACTTCCAGAGCCAGGTGGCCGCCCACGCGGAGCTGGGTTGGATCCTGAACTGCTTTACCTACATGGGCGAGATGAGCCGCATGACCCAGTTCAAGGACAAGTCAGCCAAGCACGCCGACAACATCAACTGCGGCCTGTTCACCTATCCGGTGCTGATGGCGGCGGACATCCTGCTGTACCAGACCGACCTGGTGCCCATCGGCGCGGACCAGAAGCAGCACCTGGAGATCGCCCGGGACATCGCCGAGCGCTTCAACGGCGTCTACGGCGACGTGTTCACCATCCCCGAAGGCTACTTCCCCAAGGTGGGCGCGCGGGTGATGAGCCTGCAGGAGCCCACCCGCAAGATGAGCAAGTCCGACCCGGAGGACACCTACATCGCCATCCTGGACAAGCCCGACGTGATCCGCAAGAAGGTGCGCCGCGCCGTGACGGACTGCGAGAACCGCGTGGTGTTCGACCCGGAGAAGCAGCCCGGCGTGGCCAACCTGATGAGCATCCTGTCCGCGCTGACCGGCAAGAGCATGGACGACATCACCGCCGAGTACGACGGCCAGGGCTACGGCAAGTTCAAGGACGCCGTGGCCGACGCGGTGATCGAGACGCTCTCGCCCATCCAGAGCGAGTACGACCGCATCTCCGCCGACAAAGCCTACCTGCAGCAAGTGATGGATTCCGGCCGGGAGCGCGCCGGCGCCATCGCCCACCGCACGATGCTCAAGGTGCGCAAGAAGCTGGGCATCGCGCCGTGGAAGATTTGATGCAAAGGGGGAGCAAGCTCCCCCTCCACTGCCGCCCCCTCCGGATTTGACTTGAGTTCCCTTGGAACTCCGGCCGTCAAATCCGCAAGGTTGGAATTTTTCCTTCGGGCAAATGGGATTTCCCTTCGGAAAAATTACCACCGTTCCCGGCGTACACGCCGCCGGGAACGATTTATATTATCATATCACTTTCGAGGGAGTTCACATGGAATTTCACCATCTCCCCGTCCTGCTGAACGAATGCCTGGACGGGCTGAACATAAAACCGACCGGAGTCTATCTCGACTGCACCCTGGGCGGCGCGGGCCATTCCTCCGAGATACTGAAGCGCCTGGGCGAAGGCGGCCTGCTCATCGGCATCGACCGGGACGCCGACGCCATCGAGGCGGCCTCCACGCGGCTGGGGGGCATCGAGACCCCGGCCCGCTTTGCGTGCCTGCGGGGCAACTTCCACGACGCCCCCGCGCTGCTGGCGGAGGCCAAAATAGACCGGGGTCTGGATGGCATCCTTGTCGACCTGGGCGTGTCCAGCCACCAGCTGGACGTGCGCGAGCGGGGCTTTTCCTACCACGACGACGCGGTGCTGGACATGCGCATGGACCAGAGCCAGGGCCTGACGGCGCGGGAGATCGTGAACACCTGGAGCGAAGACGAGTTGAACCGCATCCTGCGGGACTACGGCGAGGAGAAGTGGGCGCGGCAGATCGCCCGGGTGGTCTGCGACCGTCGAAAACAGACTTCGGTCGAAACCACGTCCCAGCTGGTGGACATCATCGACGCCGCCATCCCGAAGAAGTTCCGCTTCACGGACGGCAGCCACCCGGCCCGGCGCACCTTCCAGGCGCTGCGCATCGCAGTGAACGACGAGCTGGACCCACTGGAGCCAGCAATTCGGACTTTGGTCGGTTTATTGAACCCCGGCGGGCGGCTGTGCGTGATCACCTTCCACTCGCTGGAGGACCGCATCGTCAAAAACACCTTCAGAAGCCTGGCCGACCCCTGCACCTGTCCCAAGTCCTTCCCCGTGTGCGTCTGCGGGAAGAAGCCCACCGTGAAGCTGATCACCCGCAAGCCCATCACGGCCAGCGCGGATGAACTGGCGCAGAACCCAAGATCGAGAAGCGCCAGCCTTCGGATACTGGAAAAGCTGTGAGTCTTCCCAAAGCTGCTCCTTTGGGAGAGGAGGATTGCGCGCAGCGAAAGGCGGGCGACGCTCAAACACATACACGGCGTGCTTGCGGCAATTTCGGCAATTCATTCCTCATTCCTAATTCCTCATTGTTTGCGAGGTATCTATGCGTTATTTGGAAACCCCTTCCGGCTCCGTCCGGCTCCCCGCCTTCTTCCCGGACGCCACCTACGGCGCGATCCGCGCGGGCGCGTTCGAGGACGTGGACGCGGCGGGGCTGCAGGGCTGCGAGATGAACAGCTATCACCTGATGACCAAACCCGGCGCGAAGCTCATCAGGAGCCTCGGCGGGCTGCACGGCTTCACCGGGTACTCAGGCGCGATCCTCACCGACTCCGGCGGGTTCCAGCTGTATTCGCTGATCCGGGAGAACCCGGAGTACGGCGAGATCCGCGACAAGGAGATCATCTTCCGGCCCGACCGGGGCAAGGAAAAGCTGACCTTCACGCCGGAAAAGTGCATCCAGGTGCAATTCCAGTACGGCTCGGACATCATGATGGCGCTGGACATGTGCACCCACCCGGACGACCCCATGGACGTGCAGCGCCGCAGCGTGGAGCTGACCGTGAAGTGGGGCGAGCGCTGCCGGGCGGAATTCGACAAGCTGGCGAAGAAGCTGGACAAAAAGCCCAAGCTGTTCGGCATCGTGCAGGGCGGCAGCGACCCGGATCTGCGCATGGAGTGCGGGCAGCGGCTGGAGGAGATCGGCTTCGACGGCTACGGCTTCGGCGGCTGGCCGCTGGATTCCGACGGCAATTTCCGCCCGGACATCCTGAAGATGGCCGCGGACGCCATGCCGGACGGCAAGATCAAGTACGCCATGGGCCTGGGCCGACCGGAGGAGATCGCCCGGCTGGTCCAGATGGGCTACACGCTGTTCGACTGCGTGATCCCCACCCGGGAGGCGCGGCACCAGCGGCTGTACACCTGGCTGGACGGCATGGACACGCCCGAAGGCGTGCGCCGCGCGGACGGGAAGTTCTACAAATTCCTGTACATTCTGGACGACGAGCACCGCCGGGAGGCCGGGCCCGTGGACCCAGCCTGCGACTGCGTGCTGTGCAGGAAGTACTCCCGGGCCTACCTGCACCACCTGTTCAAGGTGAACGACCCCACCGCCCTGCGCCTGGCCACCGCCCACAACCTGCGGTTCTACGGCCGGCTGATGGAGCTGCTCGGCAGTGCCGAGTGACATTTGCTGCCGCGCTTTCTCTCAACGCCGGATCGGCCGTCGAATGGCCTCCCGGCTTCCATATGTTTACCCGCTTTGAAGGAGCGTCCCCATGGCTGAACAACGCAACGATCCGTTGAATAAGCTGCTGCAATCGAAGAACTACCGCGACATCTGCCCGGACACGGTGAAGCGCGTGTGGGAGGAATGCCAGCGCAAATACAAAAAGCCCAAGGACGCCGAAAAGGCCGCCCGGGAGGCGCTGCACGGCATCAGCGGCGCGTTCATGACGCCGGACGAAGCCAAACACCTGGCCTGGGACATGCAGGAGTGGCACTGTAAACATACCGACGTCGGTCTGGAGAGAATGCTCTCCCGACATGCCTCCACCCGGGAAAGGCTGCCGGTTTCGGACATCGACGCGCTCTATGAACAAATTTTCGCGATCACAGGCCGACCTCGGTCTGTTTTGGACCTGGCCTGCGGCATCAACCCCATCTACCTGGGCGCGCGGGGCATCGAGACCACGGGTGTGGACATCTCAGGCCTCGCGGTGTCCGCCGTCAACGGCTTCGGCGAGACCTACGGAGCCCCGGTCAGGGCCGTCTGCGCGGACGTCCTCTGCCCGGGCTCCATCCCCGGGAAGCGCTTTGACCTGTGCCTGATGTTCAAGCTGCTGCCGCTGCTGGAGCGGCAGAGAAGCGGCGCGGCGCTGGGCGTGATGAACGCCGTGAACGCCGCGTGGCTCGTCGTCTCCTTCCCCACCCGCACGCTGGGCGGGCGAAACGTGGGCATGGCGGCGCACTACACCGAGTGGATGGCTGGGCACATGCCGTCAAACCGTACCGAAGTCGGTTCCTTTGAGACAGAAAATGAGCTGTTTTTCGTGCTGGCGCGATCCGCTTGCGCAGGAAATGACTGATGCTGTGCGCCATCGCAAGGCTGCCCGAAGAAGCCCGGATCCGGCTGCGCGCCGTTCAGGCGGCGGCAGGGCGTCTGGGATACGCGCCGCCGCCCCTCTACGGCCACATCACGCTGGCCGTGTGCGACCGCGGGGACGAGGCGGCGTTTGCGAAAGGCTGCCGGGAGCTGCTCACCGGCTTCGGTGTCATCGATGTCGAATATGAGAAGGTTGAGATTCTGACCCAGACGGCGATCATTGTCGCCACACCTTCGAAATCCGGCGGGCTGCTGTCCGCCCACGACGTCCTGGCGGAGCGCTTCGGCGACAGCCTGGACGCCTGGACGCGGGATGCCCTCTGGCGGCCCCACACGACGCTGTTTCACCATCCCACAGCCCCGCTGGAATCCGTCTGCCGCGCCATGGCGGCGCGATTCGTCCCATTTCAGACCCGCGTCGCGCGCGTAGAACTGTCAAAGGTAACGGCGAGGGGCTACAGGATCGTCGGAGCCATCGATCTGCGACGGGATCACAATAGCGCGTAATCATTGCATCCATAAGGAGGTCTCCATGCCCAAGCTGTACGTGGTCGCCACCCCCATCGGCAATCTGAACGACCTGACGCCCCGGATGCGCGAGGCGCTGGAGGCAGCCGACCTGATCGCCGCCGAGGACACCCGGGTGACGATGAAGCTGCTCAATCAGTTTGACCTGAAGAAGCCCATGACCTCCTGCCACCGGCACAACGAGGAGGGCAAGGCCCCGCAGATCGTGGAGAAGATGCTCGCGGAGGACCTGACCGTGGCGCTGACCTGCGACGCCGGCACGCCGGGCATCTCCGACCCTGGGCACCTGCTGGTGCGCGCCTGCTGGGAGGCGGGCATCCCCGTGGAGCCGGTGTGCGGGCCAACAGCGGTGGCCACATGCCTGTCCGCCAGCGGCTTCGACGCCCGGGAGTTTGCGTTCTACGGCTTTTTGCCCCGGGAGAAAAAGGCGCTCACGGACAAGCTGGACGCCATCCGACGGGCGGGGATCCCCGTGTTCGTGCTGTACGAATCCCCCCACCGGATCGTGGAGCTGACTGCGGCGCTGGCGGAAAAGTGGCCCCAGTGCCTTGTGTGCGTGTGCAGCGACCTGACCAAGCGCTACGAGCGCCTCTATCGCGGCACGGCCTCGGTGGTGCTGGTGGAACTCCAGTCAAATCCCAGCGTGGAGAAGGGCGAATACTGCCTGGCGGTGGACATCTCGATGCTCCCGCCCGCGGAAGCCCCCGTCCAGCGACCGGAGGCCGCGGCGTTCATGCTGTCGCGCGTGTTGGAGGGCGACGACCTGCGCCAGGCGGCCCAGGCGGCGACAGAGGCCGGCTACGCCCGCAACGAGGTGTACCGGGCAAAGCTGAAGATCGGCGAACTGTTTGAGGAGTAACGGAGACAATCCCGCCGATCTTCGGCCCGCTCCCTTTGCACGGGAGAGGCAGGACTGGCGCTGCGACGGTGCCCCTGCGCCGCCGCGGGCGCGACGCTCCACTCCTTGCTCCCCTCTCTCCGCAAACATTTAACCGTCATTTTATGATGTAAAACCCCTGTTTTCCCAAAAAACATGGTTGCGTTTTGATTTGAACCGTGCTATAATAATCCAGTGTGTTTGTTCGACGCGGGTTTCGTGCGCCCTTTGGCGGCGGGACGCGCCGGATGAATCATGATATGTGTCCATACTTAAGGAGGAAGTTCCATGACCGCTGTTTCCATTATCATCGACATCGTTCTGATTCTGATTTCCATCGTTCTCATCGTGACCGTGCTGATGCAGGAGGGCCAGCGTCAGGGTCTGGGCGCGATCGGCGGCGGCGCTGAAACCTTCTTTGGCAAGAACAAGGCCAAGAGCATGGAGGGCCGTCTGCAGAACTACACCAAAATCGCCGCTGCCACCTTCATCGTGCTGGCCATCGTGGCCACCATCGTGACCACCCACAACACCGGCAGCAACGCTGCTCCCGCCGCGGTTGAGGCCGTGGAAGAGGCCGCTGAGGACGCCACCGAGGCCGTCGAGGGCGCCGCTGAGGACGCCACCGAGGCCGTCGAGAGCGCCGCTGAGGACGCCACCGAGGCCGTCGAGGGCGCCGCTGAGGATGCCACCGAGGCCGTCGAAGGCGCTGCTGAGGAAACCACCGAGGCCGTCGAGGGCGCTGCTGAGGATGCTGCTGAGGCCGTCGAGGGCGCCGCTGAGGATGCCGCCGAGGCCGTCGAAGAGGCTGCCGAGGAGACCGCCAACAACTGATCGCGAGTGTCGATACAAAACCGGGCGAACGCAGTTCGCCCGGTTTTTTAACCTTCCGCGCTTGACAAGGCCCCGGACAGCCGTCTATAATAGGAATCGCATTGAAGGAGAGCAGTAAGCGGTCATCATTTCACGCGTCCACAGAGAGCTGCCCACGGCACCATGTGCCCCGGCTGGAAGGCAGCGTCGCGCCCCGCCGAACTCGCTCCGGAGCATTTCCGCAAGGAACGGCCGCCGCCGTTACCGGCACCGAGTGGGCTTCCCCCGGGAGGCCAACGAGAGTGGTACCGCGAAGGATTGATCCTCCGTCTCTTGATCGAGGCGGGGTTTTTTATTTCCATCAATAATTGTACGAGGTGCATCACATGAACAACATTCCCACCTACAATCCCCAGGGCATCGAGAGCAAGTGGCAAAAGCACTGGGACGAGACCCACGCCTTTGAGGCGCAGGCCAGCCATGACAAGCCCAAGTTCTATGGCCTGGTGGAATTCCCCTATCCCTCCGGCGCGGGCATGCACGTGGGCCACATCAAGGCCTATTCCGGCCTGGAGGTCATCGCCCGCAAGCGCCGCATGGAGGGCTACAACGTGCTGTTCCCCATGGGCTTTGACAGCTTCGGCCTGCCGGCGGAGAACTATGCCATCAAGACCAACACCCATCCCCACGTGATCACCACCAAGAACGTGGACCACTTCAAGGACCAGATGAAGCAGATCGGCTTCTCCTTCGACTGGAGCCGGGAGATCTCCACGTCCCTGCCGGACTATTACAAGTGGACCCAGTGGATCTTCCTGAAGCTGTTTGAGCACGGGCTGGTGTTCCGCGCCAAGACGCTGGTGAACTACTGCCCCCACTGCAAGGTGGTGCTGTCCAACGAGGACAGCCAGGGCGGCAAGTGCGACGTGTGCCACAGCGACGTGGTGCAGCTGCCCAAGGACGTGTGGTACCTGCGCATCACCCAGTATGCCGACAAGCTGCTGGAGGGCCTGGAGACGGTGGACTATCCCGAGAGCATCAAGCAGCAGCAGGTCACCTGGATCGGCCGCTCCACCGGCGCGTTCGTGGACTTCACACTGGACGGCGTGGACGAGCAGCTGGAGATCTACACCACCCGGCCGGACACCCTCTTCGGCGTCACCTTCATGGTCATGGCTCCGGAGCATCCGCTGCTGGACAAGTACCAGGACCGCATCAGCAACTGGAGCGCCGTGGTGGACTACCGCGACCAGTGCGCCAAGAAGACCGAGTTTGAGCGCACCCAACTGGCCAAGGACAAGACCGGCGTGAAGCTGGAAGGCCTGATGGCGGTCAACCCCGTCAACGGCAAGAAGATCCCCATCTTCATCGCCGATTACGTGATGATGGGCTACGGCACCGGCGCGATCATGGCCGTGCCCGCCCACGACCAGCGCGACTGGGAGTTCGCCACCAAGTTCGGCGTGGACATCATCGAGGTCATCCAGGGCGGCGACATCACCCAGGAGGCCTACACCGGCAACGGCCCCATGGTGAACTCCGAATTCCTGAACCAGTACGACAACAAGGCCGACTCCATCGCCGCGATGCTCCAGTTCCTGGCCGAAAAGGGCATCGGCAGGAAGGGCGTCCAGTACAAGATGAAGGACTGGGCCTTCAACCGCCAGCGCTACTGGGGCGAGCCGATCCCGCTGATCCACTGCCCCGTCTGCGGCACGGTGGGCGTGCCCTATGACCAGCTGCCGCTGACGCTGCCGGACGTGGAGAACTTCGAGCCCGGCCAGGACGGCCAGAGCCCGCTGGCCCGCATCGAATCCTTCGTGAACTGCACCTGCCCCAAGTGCGGCGGCCCCGCCAGGCGCGAGACCGACACCATGCCCCAGTGGGCCGGCTCCAGCTGGTACTTCCTGCGGTTCGTGGATCCCCACAACGACCAGACCTTCGCCTCCATGGACGAGATGAAGTACTGGATGCCCGTGGACTGGTACAACGGCGGCATGGAGCACGTCACCCGCCACCTGCTGTACAGCCGCTTCTGGCACCGCTTCCTGTATGACATCGGCGAGGTGAACACCCCCGAGCCCTACGCCAAGCGCAGCTACCAGGGCCTGATCCTGGGCAGCGACGGCGAGAAGATGAGCAAGTCCAAGGGCAACGTGGTCGACCCGCTGGACATCGTGAAGCAGTATGGCGCGGACACGCTGAGGCTGTACGTGCTGTTCATGGGCGATTACACCGCCGCGGCCCCCTGGAACGACGACAGCGTGAAGGGCTGCAAGCGCTTCCTGGACCGCGTGTGGCGCCTGATGGAGATGCTCACCGACGAAAACGGCATCCGCAAGGACATGGCCTATGACGTGAACACCTGCATCAAGAAAGTGGGCGAGGACTACGAGAAGATGAAGTACAACACCGCCATCGCCGCCATGATGACGCTGGTGAACGCCATCTACGCCAAGGGCAGCGTCACCAGGGCGGAACTGCTGGCGCTGGTGAAACTGCTGAACCCCGTGGCGCCCCACATCACCGAGGAGATCAACCAGCTGTGCAAGCTGTCCGATTCCGAATTGATGTACGCCGCGTGGCCGAAGTACGACGAGGCCGCGCTGGTGAAGGACACCGTGGAGGTGGCCCTGCAGATCAACGGCAAGCTGCGCGGACGCATGGACGTGCCCGCCGACCTGACCCGCGACACCGCCCAGGACTACTTCATGCAGACCGAGGAGATCCAGAAGCTGATCGCCGGCAAGACTGTGCGCAAGTTCGTATTCGTGCCGGGCAGGCTGGTCAATATCGTGGTGGGATAAAGTCCCGCCAGGTCCCTTGCGGGGGCGGCAAAGCGCCGCCCCCGCGTTGCTTTGTCGCGCCTTCCACAGCCCGGAGCACCTGCCTTTGGCGGCGAAGGTCGCGTTACTCCGTCCGTTATCGAAAAAGGTTCATTTTCGTAAATAATCCTTGACAATATTATGGCAGCGTCTGTATAATGATGGTGGGATATTCCAGCATTACAACGGATGGGGTGGAAGATATGAAGCGTTTGCTTACATGCCTGCTCGCGGCGCTGCTCTGCACTGCGCTGTTGGCGACAGGCGTCCTGGCAGAAATGCCGGAGGTCGAGCTGACGGAGTTGGAACTGACGGACGTGCTTGAGGAATACGATTCCGAAGACCTGGACGAGCCGGTGGAAGAGCTGGAGGAGTTCACGATCGGCGATGACTCCGTCTCCGACGAAGGCGGCCTCGTCGATGCGGATGCTCCGATCGACGATTCACTGCCTGTCGCAACGGAACCCGCCGAGACGGAGGGCTCCACCTATGTCTTCACGCCTGGCAGCGATGAGTTCGACGAATCCGGAGACCCCAAGGCGCGCATGGTGACCTTTGGCAGCCCAGACGACATGGCTCTGGAGCAGGCCGTGGCCGCCGCCGGTCCCTGCCTCGACGGCACGTCCAACCACGTGGTCGTCATAGACGCGGGCGAGGACCCGACCTTCCAGAAAGAGGGCCTGTCTGAAGGCGCCCATTGCGAGGTCTGCGGCTCGGTACTGATTCCCCAGCACATCATCCCCAAGGTCATCAATCTATGGATGACCCTGCCCAACAAGGGCAAGTACGCCACCACAAACCTCTCGCGCGGCGACGAGGTGCGTGTGTTCGCCGACTTCGCCACGAACGCCGGCTACAGCGTTACAAGCTGGAAATCCTCCAAGCCCAGCATCGCGGAAATCACTTCCGACGGCGTCATCATCTGCCACAAAGAGGGCAAGGCGACGATCACCATAAAGACTTCCAACAAGAAGATCTACGCGAAGGTGCCCCTCAAGATCAACGACCCCAACAAGCCCACAAAGGTCAAGATCAAGCAGGGCAAATCCACCTCCATCTGCCTGAAGCAATCCTACCGGCTGCTCACCGAGCTGGAGCCTTTGTCCGCCCATGCGACGCTGACCTGGAAATCAAGCAAGCCGAGCGTCGCCACGGTCGATCAGAATGGCCTGGTCGTCGCCCAGCGCGAGGGCACAACAAATATCACCGTCAAGACCCATAACGGCAAGAAGGCCACCATCAAGGTGAAGGTGGACGGCGTCGTGCTCAACCCGAACGTCCATTACCGGGCGCTGCTGATCGGCGAAGCGGAGTTCCCAGGCGTTGGCTGCACTTCGATGCCCTCCCGCAAGAGCGTCGACATGCTGAGTAAGGTGCTGAAAGGCGTGCGTGGCGCACAGGGCAACTACTGGGAAGTCACCACTCGCATCAACCGCACGGACTATCAGATCCAGAACGACATCCGCTCGACCTTCGGCAGGGCGACCGCCAATGATGTGTCCCTGTTCTTCATCTGCACGCACGGCAACGACAAAACCTCCTACTACGGCAACGGATACTATGACGCCGGCTGCCTGACCACCTATCCCGACGCCTATGGCTATTGCGGGCTGAGCCTGCACCGCCTGGCAAGCTGGCTGAACGAGGTGCCGGGCAAGGTCGTGGTGCTGATCGACAGCTGCGGCTCCGGCGCGGCCCTCTACGGTGCGAAGGGCATGGACGCCTTTGATCCCGCCGACTTCAATCAACTGGTAGTGGACGCCTTCTCCGATCAGGACCAGGGCGTGCTCGCGCCCATGGACCATAACCTCGGCGCGTTCGTGCTGGCAAACAAGTTCTACGTGATGACCGCCTCCGCCTACATGGAGACCAGCTGGCACCAGAAGAACAAGTACCATTACTTCGTCAAGTGGCTCGCCGACACCGTCAAGACGAAGGGCAAGATGCCCGCCGACAGCAACAAAAACAGCTTCCTCACATTGCAGGAGTGGTACAAGGCAGTGGCCAAGAAGGGCACCAAGCAGCCCAAGCGCTACAGGCAGCACATCCAGGTTTATCCTTCCAACTGCGGCCTGGAGCTGTTCTATCGGAAGAGATAGCGCAGGCCGGGTGCGATCCGGGCCCAGACGCATCCCCGAGTGCATTAATAGTCGGAAAAAAGCATCTCAAATTATAAAAGAGCGCGTTCGGGATTTGAAAGCGCGCCCTGAAACCATGGCGCTTCGAACAGGAGGCCGGAATAAGCCGACCGCCTGATCGAAGCGCCATGGTTTTTTGTTGTCATATCTGCGGGACAGGCACTCCCTCAAGGCCGAGGATTTCGATATCCGGGCGATACCCTGTCTACGCATCCGCAAGGCTCCCGTCCTGGCTCCCTCTTTGAGGGAGCTGGCTGGCCGCAGGCCTGGCTGATGGAGTTCATGGAGCCGTCGTCTGAAGGTCGATGGATCGGCGGAAATCCCGCCCGAAAGCGTAGAATATGCGTCCCCGTGGGCGGGGCGGCAGAGGGTGCTTTACGCCGCTCCGTTCAGCTCCTTGCCCAGCTTTCCCTCAGGCTTCACGCCGCTGCCCGCTTCGATCAGCGCAAACATCGCCTTGCGCTGCTTTTTTGAATAGACGCCGGCGTTCAAGTGGTAGCGCTTGTTGTCCCGGGTGATGAAGGCCACCTCGTGCACGGGGAACAGCTTGTTGTTTTCCCCCGCCCCGCCCTCGTCGATGCGCTCATAGCCCAGATCCTCCACATAGCCGTAGCGGGTGATGGCATCCAGCCGGAAGGTCTTGTCCACGAAGCGGGTGTCCGTCTCGCCCTGGCGGTAGATGAACATCGCCCGGCTCTCGCCCTCCCTGGGCCGCCGGTTGACGGGAAACGCCACGCGCACCCGCTGGCCGTCGATGGCCACCTGGCTGCGACCGTACATCCACAGATAGCACAGCGCGAAGGCGAAAACGAGATAGGCGAAGAATGAGAAGTTGATCGGGGACTGCTGCACGCCCTTCACCGTACAATAAAGGGTATAGCTCACGTCGGCCAGGCTGAGCAGGGTCAGTACGTACAGCACGATATAGCCCGCGCAATAGGGGCGGAAACGCTTCATGGGGGCATCTTCCTTTGCAGATGGAATGACACTATTATAGCCGATTTGAAGGCGCTTGGCAAGCCGTCACAGGTTGCCGAGCGCCATGTCCGACGCCATCTCCAGCTGGTCGGCCAGGGCGGCGGCTTCGGGAATGTTGCCCGAAAGGCCGCGGTAGTCCCCGGCCAGGGCCTTCAAGTCCTCCAGCGCGTCGGAAAGCGCCTCCGGGTCATCGTCGCCTTTGCACTCGCCCAGCAGCATCAGTGCGTCCTCGAACTCCGCGTTCAGGTCGTCCAGGTCCTCCGCCGCGTCCTCGGCGCAGTCCTCCGCCAGGGCGTCCAGCTGCTCCAGCAGCGCGCCGAAGCGGTCCAAAAAGGTCTGTATCGGAAACATGGCTCTCGCCTCCTTGCAGATGTCAGTATAGCGCAAAAGCGAAAAGGGCGCAAGTCAAACGCGCATTTTGCGATAAAATTCCGTTCTCCGGCAGGACAAACGCCCTTTCGGGGCGAATATTGTAATGTTACAGGTTTAAACGGAGGGATGTGCGATGGACGACAAGCGGACGGCGATGCTGCGAAAGCTGCGCTCGATCACCGCTCTGGTACTGGTGGGGCTCTACATTGCCGGGCTGGCGCTGATGCTGGCCGGGCAGGTGCGGCTGGCGTCGATCCTGTGGGTGGTGTCCACCCTGGGCGGCGCGGGACTTTTATACTGGATGCACACGGTCACCAGGCGCAGGGAGGAGGCCGCAAAGGCCGAGTCCGAGGCAAAGGAGCGGCAGTAATCCATGCGCATGCGAAGAAGGGCCTGGACGGAGCCCATGCTGGACGGCTGCCCGTTTTTCATCGAGGAGCCCTCGAAGCACATCGGCCGCTGGCCGGAGCTGTTTGAGAAGAAGCAGCGCGTGATGCTGGAGATCGGCTGCGGCAAGGGCGTTTCCACCGCGCAGATGGCCCACGAAAGCCCCGACGTCAACTACATCGCCGTGGACGAGGTGCGCCACGTGCTGGCGGTGTCGGTGAAGAACATCCGCGCGGCCTACGGCGAGCAGCCGCCGGGGAACATACTGCTCTCCGCCGTGGACGCGCTGCGCATCCACGACACGTTCAATGCCGCTGACGGCATCGAGCGCATCTACATCTCCTTCCCCAACCCCTGGGACGAGCGGGCCAAGCACCACAAGCGCCGCCTGACCCACCCCAGGCAGCTGACGCAGTACCGGGCGTTTTTGAGGCCCGGAGGCGAGATCTGGTTCAAGACCGACAACGACGCGCTGTTCATGGCCTCAAAGCGCTATTTCGCCGAGTGCGGCTTTGAGATCGCTTACCTCACCGACGACTTGCACGCCTCCGGCTTTCAGCCCAACTACGTCAGCGAGCACGAGCATATGTACGCCGCCCAGGGCAAGAACATCCACTTCCTGATCGCCCGGATGCTGGACGACGCGCCAAATACCAAAGATTGACGGAGGAAACCCATGTCCCGCAAACGAAAGCGCTTCCGGCCCCACCGCGCCGCCCGGTTTTTCATCGTTCAAACCTGGGCACTGTGGCTGTGCCTGATGCTGATTGCGCTCACCTGCTCCGGGTACACCCAGGGCGAGGTGGTGGTCCTGCGGGCGATGGAGCACCTGGGCAAGCCTTACGTGCTGGGGGCCGTTGGGCCGGACCAGTTCGATTGCAGCGGTCTGGTGATGTTCTGCCTTGAGCCGGAGGGCTTCGAGTTCCCCTACCACGCCGCCGCCGTCATCGGCACGGACGAGCGCTATCCGCTGATCGAAAATCCCCGGGACCTGCTGGCGGGCGACGTGGTGTGCTTTGACACCGTGGCCGACAAGGACCCCAGCGACCACATGGGCTTTTACATCGGCGGCAACCGCTTCATCCACGCCTCCTCCACCGGCGAGGTGAAGATCAGCGCGCTGGAGGACTTTTACCTGGAGAAATTCACCGGGGCGCGTCGGTACGTACAGCCCTATTACTACCTGCCCAGCCGCTCTCAGATCGCCGCCTGGTTCGATTCCACCGGCATCCCCCAGAGGCTGGCCCCCGCCATCGACTGGATCGGCCAGCGCCTCGCGCCGGCGCGGGACTGGATCAATGAACGATTGAAGCCCGTGCGGGACTGGTTCGCGGGGCTGGACATACCCGGCAAATTCGGCATTGTGAAGGACTGGATTTCATCACTATGGAACAGCATCTTCAGGAAATCTTAGCGGGCATCCCCGCGCCGGATTCCGCCGCCATGGACGCGGCGCTCCGGCGACAGGCCAGCCTTGCCAAGCCTCCCCACAGCCTCGGCTCGCTGGAGGACATCAGCGTAAAGATGGCGGGCATGACCGGGCAAATCGCAAGTCCCGTGGACAGGCGCCGTCTGCTGGTGTTTGCGGCGGACAACGGCATCGCGGACAAGGGCGTCAGCAGCTGTCCAAAGAGCGTCACCCTCATGCAGACCCTGAACCTCTCCCGGGGACTGACCGGCGCGGCGGTGCTTGCCCGGCACTTTCACAGCGAGTTGGAAGTGATCGATGTGGGCGTGGACGCGGATATCCGTGAGCCGGGCGTGCTGGATCGCAAGATCGCCCGGGGCACCAGGAATTTCGCAACAGAGCCCGCCATGACCCGGGACGATGCGCTACGGGCCATCCTCACAGGCATCGAAGCGGCGGATCGCGCGAAGGCTGACGGCGTGCAGATTATCGGCGTAGGCGAAATGGGCATCGGCAACACCACCACCTCGGCTGCGGTGCTGTCGGCGTTGCTGGGGCTTCGGGCTTGCGAGACCGTCAGCCGCGGCGCAGGGCTCACGGATGGAGCGCTGGAGAAAAAGGCCCGCCTGATCGACGGGGCGCTGCAAGCCCTGGATCCCGACGCGGGCGACCCCGTCGACGTGCTCGCCAAGGTGGGTGGTTTCGACCTGGCGGCCATGTGCGGCGCGTTCATCGGGGCGGCGCGGCTGCGTATGCCGGCAGTGATCGACGGCTTCATCAGCGCGGTGGCGGCGCTGTGCGCGTTTCGACTGAACCCGCTTTGCGCGGCGTACATGATTCCCTCCCACGCCTCCGTGGAAAAGGGCTACGGTCTCGCCATGGCGGCCATGTCGATGCAGCCGATGCTGAACCTCAACATGCGCCTGGGCGAGGGCAGCGGCTGCCCCATCGCCTTTGAGATCATCTCTGCCGCCCAGCGGGTGATTTTGGAGATGGCCACGTTCAACGAAGCCGGGATCGACGACGAATACCTGTCAGAGATTCGCATGAACCGGCGCTTTCAGGGGGAAGCATGAGCACCTACATCTCCGGCGGCTGCAAGAACGGGAAGAGCCTGTGGGCGCAGAGAATCGCGAAGGCCTGCGGCCAGCCCCTCTACTACGTGGCCACCATGCTGCCTCACGACGGGGAGGACGAGGCGCGCATCCGCCGCCACCGGGCCGAGCGCGCGGGCTGGGGCTTTATCACCATCGAGCGCGGCCGGGATATCCTCGGCGCGCTGGAGGGGGCCGATCCTTCCGGGGCGTTCCTGTTGGACAGCGTGACCGCGCTGCTGGCCAACGAGATGTTCGACGGGAATGGCGTCCGCCTGGACGCACCCGCGAAGGTCGCCGATGAGTTGACGGAATTCATCCGCCGCGCGCCCAGCGCCGTGCTGGTGTCGGACTACATCTTCTCCGACGCCGCCCTGTACGACGCGCTCACCGAGGCCTACCGCAGGGGGCTTGCCCGCATCGACCGACATCTGGCCGCCGCCTGCGACAACGTGCTGGAGGCCTCGGCGGGGCTGCTGACCGTTCACAAGGGGGCATTGCCGCTATGAAACGCATCCTGACGGCCCTGTGCATGAGTCTTTCCACCTTCACCGCCATCCCCTGCCCCTGGCGTCCCTGGGACGAGGAAGCCCGGCCGCTGGCCGTGGTGTGCCTGCCCATCGTGGGGGCCGTGGTGGGGCTTCTGTGGTGCCTGCTGGCGCTGCTGGCCGGGCGCTGGCTGCCGGTCGTCCAGTCCGCGCTGATCGTGACGCTGCCCTGGCTGATCACCGGCTTTATGCACCTGGACGGCTTCATGGACACCGCCGACGCGCTTCTGTCCTGGCGGCCGCTGGAGCAGCGGCTTCGGATATTGAAGGACCCCCACGCCGGGGCTTTCTCCATCATCGCGCTGGCCGTGCTGGCGCTGTTCAGCTACGATGCCGCGCGCTGCGTCGGCTTCTCCGGCGACCTGCGGGCGCTGCTGTTCATTCCGATCGTCTCCCGCTGCGGTTCGGCCTTTTCGGTGCTGACCCTGCCGACCCTCGGCCACAGCGAATATGCCCGGGCCGGGGGCTCCATGGTCCAGCGGCTGGCAATCCTTGCCATGTGGGCGCTGGCGCTTCTGGCCTGCGGACTGTGGCTGAAGGGGCAGATTCTGGTGCTGCTTGTGGAAACGCTGGCCTACGCGCTGGCAATGCTGTGGGGCTATCGGACGCTCAAGGGCGTTTCCGGCGACGTGGCGGGCTTCGCGCTGAGCGTCGCGGAATGCGCCGGGCTGGTGGCGCTGGCGACGCTGCGCTTGCGGATGCTGATTTGAGGTGTGGCTATGATACTGATCATCGGCGGCAGTTTTCAGGGCAAGCTGGATTTCGCGAAGGCGCGGTTTGGTCTGACGGAAGGCGACGTGTTTATCTGCGACGAGGGCACGTCGGCGCTGGATACGTCCAGGAAGGGCGTGGCGTATATCGAGAAATGGGCGCTGAACCGCGTTCAGGCGGGTGCCGACCCGATGGAGGCGCTGCCCGCGCTGCGCGAAGACGCCGTGGTGATCGCCACGGACATCTCCAGCGGCGTGGTACCCATCGACCCGGTGCTTCGCCTCTGGCGGGAGGCCTGCGGGCGGATAAACGCGCATCTGGCAGCCCGGTCAGACGAGGTGTGGCGGCTGTTCTGCGGCCTGCCGCAGCGGCTGAAATGAGGGTGCTGTATCTTGTGCGCCACAGCCTGACCGAGGCCAACGAGCGCCGGCTGTACTATGGCTGGACGGACCTGCCGCTGTCCGGCGCGGGCCGGGCGCTGGCCCTGGAGACGGCGGCAAAGCATCCCCTGCCTGCCTGCGACCTGTATGTCACCAGCGGCATGCGCCGGGCTGACGAGACCCTTGGGCTGCTTGCGGGCAGGAAGCCGGACGCGGCGCTTCCCGAGTTGAAGGAGATGAACTTCGGCGCGTTTGAGATGCGGGGCTATCCGGAACTGAAGGACGATCCCGACTACCGGCGCTGGATCGACGATCTCCTGAACTCAGGCGACGCGCGCTGTCCCGGCGGGGAGTCTCCGGCGGAGTTTCACTCCCGGGTGCTGCGCGGCGGCGAGGCGCTGCTGGCCTTGGATTGGAACGCGGCACTGGCGGTCGTCCACGGCGGGACCATCGCCAACCTGATGAGCGCCTGGTTCCCGGAGGCGGGCCAGGGCTTCTATGAATGGCAGCCGGAGCCCTGCGGGGGCTGGCGGGTGACCTTCAAAGGCACAGCGCCCCTGTCGTTTGACGCAATGCAGGAGGATTAGATGCAAAACGGGCAGTTTCAGGTGTACACCGGCGACGGCAAGGGCAAGACCACGGCGGCGCTGGGGCTGGCGGTCAGGGCCAGCGGCGCGGGCATGCGGGTGTTCATCGGCCAGTTCATGAAGAAAGGCGCAACCAGCGAGCTGGGCCCGCTTCAAAAGCTGGGCGTCACCTTCGAGCAATTTGGCTCCGGCAGGGGTCTGCTGCTGGGGCGCGGGGCGGCTCCCGAGGACATGGCCTGCGCCAGAGCCGGGATGGAGCGCATCCTGTGGGCGCTGGAACGCTTCGACGTGGTGATCGCGGACGAGATCAACTGCGCCATGATGTGCGGCTTGCTTGACGAGGGCGACCTTCTGCAGGTGATCGACGCCCGGCCGGAATCCACGGAGCTGGTGTTCACCGGGCGCGGGGCCAGCCCGGCCATACTGGCACGGGCTGACCTGGTCACGGAAATGCGCGCAGTGAAGCATTATTACGCCGAAAAGGGCCTGCCCGCGCGGGTGGGCATCGAAAAATAGATACACAATCCATGAGGAGGTAATCACATGAGATTCAAGGCAATTCTGGCGGAAGAAGCGCGCAAGCGCTATCCCCTGTCCATCCTGCTGATGGTGGTGGGCGTGCTGGCCATTCCCTTCACCTGGCTGTTCATGCGCTACGGGCTGGAGCTGACCGGCACGATGTGGACGCTGCTGTCCCTGGGCATCGGCGTGATCGTGGGCTGCGCCATGATCGGCCTGGGTTCGCTGGTGGAGGACATTCACGACATCTCCATGCACACCGTGGGCTTCGACCTGGAGATGGGCGAGATCGAATTCGTGCCGGATGATGAGGATGACATGCCCGAAAGCGCCGAGGAAGCGCCCGAAGCGGACGATGAGGCTCCCGTGGAGGAGGCGCCCGAAGGGGCTTCCCCGGAAGAATAGCAATAAACGCATCCCGGGGGGATGGCTTTGCCATCCCCACGACAGATGAGGCGGCGGCCATTTGGCCGCCGCCTCGTCCGTTATGTGGGCATCAGTAAATCTCGCACCCGCTTTGCCGCACGGCCTTCACGCGCTGCAGCATCATGTCCGCGTCCTGGAAGATGTCGCCCTGGGGGTTTTCCCGGTCGGCAAAGGCCACGCCCACGCTGAGGCTGACGGGCGGCAAATCGCCCCTCTCCTTCTCCAGCATGGCGTTGATATGCTCCACCTTTTCGTTGATCAGGGACTTCATGGCGTTGTTCATCCGGGTCATGATGATGGCGAACTCGTCCACGCCGATGCGGCAGATGAAGTCCACCGAGCGGAAGCTGTGGCGCAGCACGTGGGCCACCAGCTCCAGCGTCCGGTTTGCCGTGTCCTCGCCCTCGGCCTCCTTCAGCGCCTCGTAGCCGTCCAAGTCCGCCAGCAGCAGCGCGATGTTGCGCTGGTCGGCGTCCTTCAACAGGATGGAATAGGCGCTGTGGTTGTACAGGCCGGTGAGCGGGTCGTGCAGCGCCTCGTAGGCGAACTGTTCCGCCGCCTTGATCCTGGCCTCCCTGTCGGCGTCGCCCGTGCTGCTCCGGCCATTCTTCATCTCCAGCAGATAGCGCTCGTACTCCTTCGCGGGCAAGGGCCTTGAAAAGTAGTAACCCTGCACCACATCGCAGCCCATCTCCTTCAGTGCGAACATCTGCTCGGCCGTCTCCACGCCCTCGGCAATGGTGGGCACTTCCAGGGAGCAGGCGATGTCGATCACAGCGTCCAGCATCTTGGTGTTCCTGCGCTCCTTGAAGGCGTTATGCATGAACTCCATGTCCAGCTTCAGCGCATCCATAGGCAGGGACGAGATCATATTCAGCGAGGAATAGCCGCTGCCGAAGTCGTCGATCTCGATGTGGAAGCCCTCATGGCGCAGTTCCTTCACGGTGTTGATGATCCGCGCGGCGTCCTGCGTGTAGGCGGACTCGGTGATCTCCAGCAGGAACTCGTCGGGGCTGAGGCCAAACTCCGCGATCAGGGCCTTCATGTGGTCCACCAGGTCGTAATCGAACATGTCCACCCGCGACACGTTCACCGACACCGGCACGCACACGCCCAGCCGGTCCTTCCAGTCCCGCATCTGGGCGGCCACCTCCCGCCAGACGTAGCTGTCCAGGCGTCGGATCAGGCCGTTGCTCTCGAACAGCGGTATGAAATCCCCGGGGCTGATGAGCCCCAGCTGGGGATGGACCCAGCGCACCAGCGCCTCGGCGCTGTTCAGCACCGGCATGGTGGCCTGGATGGCGAACTTGGGCTGGTAGTAGACCACGAACTCCTTTTGTTCGATGGCCCGCGGGAAGTCGTCCAGCAGCTGTTCGGTGTAGATCTCGGACTTTCGCAGCTTGTCGTCGTAGAGGGCCACCGTCTGGGTAAAGCTGCCGCGGATGGTGTCGGAGGCCAGCTTGGCCCGGTCGAAGCGGCGATCCACCTCCAGTGCCTTGTCCACATTTGGATAGACGCCCATGCGCAGGCGCACCTTCTTGTCCATGCCGCTTGCCACGGCGTCCAGTACGGCCTGGTAGTCGTCGATATGGGGACAGTAGACCAGGAAGGTGTCGCTGTGGCGGCGGCACACGATGGCGCCCCTGTCGGCCAGGCAGTCGCGCAGCTTGCCGCCCACACGCTTCAGCACGTTGTCGCCGTAGGCCTTGCCGTGGCGCTCGTTGATCATGTGGAAGTGGCTGATGTTCACCATGATGGCGTCCATGGGCAGCTCCCGGTGATAGGTGTCGTACTGCTCCACATAGCTGAAGAAGAAATCCCGGTTGTACAGCCCCGTCAGCTGGTCGCGCTCGGTTGTGCGGATGATGTGGCGGTTTTCGGACAGCTCGATGCAGCGGCGAACCCGGGCCAGCAGCACGCCCGGCACGGCGCAGGGCTTGCGGATAAAGTCCATGGCGCCGCCCTCCAGCGTGGCGATCTCGTCCTCGGGCTCGGTGCTCATGGTGATGACGGGGATATGCATCAGCACCGGGTCCTCGTTCACCTGCCTGAGGATGGCGGCGGACTGGCCGTCGGGCAGGGCCATGTCCAGCACGATCAGGCTCAGCGCGCCCTGGTTGGCATAGATGATCTCCCGCGCCGCGTCCGCCGTGTCGGCGACGATCACCTGATAGCTTTCGCGCAGCGCGGCATCCAGGAACGCGCGACCGGCGGCGGCGCCGTCCACGACAAGGACGCGCAGTTGTCCGGCCTTGGCGGCATTGTATGATCGCATGTCGTTTTGCATGTGTCCACCTCATCCTGTCGCGCTTCGAACTGTCAGTTTACTTGGTTTTCGATATTATAACATATTATTTCCATCATTGTCTACTGTTTTTTGTAAGCTCTGACTGTAATTTTGTGGTCGTATGCCGTATTCTGGCCCGCCCGGCCATCGCCGATCTTCCCGTTCAAAGCGTCTGAACGTCCTTGCCGTCCCGGGCAACGGTCTCATTTCACATATCCTCCAGACGCACCCACACCGCCCTCGCCGCACAACGCCCGATATCCACAAGCGCGAAACGGCCTAATTCGCCAGCGATGCCCGCCGCCAGGTGAAGTACCTGTTTCCCGCAGAGTCATCAATATCACCCTGCTTTACACAAATCGCGCTTGTACGGATTTGTCGATTGTGTTATAATCAAATAAAGTTCATAAGATGGAAGAGACGGTTGGAGGGGATTTCAAATGTTTGGACGCAGGCCGGACGGCAGGCGGGTGAAGGGCATCGACCCGGTGATCCGAATCACACCCTATATCATGCCCATGCGCTGCGACGCGCAGGTATTGTTAAAGCACCAGGTGGACCTGGAGGTGCTGTTCGACTATGTCCGCAGGCAGAAGCTGGAAAAGGGCGAAAACATCTCCTATATGCAGATCATCATCGCCGCCTATGTGCGTGCCATCAGCCGCAATCCCAAGGTGAACCGGTTTATCATGAACAAACAGATCTTCGCCCGTAACAACTGCTCGGCCGCCTTTACCCTGCTCAAGGATCCGAAGGATATCGACAAGGGCGAAGCCGTGGTGAAGATCAAGTTCGACCTGAAGGACACGATCTACGATGTGCGCGACCGCGTGAATGTCGCCGTTGAGGCCAACCGCGGCGAAGAGGCCGGCCCCGGCTTCGTGGACAAGCTGCTCTCTTTCGTGTTCTCCGTGCCTGGACTGGCCACCCTGGTCGTCGGACTGATCAAGCTGCTGGACCGCTACGGCATCGCCCCCACCGCGCTGATGGACGAGCTGCCCTTCTATGTGGGCATGTACATCACCAACACCGCCTCCATTCGCCTGCACGACGTGAACCACCACCTGTACAACTTCGGCAATGTGGGCCTGTTCTTCGGCATGGGCATGGAGGAAAAGCTGGCCGTGGTTGAAAACGGCGAGGCGCGAATGAAGCGCTTCCTGCCCGTGGGCATCACCGCCGACGAGCGCGTCTGCTCCGGCGCCCACTATGCCCGCTTCTTCAAGGACATCACCCACTTCCTGCGCCATCCGGAGCTGCTGGAGCAGCCGCCGGAGGAGGTGTTCTTCGACGAGGGCCTCGAGTATCACGAGGCCAAGCCATGACGATTCCCGGCGATCAGGCATACGTATCCGCCCTGTCCATGCCATAAAATGAGAGGAGTCCCCGGAAGCCTTGTGTCTCCGGGGACTCTTCATGTTGCGCTGCACCATTCTGTAGGGCCTGCGTCTGCCGCTTCCCGTAACGGGGCTGGCCAATCATTCCCATCAAAGCAGCCCCGCATCGGCTGCTTCTTGTGCGATGCAGCCGTTCAAGGGCCTATTTGATAAAGTACATCAACGTGCCAAAATACAGCCCGCTCGGCAGCGTCGTCCCATAGAAGGTCGCCTTCGACGTGTTGTTCGCCTCGATCCAGACAGTGGCGTCGGTGACCAGAACGCCGCTGCTGCTGAACAGCGCTGACAGCACATTGGCGGTCATGGGTTGTATCGAATCATCAATGGAAAACAGCCGCGTCCCATCGGTGATGCCGCCCCTGAGGCAAAAGGAAATGAAGACCACATTTCCCTTGCGCTTCGCGTAAAACCTGACGCTGTCAAAATGGCTGTCCCTGTTCGTGAACAACGACTCGATGTCCCTGCTCGCGATCGTCTGCGCAACGGCATCCTCCAGTTCATCCGACATATGATCGACAGCCGTCCCCAGCTCCTCCAGCGTCACCAGTTTATCCTTGACGTCCATTTTTTCCGCTCCTTTACGTTATTCCAAGGTAGGCCTTCACCTCTTCCATAGTGGCGATCCCGATGCCGCCGGAGATGGTCGCGCCGCTGGCGTCGTGGGCGGTGTACCCAGCCAGCAGCACTTCCGGCGTCACGGTGTCCCCGGTCAAATCCACCAGCACGGAAGCGCCGTAGACCACCTTGTTCACATTCGCGTTGTTCGCCATGCCCCGCCTCCGCTACACCGCGATAGTCACAGTTTTGCCGCCCGCTGCGTTGTCCGTCTCGGTATACGGGATGGCCGCCACCGTCACCTGGGACAGGTAGTTGTAGCCCTGGGCCGCGTCCGGCGTCACCACCTGCTGTCCGACGGCAGGCGTGACGGTCTTTGCCTGGGCCTTCACGTCCTCGGAGCCGCTCATGTCGCCCTCCACGCCCAGGATCGTCACGCCCTGGCGGATGTTGCCGGGCACGATCTTCGCCCGCTCGGTGGCGTCGATGCCCACCTTGCCGCTGCCGTCGTGATAGCCCTGGGGCACGGTATACTCCCCCACCGCCGCGGCGATAACGCCGCTGACCGCGCCGTTGTTCGGCATGGTGCCGGTCAGCTTGCCGCCGTTTTTATAGGCGGTCTTGCCGAAGAGGATCTCCGCCGCCACCGCCGTGGCGTCGCTGGTGTCGGCGTCGTAGGCACAGGTGCCGACAGCCTCCGCGCCGCTGGGCAGGTGGAACACCTTGCCAAGCCGCACGTCGCCGGCCTGTACGTCGTCGCCGGTCAGGTCGATCAGGGTATTGCCCCCGTAAACCACCTTGTTGATACATTGATTCGCCATGGGTTAACCTCCTATGATCGCGGTGTAGCCGCCGCTTGGGTTGGTCGTCGTGTAAAATGGGATCTCCCGCACGGTCACGTCCTCGCGCATCACCGTGTCCGCCGTCGGGAGCGTCTGTACCGCAGTCGACGGCGTCACCGTGGTCTCACCCCGGTACTCCGGCAGCGCCGAATCGCGCACCACCCGCACGTGCTCGGCATGCAGTCTGGCGACGCGGCTCTGCTCCTCAGCCCTCAGATGGATCCGCTGCGGCCGCTCCGTCAGCATGGCGGATCACCTCCTCCAGCAGCACCGGCGCCACTCCGATGGCTTCAACCGCGGTGCACATCGCCGTGCCGTCCGCGTCCACCCAGCGCACCTGCGCCTGGGCCTGGCCCGCGTGCAAGTCCAGCGTCTCCTCCTGGGTCAGCCGAAAGGAGATGGTGGCGCGGCCCTCGCCCGCCCCGTCATAGCCCACTTCCAGCCGGTCCCCCGTCAGCGTAATCTGCCTTTCATCCTGCCGGATCGTCACGAACACCGCGCTGCGGCGCAGGTCGTGCCCGTCGATCGTAAATATGTAGTCCGGCGTTGTTCCCCGTCTCAACTGATCTCCTCCCTTCCAGGTCAAGCTGTCGAGAGAATTATGGGACAAATCCTGTCTTTTTCTGTTTTCATCCACCGCGGGTGTGGATGGCCGCCTTCCCCGGGCATATCGTCAAAAACAAAAAGCCGCCCTTCCGGGCGGCTCTGGTACACCATCAGGGGCTCGATTCTCGCCTGCGGGCTCGGTCGGGGCAGGCTCTGGAAGCCCACTGGGCTTCCATTCACTCCCTGCCCTTCGAGCCCC
>CADCFG010000015.1:0-62250 GCA_902800625.1 uncultured Eubacteriales bacterium | reverse complement strand
CACCATCAGGGGCTCGATTCTCGCCTGCGGGCTCGGTCGGGGCAGGCTCTGGAAGCCCACTGGGCTTCCATTCACTCCCTGCCCTTCGAGCCCCTGATAAAAATGAAGCCACCCTAACGGGTGGCTTTGGTACACCATCAGGGGCTCGAACCCTGGACACCCTGATTAAGAGTCAGGTGCTCTACCAACTGAGCTAATGGTGCCTATGGAGCGGTAGACGAGACTCGGACTCGCGACCTCCACCTTGGCAAGGTGGCGCTCTACCAACTGAGCTACTACCGCACGATATAGAGCTTTGGAGCGGGTGATGGGAATCGAACCCACGTAGCCAGCTTGGAAGGCTGGAACTCTACCATTGAGTTACACCCGCACACTGCAATGGGTTGTTGGAGCGGTAGACGAGACTCGGACTCGCGACCTCCACCTTGGCAAGGTGGCGCTCTACCAACTGAGCTACTACCGCATGATCTTGGTGCGGGCGAAGGGACTTGAACCCATACGCCGTTTGGCACCAGAACCTAAATCTGGCGCGTCTGCCAATTCCGCCACGCCCGCACAATCGGGCTGCGCGCTCGCCATCGGGCAACGGAGACGCGACAACCAACATCAGATATTATATCGCGAATCACCGCGTTTGTCAATACACAAATTCAGATTTTACCAAACGCTTCCCCATAAACCTCGTCGATCAGGGCGATGCTGTCGTCCGCAAAGGCGCGCACATAGGGCACGTCGATGTACTTGACCGGCTCGTTCCGGGGACACTCGCCCCGGTAGGCCTTGAGGATGATGTCCCGCCAGGCGCTGAATTCATGGGCGGTGAGCAGCGGATGGTCTTTGGGCGTGTCGGCCTTCTCCAGCATGTCCAGCACCTCCCCCAGCCGGGGAATGCCATGCAGCAGGGCGAAATCGGTGACGAAGGTGTCGTTGTAGTACCGGTGGATGTTCAGCTTGCCCTCCGGCAGAAGGCCCGGCAGCTGCCGCTTGTACCGGGGCACCCACTGGGCATCGGTGAGCACGTGCACACCGTAGCCCACGTCAAACGGCGCGCGTCGGACGCGCCAGTAGTCCACCACGTCCTGCCGGTGCAGCTTGCCCCAGTTGTTCAGGTGGATCTCGTTCTTGTGGGACTTGTCGTCGCCGTCGCGCACGTGGATGGCATCCGGCGACACCGCGCCATAGTAATACTCGGGGCTGTCCAGATATTCGGGATGCCCCTTCGCCCACAGATCCGCCACCAGCAGGTGCACCATCGTCAACGCCATAACAACGCCCCGTTCCTTTGTATTCCCTGTTTATTTTATCGGTTGGCGCGGGATTTGTCAAATATAGTTAGGTATATATAACTTCTTAACCTGAATATCCCTTGACGCGCCGCGCCGCAAGCGCTATAATACCCTTGACAACAGAAAAATGCCTTATCCAGAGTGGCGGAGGGACAGGCCCGATGATGCCCGGCAACCGGTTCGCGAAAGCGGACGAGGTGCCAATTCCTGCGGGCGGCGGATGCCGCGCCGAAAGATGAGGCGAGATGGATTTTTTCAGCTCGCCATTGGGGCGGGTTTTTTTTTGTTGATCGCCCCGCACAGCCGGTGTGCAGGGACCTCAGTCCGGCTGCGCCGGACGCTCTTGTTCGCCCCGCGCCCTCATATCGATGGCGCGCGGGTTTCGGGTGCGTCTTGGGCTTCGCCCTGCGCTTGCACCCTCAGTCCGCTTCGCGGACGCTCAGCTCAATCAAAGGAGAGATCAATATGAGACACTTTTTCACCTCTGAATCCGTGACCGAGGGCCATCCGGACAAGATCTGCGACCAGATTTCCGACGCGGTGCTGGACGCCATACTGGCCCAGGACCCCGAGGCCCACGTGGCCTGCGAGTGCGCCGCCACCACCGGCATGGTGCTGGTGATGGGCGAGATCACCACCAGCGCCTATGTGCCCATCGATAAGATCGCCCGGGACAAGATCGTGGAGATCGGCTACGACCGCGCCAAGTACGGCTTCGACGGCACCAGCTGCGCCGTGCTGGTGAGCGTAGACGAGCAGAGCCCGGACATCGCCCGGGGCGTGGTGCGCGAGGACGCCGACCAGGGTGCCGGCGACCAGGGCATGATGTTCGGCTATGCCTGCGACGAGACCGAAGAGTACATGCCCCTGGCCATCTCCCTGGCCCACAGGCTGACCCGCCAGCTGGCCAAAGTGCGCAAGGACGGCACCCTGCCCTACCTGCGGCCCGACGGCAAGAGCCAGGTGACCATCGAATACGACGACGACAGGGCCGTGCGCATCGACGCGGTGGTGCTGTCCACCCAGCACGCGCCGGATGTGGACCAGCAGACCATCTACGACGACCTGATGGCACACGTCGTCAAGCCCATACTGCCCGCTGACATGCTGGACGAAAACACCAAGTACTTCGTCAACCCCACCGGCCGCTTTGTGATCGGCGGCCCCCAGGGCGACTCCGGCCTCACCGGGCGCAAGATCATCGTGGACACCTATGGCGGCTACGCCCACCACGGCGGCGGCGCGTTCTCCGGCAAGGACCCCAGCAAGGTGGACCGCAGCGCGGCCTACGCCATGCGCCACGTGGCCAAGAACCTGGTGGCCGCAGGCCTGGCCAGGAAGTGCGAAGTGGGCGTGGCCTACGCCATCGGCGTGGCGAAGCCCGTCAGCGTGTTCGTGGACAGCTGCGGCACCGGCAAGCTCAGCGACGACCGGCTGGCCCAGATCGTGAACGAGGTGTTCGACCTGCGGCCCGCCGCCATCATCCGCGACCTGGACCTCAAGCGGCCCATCTACGCCCAGACTGCCAGCTACGGTCACTTTGGCCGTCCCGACCTCGACCTGCCCTGGGAGCGGCTGGACAAGGTGGAGGCGCTGAAGGCGTATCTGAAGTAAGTCAATCCGCAGGGACGGTACCGCGCCGTCCCTACGGCTTTCACACCGAGAGGCCCCCATGGGTCTGCAATCAGAAAACAAACCGGCGGTTCGCCATCCTCATGGCGCGAACCGCCGGTTTTTCAGCCTTTCACGGGAATCAGTGACCGAATCGACTTATTCCTCGTCCTCGTCGTCCTCGTAGACCTCGTCAATATCGTTGGTCTCGAAGATCTTGAGCAGGGTCAGGGCCAGCTTTTCGTCCACTTCGACGAACTCCTCCTGGTCCTCGCCCACGGGACGCACTTCCATGATGGACACCTCGATGGGTTCATCCTCGTCTCCGTCGTCGTCCTCGTCTTCCACATACTCGGTCAGCAGCGCGTACTCCTTGCCCTCATAGGCCAGGTAGTCCAGCACCTCCATGACCAGCTGATTGCCTTCTTCGTCCTCAAAAGTGACGAGATCCAGTTCCTCATCCATGTTCATCACGGCCTCCTTCGCCTAAAACTGCGGCTTCCCGCGCTCCTATTATAGCGTACTCGGCTCAAAAGCGCAAGGGGCACGCCGCTTATTCCTCGATTGCGTAGGTGATGTACACAGTGGCGCCCACCTGCTGCCGGGCGGGCAGAAGCTGGGTGGCCGCGCCCTTCCCGGCGTCCTCACTGGCGGCAAAGGCGTTGGTGATGTCGAAGCCCATGTCGGCGTTGTCCCGGATCTCGACAATCTCGCCCAGCTGCACGCCCGCAGCCGCTGCCAGGGTCGCCGCCTTCTTCTGTGCGCTCTGGACCGCCAGGGTCAGCGCGCGGTCGCCCGCCTCCGCGGTATCTTTTGCGCTGAACTCCACGTAATCCAGGGTATTGGCCCCGGCGGCAAAGGCCGCGTCGATGTAAGTGCCCACGGCGTTCACGTCGTCCACGGTGAAAGTCAGGCTGTTGTAGGCGGTGTAGCCCATGATCCTCTCGATCTCGCCGGAATAGTCGTAGTTGGGATAGATGCCGATGCCGCCGGTGGCCATGGCGTCCGAAGACAGGCCCGCCTCGCCCAGCGCAGCGATCACCGCATCCATCCTGTCGTTCACGGTGCCCTGCGCCGTCATCACGTCCGCACCGCTTTCGCGCACGCCCAGGCTGACGGTGGCATGGTCCGCGTCCACGGTCACCACGCCAGCGCCCTCGACCGTCAGCGTGCGGCCCTCCGCCATCGCCGTCATGCCCAGCAGGGCCAGCGCCAGCGCCATCATAATCGCAAGTACCTTTTTCATGTTCGCAACCTTCTTTCGCTTTATCTCCGGGGCAAAGTTCAACCCCGCCGATTATTCGACGGGGTTGGGATAAAAAAGTTCCAAGATTATAGTACTATTCTCCCTCGGCCGGTTCCACCACCAGCAGCACCAGCACGGTGCCCTCGCCGGACACCCGGGGCGGTTCGGCGGGGTTCCCGGCGTCGTCCAGCTTGGCCACTGTGGCCAGGAATTCTCCCGCGGAAGCGGCGTCCAGCTCCACATACACGTTGGCGCTGCCGCCCTCCACGCTCTGCACGTCCGCCGAACCCTCGAACTCCTCGGCCAGATCGCCGATCACCTCGCAGGCGACCTCCACGCTCATGGCCTGTATGGCGTATTCGCAGGCCGGGGACTGCTGGGCCAGCGCAGCGCACATCGCCTCATCGCCCACAGCGGCGTCCTCGAAGGCCGCAGGCTCTTCCTCAAGGGCCACCTCCGCGGCTTCCATCTCCATGGCAGTTTCCGCCTCCATGGCCGCCCCGGCGGCCTCCACCGGCAGCGTTTCGTCGGTGGCCTCCGGCATCGCCATGGCCTTGGGCGCGTCGTAACCCGTCGCGAGCGCTTCGGATTCGCCGTCGGTCTCGATCACGGGGGCCTCGTCGGCAGCTTCCGCCGCAAAATCCGCCTCGCGGGCTTCATAGGCGCCACCCGCCGCGGCATCCGCTTCGTTCACAGCCTCCGCCGCGTATTCCACCTCGTTGGCTTCCGCCGCGCCGTCCGCCTCCGCCGCCTCCTGGACGACGGCCAGCTTCTGCGCGGCTTCCTGCTTCGGGGCCAGAGAGCCGTTCAGCGCCAGGCCCACGCCCGCCAGCACCACCACCGCCGCGGCGGCGGAGCCGATCCAGCGGGTCCATTTTTTCTTCCTGTCCTGCTTCGCGGCCTCGCGCACCGCGCCGCGCCACTTCGCCTGGGCCGCCAGGGGCACGTCCACCTCCGGCAGCGCCTCCTCAAACAGGGCTTTCATTTCAAAGGCCGCGCGAATCTCCTCGGCGCATTCCGGACATTGACGCCCGTGCGCCTCCAGTTCCCGCCGCTCATCCGCGGTCAGCTCGCCGTCCATCAGGCGGTCCAGCATGCCGCTCACATCCTTGCAGATCATCGAAAGCCCTCCCTTCTCTCACAGATTTTCCATCCATTTTCGCTCGTCAGACTTTAGACGCCGTACCTGTCAAAAAGTTCCGACCGGGCCGATATTTTCTCGCGCAATTTCTCGCGCCCGCGAGTGATGCGTGACTTGATGGTGCCCACGTTGGTGTCCAGGATCTCGGCGATCTCGTCGTAGGCGTAGCCCTGGATGTCCCGCAG
This sequence comes from uncultured Eubacteriales bacterium, assembly GCA_902800625.1. Classification (GTDB taxonomy): domain Bacteria; phylum Bacillota; class Clostridia; order Christensenellales; family Aristaeellaceae; genus UBA2862. Next base: position 56,781 of record CADCFG010000015.1, on the reverse strand, counting down.
CACCACGGCGGCGCGCATGTCCTCCGGCAGCTCCTGTATGAAGCCCTCCAGGCTCTGCCGCGCCTCCCGGCGCAGGGCGTGCTTCTCCGGGGTGTCGCCCTCGTCCGGCGGCGACCACCCCGCCTCCACCAGCGTGTCCAGCGAAGTGTTGGGCCGGTTTTTGCGCTTGCGCAGCTCGTCCAGGCAGGTGTTCATCGTAATGCGATACACCCAGGTGGAAAACGACGACTGCCCCTTGAAGCCGGAAATCGCGCGCCAGACGCGCAGCATCGCCTCCTGAAGACAGTCCTGGGCGTCCTCCGGGTTGCCGCACATGCGCAGGGCCACCGCGTACATCCGCCTCTCGTGCTGGCCCAGCAGCTCGTTGAAAGCCGCCGCGTCGCCGCCGGATGCCCGCTGGATCAGCCTGCTCTCCTCCACGCGCAACACCTCCCCCTCGTATTCTTCCCCTATTATACACGAAAATCGTCCTTTTGCAAAGTGAACAATCGCATTTCAGGGCTTGATTTTTGCGTCAAAATGCGATATACTGATTATTGTTCGACGCAAACGCGCGCGATATGCGCCGGTGTGGCGGAATTGGCAGACGCACCGCACTCAAAATGCGGCGGGAAACCATGCCGGTTCGAGTCCGGCCACCGGCACCAAAGGGGGGCTGTCTCATCTGAGACAGCCCCCCAATGATTTGCCCTTCGGGCATGAAGGGCGCACGATCATTGTTGGGTCAGCTCCTGATAGCGCTTCATCAGCAGCGCCACGCAGGCGGATTCGCTCTTGAAGGCGGCGTCGCCCGACGCGATGCCATAGGCCGCCATCACGGCCTTGTCGTTTTCCTGGTGGGCCTTGCGCAGCTCAGGCGGCATGGTCAGTTCGTCGTAGAGGTCGGCCAGCGAGGCGTCCGGGTAGAGGGCGCGGGCGTCGAGGATGGCCTGGGCGGTCTGCTCGATCTTCGCCCGCTGGGCGTCCGTGGGCGTCGGCCAGGGGAAGTTGTTGTAAACGATGTCCTTGCTGTAGCGATAATCGCTCTTCAACCTTCCACAGACTGTGCGCATCCACGCCATATGAACATTGGATTCCAAGACGCCAAAATGATAGAGCGAGGCGTCGGGAATTAGGAATAGCAGGTCACTGGCGATGACTTCACAGCCCAAGAAGCCGAGCGGAATATACCTACGACGTTCAGATGAAGTTTTCGGGACAGCAATATAAGTCCCTTCTTCGGGTTGCGCGATTTGGCAAAACAGAGATGGAGTTTCCGCGAATTTCCTCGTGCCCGCGGCCTTACTTGCCGCGCGGAAATCCCGGACGCTTTGAATACGTTTTTTCACTGTAGGGCATTTTGCAATCTCCGCCGGATTCGCGCCGACGAGCCACAGGCAATAACGCTTCTTTTTCTTTAAGAACTCCTCTGCGCCAAGGTAGAGGTGAATCCACTTTTCAGATATAGGCTCCTTGTTGATTAGCTCATCTCTTTCTTCTTCACTCAGAATAAAGCCTCCTCCATCACGGGGCATACTGCCAAACTTCATTGGCGGCACATCTGCCAAAGGTGCTGAGCGGCTATCAATTATTACAGTAGGTGCATCTGTCAAGTATTGGTTGATATTCTCCACTCTCATGGCTTCGCCGGAGGCATTGAATAACAGGGTTTTAGGGGTGCGGCTATAGGAGAAGCCAACAATGATACAGTGAACGTGGGCTTTGATGGATGCTTCACTATCCCATCTGAACGTTTGATGCGCGAAGTTGATCACGATACCGTTAGACAGCAGATTGCCCCAAAGCGTTGTCGCCTGCTGTCCTTGGCATATGGAATTAGTCGAAACAAAAGCGGCACGGATTGAAGTGTCTTTCATAAGATCAACGGCTTTTTTGTACCATCCAGCCACATAGTCAAGCTCGCCAGCCGCTTTAAAGCCCACCATTACATCAGTAATATCTGCTTTCTGTTCAGTTGACATATACATTCCGCCCACAAACGGCGGGTTCCCCATGATGTAATTCAGCCGGGACTTGTCCACCACCTCGTTCCAGTCCAGCCGCAGGGCGTTGCCCTCCACGATGTTGGCCTGGGTTTTCAGCGGCAGGAAGTCCAGCGGCATATGGACGATGTCCTCCGTCTCCTTCATCATCTGGCTCTCCGCGATCCATAGGGCCGTGCGGGCGACGGTGACGGCGAAATCGTTGATCTCGATGCCGTGGAACTGGGTGATGGAGACCTTGATGGGGTTGATGGCCGCGCCGATCACGATCTGCCCGCCGCGCATCTCCAGCAGCGCGCGGTTCTCCAGCCGCCGCAGGCTCAGGTAGCTCTCGGTGAGGAAGTTGCCGCTGCCCGCCGCCGGGTCCAGGAACATGAGCGAGGCCAGCTTGTCCTGGAACTGCTCCAGCCTGCCCTTGCGCGTCCTTTGCACGGGGTCGGCCAGGATCCCGGCCAGCTCCGCCTTCAAATCGTCCAGGAACAGCGGGTCGATCACCTTGTGGATGTTCTCGATGGAGGTGTAGTGCATGCCCCCGGCGCGGCGGGTCTGGGGGTTCAGGGTGGATTCAAACACCGCGCCGAAGATGGTGGGGCTGATTTCCGACCAGTCGAAGTCCTCGCTGGCGTCGCGGAGGATCAAGTGGTAGATCTCGTCGTTGATGGGCGGGATCTCGATATCCTCGTCGGCAAACAGGCCGCCGTTCACATAGGGAAACGCCGCCAGCAGCGGGTCGTCCTCAGCCAGATAGGGGTCGCGCGCCTCGCTCTTCTGGTCCAGCACCCGGAACAGCGCGACCAGCGCCTTGCGCGTGTCCCGAGGGGGCCGCGCCGCGATATAGTCATGGAACATCAGGTGCTGGCCGAAGATGCCCGCGTCCTCGGCATACAGGCAGAACACCAGCCTCACACACAGCGCGTTCAGGCTCTTGAGGGTTTGGGGGGCGGTGGGGTCCTTGTACTGCTTCAGCAGCTCGTCGTAGAGCTTGCCAACCAACTCGCCCGCCTTGATGGAGATCTCCATCTCGCGCTTCAGGTTTTCCGAGCCGGAATTGACCAGGAAGTTCAGGCGGGAATACTCCTTCTCCAGGTCGGCGAGCATCACCACATAGGGCTCGGCGTTGGGGTTGTTCATGTCGTGGATGCGAAATTCCCGGAAGTTGCACACCACGATCCAGCGGGGGTTCATGTTGTGGGGCAGCAGGCCGGCATAGCGCCGCGCCTGCTGGAAGGGCGTGAGCATGGAGCCGTCCGACTGCCGGGCGTGTTTGGACAGGTCAATATCGATGCCCTTCTGCTCGATCAGCACGGCGGTCTCATGGATATAGGCGTCGATGAATATGGTGGAGCCGGTCTGGTCGTTCTTCACGCGGAACTCAAAGGACACGTCCTGCTCCGGCTGCTCCACCCCGTACACGGATTGCAACAGCTGCCGCCAGAAATTCTGCGCGTCCTGCTTCTCGTCGCCGCGGCCCGTCCAGGTCTGCACAAAGGCCTTCGCGGCGGCCCGCCTTTCAACGTCTGTCATCGGCCTGATATTCATGGTGGTCACGCTCCCGGTATGGTGGTTTGATCTTTCCACCATTATAACACAAGGGGCGTTCGAGGGCAACAAGAAGCCCCGCCGGTCATCCCGGAGGGGCGTTTTTATACACGTATCAGTATATGACGATCACCAGCGTGCCGCGCTTGCAGTGGTTGAACAGCCACCTGGCGTCCGCCACCTTCAGGCGGATGCAGCCATGGGAGGCCTTCTGGCCCAGGGCGTACAGCGAGCCTTCGCGCAGGGTGCTGTCGCTTTTCTTGCTGAACAGCACCGAGTGGAACATGATGTCGCCCTCGATCTCGAAGCTGTACTTGGCCCAGCAGTTGAACTTCTCGAAGTGGTGCCAGGTATTCACCGGGAAGCCGTCCAGGAAGATGCCCCGGGGCGTGGAATTGCCCAGGCCCGTGGAGCAGACGAAGGTTTGCACCAGCTCATAGTCCCCGGCGTCGTTCAACTGATAGACGTAGACCCGCTGGTCGTCGATGCTGACCTCCACGCGGTAGGGCAGCTGCTTATGGATCGCGTCCGCGGAGAACAGCGCGGCGCGGGTGTCAGCGTCCACCTGGCCGGTGACGGGCAGGCCGTTCTCGGTCTGGAAGTCCCGGATGGCGTTGCGGGTGACATCCCCGGCCACGCCGTCCACATAGGCCTTCGAGAGATAATACAGGGTATGCAGGCGGCGCTGGATGCGCTGCAGGCTGCCCTCGTCGTTGCCGGTCAGCGGCTCGGTCATCCAGCTGCCGGTGATGTACACCTGGGCCTCGATGCTCAGGTTCTCCGGATCCTCCAGCAGCGCGGCGTTGGCGTCATCGCGGGCGGCCAGGTAGTCGTGAAGACGCTGTACCGCGGTGACCAGCGCGTCGCCGTACCTGCCGCCGGGCGTCTGGATCGTCATGCCGCCCTGAAAGAGCGCCTCTTCCACGGCGCGCACCGCCAGGCCCCTGTCGTCCCTGGAGATGGCGTGGGGCACGAAGCTCTCCGCCGCGGGCGCGTCCGCTGAGAACAGCGCATCCACGGTGGCCTTGTCCACGGTCGAGCCCTCGCCCAGCCCGCTGGCCGAGCGGAAGGCGGAAGCCGCCGCCGCGGCATAGTCGTCGAATGTTTCGTCCGCCTCGGCGTCCATGTAGCCCAGGCCGTTCAGACGCCGCTCCAGCCGCAGCACCTCGCCGTCCTCGTCGCCGGGGGCGATGTCGCGGATGTAGCTGGAGTAGCTCGGGTCAAACAGCAGCGCCTGGGTGGCCGGGGTGGCGATGCCGTTGGCGGCGATCTCCAGGCCCGCGTCCACGCCCTGCTCCAGCAGGTGGTTCTGGAAGCGCTTCACGGCGGCATACGTGGCGGGGCCATAGTTGCCGTCCGCCTTGCCGGACAGGAAGCCCAGCTGGATCAGCCGCTGCTGCAGCGCCGTCACCTCGTCGCCCTTGCTGCCGCTGGACAGCTTCCCGGGCACCGCGCGGGCGTCGTCCGAAAACAGCGCCTGCCGGGTGGCCTCGTCCGCCTCGCCGGTGGGTTCGAGGCCCGCCAGCGTCTGGAACACCTTCAGCGCCGACTGTGAGCGCTCGCCGAAGATGCCGTCCGCCCTGCCGGACAGGTAGCCCAGGTCGATCAGCCGCTGCTGCACCCGGCGAGCATCGCCGGCCACGCTGGACTTCTCCCGCAGCGCCGCCAGGGTGGGCTCGTTCAGCTCCCCGGAGGCGATCAGGTTGTTCTTCGACTGGAACGCCCGCAGCGCCGCGGCGGTCTTTGGGCCGTAGGCGCCGTCGGCAGCGCCGTCCAGCAGGCCCAGGTCGATCAGCATCTGCTGCACCTCGCGCATGCGCTCGGCTTCGGCGGCGGGGATCTCGTCCCCGGTCAGGGGTTCGTCGGTCACAACGGGCATGTCCTCCGCCAGCGCCGCGCTTCCCAGCAGCGCCAGCGCGCAGGCCAGGCCCAGCGCTTTCATCCACTTTTTCATATGTTATCCAACCTCAGTTGTCGCGAATTCGTCTTAATATAGTAGCCCTTCCGGGCCTCCGGTTCAAGCCGGAAAATGTTATTTCTTCTATAATGGGGCATATTCCGCAGCTTACGCTCATAATGTTTCAATTATGCCACAAACCTGCACACAAGTTAACAAAAAATTGAATTATCATGTCAACTGTAGACATCGCAGGTGGATTTTGATAAAATAACGATTGATGGAGTTTAATGTAACTCCCACAAGCATGAAAGGAGCTTCACTTTCCATGAAGAAAATAGTATCTATCTTGCTGGTGCTGATGATGGCTTTTGCCTGCACCGCCATGGCGGAAGGCACCAGCCTCTCCCTGACCACCGGCCTGCCCACGGACAAGGCCCAGGAAATCATGGTCGTCCAGATGGACAACGAGCCCAAGGCTCGGCCCCAGATGGGCATCTCCTCCGCCGATATCGTGTATGAGGTCGAGCTGTATAACGGCGGCTACACCCGCTATACGGCCATCTTCAACGACGTGATCCCCGAGCTGGTGGAAGCGGTCCGCTCCGCCCGCGTCGTGAACGCGGATATCTATTCCGAATACATGGGCGCTTTCGTCCACTTCGGCGCCCGCGTGGAGCCCGACAGCAACCTGTATGACTACTTCAACGCCAATGGCTTCACCGCCGAGCTGGACGGCAACAACCACAACCCCGTCAAGACCTATCCCGGCGCCACCAGCCTGTTCTATCGCGACAGCAGCCGCGCCGCTCCCAACAACGTGGTGGGCAAGCTGCAGAAGCTGCACGACATGGTGGACTGGTCCACGCTGAGCTGCCGCTCCCCGCTGAAGTTCAACGAGTATCCCACCATCCCCGCCGGCGAAGCTGTGAACAACTTCCAGATCCAGTATCGCGAAGGGAGCTACGTCCCCTCCTATCAGTGGGACGCCGCCCAGGGCAAGTACCTGCGGTTCTACAACGGCAACCCCTACAAGGACGGCGCCACCGGCCAGCAGGTGACCTGCGACAACGTCATCGTGCAGCATGTGCGCTATGAGTGGTTCGGCGGCAAGTCCGAGGCTCCCCACGTGTTCCTGTATGAAGGCAATACCTGCGATTACTTCATCGGCGGCATGCACTTCACCGGCACCTGGGCCCGCGACAACATCACCAACAACACCGTTTACTATGACGATGCCGGCAACGAAGTGCTCTTCAATCCCGGCCACACCTTCATCGAGATCCTCAAGACGGAGAAGTCCATCGACATCCTCGGCTGATTGAAGTCAAGCAAAGCCCCGGATTCGCCAAGCGCGAATCCGGGGCTTTTTATGTCCGTTGCGTCAAATCCTCTCGCCATGCGCCAGCAGATATGCCTCCGCCTCGGCGCTCCAGAGGCCGTTGTGGCGGTCGCAGATATGCGCCAGGGCGCTAAACAGCGCATTCTCCTCCCCCAGCGCCGCCAGATCCTCGATGGCCGTCAACGGCAGGCGCAGGTGGGTGTAGATCAGCTTCTTGCCGCCGGGGATGTCCGGCAGGTTCAGCGTGGTCTGCGCCGCGGCGTCCAACCCGCCGATGTGGGTAATCATCCCGGCGGGGTTGATCCGGCCCGCGGCGATCAGCGCCTGGGCGTCGCGCATGTCCTGAGCATTGCCGCCGGAGGTACCCACCAGGTGATGGGTCGCGTAGTGCACATCGTAGAAGTTGAAGGCGGCGCTGAAAGCCCTGTCGGTGGGGCCGGCAAAGAAGTTCAGGCAGCCGTCCTGGTCCAGCAGGGCGTCCGCCTGGCGGACCACCTCTTCCTTCGGGGTGAACACGAACACGTCGTCAAAGCCCCTGCCCGCGATTTCCCGCAGCGTCCTGACCACATCCGCTTCATCATCGGGGTTCACCCACACAAGCCGCACGCCCATGCGCCCGGCTTCTTCCTGGGTGTGGATCCGCGCGGCGCGGTCCAGCCGCCGCCGGTTGATGTCCGTCACCACCAGCAGTCCGGGCTGCCGCGGGCCGTGCAGCGCGTAGTCAATGGCGCCCAGGCCCATGGGCCCCGCGCCGCCGAGGATGGCCATATTGCCGCCCGCGCGGATGCCCATTTCGTGGCCGTAATCGCCGAGGCACGTGTGGTATTGGGCCTTGAAGGCCCCGACGATGCAGCTCATGGGCTCGGACAGGGAGCCGTTGAAGAAGGCCTCTCCCCCGTATTTCAGCAGGCAGCCCTGCTCCATGATCTCCGGGAAGAGCACCGCGCGTTGCGTCGCGCCGCCGCAGAACTCAAAGGCGTATCCGGGGTTCATGCCGGTGCCGTGATAGTCCATGTTGGCCTGGAGGGTGAAGCGGTCCCCCGGCGCAAACTGGTCCCGCCAGCGCTCGCCCACCTGCTCGATCACGCCGCAGCACTCGTGGCCCACGATGGCGGGATGCTCGGCCACATTGACGGGCACCCGCTTGTGACGCGTGCCCTGGATGGCCGCCTTGTAGGTGGACATGCAGATGGAGTCCGACACCACCCTCGCCAGGATCTCATCCTCCCGGATGTCCGGCAGTTCAAATGCGTCCAGTCGAAGGTCATTCTGCCCATGCAGCCGCACGGCTCGGTTGAGCATGCTGATTTCCCCCTCGCTCTCCAAAACTGCAGCAGGGATGCCGTCGCGGCACCCCTGCGTGAATCAAACCCAACTCAATGCCTGCCGCGTCCGGCGCCGCCGCCAGATGTCCTGCCGCCACCGCCGCCTCCGCCGCCAAAGCCGGAGGACCGGCTGCTGGAGCCGCCGAAGGAGGAGCGGGAGGACGAGCCGCCGCCGAAGGACGAGCGGGAGGACGAGGAGGATCGGCTGGAGCCGGAAGAGAAGCCGCCGGACCAGCCGGAACTGCGCGTGGGCGATGACAGGAAGCCCGAACCGTGGTACACGGTGCGGGTCGGCCGATAGCCCACCCCGCCGACGATCCTGGGCGGAGGCGGAGGCGGAGGCATGACGCCCACGCGCCGACGCGCCCGGCGTCCCTTGCTCAGCAGCACGATCAGCACGACGAGCAGCACCACGAATATGATCGCGCCGAAGCCCACCTTCTCGTCGTCCGCATCGTCGTCCCAGTCATAGCTGTTGGCATCCACGCGGCGGGTGCCGTTATAGCCGCCGTAGTCCTGAGCCGCCTCGTTCTGGGCGACGTACTCCCTGTAGGCGGCCACGCCCTGCGCCGTTGTCACATCCGCGCTGTAGGTATCCGCAATGCGCTTGAACACGGCCTCAAAGAACTTCTTGACGCCTGCCTCGTAGTTTTGGGCGGCGAAGTCCGCTTCCAGATACTCGTCGTAGAACTGCTTAATGGTGGATGCGGAGAAATTCCGGTCGATGCCGGAGCCCGTGCGAGCGTAATAGTCTTCGTCACCAATGGCCAGCAGCAGCAAAAAGCCGTTGTCCTTCGCGGCGTCACCGATGCCCCAGCTGTTGAACAGATCATAGGCGTAATCATCGATGGCTTCCCGGCCGGTGGTATCCACGGTAACGACCACGATCTGCGCGCCGCAAGCGTCGTACAGCAGCTTGTTGGAGAAGAAGATTTCCCCCTCCAACGCTTCGGATAGCACATTGGCATTGTCCAGGTAATAGAAATCCTTGCCTGGCGCCACCGTCTTGGCCATGGCCGGAGCGCAGCAGAGCATCAACAACAGCGCCACTGCCAGCGCGATGTGAAGCGCCTTGTTCAATCTCATGGTCAACCTCCAAAGGTGTTCAGCGTACCCTGCCCAGTGATGCCCGCGACGATGCCGCCCGGGAAACCGCTGATCAGGTCATTGTAGCTCGCCGCCAACTTGCCGTAGTCGTCATACTTGATCATGTTGCAGTCCTGGATGAAATCGTCATAGGCCACCTTGAAGTTCGTAAAGCCGGAGCCCGAAACCTTGCCGGAAACCGCATTGTACAGCTTCTCGACAGCGGTCTTCAGGCTGTCATAGGCCTCGTAACGTTCATTGGTGTCATCGGATTTGGCCACAGTCTCCGCCAGGTTCTCCACGTTGTCGATTACCTGCGAGGCATCCATGTGAAGCTGGGCCTCGGAGACCATCAGCTGAGCGTTCTCCGCGGCGGAATCCAGGTAAGCGTCCATGCTATGGCGGGTGGACAGGCTGGCGTCAGTGCCGCGGTCGTACACCGTCAGCACCCTGTTCCGCTCCCGGGACAGGCCCATGCCGCCCAGGCCGAAGATGCTCACCAGCACGCAGACTGCCAGCACGATAAAGGCGATTGTGCGGTTTTCAGAGAACTTCATGTACAGCTCTCCTCCCTCTTGAGCGGGGGATCAGGGATCGGCACCCCTGGTCCCCCGTCCACTGTTTCAAAGATTCCGGTCCCGGATCAGTTGCGGACCTCCAGGATCTTCGCGCGCAGCTCGCCCTCGATGGTGGCCAGCTCGGCCTCGGCGGCGCGGCGCTTTTCCTTGCCCTGCTGCTGGATCTCCAGAACCTCGTCCATGGTATCGATGAGCAGCTTATTGGTGTGCTTCAGGGTCTCGATGTCCACCATGCCGCGCTCGGCTTCCTTGGCAGTCTCCACCGTGGCCATGTGCAGCTTCTCGGCGTTCTTGGTCAGCAGGTCGTTGGTCAGGTCGGTGACCGCGCGCTGCGCCTTCATGGCGTTCTCAGTGTGGGCCAGGCCCAGGGCCAGCACCATCTGGCTCTTCCACAGCGGAATGGTGTTCACCAGGGAGGTCTGGATCTTCTCGGCCATGATCTGGTTGGAGGACTGGATCAGGCGGATCTGCGGGGCCATCTGGATGGAAATGTTGCGGGTCAGCTCCAGGTCATACAGCTTCTTCTCGAAGCGGTCGGCCTTGTCGGCCAGGTCCTTGGCGAACTGTGCATCCTCGGGCAGGCCGGAAGCGGCGGCCTTCTGGCGAGCCTCCTCCACTTCATTGGCGCGGAAGGACTCCAGGCGCTTCTTGCCGGCCACGATGTACATGCTCAGCTCCTTGAAGTACACCAGGTTCTGGTCATACAGCTTGTCCAGCATGGCGATGTCCTTCAGCAGCTGGATCTGGTGCTGCTCAAGGCCTTCGACGATCTTGTTGACGTTGACCTCGGTGTGGTCATACTTGGCCTTGAGGAGCTCAAGATTGTTGATCTTCTTCTTGAACAGGCCCAGCAGGCCGCCCTTTTCCTCGCCGTCGGTGTCGAAGTTCTTCAGCTCCACCACCAGGTTGGCGATCATGTTGCCCACTTCGTCCAGATCCTTGGTCTGCACGTTCTTCAGGGCCGCGTCAGAGAACTGGGAGATGTTCTGCTGGGCGGCGGCGCCGTAGGAGAACACCAGGTTGCTGTCGCGCACGTCGATCTTCTCGGAGAAGTCGTCGATCATCTTCTGCTCCTCTTCAGAGAAGCTCTGCATGTCCAGCGTGGCCTGCTGAACTTCCTTCTTTGCCTCGGTCTCCGCCTGCTCCAGGGCCTCGGTGGCCTGCACGGCAGCCGCGACCGCGGTGTCCAATTCCTGCTTGTTCTCGCCGTCGAAGGGTTCCAGGGTCAGCTTGATTTCGTCAGACATGGTTCATTCCTCCTGCGCTATTGTCGTGTGGGTTTCGATTGCAGAGCAATTCAAATTGTATAATGAGGAACCAGGAATCAGGAATTTGGAACTGGAATAGCCGGATACCCCCGCCATCCATCATTCCTCATTTCTCATTCCTCATTCCTAATTAACGTCAGTGCCCTCCCAGGGTCAGCTTGATGCCGTCCTTGGTGGCTGGGAGCTCGTCCTCCTGCTCCGCAGGCGCGCTCTGGGCGGCGGCTGCACCGGAGGTCTCGCGAATGGAGTTCATATCGGTCTTGATCAGGTTGTCGCCGGTGAGCATGGTCTGCATCACCTTGATCTCGGCATCGATGTCCATCTCGTCATCCTTGTACAGGTTGTCGGCGCACTTTTCAAAGGCGTTGGCCGCAAAGCCCAGGCTGCGCTCGATGGTGCCCATGGCGCTGGTGATGTTCTCGCCCTTGGTGTCGGCGTTCATAAGCACCTGGTACTGCTCCATCAGCTTTTCGGAGGTGGGCAGGTAGTAGTTCATGAAGCGCCGCACCAGCGCCACCTTCTTCGGGTCGCGGTTCAGCTCCTTGAAGATCTGGGTGCCGGCCTTGTACATGCGGTCCAGGTTGGCGGAAATCTCCGGGTCCGGGATCGCCTCGTTGGCCTTGCGCAGATTTTCCAGCTTTTCGCGGGCGGCGGCGATCTCCCGATCCACCGCGGCGTCGCCGGTGGTGATCTGCTGCTCCACCTCGCGGCCCGGGAACAGCTTGCTGCCCACGAAGTACGCCGCAACGGACAGCACCGCCGTCACCAGCAGTCCCGGCAGCTTCATCAGGAATTTCGGCGCGATCAGCCCCATCAGCAGCCACAGCGCCGCGGCCAGGTAGATCGGTATGGCCGACTTGATGTGTACCTTCTTCATGCTTCACTGCCTCCTTCGTCCTCAGAAGAACGGATGTCCAGCTCCACCGGGCAGTGATCGCTGCCCATGATCTGCGGATGGATCTTCGAATCGATCATTGCGTCCTTCAGCTTCTGGGATACGATGAAATAGTCGATGCGCCAGCCGGCGTTCCTGCTGCGCGCGCCGCCGATGTAACTCCACCAGCTGTAGGCGCCGGTCACGTCCGGGTAAAAGTAGCGGAAGGAATCAATGAAGCCCGCGCCCAGCAGCTCGGTCATCTTGCCCCGCTCCTGGTCGGTGAACCCGGCGTTCATGTGGTTGGTCCTGGGGTTCTTCAGGTCGATCTCCTGGTGCGCCACGTTCAGATCGCCGGTGAGGATCACGGGCTTGACCGCGTCCAGCTTCACCAGGTAATCCCGGAAGGCGTCCTCCCACCGCATGCGGTAGTCCAGCCGCCTCAATTCGTTCTGGCTGTTGGGCGTGTAGCAGCAGACCAGGTAAAAGTCCCTGAACTCGCAGGTGATGACCCGGCCCTCATGGTCGTGCTCGTCCACGCCGATGTTCAGCGTGTGGCCCAGCATCGGCACCCGGGAGAACACCGCCGTGCCGGAATAGCCCTTGCGATCGGCGTAGTTCAGCACCTGCTCGTAGCCCTCCAGCGCCACCTCGCACTGGCCCTTCTGCATCTTGATCTCCTGCAGGCAGATCACGTCCGCATCCAGGCTGGCAATGCTCTCGTAAAAGCCCTTCTGGATCACGGCCCGCAGGCCGTTCACGTTCCAGGAAACAATCCTCATCTGTACACCGTCCCGCCGGGCAAAGCGGCTTCAAATGCCGCTGCCCATACGTAGTTAGTGTTATTATAACACATTTTCATCAAATTGCAAACATATTTTGTGGGAATTACAGGCGCAGTGCAAGGAATGCATATTCAGGCCTGTTCCCTGCCCACCAGCATATACAAAAGCGCGTTGCAAATCGCTGCGGCCACGTTGCTGCCGCCCTTTCTGCCCCTGGCCACAATGGCGGGCACCGGCGCGGACAGGATCATTTCCTTGCTCTGGACCACGTTGACGAATCCCACCGGAACGCCGATCACCAGCCTCGGCGAGACCTTTCCCGCCACGATCAGTTCGTACAGGCGCGCCAGGGCCGTGGGCGCGTTGCCTACGGCGAAAATCAGCGGCCTGTCGTCGATCCGCGCCGCCAGATCCACCGCCGCGCTCGAGCGTGTCACGCCCATCTTGCGCGCCGCCTCAGCCACCGCCGGGTCCGATATGAAGCAGCGGGTCTCGCCGCCCAGCTTTGAAAGCGCCCGCTTGTTGATGCCCGCCTGGGCCATGGTGGTATCCGTGACGATCACCGCGCCTTCGCGCAGGGCCGCCAGCCCCGCCGATACGGCATCGTGGACAAAGCACAGGCTGTCAGCGTAGTCAAAATCCGCCGTGGTGTGGATCACGCGCTTGATGATGGGCGCCAGCGCAGGGTCCAGCGGGTGGGGAAGCTCCCTCTCGATCAATTCAAAGCTGCGCGCCTCGATCTCCATGGGCGCGACGCGCTCCAATTCCATCTTCACTCGCCCGCCTCCTTTGGAAACTGCATTGCCGCGATCCAGACCGGGTTCAGCCCCTCCATCAGGTGGACCCGTCCCGCGCCCCTTGCCCGGGAAACGCTCAGCTGAACCAGCTCCGCCTCCCGGAATCTTCCCATGATCCCGGCGATCCGGCCGACGCTCTCCGGCGTGACGGCGTTGACGACGATCCGCGCGGCGGGATTGGCCGCCAGCGCCGCGTCCACGATCGGACCCAGGCCACCGCCGCTTCCGCCGATAAACACATGGGTCGGTGCAGGCAGGCAGGCCAGCGCCGCAGGGGCCTCGCCGCGCACGATTTCCACGTTGGACGCAGCCTGTTTCGCGGCGTTTCGCGCGATCAGATCGCAGGCGTCGCCGTCCTTCTCAACGGCGTACACCCGCCCGTGCGGGCACAGGAGCGCCGTCTCCACAGTCACCGAACCGGTGCCCGCGCCAACATCCCAGACCACCGCGTCTTCCGTCAGCCGCAGCTTCGACAGGCTCACGGCGCGGACCTCGCTCTTGGTCATGGGGATGGGCCTGCCGCCCGCCCGCTCTTCGCGAATGAAGCCCTCGTCGGGCAGGCCGACAGCCATCGGCGCGCGCTCCGGCGCCCGCTCGATCAGCAGCGCCGTCAGCGGGTCGCAATCCATGTTCATCAGTTCCCGCGGTCCACCTGAAACGATGTTCTCATCCGGGTAGGACAGCCGCTGGCCCACATGGATGACGGCATCCTCCATGCCCGCGTCCATCAACTCCCGGCAAACCGCTCGAAGGGACCTCTGGCCCTCCGTCAGCGCGAACACCTTGCCGCGCTTCTTAAGCACCGGCGCCACGCTCGCTTCCTGCCCGTGCATGGAGACCAGCGCCGCGTCGTCCCAGGAAGCGCCGATCCTGGCACAGAGGTACTGGACCGAGCTGATGCCGGGAATCACCCGTACGCGATGCCCCGACAACCGCGCCAGCAGCTTCTTTGCGCCGCTGTGGAAGCCTGGGTCCCCGGACAGGACCACTGCCAAGCGCCGATACTCCGGGTGCCCGGCGATGAAGGCCGCGATGGCATCCGGCCGGTATTCCTCGCACGCAGGCTTTCCAAAGCGCTCCACCGCCTCGAGCATCCGCGCCGCGCCGATCACACAGTCCGCGCGCTCCAGCGCCTCCCGGGCCTCCCGGGTCAGGGTGCCCCCGCCGCCCATGCCGATGCCCACGAGGTCGATATTGCGCACGTCCTTCAGGCCAAAGCGTTCCGTCAGACGGGCGACCACCCCGGCAAAGTCCAGGCCGTCGCGCTGTTCGGGTCGCCCGACGACCACGCATCCGGCCCCGGCGTCCCTGGCTGCCGCCAGCTTCTCTCCCAGGCCGCCCACATCGCCGGAATCCTTGGTCACCAGCCAATCCGCCCGAATGGCCCGCAGCGTGGCGGCGTTCATTTCCCGGGAAAAGGGGCCCTGCATGGCGATCACGTGTGAGGGGGCAAAGCCCGCCTGCTCGCAGGCCCGCAGGGACGCCGCCACGGGCAGCACCCGCACCCAGATCCGGTCCTGAAAGCCGGGAACGGCCGCATAGGGCTCCAGGTTCTTCCCGCCGGTGGTGACCAGCGCGTTGCCGGGATGGTTGGCCAAAAACGCCGCGGCGCCCTCAATGGAATCCACGCTCACGGCCCCGTCCGTGTCCACCCCGCCCCGGTTCAGCCGCAGGTACTCCGTGTCGGCGGCCCTGCAGGCCGCTTCAATGTTACCCGAGGCCTCTACGGCGAAGGGGTGGGTGGCGTCCACGACCACATCGAAGCGCCGCCGAGCAAAGAGCGCCTCCATTGCCGGCTCGTCCAGCCGTCCGGCGGCCACCTCCACGTTTTCCCCGGCGGGAATCATCGCTTCGCCGTATTCCGTGGCCACGCAGGCCAGCACGGCCGCTTCCTGTCCACGCAGGAAATCGCACAGCCGCCGACCCTCGGTGGTTCCCGCAAAAACGCAGATGCTATACATCCCGATACCCCCTGGGCGTGACCATGCGGCCATCGACCACCCGCGTCCGGGTATTGCCCACGAAGACGAGTGTGAACATATCGGCCTCATAGTCCCGCAGTTCGTTCAGCGTCATGAGCCAGGTCTCCTCCCCCGCCCGCGCCACATTCCGGACGACGCCGCAGACGGTATCGCCGCTCTTGTGGCGCAGCAGCGCGTCGCAAGCCCGCCGCAGATGGTTCCGGCGCTTTTGGCTCCCCGGGTTGTACAGGGCCACGCAGAAATCCCCCGCCGCCGCGGCCTCCAGCCGCCTTTCGATGTCCGCCCACGGCGTCAGCAGGTCGGACAGGCTGATGACCGCAAAATCGTGCCCCAGGGGCGCGCCCAGCAGCGCCGCACCGCCGATGGCCGCCGTCAGCCCGGGCACGACCTCCACTTCCACGGATTCATCCCCGTCGCGCAGTTCGAGGATGAGCCCCGCCATGCCATAGATCCCGGCGTCCCCGCCGCAGACCACGGCCACCGTCCGCCCTTCCCTGGCCAGCTCCAGCGCGACGCGGCAGCGTTCGACCTCGCCCCGCATGGCGGTGGCGCGGTATTCCTTGTCCGGATAGCGGCCCCGTATCAGATCCACATAGAGGGTATAGCCCACGATGCAGTCGCAGCCGCGCAGCGCCTCGTCGGCACGCAGCGTCATTTCGCGCCAATCGCCGGGGCCGATGCCCACCACGTACAGTTTACTCAAAGTCAATCCCCCATTCCAGCTCCGCCACGGCCACGGTCACGCCCGCCTCGGCGGTCTTGGGAACGATCAGCCGCCCGCCCTTCGCCAGCGCCGCGCGCTCGCAGACGTTGCCCACACCCACGGTCCGGCGCACGAAATCGGAATCCTCAAAGCGCCCCGGCACGGCGTCCAGCTGCTCCGCCGACAGCGTCTCCAGCACCCAGCCGCGCCTGCGGCAGCAGTCGACCAGCCCCGGCTCATCGGCCTTCAGGTCGATGGTGGCGGCTTCCCGCACGGCCTCCGGCCGCAGGCGGTGCTCCCGGAGCACCCTTTCGACCAGCCCTTCGATGGCCCCAGGCGGCGTCCCCCGCTTGCAGCCGATGCCCAGCCGCAGGGCCCCGGGCGCCAGCAGCAGCGTCTCGTCGAAGGGATGCCTGTCGTAAACGGACACGCAGATCCCCAGCGCGCCGGAATCGGCCCAATACGTTCCCTCCGGCAGCGCGCCGCTCACCGCCGCGTCGGTCCAAAGGGGCACGTCCCGGGTCAGGATCGCCGCCGACACCCGCTTGGCCAGGGCCATGTCGCAGATGGCGAAGCCGCGCTCCGCTGCCCAGGCGTCCACGGCGAACCTGCCGTTCACATCGGTGGCCGTGGTGATCACCGGCGTGGCGCCCAGCGCCGCCGCCAGCCGCCGCGCCAGGCGGTTCGCGCCGCCGATGTGGCCGGAGAGCAGCGGTATGACGAATCGCGCCGCCTCGTCCAGGCAGATGACCGCCGGGTCGCTGCGCTTGTCCGCGATGTGCGGCGCGACAGCCCGCAGGGCGATGCCGCTGGCCCCGACAAAGATCAGCGCGTCCCGGTCAAATACGCCGCCCACGTATTCGGCAAGGGGCTCCTTGCGGGAAACGCAATCCGTCCCGGCCAGTCTTTCAGGCGCAACGATCTCCCCGCCCAGCGCGTCCCTCACGCGCCTCGCGGTTTCAACTCCCCGCTCGGTGAAGGCGAATATCACGGCGTTCATGGCTGCGCCTCCCGGTATCCGGTGGAAAAGTGCGGGTCATAGAGCTTCGACCGGGCGGGACATCCGTCCAGGAAATCCCCCACCACGATCAGCGCGGTCCTGGTGATGCCGCTGTCCGCCACGGCCTGCGCGAGGGTGCCCACCGTACAGTGCACCACCCGTTCCTCGGGCCAGGTCGCCTTGTAGACCACGGCGGCGGGGGTCTCCTCCGGGCAGCCACCGGCCAACAGCTCCGCCTGGACTTCCCCGGCCAGGCCCGCGCTAAGATACAGCGCCATCGACGCGCGATGGGCCGCCAGCTCTCGCAGGCGTTCCTTCTCCGGCACGGGCGTCCGGCCGCCCGTGCGGGTGATGATCAGCGTCTGGCACGCCTCCGGCAGCGTATATTCGCAGCGCAGCGCCGCCGCCGCGCCGGAAAACGCGCTGACGCCGGGGCAGATGTCATATTCAATGCCCCGCGCCTGAAGCGCCCGAAACTGCTCTCCCACCGCGCCGTAGAGGCTGGGATCGCCGGTGTGCAGCCGGGCGGTGGTCCTGCCCGCCGCCTCTGCGCGCTCGATCACGGACAGCACCTCCTCCAGCGTCATGCCGGCGCTGTCGTGGATCTCGCAGCCCGCCTTCGCGTACTCCAGCAGCGCCGGGTTCACCAGCGAACCGGCGTAGATAATCACATCCGCCTCGGAAAGCAGCTTCGCGCCGCGCACGGTGATCAGGTCCGCCGCGCCGCATCCCGCGCCGATGAAATGGACCATGGCGCATCCTCCTCCGTCGTTCAGGCTCGGCCCGCCCGCGGTCCGGGCCGTCCATATTCCATCTTACCATCCCAGCCTCCCGCTGTCAACGCGGATGCGGGCCATTCGCCCCACGAAAAAAGCCCCTTGCGGGGCTTTCAGGATGTTGACAAAGCCAACAGGCTGCAGGCCCTCAGGGGCTTTTTTTCGGGGTCCTTATTCTCCCGGCTGGTCGATCCACACGTCGCCGCAGCCCTCAAAGGCGTCCTCGGCGACGGTTTTCACGCTGGTGGGGATCCGCACATAGATCAGGTTCGGGCAGTTCGCGAAGGCCCGCGGCCCGATGCTCACGCAGCCCTCGGGCACGACCACGCACTGGCACGCCGCGCCGGCGAAGGCCTCCCTGTCAATGGCCGTGAGGTTCGCAGGCAGCTCCAGGATGTCCAGATCCTCCCGGGCCGGCAGGATGCGCACCACGCAGGAGCGCTCGATGCCGTCGTCGGTGGTCGCCGTGATGGTCACTTCGTTGCCCGGCTTCCTGCCGTACACATTGCCATTTTCGTCGACGGTGGCCAGCTTCTCGTCCGCGCTGCGCCAGGTCAGGTTGACTTCCGCGCCCTCCGGCACGATCTTCGTGACGGGAACCGGCGTGTTCTCCTGGGCAAAGGCGCCCATCCGCTCCGGCAGCTCAAATCCCGTGGCGCGGGCATAGCAGGTCACCTCCACCGACGCGGAGGCGCTGCCCACCCTCGCGGTGATCGTGGCCACGCCCGGCCTGAGGGCGGTAATCCTGCCGTCCGCGTCCACGGACGCCACCTTTCTGTCGGAACTGGTCCAAGTGACGGTCGGGTGGTCATGGGTCGGGAAGATGACCGGCTCAGCCTTCTCGCTGTGGCCGTATTCAATGCGCAGCGTCTCCGGCAGCGTCACCTCGCGAATCGCATCCAGGTCAATGTCTTGCAGGTATACGATTGGATTCCCATTCTCCTGCGCCCAGTAGTCCGCCTCTGAGTACTTGTTGCAGTAGATGGTGACGTTTCTCGAAATGGCGCCTTCGCCAATGGTTTTAAGGCTGTCTGGAATTTCTATTTTGGTCAGCATGCAGCCATTGAAAGTCCTCCAGTCAATGCTCGCCATGCCCTTCGGTATCGTGATGCTCGTCAGGCTGCTGCAGCCTGTAAAAGCCGAATCTATACCCGTAAGGCTGTCCGGAATCGAGATGCTCGTCAGACTGCTGCAGTCACGGAAAACATCAATGGGGATGTACGTCACGCCATCAGGTATCGTGATGCTTGTCAGGCTACTGCAGCCATCGAAAGCATACTCGCCAATGGTTGTCACACCCTCGGGAATCGTTACGCTCTTCAGGCTGCTGTGATACGCAAAAGCATACCTGCCAATGCTCGTCACGCCGTCCGGGATTGTCACATCGACCATGCCACGGTCCACAGAGATGATTTCAAGAGCGGTAAGAGTGTTTACATCGTACAGATACTTCAGGTCAAACCAGCTTCCCGGGACACGGAAAGAATACCCCGCCTTGCCAAGCGCCTTTGCACCATCACTGTCAATACTGGCATATCGAATCGCGGAACAATCGTTGAACGCACTACCATCAATGCTCGTCACGCTATTCGGGATTGTGATGCTTGTCAGGCTGCTGCAGTCTTTGAAAGCGTATTCGCTAATGGTCGTCACACCCTCGGGAATCGTGATGCTCGTCATGCTACTGCAAGCACGGAAAGCACCATAACCGATGCTCGTCACGTCCTCCGGAATCGTCATATCGACCACATTCTTATCCACATTGCTGATTTCAAAGCCGGAAGGGATGTCTTCAGTGTACATATACTTCAGGTCAAAGTCATTTCCCGGAACACGGAAGGAATACCCAGCCTTGCTAAGCGTCTTTGCACCATCACTGTCAAGACTGGCATATCGAATCGCGGAACAATAGGCGAACGCAAAACCACCAATGCTCGTCACACTATCCGGAATCGTGATGCTCGTCAGACCGCTGCAGCTTTCGAAAACGCTTTCTCCAATGCTCGTCACGCCCTCCGGAATCGTGATGCTCGTCAGACCGCTGCAGCCTGTGAACGCCTGATCGCCAATGCTCAGCACACCATCCGGTATCGTAATGCTCGTCAGGCTGCTGCAGCCTGTGAACTCCCGATCGCCGATTCTCGTCACGCCCTCCGGAATCGTGATGCTCGTCAGGCTGCGACAGCCATCTAAAGCCCCGTTGCCAATGCTCGTCACACTGTCCGGGATCGTGATACTCGTCAGGCTGCTGCAGCCATCGAAAGTAAAACTACTAATGCTTGTCACACCATCCGGAATCGTGATGCTCGTCAGGTTACTGCAACTATTGAAAGCACTCAAGCCAATGCTCGTCACTCCGTCCGGAATCGTAATACTCACCAATCTGCTGCAATAGCTGAAAGCAGCATCGCCAATGCTCGTCACGCCATCCGGAATCGTGATGCTCGTCAGGCTGCTGCAGTTTGCAAAAGCATAATTGCCAATGCTCGTCACGCCTTCCGGGATCGTGATGCTCGTCAGGCTGCTGCAACTTTTGAAAGCCTGATCGCCAATACTAGTCACGCCATCCGGAATCATGATGCTCGTCAGGCTGCGACAGCCATCGAAAGCCCCGTTGCCAATGCTCGTCACACTGTCAGGGATCGTGACATTCGTCAGGCTGCTGCAGCCAGCGAAAGCATCATCGCCAATGCTCGTCACGCCGCTTTCAATTACCACTTCCTTTACACTGGTACCCCATTTGAAACTCCAAGGGGCGCTGTTGTCAGGATTATAATTCTTCATCTCCCCCGTCCCACGGATGGTCAGCGTTCCCTGATCGTCCAGAGTCCAGGTGACATGGCTATTCGCCCCGCAGGTACCGGAGCTGACAATCTCCGCCTGCGCGGCGGGTGCAGCGAGCATCCAGCCCGCGGCAAGCACCAGCGCAAACGCAAACACAACCGCAAAGAATCTGTATACGCGCTTCATATCCATTCCCCCATGATGACATAATCTGTTAAGTTAAATTATAACAAGATAACCGACATATGTCAACGCTTGCGAGGGGCGAATAATTTCCTTGCAGCCATATATTTTCAAAACTTCAAAAATCCTTGCCGCGCCGGGGCGGCACCGGTGACGGCATCCTCCCGGGCGCGCCGGGGCCTGCGCGTGGGAAGCAGCCGAATTGGCAGGCGGTTCTGGCGCAGTCGGCGGAAATCCCCTCCGCGCATGCGGCCTTTTCCGGTATTTCTGCGCTTGCTGGCCTTATCAGCGGTCCGGCAGGCCGCCGGAAAGCCTGCGAGGCAAAGAAAGGACAGCCTGCCAACGCGGCGCTTACACAGACGTAAGCAACCGAATTGGCAGGCTGTCCTGACGCAGTATGCGGACATTCCTTCCGCGCATGCGGCCTTCCCTGAAATCTCCGCGTACGGGCTTGGTCCGCGGCCCGAAAGCCCCTTGCAGGGCTTTTCGGGGTTGGGTTATTTCTTCTCCCAGGCGTGGAAGGCCTGCTTGTTGATGTCCAGCAGGTGGGCCTTGCGGCCGGAGAAGGTCTTTTCCATGATCTTGTAGATCATCTCCACCGGCACCACCGGCGCCACGTTCACCAGCGCGCCCAGCATCACCACGTTGGCGGTGCGGGCGTTGCCCAGCTTCATGGCGATATCGTTGGCGGGCACGTAGTACACGTTGATGTCGTCGCGGGTGGACTTCTGCTCGATCAGCGAGCTGTTCACGAACAGGTTGCCGCCGGGCTTCACCAGAGACTCAAACTTGGTCAGCGAGGGCAGGTTCATCACCACCACGTCGTCCGCCTCGTAGATCAGCGGGCAGGAGACGGGCTTGTCCGGGCTGATGACCACGGTGCAGTTGGCGGTGCCGCCGCGCATCTCCGGGCCGTAGGAGGGCAGCCAGGTGGCGTTCATGTCGGCGTACATGGCCGCGTAGGTCAGCATCTGGCCCATGGTCAGAACGCCCTGTCCGCCGGAGCCGGCGAAAAACAGCTTGGTCGTCGCCATGTCACTCCGCCTCCTTCCCGGTGTCCTTGTAAACGCCCAGCGGATAGTAGGCGCACACGTCCTCGCGCATGCGCTTCATGGCGTTGGGCGGGGTCAGGCCCCAGTTGGTGGGGCAGGTGCTCAGCAGCTCCACGAAGGTGAAGCCCTTGCCGGCGATCTGGTACTCAAATGCCTTGCGCACGGCCTTCTTGGCGGCGCGGATGCGGGCCGGGGAGTCCAGGGACACGCGCTCGATATAGGCCGGGCCGTCCAGCGTGGCCAGCAGCTCGCTGATGCGCAGCGGCATGCCCGCCTGCTCCACGGTGCGGCCGTCCACGCAGGTGGTGGAGCGCTGGCCCACCAGGGTGGTGGGGGCCATCTGGCCGCCGGTCATGCCGTAGATGCCGTTGTTGATGAAGAACACGGAGAACTTCTCCCCGCGGGCCGCGGCGTGGACGATCTCGCCCATGCCGATGGAGGCCAGGTCGCCGTCGCCCTGATAGGTGAACACCACCTTGTCGGGATGCACGCGGCGGATGCCGGACGCCACCGCCGGGGCGCGGCCGTGGGCCGCCTCGCACATATCCACGTTCATGAACTGGTGCGCCACGACGGAGCAGCCGATGGGCGCCACGCCGATGGTGTTGCCCAGCAGGCCCATCTCGTCCAGCGTCTCCATGATGATGCGGTGTGCGACGCCGTGGGTGCAGCCGGGACAATAGCTGGTGCTGACGGGCAGCATACCCTCTGTTACGGTAAATACAGGTTTCATCGCACTTCCTCCAGTATCTTCTTCGTCTTTTCGACCACCTCAATGGACGTGGGCAGCATGCCGCCCACGCGGTGGATCAGCCTCACGGGCACGCGGCCCTTCACGCCCAGGTTGATATCCTGCAGCATCTGACCCATGCTCAGCTCCACGGAGACGACCGCCTTCGTCTTGGGCGAAAGCTGATCGAACGCGCTGTAGGGATAGGGCCACAGGCTGATGGGCCGGATCAGGCCGGCCTTGATGCCGCGGGCTTCCAGGAGCTCCATGGCCTCCCGGGCCAGACGGGCCATCGTGCCGAAGGCCACGAACACCACCTCGGCGTCCTCCAGGCCCTCGCACTCCACGCGCTCCAGTTCCTTCTCCATGACGGCGTACTTCTCGAACAGGTGCTCCACGTGCTCCTCCAGCACCTCCGGCTGCAGCCGCAGGCTCTTGACCACGCTGCGCGTGCCCTTTTTGCTGCCGGAAATGGCCCAGGGCTTGGCGGTGGAGATCTCCTCGCTGGTGAAGGCGTGCTTCTCCTCGGGCAGCATCACGGGCTCCATCATCTGGCCCATCAGGCCGTCCGCCAGCACCATGACCGGGTTGCGGTATTTGTCGGCGATGGACGGCGCCTCGTAGAGGATGTCCACGGCCTCCTGGATGGACGCGGGCGCGAACACGGGGATCCTGTAGTCGCCGTTGCCGCCGCCGCGGGTCACCTGGTTGTAGTCCGCCTGGCCGGGCTGGATGGAGCCGATGCCCGGGCCGCCGCGGGACACGTTCAGAAGGGTTACCGGCACCTCCGCGCCGCAGAGGAAGCTCATGCCCTCCTGCATCAGCGCGATGCCCGGGGACGAGGACGAGATGAAGCCCTGGCCGCCGGCCGCGCCGCAGCCGTAGGCCATGTTGATGGCGCCCAGCTCGCTCTCCGCCTGCAGGAAACGGCCGCCCCGCTTGGGCAGCTCCCGGCTCATGAACTCGGGAATCTCGCTCTGGGGGGTGATGGGATAGCCAAAGTAGAAGCGCACGCCGCCGCGGATGACCGCCTCGGCAAAGGCCTCGTTGCCCTTCATCAATACCTTCTCGCTCATGCTTCCCCCTCCTCCAGCTGATAGATCTCGATCGCGCAGTCGGGACACACCGTGGCGCAGCTTGCGCAGCCGATGCAGCTGTCCTGATCCACGATCATCGCGGGACAGTAGCCCTTGGCGTTCACCTGGGTGTCCATGGCGATGATCTGCTTCGGGCAGAAGCTCTTGCACAGCTCGCAGCCCTTGCAGCGCTCCCGGTCAAAGATGACCTTGAACCTTCTTGACATAACGTTGCCTCCTTGTATCGTGCGAATGGCGCGATGCGCCATGCGTAACCATTTGAGCGTTCAGAGTCCAGAGTGGAGTTGTGGCAGAAATCCTCCGGATTTCATTTGTTCAAGTCCAAGCCGCGGGCAAAACCGCGAACTGTTCAAAACTTTCAAATCTAAACTCTTAACTCTAAACTCTAAACTCTATTTATCTATCCAGCTTGGCCTCATGTACATCCCCACCGGCAGCAGGTGCTCGTACTTTCCCTCCACCTGTTCGGCGGGCACGATGGGCGCCGGATAGGTGTCGCACCACAGTATTTTGCCGGTCCTTTCGCACAGGGCCCTGCACAGCGCGTGGCCCTTTTCCACGCAGGCGGCGTCGGTCTCCAAAAGCATGTGACAGTTGTTGACCACTCCGTCGATGGCCCGGCCGGTCTTTCTCTCGATGGCCTCCAGGTGCGCAACCGCCCCTTCCAAATCCCTGGTCTCTGGGCGGTTGGCGTTCACCACGATCAGGAACAGCGCGTCCTCCGGGGAGAAGTACTTTCCAAACTGGTTCAGCACCACCGCGCCGGAGTCGTTGCCGCCCACGTCCACGATGACCCGGCAGTCCGCGTCCTCCAGCGGCGCGCGGATGTTCGCGCCCAGGGCGGGCAGCTCCGCGGTGATCTCGTGCTCGTAGGCGCTGCCGTACACCTTCACGCCCGCGCCCTCCAGCGTCTCCCTTCTCTCCCGGGAGCGGAAATAGGGGTTGGCGATGTCCAGGTCCACCAGGGCCAGCTTCCCATACGGGCCGAAGCCGTGCTTCGCCAGCGAGAGGGCCAGGCTGACGCAGAACTCCGTCTTGCCGCTGCCGTAGTGGCCGGTGACCACCGTCACGCGCCTGTCCGGCGCGCGCAGCCCGGTAAAGAACGCCATACAGCCACTCCCTTGCTTTGCTATAATGACTAATTTATCAGCATCGCCGCCCATTGTCAAGTCGGTCGTTCGGAAATGAGACGAACATTTCACCGTTTTTTCTGCAAAATATTCGCGCACGAAGCCAGCGCAATACAAATTTAACGCGCCAACCCTTTGACATGGGCCGGGGTTGGTGATAGAATGACCTCAATCGAATATATCCCAAAGGCGATGACGAAGACGGCGGAGCCAATCGGTGCCCAGAGAGCCGGCCACCTGCTGAAAGGCCGGACACAGGTTGCTCACAAGCCCATCCCTTCCGAGCCGGAAGCCCGAACGATCCCCATCATGGAGGATTCAAGTAGACGCTTCCCGTGAAAGCTGCGTAAAGGCACAGGGCTTGATGGAGCCTGAAGGGGCACGGCAACGTGCAATTTGAGTGGTACCGCGGGTTGAATGCGACTCGTCTCAAAGAACGCGCAAGCGTTTGTGTGAGGCGGGCGTTTTTTTGTGCGACACTCACCACAGGAATCTGTCTGATATTCGATCACCCCGGTACTATCGAAACAAGGAGGAATTTCCCAATGAACACAACCGACATGACCGGCATGCTGTATGAGGTGGGTACGCGCATCCGCGCCCTGCGCGAGATCGCTGGCTATTCCGTGGTCTACATGGCCGACCAGACCGGCCTGGACGTGGAGACCTACATTGAATACGAGGCCGGCCGGGCCGACCTGCCCTTCACGTTTATCCACAACTGCGCCCGCATCTTCGGCGTGGACATCACCGACCTGATCGAGGGCCGCAGCGCGAACCTGCGCTCCTACACCGTCACCCGCAAGGGGGAGGCCACCATCACCACCCGGCAGGAGGGCATCGAGATCTCCAGCCTGGCGCCCATGTTCTCCGGCAAGATCGCCGAGCCCTTCTGGGTCACCTACAGCTATTCCGAGGAGCTGCAGGACCAGCCCATCCATACCCACTCCCACTCCGGCCAGGAATTCGACCTGATCCTCTCCGGCGAGCTGCTGGTGCGCATCGGCGACCATGTGGAGCACCTCAGGGAGGGCGACAGCATCTACTACGACTCCTCCACTCCCCACGGCGAGATCGCCACCGGCGGCAGGGACTGCACCTTCGTGGCCGTGGTGCTGCCCGGCGAGGAGACCGAGGAGGACAAGCTGGTGGACGCCGTCATGCCCGTGCGCCTGCCCAAGCAGAACATGATCTACGACCGGTTCGTGGACCTGGACGAGGACGGCGAGGGACATCTGCAGCACATCGCCTTCCCCAATTCCGACCACTTCAACTTCGCCTTTGACATCGTGGACCGCCTGGCCGAGCGCAAGCCGGACAAGCTGGCGATGCTGTACGTGGACCGCAATCAGAACGAACAGCGCTTCACCTTCGAGGACATCAGCCGCAAGTCCAACCGCGCCGCCAACTACTTCAAGGCCCTTGGCATCAAGAAGGGCGACCGGGTGATGCTGGTGCTGCGGCGCAACTGGCAGTTCTGGGTGGTGATGATGGCGCTGCACAAGCTGGGCGCGGTGGCCATCCCCGCCACGGACCAGCTTTTGAAGAAGGATTACGAGTACCGCTTTGAGACCGCCGGCGTCAACGCCATCTGCATGACCCACGACGGCGAGGGCGCGGCCCACGCGGAGGAGGCCTTCGAGACCTGCCCCTATGTGAAGATCCGCATCATGTGCGGCGGCAAGCGGGAGGGCTGGCGCGACTTTGACGAGGAGTACCTGCGCTACCGCTCCACCTTCACCCGCACCGAGGACGCGCCCAGCGGCGACGACCCCATGGTGATGTTCTTCTCCTCCGGCACCACCGGCTATCCCAAGCTGGCCATGCACAGCCACAAGTATCCCCTGGGCCACTTCATCACCGCCCACTACTGGCACTGCGTGGAGCCGGACGGCCTGCACTTCACCATCTCCGACACCGGCTGGGGCAAGGCGCTGTGGGGCAAGCTGTACGGGCAATGGATGAACGAGTGCGCGGTGTTCGTGTACGATTTCGACCGCTTCAACGCCCACGACATCCTGCCGATGTTCGCCAAATACAACATCACCACCTTCTGCGCGCCGCCCACCATGTACCGCTTCCTGATCCGCGAGGACATCTCCAAGTACGACCTGTCCAGCATCAAGTGCGCCTGCACCGCGGGCGAGGCACTGAACCCCGAGGTGTTCAACCTGTTCAAGAAGACCACGGGCCTTTCCATCATGGAGGCCTTCGGCCAGACGGAGACCACGCTGGTGCTGGGCAACTTCGCCGGCACCACGCCGAAGATCGGCTCCATGGGCAAGCCCAGCCCGCTGTTCGACGTGGACCTGGTGGACGCCAACGGCAACCCGGTGAAGGCCGGCGAGCCGGGCGAAATCGTCATCCGCACGGACAGGGAGATCCCCGCGGGCCTGTTCCTGGGCTACTACGGCAACCAGGAGGCCACCGACACCGTGTGGCATGACGGCATGTACCACACCCGCGACATGGCATGGCGGGATGAGGACGGCTACTTCTGGTACGTCAGCCGCACCGACGACGTAATCAAGTCCTCCGGCTACCGCATCGGGCCGTTCGAGATCGAGAGCGTCATCATGGAACTGCCCTACGTGCTGGAGTGCGGCGTGTCCGCCGCGCCGGACGAGATCCGCGGCCAGGTGGTCAAGGCGTCCATTGTGCTCACCAAGGGCATCGAGGGCACCGAAGAGCTCAAGAAGGACATCCAGAACTACGTGAAGAAGCGCACCGCGCCCTACAAGTATCCCCGCATTGTGGTGTTCCGGGACGAGCTGCCCAAGACCATCAGCGGCAAGATCCAGAGGAACAAGCTGTAATTCACCGTGAGCGCGGCAATGTGCCGCCAATCCAAAAGCCTCCTCGCCCGCAGTCGGGAAGCAATCATCGGGCGCCTCAACGGCGCCCTTACTTCAATAATGGGAGGTGTCATCCCCATGTTATTTGAGCAGCGCTGTTTTACCCTGAAGGACGGCCGCAAAGCCATGCTGCGCCTGCCGGACCCGGAGCGCGACGCCGCGGCAATGATAAAATACCTCACCGACACTGCCGCGGAGACGGAGTTTGTGCTTCGCTACCCCGAAGAATGCGGTCGCTATACCGTGGAAAGTGAACGCTCGTTTTTGGAGGGCTTCAACGCCAATCCAAACAGCCTGTTTCTCACCTGCTTTGTCGGCGAACAGCTGGCGGGCAACTGCGAATTGCAGTTCAATACGCAGATCAAGTACCGCCACAAGGCGTCCGTGGCCGTCGCGCTGTACCGGGAATTCTGGGGCCAGGGCATCGGCTCGGCCATGTTCCGGGCCATGGAGGAGGTCGCCCGCCAGCGGGGCGTGATGTTCATGGAGCTGGAGTACATCGGCGGCAACCAGCGCGGGCGCGGCCTGTATGAAAAGATGGGCTTCGTGGAGGTCGCCGTGCACCCCGACGCCGTGATGCTGAAGGACGGCAGCACCCGAAGCCTGGTATATATGATGAAGAAGCTGTGATTCAGGCGCTTCGCCTGTCATCGCTTGATGTGTTTCCAAACGTTACAGATCCTTCGACTGCGCCGCTGAAGCGGCTCCGCTCAGGATGACAGGGTTACCTGGGATGTCATCCTGAGCGGAGCGCAAGCGAAGTCGAAGGATCTGTTCATTTATTGACTGGTGAGGATTGAATGGTCACGATTCCCGATTGTTCAGATCGTTCTTGATCTGCGTGGTGGAGATCTCCGGCGTGCGGGGCAGGTAGACCACCTCACAGCCCTCCTCCTTCAGAAAATCGAACTTGCCCTTCCAGTCGTCGCCCATCACGAAGGTGTCCACCTGGTACAGGTGCACGTCGGTGCGCTTCTGGTCCCAGTTCTCCTCGGGGATCACCAGGTCCACGTAACGGATGGCCTCCAGCAGCGTTTTCCGTTCCTCGTAGGAAAAGTAGCATACCTTGTTTTTCTGCTCATGGTTGAACTCATCGGTGGACAGGGCCACGATCAGGTAGTCCCCCAGCGCCCTGGCCCGGCGAAGCAGGTTGATGTGCCCGTAGTGCAGAAGGTCAAAGGTGCCGTAGGTGATGACGCGCTTCATGGATGAACCTCCAGTGGTTGTGTTTGAATGGGCGGCAGCGGCTATTCCTGCTCCCTGCTCCCCTATTCCTGCCCCACGGCTTCCTTCGCCCGGGCGGACAGGTCCATGAACCAGGTGTACTCGCCCTTCCAGCCCAGCTTCACCGTGCCCAGCGAGCCGTTGCGCTGCTTGGCGATGATCAGCTCGGCGATGTTCTTGTCCGGGGTCTCGGGGTCGTAGTAGTCCTCGCGGTGGATGAACATGACCACGTCGGCGTCCTGCTCGATGGCGCCGGATTCGCGGATATCGGACAGCAGCGGCCGGTGGTTGGAGCGACCCGTGGGGGCGCGGGACAGCTGCTGCAGCGCGATCACCGGCACGCCCAGCTCCAGCGCCAGGCCCTTCAGGGTGCGGGAGATCTGGGAGACCTCCTCCTGGCGGCTGCCGTTCTTGCCGGTGGCGGTCATCAGGGACAGGTAGTCGATCATGATCAGGTCCAGCCCGTGCTCCAGCTGGAGCCGGCGGGCCTTGGAGCGCACCTCGGGCACGGTGATGCCGGGGGTGCAGTCCACGTAGATCTTTGCCGGGCCGATGCTCACCAGCGCGTCCGCCAGCTTGCCCCAGTCGTCGTCGTCGATGGCCCCGCGGCGCACCTTCTGCATGTCCACACGGGCCTCGGTGCACATCATGCGCATGGCCAGCTGCTCCGCCGGCATCTCCAGAGAAAACACGGCGGCCTTCTTGCCCGCGCGAATGGCGGCGTTTTCCACGAAGTTCATGCCGATGGAGGTCTTGCCCATGGCTGGACGCCCGGCGATCAGTATGAACTCGCCCGGGTGCAGGCCCGTCAGCAGGTCGTCCAGCTCGGCATAGCCCGTGGGCACGCCCTCGATGCGGCCGTGGTTCTTCACCAGCTGCTCGATCTTCTCGAACGTGCTGATCAGCACCGGCTGGATGGGCTGCAGCTCCTCGCCGCCCTTGCGCATGGTGATGTCGTAGATGGCCTTTTCGGCGCTCTCCAGGATCTCCGCGTTCTCCTTCTCGCCGGCGTAGCTGTCCTGCAAAATCTGGTCCGCAGCGGCGATCAGCCGGCGCAGCGTGGCCTTCTGGTCCACGATCTTTATGTACGCCTCCACATTGGAGGAGGAGGGCACATACTGGCTCAGCTCGATCAGGTAGGCCGTGCCGCCCACGGCATCCAAACGGCCCCGACGGGTCATTTCCTCGTCGAGGGTCACCAGGTCGATGGGCCGGGAATCGTCGGCCAGCGCCTGCATGGCGGCGAATATCTCCCGGTTGGCGGGGTCATAGAAGTCGTCCGGCCGCAGGCTCTCCACGGCGATCTGCGCCGCGTTGCGCGACCTGAGCATCGCGCCCAGCACGCTGCGCTCCGAAGCCGGATGGTTCGGAGGCGTGCGGACGCCGTCGGGCGAGGGTATGTACTGTTCCATGGATTACTTCCCCTGAATCTTCACGTTGACGATCATCCGGGTGGAAATGCCGGGATAGAGCTTGAGGGTGACGAAGGCCTGGCCCTCCTTCTTGATGGGCTCCTCCTGCTCCAGCTTGCGCTTGTCGATGTCGATGCCGTGCTGGGTCTTCAGGGCGGTGGCGATCTGGTCGTTGGTCACGGAACCATACAGCTTGCCGTTCTCGCCGCCCTTCACCTCCAGCTGGATCACCTTGCCCTTCAATTCGCGGGCCTTCTCCTCGGCCTGCTGCTTGCGCACCTCCTCGCGGTGCCGGTCCGCGCCGCGGGCCTTCTCCAGCGAATTCACCGCCTCCGCCGTGGCCTCCTTGGCCAGCTTGCGGGGCAACAGGTAGTTGCGGGCATAGCCGTCGGAGATCTCCAGGATCTGGTCCTTCTTGCCGGTTCCCTTGATGTCCTGTAGCAGGATAACCTTCATTTCGATAGCCTCCTATTCCTGCGGATCGTCCCGATCCGATGGTTCTGAATTGCCGCGCTTGATGGCCCCGTGGGAGCCAAACAGCGCCGACGCGCCGCCGATGATGGCCAGCATCATGCCCACGTCCGGCAGCAGGAACGCCGCCACGCAGAACAAAGTGATGAGCGTCCTGCGGCGGCCCAGCTCCCGCCCGCCGCGCAGCATCCGCCGATCCAGCGCCGCCATGGCCTGGATGAAAAACGCCGCGCCCGCCAGACTGCGCACCGCCGCGTAGACCGTGGCCCCGGCCCCATAGCCCGCGGCGTTCATCACGAAGCCCGCGAGCCAAAGCCCCAGCAGCCCCCAGGTCATCTGGGCGGGCATGAACCAGCCGCTCATGCCCACGAAGCTGTCGTTCGTGGCCAGCCCCAGCCGCGCCATGGTCCAGTTGCCCCACAGCACGCTGATCACGCCGGAGAGCATCGCCCCGGAAAGCAGCGCCCCCGGCAGGGCCTGGGCGTAGGTGCGCTGCATCAGGTCCAGTATGCCGGAGATCTGGCTGCGGTACAGCTCCACGGTGTACGCCTGCCTGCCCATGCCGCTCATGGCCAGCGTCTGGTTGATGGCCTCCACGAAGGGCTGCAGCGCCGCATCCGGCATGCGGGTGATCTCCCCGCGGACCAGGTCGGTGAACCGGACGATCATGTTGCCGCCGAAGCTGACGTAGGCGATCAGCATGCCCGCCACCAGCCCCAGGCCGTAGGCGATCACGCCCGCCCGCATCTGCTGGAAGAAGGGCTGCTTGCGCGCCATGCCCCGCATCACCGCCATCGCCGGCAGCACCGCCGCCGCCAACAGCGCCAGGGCCATCGTCGTGCCCAGGAACCACATGGCCGACGCCAGCGCCGCGCCGAACAGCACCGCCGGGGGCACCCAGCCCACCCGGGCCTTCAGCCGCACCGCGAAGATGCCGCAGAGCATCAGCACCGGGGCCAGCAGCGCGATCTGGAACACCGCCACGATGGGCAGCGCCGCGCCCACCGCCAGCGCCAGCAGGATGTTGCCGATCAGTCGGCCCTTTGACACCGAAACAACCTGTTTAAAATCCAAGTCAAGCCTCCGAGTATATTCATTCAAGATATATTATAGCATGATCGACGGGGATTCGCAACACAAAATCGCCCCCTCAAAGGAGGGGGCGACAGGTTGTTGACAAAGTCAACAGACTATGGGCCTCTTACAGGAACTCGTCCAGCATGTCGATGGCGTCGAAGTTGCCCTCGGCGATGGCCAGCTCCATCAGCTTGTCGATGCTGTCGCCGTCGGCGTTGCCCACGAACCGGGCCACCGTGTCCCACTGCGCCTGCTGGGCGTTGGCCACCAGCGCCTGACCGATGAATTCCGGGCTGAGCAGCTCCACCAGCTGCTGCAGGTAGTCGTAATCCCCCACGGCGATGGCCTCGTTCGCCAGGGCCTCGCGCTGCGCGTCGGTCATGCAGTGCTCGGCGATCTGCCTGGCCAGCACCCGGGCCTCGGCCTTGTAGGCGGCGATGGCGATCTCGTCAGCGCAGTTCTCCAGGGAGATCTGCTCGGCATAGGTGGACAGCCACTGCCAGTTCTCCTGCTGCGCGGCGGCGCGGGCGATCTTCTCCTGCAGCTCGTCCTCGAACTGCCACACGTGGTCGCCCAGCCAGCCCCAGTTGCCCGCCTCGATGGCGGCGTCGATGGTGCGGGTGTCGGCATAGCCGTTCAGGTGCTCCAGCACCCAGTCGTGCATGCCCAGGCCGTTGGCCTTCTGGGCGATGGAGCGCAGCAGCTCCTCGTCCCTGATCTCGGGGATGTGCTCGGCCAGCCAGTCCCACTTCTCGTCGGCCAGCGCCCGCTCGCAGGCGGCCTTGCGCAGCTCCTCCGCCCGGGCCTGGCGCGCCTTGGTGTTCTCCACCAGGTCGTTGAAGGTGCTGGCGACGCCGTTGACCACGTCATTGCCCAATTTGGTGGCCCTGCGGAAGGCGCTCTCCAGGCCCGCGCCGATCTTCTGGCCCACGTCCTGCACGGCCTTGCCGAAGTCCTCGGTGTTGATGCCGCTGGACTCCGCGCTCTTTTTCACGTACTGCCCACCCTTGGCGGCGGCCTTGGCCAGACGATCCACCACTTCCCGCTTCAGGAAGGGGGCCACCTTGCGCAGCACGTCCCAGTTGACCTCCTGCTCGTTGTTCTGGATCAGCTTTTCGATGCACTCCTGGCTGGCGAAGGGGGCGAACCGGGCGATGTCCCCGGCAGTCAGGGCGTTCTTGTGCTCCAGGAGCAGCTCGTCCACGGCGCTCTTGCTCATGAAGGGCGCCATCTGCAGAAGCCGCTGCGCGTCGAAATCGTCCGCGCCTTCTGCCGTCCCGGCGGCCTCACCGGGCGCTTCCTCGAACTCCGCGTCGGCTTCAGGGGCTTCGGCGTCCTCTGCGCCTTCATCTTCCCCGGCTCCGGAAGCCTCCTTTGGCTTGAAGATGCCGTTGACGATGTTGTTGACGAAGTTTCCTATATTCTGGATCGGCTCGTCGAAGGGGGACGCGGGCCTGGGCGGCTCCACGCGGTCCTCGGGCACCTCGTCGTTGAGCAGCTGCTCCATGGTGATGCCGAAGAGGCGCGTGAGGGCCATCAGCGTCTGCACGTCCGGCAATGCCGCGCCCGTCTCCCACTTGGAAACGGCCTGATGCGACACGTTCAACGCCGCCGCCAGCTGCTGCTGGGTCATGTTCTTGTTCTGCCTGAGCTTTGCGATGGTCTTTCCGACCGCGATGTTATCGATCATCTCTTCCGCCTCCATTCAAAGTCGGTATGTCTATTCTGTCCGGGTTGCTCACCCACTTGCACTATAGCATATTCAACCATCATTTGCAAGCAACCAACAGTAGAATTTCATATATTCCAGGTTGCAACCGCTGTTTTGTTAGCACTCTTTTTGTTTGAGTGCCAAATTTTACTTGACATCCCCCGCTTTCAGATTATAATAATGCTTGTGAACCCAGTTTAAACCCCGTCCCAAAGGAGGAAAAACATATGTCAAAGGGAACCGTATCCATCAACGCCGAGAATATCATGCCCGTCATCAAGCAGTGGCTGTATTCCGATAAAGACATCTTCATGCGCGAGCTGGTGAGCAACGGCTGCGACGCCATCCGCAAGTATCGCTGGCTGGTGAACAACGGCCAGGCCGAGGCGCAGGACGACGCGCCCGACCGCATCGACGTGATCACCGACCCGGAAAAGGGCACGCTCACCTTCATCGACAACGGCATCGGCATGACCGAGGAGGAGGTCGTGAAGTACATCGCCCAGGTGGCCTTCTCGGGCGCTACCGACTTCATCACCAAGTACACCGAGGACAACAAGGGCGAGGGCGCCGGCATCATCGGCCACTTCGGCCTGGGCTTTTACAGCGCGTTCATGGTGTCGGACAAGGTGATCATCGACTCCAAGAGCTACACCGACGCCCCCGCCGTGCGCTGGACGAGCGAGGACGGCATGGAGTACGAGATCGAGCCCTCAGACCGCACCCAGCGCGGCACGGCCATCACGCTTTATATCGACGAGGAGGACAAGGACTTCCTCAACCTGTGGACACTGCGCTCCACGCTGGAAAAGCACTGCGCGTTCATGCCCGTGCCTATCTTCGTCAGCGAGGTGAAAAAGCCCGAGGAGCCCAAGGAGGGCGAAGAGCCGAAGCAGCCGGAGGAGCCGAAGCCAATCAACGACACCCATCCCCTGTGGATGAAGCGGCCCAGCGAGTGCACCGACGAGGAGTACAAGGAATTCTACCGCAAGGTGTTCAACGACTTCGAGGAGCCGCTGTTCTGGATCCACCTGAACGCGGAGTATCCCTTCAATTTGAAGGGCATCCTCTACTTCCCCCGCATCAAGAACGAGTTTACCGCCAGTGAGGGCGTCATCAAGCTGTACAACAACCAGGTGTTCGTGGCGGACAACATCAAGGAGGTCATCCCGGAGTTCCTGCTGCTGCTGAAGGGCTGCGTGGACTGCCCCGACCTGCCGCTGAACGTGTCCCGCTCGTTCCTGCAGAACGACGGCTATGTGAAGAAGATGGCTGCCTACATCACCCGCAAGGTGGCCGACCGGCTGGTGAGCGAGTTCAACACCAAGCGCGAGGACTACCAGCGCTACTGGGACGACATCCATCCCTTCGTGAAGTACGGCTGCATGAAGGACGAGAAGTTCTATGACCGCGTGAAGAGCGCGCTGATCTACAAGACCACCGGCGACAAGTATGTCACGCTGGACGAGTACCTGAACGACAACTGTGCCGAGGATGAGGACAAGACCGTCTACTACGCCAGCGACGCCAAGCGCCAGGCCCAGATGATCCAGATGTACAACGACCAGGGCAAGGACGTGATCCTGCTGGACACCCTGATCGACAACAACTTCATCAGCTTCCTGGAGTATACCGAGAAGGACGCCAAGGTCTCCTTCAAGCGGGTGGACGCCGCCGCCGACAGCCTGACCGAAGACGGCGAGGTGAGCGAGGACGCCCGGGCGAAGCTGGAGGGCCTGTTCAGGAAGGCCATGGCCGACGAGCAGGTGGAGGTGCAGCTCAAGCCCTTCAAGGATGAGGGCCTGATCGCCATGATCAC
Organism: uncultured Eubacteriales bacterium; assembly: GCA_902800625.1. Lineage (GTDB taxonomy): Bacteria > Bacillota > Clostridia > Christensenellales > Aristaeellaceae > UBA2862. The sequence continues at coordinate 21,302 of CADCFG010000015.1, read as the reverse complement.
CGTGGACGAGCAGAACCGCAGGTTTACCGAGATGTCCAGCCGCTGGGGCGGCCCCGACATGAAGCTGCCGGAGAAGCGCACCCTGGTGCTCAACGACAAACACCCGCTGGTGAAGTGGCTGCAGGGCGCCGAGGAGAACGAGAAAACCGAAACCGTGTGCGCCCAGGTGGCCGACCTGGCCGAGATGGCCCGCCAGCCGCTGGTGGCCGACCGCATGGTGGATTTCCTCAAGCGCAGCAACGCCCTTCTGACGGAGCTGGTGGCGAACAAGGAGAACTGACAATCGATTCCTCTGGCCCAACGGTCGAGCCTGCCCGGCCGTCGGGCCAGCCGTGTATCACAACAAATCCGTAAGCGAGGATGGACCCCATGAGGAAAACCGTCGTGCTGTTGCTGATCCTGTCCCTGCTCCTCCCCGCAGTCCTGGCCGAGGGCGACGATCTGAACTATCGCTTCGTCGACGCCAGGGAAGCGGCGGAGCTGCTGCTGGGCAACCGGGAATACTACGAGAGCATGAACCAGAGCGACCTCGACTTCCGCATGCAGGAGCACGGCGCCACGCTGGAGGCGCTGGAGGCCTTCGCCGCGGAGCAGACGCTGGACTTCACCGACGCGGAGAAGGAGCGCATCGGCCAGTCGATGGCCCTGTTCCAGCAGCTCTGCGCCCAGCGCGGCTATCACCTGCCGCCCCTGGACGACATCGTGTTCGCCAAGACGACCATGAAGGAAGAGTCCGGCGCCTCCGCCTACACCCACGGCACACAGATCTACCTTGGGGAATCCATACTGCGATACGGCTTCTCGGACAACCCGGAGGCGCAGGCCTTCTTCGACTTCATCGTCGGCCACGAGCTGTTCCACTGCCTGACCCGCAACCACCCGGATTTCCGGGCGGCGATGTACGCCATCCTCGGCTTCACCGTGGTGGAGGAGGATTTTGTGTTCTCCCCGGAGATCACCGCGAAGATCGTCGCTAACCCGGACGTGGAGCATCACAATTCCTACGCGGTGTTTGAAATCAACGGAGAACCGGTGAACTGCGCGGTCCTGTTTATCACTCTGAAGCCCTTTGAAAAGGTCGGCGACTCCTTCTTTGACAACATGGCCACCGGCCTGGTGCCCATCGACGACCCCTCCACCCTGTACACCTCCGACGACGCCGCCAATTTCTGGGACGTGTTCGGCAGGAATACCGACTATGTCGTCGACCCGGAGGAGGCCCTGGCGGACAGCTTTGCCTATGCGCTGATCTACGGTCTCGACGGCAGGGAATACAACAATCCCGAGATCATAGAGGCCATCGACAGCCTGCTGAAAGCCGGTTTCGGGACCGAAGCCGCCGCATAGCCGTTCGATACAGGCCCTGCCCGGCCCGGGATGACGCTCCGCCAATTCGCGCCGTCCCGATCCCGGCGCAAACCCGTTTGTTTTCTGTGTGTAATTTGTTCGTGACAATTCCCGGTCAAAGCCGGGAATTGCTTTTATTCTCGATGAATGTGTGCTATAATATTGAATGGTATATAATGTAGTATTATGCGCTGACAAGGATGAAGCATGACTGACAACAAGCAAAAGCGGCTGATCCTGGCCTCGGGCTCGCCCCGGCGGCGGGAACTGCTTTCCAAAATGGGCTACACCTTCGAGATCTGCGCGCCGGACGTGGACGAGCACGTCTCCGGCCACGCCTCGGACATCGTGTTCACGCTGGCCCAGCGCAAGGCCCATGCCGCGGCGGAGCATTACACAGAGGGCGTCATCATCGCCTCGGACACGCTGGTGTCCCTGGACGGCGCGCCCCTGGGCAAGCCCGAGGACGCCGACGACGCCCGCCGGATGCTGGCGGCGCTGTCGGGCCGGGAACACGAGGTGTTCACCGGGGTGTGCGTCATCGACGCCGCCACCGGCAGAAGCGAGACCCGCTCCGTGCGCACCGGCGTCACCTTCCGGGCGCTGACTGCGGAGGAAATCGACGCCTACATCGCCACTGGCGAGCCCATGGACAAGGCCGGGGCCTACGCCATCCAGGGCGGCGCTGGCGCGTTCGTATCGGGGCTGGACGGCCCGTTCGACAACGTGGTGGGCTTTCCGACGGAAGACGTCAGGCAGATGCTTGAAAGATTTGGAATGTAGTCAATGAGGAATGAATTGTGAGGAATCAGGAACGATACATCACCATTTATTCGGAGATGCAGTTTCGAGTGGATTTGACTGCATTTCAAGGCGATTTCCCGCAGGTTTACTGGCGGTAAATCAAGGGGAATCAACACAGAATTGCAGTCAAAGACGCCGAAAATGCGTTTCAGGTATTTTAGAAACACACTCTAATTCCTAATTCAGTCAGAAATCAGCGTCGGCGATACCGCCAGCGCATCGACAAATACGGAGGCAAATAATGGGCGTATTTTCCACCGGCGGCGTGGGCATCGACCTGGGTTCCGCCAATGTGACGATCTGTCTTGAAAACGAGGGCATCGTGCTGCGGGAGCCCAGCTATGTGCTGACGCTGCGCGAGGACACCGACCAGATCCTGGCCGTGGGCCGGGACGCCCGGCTGATGCTGGGCCGCACGCCCAAGGACGTGGCGCTGATCAGCCCCATCATGGACGGGGCCGTGGGCAACATCGAGCTGACCACGGCGCTGATCCAGCGGCTGGCGGAAAAGGCGCTGGGCAAGCGCAGGGCGCTGGAGAAGAACCGGCTGGTGGTCTCCATGAGCCAGGGCTGCACCCGCGTGGAGCAAAACGCCCTGGAGGAGGCCGTGCGCACCGCCGGGGCCCGGCGCAGCGCCATGGTGCGAAGCAGCGTGGCGGCGGCGGTGGGCGCGGGCGTGCCCATCGAAGAGCCCCGGGGCTCGCTGCTGGTGTGCATCGGCGGCTCCACCACCGAGATCACCATCGTCAGCATGAACGGCGTGGTGGCCGCGCGCACGCTGCGCAGGGGCTCCACCGGCCTGGACGAGGCCATCGTGCGCTACATCCGCAAGGAAAAGGGCCTGATCATCGGCCAGCGCACGGCGGAGGATTTGAAGATCGACCTGGGCAGCGCCGTGCGCTCCCCCTCCCTTCTGCACCAGACGGTGACACTGCGGGGCCGGGACGCCGCCAGCGGCAAGCCCAACACCGTGGAGATCACCGCCGCGGACGTGCACAACGCCATCCAGCCCCCGCTGGAGGCGCTGGTGGAGGACATCCGCGACGCCTTCGAGAACATCCCGGCGGAGCTGGCCGAGGACATCCTGCCCCAGGGGCTGTACCTGTCCGGCGGCGGCGCGCTGCTGGAGGGCCTGGGCGAGCGCCTGGGCGAGCTGCTGGGCCTGCACGTGACCATCGACGAGGCGCCTCAGGACGACGTGGCCCTGGGCTGCTGCATGATCGCCGCCAGCGACCGGCTGATGACCCGCTTCGAACAGAGCGGATGCCTCATAGAAATCTAATTACTGACATTGTCCCAAAGGGGAGTTACCTGAACCATGCCAAAGACCAAGCCCCCCAAGAAGCCGCGCGCACCGAAGGGCAAGCGCGTCCGCCGCTCGGCACAGGAACAGCGCCGGGCGCGGCTGGCGCGCCGCAGAGTGCTCTTTTCGGTGCTGGTGCTGCTGGTGGTTGCCGCCATCGTGTTCTTCCTGGTGCTGCGCAATTCCAGCGAGATCTCCATCGCCGAAAACGGCATCGGCTCGCTGTTCAGCCGGGTGCAGAGCGTGTTCACCGGCGCGGCCAACAGCGTGCGCGAGTTCACCCAGCGCTGGCGGAACTACGACAAGCTGGAGGCGGATTACAACGCCTTGTCCATGGAGAATCAGCAGCTGAGCCTGCAGCTGCAGAGCGCCCAGGAAGCCATCCGCGAAAACGAGCGCCTGCAGAACGCCCTGGACGCCAAGAGCCGTTATGAGGCCCTGGACCCGATCTTTGCCCGGGTGATCGCCCGGGAGCCGGGCCAGTGGTTTGAGACCTTCTCCATCAACCGCGGCAAGAACGACGGCGTGAACGCCGGCATGTCCGTGGTGAACGGCGATGGGTTGATCGGCCGCGTGTACGAGGCCGGCATGAACTACGCCAAGGTCATCTGCATCATCGACAGCCGCAGCGCCGTGGCCTGCATGGTGCAGAGCACCCGCGACAACGGCATCATGCGCGGGCGCGTGGCCGCCGGCGACAGCGACGCCCAGTGCTTCGTTTACTACCTGCCCAACCTGAACAGCGTCATGCCCGGCGACGTGGTCATCACCTCCGGCACCGACTCGCTGTTCCCCAAGGGCCTGCATATCGGCACCGTCACCGCCGTGTCCATGGACGCCGGCAGCGAGGGCAGCTACGCGGTGGTCGCCCCCTCGGTGGACTTCAAGCACATCGAAGAGGTGTTCGTGCTGCGCGAGGTGATCGAGACGGACAACGACGAAGCCCTGCCCGTGATCGCCGCCGCCAGCCGCGCGCCCGGCGCCAGCGCCACGCCCGGCCCCAACGCCACGCCGACGCCCTCCCCCACGCCGGAGGAGGAGACCTGGAGCTATCCCTCCGCCGACGCCACCGTGCAGATCTACGAGACGCTGCCGGAGGACGAGTGGGTACGCGAGAATTAGTTAATGAGGAATTAGGAATTAGGAATTAGGAATTGAATAGTGTTTACGCTGTAGCGCATATCACACTATTCATTCCTCATTCCTCATTCCTCATTCCTAATTGGAGGTTACTTTGCTTAGACGTTTTGCCCCGGCTCTGCTGATCCTGGCATGCTTTATCCTGGACACCACTGTGCTGCCCATCGTCTATGACGGCGTATACGCCGTGCCCATGACGGTGGTGGCCGTGCTGCTGATCGGGATGCTGATGGGCCGCATGCGCGGGCTGCTGTATGGCACGATCGGCGGCCTGCTGATCGACATCACCTCCGGCACGCTGGGCATCATGACGTTCTTCTTCATGGCCGTGGGGTTCCTCATCGGCCTGATCCTCTACAACCCCGGCGAGCACCTGCGCACCGGCCGCCGCGTGGCGCGCCGCAAGCGCGTCGAGAGGGGCGTGTGGGTGTTCGTGCTGTACAGCCTGGGCGAAATCGTGGTGCTGGTGATCCAGTACTTCAACACCGCCACGCTGCAAATGATGTACTTTGTGAATATCGCCGTGCGCGCAATGATCGTCGCGGCGCTGACCCTGCTTTTACGGCCGGTAGCCTACCGCCTGCTTCTGGGCGGCGATCGCGGGCGCGTTCCGGCCCGAGCCCGGGAGGTGAAATCCTTTTGAAGCCCTATTTCAAGCGAATGTTGATACTCTCCGGCATACTTGTGTTCGTGTTTGCCGCGTTTTTCCTGCGGCTGAACTGGATGATCCGCTCCCGGGGTGAGACCTACTCCGAGCGTGCCGAGACCCGCTCCGCCAAGACCATCACCCTCTATGGCATGCGCGGCACCATCTACGACACCAACATGGTGCCCCTGGCCTACGACCGCCGCAGCTTCAACGTCACCTTCTACCGCGACCCGCTGAAGAACAGCGACGCCGACCGCCTGGCCTACACCCAGACGCTGGTGGACGTGATCAAGCTGGTGGAGTCCAACGGCAAGAGCACCGTCAACGACTTCTGGCTGAAGAAGGGCGAGGACGGCGTGTGGCGCTTTGACAGCGGCTCCGACAGCGCCGCCGTGGAGCAGACCCGGGAAAACCAGTGGCGCAGCAACTTCTATGTCGCCAAGGTGGATGAAAAGGACCTGTACCGCACGCTGGTGCAGAAGTACAGGGTGCTGGACGTGCTGGGTGCCGACGCCGACGAGGAAATGATCGTCAAGGTGCTGGCCCTCTGGCAGGAGAGCCGCATGAACGCCTTCAAGCCCACCCCCGTCACCATCGCCTACGACGTGGGCTATGAGACGGTTTCGGAGATCGAGGTGCGCTCGCTGGACCTGCTGGGCGTGGACGTGGAGGAGAGCTCCAGCCGGGTCTACCCCCAGGGCGAGACGGCCTGCCACGTGGTGGGCTACACCAGCAAGATCTCCGCCACCCAGCTGGAGACCTACCAGAACCAGGGCTACCCCAACGACGCCTACATCGGTTCCGACGGCGTGGAGCGCTCGCTGGAGGACCAGCTGTCCCCCTATATCCAGTACCGCCAGGGCAGCCGGGCCGTTGAGGTGGACACCCGCGGCAAAGCCGTGCGCGAGCTTTCCTATTCCGCGCCCACCGACGGCAACTCCGTGGTGCTGACCATCGACGTGGACCTGCAGAACTACATGGCCGGGCGGCTGCAAAACGCCATCAAGACCATCCACGCCATCCAGGAGGACTCCCTGCGCTGGGGCCACTGGCTGCGGGAGAACGAGGACATCCTGAAGGAATATGCAGAGCAGAACCGCGAGATCAAGCTGGCGGAAACCGGCGCCATGGTGGCCATGGACCCCTACACCGGCCGGGTGCTGGGCATGGTAAGCGAGCCCAGCTACGACCTGAGCATGTTCAACGACGGCAAGGTGGATCCCACGCTGTGGGACGCCGTGCTGACGGGCAACAACCCGCTTCTGAACCGCGCCATCGGCACCAAGGACGCCCCCGGTTCCATCTTCAAGATGTGTACCAGCCTGGCCGGCCTGTCCGAGGGCGTGATCACCGTGGACGAGATCATCAACGACCGGGCCGAGGGCTTCACCGAGACCAACAGTGACCGGCCCGCCAAGTGCTGGACCAGCCACCCGGAGGAGCACCAGAACCAGAACCTGGAGCGGGCGCTGAAGAACAGCTGCAACATGTACTTCTACACCGTGGGCTACCGGCTGGGCATCGACCGGCTTTACCAGTGGGCCGCGGCGCTGGGCCTGACCAGCAAGACCAACATCGAGCTGCCCGGCGAGGCCACCAGCTTCGTGGGCAACCAGCACATGCTGTACGACCCGGAGAACAGCGTCACCTGGCAGAACACCGCCAAGCCGCTTCTGACCTACACGGCCATGAAGACCACGCTGGAGGAGATCATCGCCGAGCGCAAGATGAACGTGTCCAGCGAGGTGCTGGAAAAGGCGCTGAGCGACCTGATGAAGATCGCCATCAGCTACAACACCAAGGAGCAGTGGTACCAGCCCATCCGCGAGATACTGCAGTATGACATCGGGCTGCCCAGGGAGTACATCTCCAGCCACTACATGGTCAACACCTTCGTTACCTACCTGGCCGACATCTACTGGACGCCCAACGAGACCATCATGTGCGCCGTCGGCCAGTCCATCACCCAGATCACGCCCGTGGCCGCCGCGCGCTACGTCAGCGCCATCGTGAACGGCGGCACCGTGTACGACGCCCAGATCGTGGACAAGATCATCGCGCCGGACGGCTCCGTGGTACTGGAAAAGCAGCCCGTGGTGGCCAACCAGATCGACGCCGACCCCACCTTCTTCGCCGCCATCCACGCCGGCATGGAGGACGTTACCGACGAGGTGGCCGGCGGTACGGCATCCAAGTACTTCCGCGACAGCAAGTACAAGATCGCCGCCAAGACCGGCACCTCCCAGAGAACCGAGCTGGACGTGGAGAACAACAGCTGGATGGTGGCCTACGCCCCGGCGGACAGCCCGAAGATCGTGGTGGTCTGCTACGTGCAGAACGGCTATGCCGGCGCCTACTCCGCCTACGCCGTCAAGCCCGTGATCGAATACTACCTGGACTCCCTCCAGCACAGCGAGAACTTCACCGTGCCCACCGAGTTCACGATGGCGGACTGATGTGTTGTGGACGGGGGAGCAAGCTCTCCCGCCGCGACGCGTACCGCGCAGAACAACCGACGACAGGAAGACAGTATGTTATCCAGAATCAAAGCATTTTTCAAGTACATCAAGGACAACCGGTTCGACAGGAGCCTGATGAAGTATTTCGACTGGCCCCTGTTGATCATCGTGCTGGTCATTTCGCTGTTCGGCGTGGTGTGCATCTTCTCGGCCACCTCCTCCCAGGTGGTGGAGCGGCCCGCGAACGTAATCGAGATGCTCCAGACCCAGTCCATACTCTATCCCCGCCTGCAGCTGCTCTGGATCGGCGCGGGGCTGATCGCCATGTCGTTCATCATCTTCTTCCCCTACCAGCTCTACGAGCGCTACGCCAACTCCATCTACGCGGCGCAGATCGTGCTTCTGACGCTGACGCTGCTGCTGGCCCGCGCGGGCCGCGGCGGCATGACCGCCTTCTTCAACTGGGGCAGCGACCGCGGCTTCCAGCCGTCGGAGGTGTGCAAGATCGCCATTATCATCGCCCTGTCCAAGGCATTCTGCGTGCGCACGAAGCCCATCATGACCATCCACGACATTATCCCGCTGACCATCTACGTGGGCATCCCCATCGTGCTGGTCGTGGCCCAGCCGGACTTCGGCACGGCGCTGGTGTACGTGGCCGTGTTCAGCGTGATGGTGTTCGTGTCCGGCACCAACAGCAAGCTGATCTGGGGCGTGCTGGGCGTGATGGTGCTGCTGCTGATCCCGCTGTGGTACTTCATGAACAACTCCGGCTCGGACAACTTCCGCTTCACCCGCATACTGATGTGGCTGAACCCGGAGGCCTACCCGGACGAGGCGCGCCAGATCATCAACGGCCAGATCGCCATCGGCTCCGGCGGCGTATTCGGCAAGGGCATCGTGAGCCCCGGCAGCTTCGCCTCCCTGGGCTACATCTCCGACGACCACACCGACTTCATCTTCGCCATCGTGTGCGAATCCTTCGGCCTGGTGGGCGGCGCGGCGCTGTTGCTGGCCTACGTGCTGCTGATCGCGCGGCTGATCATATTGGCCGTGCGCACCGAAGACCCCTACGGCTCCTACCTGATCGTTGGCGTGATGGCCATGATCCTGTTCCACGTGGTGGAAAACATCGGCATGGTGATCGGCCTGCTGCCCGTCACCGGCATTCCCTTGCCCTTCGTCAGCTACGGCGGCAGCAACATGCTCACCTCCATGATGGGCATCGGACTGGTGCTGAACGTGGTCATGCGCTCCCGCCAGCACGAACAGCGGCAGCATACCGCCACGGAGAGAGTGCTGTCTTTGAAGAGAGATTAGCCGGAGAACCGGATTGCCACGTCGCTTCACTCCTCGCATTGACCCAGTACCGGCCTCGATCTGCCATTTCTATAGAAAAATATGGTTCGAATCAGAAACAACGTCATTGCGAGGAAGCCCGCAGGGCTGACGTGGCAATCCGGCCATCTGGCTGACTATTCCAAACTCTCAACTCTATTTCCTCCACCTCCCGCATACGCTTGAGCGACGGGAGGGATTTTCATGTCTGAGAACAGCACGCTGCAGATTCACACCCAGCTGCCCCCGGACGCGGCGCAAGTCAGGCCGGCGGAGGTCGTGCCGCGCAGGAAGCGGCGGAGGGCCGCGCCTCCGGAAACGGCCTCTGCGACCCGCCGCTCCTGGAGAGGGAAGCCCCTCGCCAACGCCGACAAGCCCGAGAAGGCTCCCCTCCGGGCGACGTCGCCCCGGCGCAGGGCCACCTTCTCCGAGCGCCTGCTGCGCAACAGCGCCATCGCCTGCGCGGTGCTGCTGGGCGTGCTGGCGCTGGGCAACGTGCGCCAGCCCTGGGCGCAGAAGGCCAGCGAGGGCGTGCGCCGGGCGCTGACCATGCGCATCGACCTGGATGATTCCCTGGGCGAGCTCACCTTCGTGCGCAGCCTGATGCCGGAGTCGGCGCTGGTGTTCATGAACGTGTCCGGCGGCAGCCAGCTGACCCGGCCCGTGGACGCGTCGGTGCGCCACAGCTGGACCGCGCTGCAGCCCTGGACGCTGTTCGACGGCGCGGGCGAGGACGTGAAGTGCGCCGCGGCGGGCACGGTCACGGCGGTCAGCGCGCTGTCCAGCGGCGGCTTCGGCGTGCTGGTGGACCACGGCGAGGGGCTGGAGAGCGCCTACGCGAACCTTACGGAGGTGTCGGTCCAGCAGGGCGACAGCGTGAACCGGGGCGATCGCCTGGGCGCGTGCGGCGAGGGGCTGTATTTCGAGCTGCGGCAGGGCGGCGAGTCCATCGACCCGGCGGAAAGGCTGGCGCTGTAGCGTGGCGCTGACCCTGGGCAGGACGAAGCTGCTGGCCCACCCACTGGCGCTGCTGGTGCCCGCCCTGGCACTGGCGCTGGGCGCGCGGGAGGAAGCGGCGGCGCTGATGATCGGCCTGACCGTCCACGAGGCCGGACACCTGCTGGCGGCCCGGGCGCTGGGCGTGGGTGTGCGCCAGCTTCGGCTGATGCCCTTCGGCGGGGCCATCCAGCTGGAGAACCCCTATGCCATCCCGCCGGGAAAGCTGCTGGCGGTAGCGGCGGCGGGCCCTGCGGGCAGTTTTCTCTGCCTGATCGCCTCGGCGGCACTGGCCCACTGGCGCGTCCTCTCCCCCGGCCTGGCGCTGGCGCTGGCCCACGTGAACCTGGTGCTTGCGCTGTTCAACCTGCTGCCGGCGCTGCCCCTGGACGGCGGGCGGATGCTCTATGCGCTGCTGTGCGACCGGCTGGGCCGGGCGCGGGCGGTGGAACTGGGCATCCTGCTGGGGCGGATCGCGGCGGCGTTGCTGATCGCCCTGGCCGCGGTCTCGGCGCTGGTGGTGCGCCGGGTGAACCTGTCGCCGGTGTTCGCAGCGGTGTTCCTGCTCGCCTCGGCGGGCGACGAACGCCGCGCCCTGTCCGGGGCGAATCTGAAGGCGTTGGTGGGGTCCCTCTCGCCGGTGTCGAAACCCGTACCTGCGCGGCTCGTCGCCGTGGGCGAGGATTGCGACGCCCACACTGCCCTGCGCGCCGCCCGGGCCGACGCCCACACCCTCTACGCCGTATACAGCGGCAGCCGCCTGATTCGCCTGACGGACGAGCGGCGGCTGCTGGATGCGGTCATCCGGCGGGACGGGAACGCCCGGGTCTCGGACGCCTGACGGGCGTCATCTCCATGTACCGTACAGCCTGCCCCGGCCCCCGCAACGGGGCTCCGGCGGAGGCAGCGGCCGACCGCCAGGCCGGCAGGGCCGCGGCCTGGGCGGGCAGGGCCGGCAGCAGTCCCGCTCCGGCTCTTTCTTCACGCACACCACCAGGTTGCCACAGCCGTCCAGCCCCAGCAGCACCTCGGCGTACTCCCCCGGCCGGCAGGGGTTCTCTATCGTCACGCGGCGTTGGCAGCGCAGCTCTGGCAGCCTCTCGCCGGGGCCTTCGCCGCCACCGAACACGGGCACCCGCAGGCACTCCCCGCCATCGCACCCGGGCCGCAGCGCCGGGTACAGCGGCATCGTCTCATAATACATCCTTCAACGCCTCACTTTCCATCGTCACCGGGCGCGCGCCCGGTCTGTTTTATCACTATGCCACTGGAAAGCGATGCGTTCCTGTTGAATTTGCGCCGGTTTTGTGATAAACTGATTGAGCTGTCAATGGGAGGAAGAGTATGAGCAAGACGCTGCGCACGGAACTGAAAAACGATCTGCTGATCGCGCTGGGCCTGCTGGTGGCCGCCGCGGCCTATCGGATGTACCTGGTGCCCAACCAGGTGGTGGCCGGGGGCTTCACCGGCGTGGGCCAGCTGCTGAACCACCTGATGGGCGTGGGCGTAGGCACGGTGAACATACTGCTGAACGTGCCGCTGTTCCTGATCTCGATGAAATCCATGGGCATCAAGTTCGGCGTGCGTTCGCTGATCGCCATGGTGCTGCTGTCGCTGCTCATCGACCACATCCCCCTGCCCTCCGCCACGGACGACATGCTGCTGGCGGCGGTCTACGGCGGCGCCATCAGCGGCATCGGCTTCGGCCTGATCCTGCGGGGCAGCGCCACCACCGGCGGCACGGACATGCTGGCGTCGCTTTTGCACCGGGTGGTGCCGGTGCTGAAGGTCAGCTACGCCATATTCTTCTTCGACGGCCTGGTGATCATCGCCAGCGCCTTCGCCTTCGAGCCCCAGGCCGCCATGTACGGCCTGATCAGCACCTTCCTGTGCAACGTGCTGATCGACCTGGTGCTGGAAGGCCCCAACTCCGCCCACTCCTTCTTCATCATATCGGACAAGAGCGAGGAGATCGCGGCCAAGATCCTGAAAGAGATGGATCGGGGCGTAACGGCCCTGGAGGCCACGGGCATGTACAGCCACAGCCACAAGCAGGTGCTGCTGTGCGTGGTCAGCCGCTTCGAGACGCTGCGCCTGCGCCGCATCATATTCGAGGCGGACCCCCGCGCCTTCGTGATCTCCAACAAGACCAACGAGGTGCTGGGCGAGGGATTCAAGCCGGTTTAGACGCTGATGCTTATGAACCGGGACGGCGACTGCCGCCCCGGCTTTGTTTTGTCATAACCATACTGTTGGTATAAAATTCAATATTCCATTGGTATTGTCAGTGGCTTCACATTCCTGTGCAGCCGTGCTACAATGATCTCACAAACCGCGAAGGGAGGCAGCGACATGAACATCAACCTTGCCGAGAACATCCGCGCCTCAAGAAAGGCCCGAGGGCTCACCCAGGAGCAGCTGGCGGAAGTGCTGGGTGTCACCGTAGGCGCCGTACACAAGTGGGAGGCGCGGCTTTCCGTGCCGGAGCTGCCGCTGATCGTGGAGATGGCGGACTTCTTCGACACCTCCGTGGACGCCCTGCTGGGCTACGAGCTGAATGACAACCGCCTGGATGAGACCGTTGGCCGCATCTGGCGCTGCCACAGCGAAAAGAACCGGGAGGGCCTTAATGAAGTGGAGAAGGCGCTCAAGAAGTACCCCAACGCCTTCCCCGTCGCCTACGCCGGCGCGACCCTTTATCACAGCATCGGCATGGAGGCGAAGGACGCCCAGATGCTGTGCCGGGCGCTGGAGCTTTACGAAAAGGCCCGCCAGCTGCTGCCCCAGAACCGGGACGCCAGCATCAGCGAGCAGACCCTCTGCAGTGCCATCGCCCAGGTGTATTTCGCGCTGGGTGAAAAGGAAAAGGCCGTAGAACTGGCCAAGGCGCACAATGCCGGGGACCTCTACAGCGCCATGATCGGGGAAGTCCTGGCAATGGAGCTGAACCGCCCGGAGGAGGCGGAGCCCTACCTGTCCCGGGGGTTGATGCAAGCCTTCAACGCGCTGATCTACGTGGTGCTCGGCTTTTCAGAGGTCTACCGCGCCCGGCGCGACCCCGAAGGCGGCCAGGCCGTCCTGCTCTGGGGCATCCGGGCCCTGCGGGGCTTGAAGGCCTCCGACAGGCCGGACTTCACCGACAAGCTCTGCGCATACGGCTACGCCCGCCTTGCTGGATTTCAGCTGGACGGGGGCGACGAAACCGCCGCGCGGGAATCCCTGCGCCGCGCCCGTTCGCTGGCCCGCGCCTTCGACGATATGCCGGACTACAGCTGCCGGAACCTGTTGTTTATCGCTGACTGGCACCGGGACGACGCTTACTACGATGCCCTTGGCGCAACGGCTATGGAAGCGGTTGAGAACGCGCTGAGCGACATGAACAACGAAAAACTGAACGCCATCTGGAAGGAGTTGGATTCAAATGACGCATAGCAATTTCAGAAAGCCCGACGCGTCCAAGCGCAGCGACATCGAGCAGCTCTTTGCCTCCCGGGGACACTGCGACGGCTTTCCCGCGTTCTACCGCAGCCTGCGCCGGGACGGCCCTCGGGGCATCGAGGATCTCGTCTGTGCCCACCAACTGTACCTGTATCTGGTTGACCTGAAGAACCTGAAGTGATGAAGGGGGGCTGCCGCCGCGACAGCCCCTGCTGTTTACACCGGCCGCACCCTCAGCCTTCCCCCGTCGTACTCCGCCCGGTAGACCCCGATCAGGTTGCCGGGATTCTCGATCAGCAGCGCCCGGCGCACGTCCTGCAGCCGCTCCATCGGAAAGCGCACCGACAATCCGCAGCCCATGGAGATGTCCCGCGGGGTGGTGACCACCTGGGCAGGCACACCCTGCCGCCTCAGCGCCGCCTCGAACCGAAGCACCTGCTGGCGCGAGCGAAACGCCGCCACGCCGTATACGTCCCGCATGACAAATCCCTCCTCTCAATCCATTCACGCGCCGCGGCTCATAAAAGCGCCGCGGCGCATGTATTCTATAGTACGCACCGGCGCGAAGGAGGGTTCGACCATGCCGATCTATTTTGACAACGCCGCCACCAGCCACCCCAAGCCCCCGGCGGTCCTGGAGGCGGTGCGGTGCGCCATGACGGACTTCAACGCCAACCCGGGGCGCTCGGGCCACCCCGCCGCGCTTCAGGCCGCCCGCGCCGTGCTGGACGCCCGCGAAAAACTGGCCGAGCTGCTGCACGCGCCGGACGCGCTGCACATCGTCCACTGCTTCAACTGCACCGACGCGCTGAACCTGGCCATCAAGGGCAGCCTGCGCGCCGGCGACCACGTGATCGCCAGCCAGCTGGAGCACAACTCGGTGCTGCGGCCGCTGGCCGCGCTGGCCGCCCGGGGGCGGATATCGCTGACGCTGGTGCCGCCCCGGCCGGATGGCTTCATTGACCCGGCGGACGTGCGCGCCGCGATCACGGGCAGGACCGCACTGATCGTCTGCACCCACGCCTCCAACGTCACCGGGGCCATCCAGCCCGTGGCGGCCATCGGGCAGGCAGCGAGAGCGGCGGGCGTGAAGTACCTGATCGACGGCGCCCAGGCGCTGGGAGCCATGCCGGTGGACGTAGACGCGCTTGGATGCGATCTGTACGCCTTTCCCGGGCACAAGTCGCTGCTGGGGCCCCAGGGCACCGGCGGGCTCTGGATCAATGCGGGCGTGGAGCTCATCCCCCAGCGGGAGGGCGGCACAGGCTCCAGCTCGGATAAGCTCGCCCAGCCGGAGGAGCTGCCGGAGCGCTACGAGTCCGGCACGGTGAACCTGCCCGGCATCGCGGGGCTGGCTGCAGGCTGCGCATACGTCTCCGGGCGGCTTTCGCAGATCATGGCCCACGAGCGGGAATTGAGCCAGGCGCTGTGGGAGGGGCTGGCCGCCATGGAGGGCGTGACCCTCTACAGCCCCCGCCGAGAGGCCGAGCGGGCGGGCATCGTCTGCTTCAACCTGGGCGACCTGTCCTCGTCGGAGGCGGCGGACGCCCTTTCCCGGCGGGGCATCGCCGTGCGCGGCGGACTGCACTGCGCCCCGGGCGCCCATCGGTTCCTGGGCACGCTTCGGCGCGGCGCGGTGCGCGCGAGCGTGGGCCACGCCAACACCTTTGACGAGGCGGAGGCCTTCCTGCGCGCCGTGGCGGAAATCCTGAAAAGCGGCGCATAATCGGGCCGAAACGTGCGCATACTGGACGCAAAGGAGGTCTTTTGCATGCCCATGATCGAATGCCGGAACTGCCACCGCGTGGCCGATTCCCGCTCCTTCCGTGCCTGCAGCGACTGCGGCGCGCCGCTGTGCGACGACTGCGCCAACGAATACTCCGGCCTCTGCCCGGACTGCGACCGCCTGGAGCCGGGCTGGGTGTTCCACGACCTGTATTGAACGGTCTTCGGCAAGACCTGCCGCCTCCGCCGGACGCACGACGCACGCCCTTGGCGGTCCGTCCGCTGATCGCGCACAATTCCAAAAAAGCCGCCGGGGCAATTCTCCAGCGGCGTTTTTCTGTTTATTCAATAGCAACTATTGAAATTGTGAAAAAATATGGTAAAATAGATGATGAAAGCGGTCTATCCGCATTGAAAAAAGAGGAGGGAATCCCCATGAAGAAACTCACCACATTGCTTCTGTGCCTCGCGCTGGTGTGCGCGCTGGCCGTGCCTGCCCTGGCGGACATGCAGAAGGGCTCCAAGGGTGACGACGTCAAGGAGCTCCAGCAGCGCCTGATTGACCTGGGCTACCTGACCGGCACTGCCGATGGCGACTTCGGCGGCAAGACCGAAACCGCCCTCAAGGCCTTCCAGGCGGCCAACGGGCTGGAGGAGACCGGCATCGCCACCGACGCCGACACCGCCGCGCTCTATGCCGACACCGCCATCGACAGCCAGGGCAACTCCGCCGCCCCCGCGGCCGAGGAACCCGCCGCTGAAGAGCCCGCCGCAGAGGAAGCCGCTGCCGAAGAGCCCGCCGCTGAAGGCGAAGCCGAGGCGGCCGAGGCCGAACCCGCCGAGGAGCCCGCTCCCGCGACGCCGTTCCGCACCACGGCCCGCGACAAGCTGACCATCTGGGGCGAGACCTTCATGGCCTGCCCCGCCACCTATGAGGGCGGCAACGACTACGTCTATGCCTTTGCGCGCGTGGAGAACACCAGCGACAAAGAGGTGGCCATCACCAACCCGCTGTTTGAGATCTACGACGCCAACGACGACCTGATCAAGTCCGAGGAGTATCTGACCTGCGAGCCCAGCGTGCTGCAGCCCGGCGAGTATGCCTACCTGTACAAGAGCATGTATCTGGAGGACGGCATAAAGGCCGCCGACGTGGCCGACTACGTGATGGACGTGAACATCAAGAACGACTCCTACTACACCTACACCCGCTTCCCTGTCACGGTGGAGTACATCGAGAAGGATCCCAACAACGGCGATCGTCCCATGATCTATGCCACCATCACCAACAGCACTGATGAGACCGTGTTCGATATGCGCGTCATCGCAGCGCTGATGAACGACATCGGCGAGGTGGTCTATGTCAACACCAACTCCACCAACATGGGCCTGCTGCCGGGCGCTGCCGTTGTGTTCCCGCTCTACGTAGACAGCACCGTCCAGAGCTACATGGAGACCAATGGCATCACGCCCGTCTCCTGCGACGCCATCGCCTTCACCCAGAACTACAATTGATCGGCAGTTGACCAGCAAAACGCCTCCGGGGATGCACCCCGGAGGCGTTTTTCCCTCTGGCTCCACAATGGCCGCGAACCGAAGTCAAGGCGCTTTCTCGCCCGCCTGAGCATCGCCGCATTCGGCTCGCGGAAGGCGCCCTGCCCGTCTCCACGATCTCCCCGCAGTTCGCCCCGGAGCCAGCCGCTGGGAGTGCCTGGCAATGCGTGGCTTTACAGCGCGCAGCGCGGTTTACAAGGCCGAGGGTTCCGTGATATAATACAAATAAAGGAGGCTTTTCCATGATTTACACCAGCCGCTGCCCGTCCACGCTGGGCGAGATCCTGCTCGCCGCGGACGACCAGGGTCTCACCGGCCTCTGGTTCGCCGAGCAACAGCGCCACATGGGCCTTGGCCTTTCGCCGCACGCCGAGGAGCGCCCTTCCCCCTTCTTTGACGAGGCGCGCCGCTGGCTGGAGATCTACTTCGCCGGCCGCGATCCCGGCTTCACCCCGACGCTGCACCTCACCGGGCCAGACTTCCGCGTTCGCGTGGGAAAGATCCTGCTGGCCATCCCCTACGGCCAGACCGCGACCTATGGCGAGATCGCCGCGCAGATTGCCAAAGAACGGGGCCTTGCGCGCATGTCGGCCCGGGCCGTGGGCGGCGCGGTGGCGAAGAACCCCATCTCGCTGATCGTCCCCTGCCACCGGGTGGTGGGCGCAAACGGCAGCCTCACCGGCTACGGCGGCGGCATCGACCGCAAGATCGCGCTGCTGAAGCTGGAGGGCGCCTGGAAGGATGGGTTCCGCACGCCGTGAGCCCGTGAAAAAACCGATCCCGACTTTGGTCAGGATCGTTTTTCAACGGGCGCTTACCGCCACTTGAAGGTGCAACGGGCGTTTACCGCCACTTGAAGGTGGCCATGCCATAGATGTAGATGAACAGTATCGCTGCAGGCACGATCCACTGGAACAGCGGCTTCATCCACTGCTTCACCTTCATGCCCTTGCCGGCGTTGGCCTCGGCGATGAAGTTGTCCCAGCCCCAGCCGAACCTGTTGCAGCAGAAAAGCGCGAACACCAGGCTGCCCAGGGGCAGTATGTTGGTGGAGACGATGAAGTCCCAGAAGTCCAGCCAGGCGCTGTCCTCGGCGAAGGGCTGGAAGTGGAAGGCGCTGTAGCCCAGGGCCGTGGTCAGAGCCAGCAGGAAGATGCCGACGCCGCAGATCAGGCTGCCCTTGGGGCGGCTCCAGCCGGTCAGCTCGCGCACCATGGCCAGTATGTTTTCGCACACCGCCAGCACCGTGGACATGGCCGCAAACACCATGAACAGGAAGAACAGCGTGCCCCACCAGCGGCCGCCGGCCATGTTGGCGAACACGGTGGCCATGGTGTCAAACAGCAGGCTGGGCCCTTGGGTGACCTCCAGGCCGTAGGAGAAGCAGGCCGGGAACATGATGAGCCCGGCGATCAGCGCCACGAAGGTGTCCAGCACGATGACGTTCACCGCTTCGCCCAGCAGCGCCTGTTTCTTGTCGATGTAGCTGCCGAAGATGGCCATGCTGCCCATGCCGATGGAGAGCGTGAAGAACGCTTGGTTCATCGCGCCGACGATCACCTTGCCGTTGATCTTCTTCAAATCGGGCACCAGATAGAAGGACAGGCCCTTCTTCGCGCCGGACAGGGTCAGGCTGTGGCCCGCCAGCACCAGCATCAGCACCAGCAGCGCCACCATCATGAACTTGGTCACCCGCTCCAGCCCGCCCTGCAGGCCGAAGCTGAGGATCAGGAAGGCCAGCAGCACGGTGACGGCCAGGAAAATCACGTTCACCTGGGGATTGGTGATCATCGGCACAAAGCCCAGGTCGTTGATCTGCCCCGTGGCGAAGCGGTAGAAGTAGTACAGGATCCAGCCGGTCACCACAGTGTAGAAGGCCATCAGCGCGATGTTGCCCAGCAGGGACACCCAGCCCATGAAGCCCCACTTGCCCTTGGGCTTCTCCAGCTTCTGGAACAGGTGCACCGGGCTGGTTTGCGCCGCGCGGCCCGCGGCGAACTCCATCACCATCACGGGCATGCCCAGCAGCAGCAGGCACAGTATGTACACCACCACGAAGCCGCCGCCGCCGAACTGGCCGCACATCCATGGGAACTTCCACACGTTGCCGCAGCCGATGGCGCAGCCCGCCGAAAGCATGATGAAGCCAAGCCGACTTCCGAGTTTTTCTCTGTTTTGCATGTGTATCACCCAACTTCCATCGTATTAACAGAGTGAAGTCTATTGTACGCCATAGCGCGTTAATTCTTCAAGCGCTTTTCGCGGTGCCGCCGCGAAGATCACTTTCCGGCGCGCTTTTCCTCCATATGCTTCAGGAACTCCGGACCGTAGCCGTACTTCTCCACCACGAAGTCCAGGTCCTTGTCGCCGCGGCCGGAGAGGTTGACCAGTATGGAGCCGGTCTGGCCGGTGCGGGCCACCTTGATGGCGTAGGCCAGGGCGTGGGAGCTTTCGATGGCGGGGATGATGCCCTCGTGGCGGGAGAGCAGGAACAGGGCCTCGATGGCCTCCTCGTCGTCGATGGTGGTGTAGCGCACGCGGTTCATGTCGTGCAGCAGCGCGTGCTCGGGGCCCGCGGCGGGATAGTCCAGGCCGCTGGCGTTGGAATACACCGGCGCGGGATCGCCGTTCTCGTCCGCCAGCATGATGCTGTTGAAGCCGTGCATCACGCCCTCCTTGCCGTAGGTGATGGACGCCGCGTGGTCGCCCAGCTTCGGGCCGCGGCCCAAGGGCTCCACGCCCACCAGCTCCACGGGGTCGGCCAGGAACGGCGTGAACATGCCGATGGAGTTGGAGCCGCCGCCCACGCAGGCCGCCACCTGGTCCGGCAGGTGGCCCGTCATGGCCTTGAACTGCTCCCGTGCCTCCTCGCCGATGCAGAACTGGAAGTCGCGCACCATCAGCGGGAACGGGTGCGGGCCGGCGGCGGTGCCGATGCAGTAGACCGCGTCCTTGTACTCCTTGGCGTAGGCCATGAACGCGGCGTCCACGGCCTCCTTCAGCGTCTTCAGGCCGAAGCTGACGGGCACCACGTTCGCGCCCAGCAGCTTCATGCGGGTGACGTTCGGGGCCTGCTTGGCGATGTCCACCTCGCCCATGTAGATGTCGCACTCCATGCCGAAGTAAGCCGCGGCGGTGGCCAGCGCCACGCCATGCTGGCCCGCGCCGGTCTCGGCGATCAGCTTCTTCTTGCCCATGAACTTGGCAAGCAGGCCCTCGCCCATGCAGTGGTTCAGCTTGTGGGCGCCGGTGTGGTTCAGGTCCTCGCGCTTCAGGTAGATCTGGGTGCGCCCCAGCAGGTTGGACAGGTTCTGGCAGTGGTACACGGGCGTCGGGCGTCCCTGGAAGTCCCGCCGGATGCGGCGCAGCTCCGCGATGAACTGGGCCGACTGGGCGATGGTGTTGTAGGCCTCGGCGTACTCATTGAAGGCCTTGATCAGCTCCGGATCGTCCAGGTAATTGCCGCCGTACTTCCCGAAATAGCCGTCGATCGAAGGATACTCCTTCAGATAGTTGTCAAAATCCCTGTACTGGTTCACTTGTAAAACCCCTTTCCTGCCGTGCGGCGCGCGCTGTCCGGCGGTTGGATCCTGTCCTGGTACAGCGCTGAAATTTTATAGTGTGAACATATTATAACACATGCCGGCTTTCAGGGCAACCGGCGGCGTGCCGCTTGACCGGGAACGGTCAGCAATTTTACGATTTGCAACCCCGCCCATGCGCCGAAGTCCCGGGACGGCAAGGACCCGTGAGATCCTTTCGATCTCACGGGTCCTTCGCCGGTATGCAAGAGGCCTCAGGACGGAAGCGCCATTCCTTTCGTCACGCCAGCTTCTTAAGGATGGTCATCTCGACGGTGCGGCCCAGGATGCTGACCTTGACGTCATCCGCCACATGGGCCGCCACGGCATGCACTTGGGCGAGGAAATCGTCCATGTTGTCAGCATCGTTGGCAATGGCAATAATATCCGTCTTCATTCCCGCACACCTCACTCAATGGTCAGTATATCGGCAAAGCCCGTCACATCAAAGACCTCGTTGACGATCTCGTTGACGTGCGTCACCTTCATTCCGCCCTTGCCCGCCATCGCCTTGTGCGCCGAAAGCAGCACGCGCAGGCCAGCGGAAGAGATGTAATCCAGCTTGGAAAAGTCCAGGACCAGCGCCGTCGCGCCATCCATGTCTTCCTTCAATTCCCTCTCCAGGTCCGGCGCGGTGGTGGTGTCCAGGCGGCCTTCCAGAGCAACATTCAAGGTGCTTCCATCGTAGTTTTTATTGATAGTCATGGCGAATATCCTCCTGTTCATACGCGTTGTCTGACTACACGCTGTCTTTTTCAGTATAACACACAGCCGTCCGGAATACAATATCCAATTCCGAATCCCATCCTT
Organism: uncultured Eubacteriales bacterium; assembly: GCA_902800625.1. Classification (GTDB taxonomy): domain Bacteria; phylum Bacillota; class Clostridia; order Christensenellales; family Aristaeellaceae; genus UBA2862. The sequence continues at coordinate 158 of CADCFG010000015.1, read as the reverse complement.
CCGCCGCAGACAATGCGCAAACGCTGGCTCTCCACCGCTGGTCTTGCGTGGAATCGTCGAAAAACCATGACCACCCGTAAAACGGGTGGTTTGCACAAGGGCTAAAAGCCCAAGGAATACCGGCCAGCGTCTCAAGGCGCTGGCTTTCACCTTATCCA
>CADCFG010000014.1 GCA_902800625.1 uncultured Eubacteriales bacterium | reverse complement strand
TTCTTCATTCCCTTTTCCCCCTTGGATTCAATGGATCGGTCGAGTTGGATACCAGAGCGGCATTTTAGATTTTTCCCGGATTCTTTTTCATATATTTACTTTATAACACACTTGACAGACAAATGCAACCCCCTGCGCTCAAATATCCCCGGGGCGGCGCATGGCATCGATCCGAACGGGCCCCATCGAACGGCCCACCGGACGCGGAACGCCAAAAAGCCATGAAAAACCCGGCCATCCGACCGGGTTTTTCTGCCTGTTCATTTTTAGTGATTCATTTTTCAGCCTTCCGTATTCATTTCCTACTTCCCCGCCATCGCCCGATAGATCTCGGCGGCCTTGTTGCCGCGGGTGACGGCCTTGGACTCCTTGCTGGCGGGCACCTCGTACTTCAGGCACACGATGGACCCGGCGCTGCGGGCGGCGGCCTCGCTGGCGAGGTTGCCCTTGTTGGCGTTGCGCCAGCTGGTATACACGCCGGCATAGCTGCCCTTGAAGTCGTAGAGGATCATCTCGTTCTCGGCGGCGGCCACCTGGGCGGCGGTGATGCTGCTGCCGGAGCCGGCGTGCTTGCGATAGAAGGACGCCAGGGTTCGGGTGCGCGCGCCGGTCCACTGCACGATGCCGACGCCGAACTTCCCCTGCCACTTGCCAGCGGCCAGCGTGTCCAGGAATGCCTGCAGCTCGTCCAGGTTCACGGCCTGGACGTGGCGGCCGGAGTAGTGGTCACGGTAGTAGTTCTCCTCGCCGAAGCGCAGCCTGGCTTCCACGGTGCCGGTGTAGGCGTCCAGCTCCTCCTGGGACAGGTACACCGCGGTGAGCACGTATTTGCCGTCTTTCAGGGTGTAGTAATTGCCGCCGTCCAGATAGCAGAAGTACTTGGGCCGCTTCTGGTAGTTGGCGATATACTTGCTGCTCTCGAACAGGCCGTAGGTACCCTCGGCCAGTATGTTCGCGGCCACGCCCGCGGCGAAGGCAGGCTCAAAGCCGTTGGCCATCAGCAGCTGCATCACGTTGAGGACGGCTTCCTTCTTCGAGCCCAGCACGCTGCTCTTTCTCAGGTTCGCGAGCATCTGGGCCGCCGACTGGGACACGGAGGCGCTGGCCTCGGAGGCGGGGATCTCGATGCTCTCCCCCGCCACGTCGCTGACCACCAGGGCGCAGCTGGCCGACCTGCCGTTGAAGGCGGTGACGCTGATGGCAGCCGTGCCGCCCTTCAACGCCGTCACCAGGCCGTTGCCGTCCACGGTGGCCACGGCGCTGTTGCTGCTCTCCCACACGAGGGACGAGGCCGCGCCGGAGGGCAGGATCGCCTGCAGCTGGGCGGTCTGGCCCGCCTTCAGGGTCAGCTTTGTCGCCGACAGCTTTATCTTCGAGGGGGCCTTGCCCACCTTCACCTTTACCTTGGCGGTCAGGCCGTTGTGGGTGGTCACCTTGATGGTGGCCGTGCCGGTCTTTTTCGCGGTGATCACGCCCTTGGACGACACGGAGGCGACCTTCTTCTTGCTGCTGGAATAGGCAAAGACCGCGGCCTCGCCCTGGCCTAGCGCCGGGAGCAGCTGGAACTTCTCGCCCTTGCCCAGGGCCAGCGTCTCCGCGTTCAACGTCAGCGACGTGGGCGCCGCGCCGTCCAGCACCGTGATCTTGCAGCTGGCCTTCTTGTTGTTGAAGGTGCGGGCCGTGACCGTGGCCGTGCCCGGGCCGACGCCGGTGAGCGTGCCGGAGGCGTCCACGGCGACCACGCCGGGATTGCTGCTCTGCCAGAGGATGGCGGAGGCCGTCTTCTTCGGCAGCGTCGCCTTCAGCGTCCGGGTCCCGCCGATGTTCATCACGCCGGTCTTGGCCGAGAGCTTCACCTTCGACGGTGCCTTCACCACCTTCACGGTACAGGTGACTTTCGCGCCGTTGTAGGCCGCGGCGGTGATCTTCGCCGTGCCGGTCTTCTTCGCCTTCAGGTTGCCCTGCCTGTCCACCGACACCACCTTGCTCTTGCTGCTGGTGTAGGCGATCCGGGCCGCGCCGGTATTGTCCGGCACCATGGCGGCAAAGGGCCGCTTCTCCCCCTTGCCCAGCGTCAGCTTGCCGGAGGGGAACGCCAGCTTGTCGGGGGCGGCGAGCACCTGAACGGTGTAGTTTTTGGACGCGCCGTTGCCGGTGACGGCGATCACCGCCACGCCCAGGGCCTTGCCGGTCAGAACGCCGGTGGCCGCGTCCACCGCCACGATCTCCGGGTGGTCGGACACATAGCCGGTGGGCGCTGTACCCAGCAGCGCCTTCCCGTCCAGCGGGTACTGCTCGCCCAGGCCCATGCACAGGTCGGCGGCCACCGCCGCGGGGGCCACCTCCGCATCCGCGTCCGCCAGCAGCGGCTCCGGCGTGGGCTCCGGCTCAAGGGGCGATTCGTCGGCAGGCTCGACTGCTTCCCGCTCAGACCCGTCCTCCAGGCCTTCCGCGGGCTCAGTGCCTTCGTCTGCGGGCGCGACACCCTCATCCGCGGGTTCAGGATCCGCCGCCGGTTCTTCCGGCTCCACGGCGGGTTCTTCCGCGGCGGCTTCCATCTCCACCACCAGCTCGCAGGCCTGCTCCGCTTCCGCGTCGCTTGTCGCCTCCGGGGCGGCTTCCGGCTCCGGTTCGGGCACGGGCTCGCCGTCCTCTATGTAGATGGAGGGATCGTAGAGGTCGACCTCCCCGATCTCCCCGACCTCCTCGGAGAGCGCCGCCGGCAGGCACAGCGCCAGCGTCGAGAGCAGCGCCAGTATTCTCACAAGCCATCTGGACTTCATGCGTATTCCTCCATCCCGGCCGGGCCGGGTCGCTGATGGTTCAAAGGATAGAGTTATCCGGGTATATTTTATCATATCGTTTCATATATTACAAGAGTATTTCAAAAAGAACTACATTAGCCATGAATTTGACACAAATACAAGAGGTTTTTCACGTTTTCCCAAGAACTCCCTCAGTCAGCTTCGCTGACAGCTCCCTCTGGGAGAGAGCCTATCTGTCAACGAAAACAGGGAGAATATGCCTCCCTCGCCGAGGGAGGCGGCAGCCCGCAGGGCTGACGGGGGGAGTCATATTCACCCAATTTCCGTGAAGAACCCAAAAAAGGTCCTCCGACTTCGCCGCTCCGCCCGGGACGACAGGCGGCGCGATGCGCTGTCGTTCCCGTGGAAACGCAGACGAAGCCGAAGGGCCCGTTATGCTGCTCTACTTCAAGTGCTCCTCCAGTATGAACTTGGGCCGGCGCTTGGTCTCCATGTAGATCTTGCCCACATACTCGCCGATCAACCCCAGGGCCATCAGCTGCAGGCCGCCCAGCAGCCAGATGGACATCATCAGCGAGGCCCAGCCGGCCACGGTGTGGCCCCGGACCAGGGAGACGATGACATAGATGGCCATCCCCACGCCCAGCAGCGCGCACAGCGCCCCAAGCAGCAGCACATAGCGGATGGGTTTGTTGCTCAGGGACGTGATGCCCTCCATGGCGAAGGCGATCATCTTCTTCAGCGGGTACTTGCTCTCCCCCGCCACGCGCACGCCGCGCTCGTAGGTCACCTGAGCGGTCCTGAAGCCCAGCATGGGCACCATGCCCCTGAGGAACATGTTTACCTCGCCGAAGGACAGCAGCGCCTCCAATGCCCGCTTCGACAGCAGCCGGTAGTCCGCGTGGTTGTAGACCATCTCCACGCCCAGCTTGCCCATGACCTTATAGAAGCCCTGGGCCGTGGTGCGCTTGAACCAGGTGTCGGTCTTCCGGCTGGCCCGCACGCCGGACACCACGTCCGCGCCCTTCTCGTATTCCTCCAGGAAGCCGTACATGGCGTTCACGTCGTCCTGCAGGTCCGCGTCGATGGTGATCACGCAGTCACAGCGCTCCGCCGACAGGGTCATGCCCGCCCACAGCGCGTTCATGTGCCCGGCGTTGTGGGCCAGCTTCACGCCCTCAAAGCGCGCGTCCGCCCCGTGCAGGGACGTGATGACGCTCCAGGTGGCGTCGCGGCTTCCGTCGTCCACCAGCACGATGCGGCTCTCCGGCGCAATGATCGACCGGGCGATCATGTCGTCCGTCAGCTCCGTCAACCGCTTCGCCGTGATGGGCAGCGCCTCCTGCTCGTTGTAGCAGGGGATGACGATAAAGAGAATGGGTGGTTTCATGTTTATCCCTTCAATACAATATTGTCCGGCCCGATGACGTTGGCCAGGGCGCCGAAGTCATAGCCCTCGTCCACCCAGTACTGGCGGGGGGCCTGGTAGGTCTTCTTTTCGTCGGCCATGTAGAGGATCACGCAGATATTGCCGGGGGTCTCCGACAGGATCTTCAGCACCTCGTCCCGCTGGCCGGCGGTCAGCTTCAGGTACAGCTTGCGAGCGGCACGGGAACTTCCCGCGGGGCGGGCGGCCTGGCGGGGCGCGTCGTAGGCGGGCGGGGCGTCATAGGCCGGGGCGCCGTACTCCGGCGGCGGCGCGCCGTAGGCGTCGTACCGCCCGCCGCTTCGCCGCGGCGCGGCTGTCAGGGCGTCCAGCTGGTCCAGCGGCGCCACCTGGTCCAGCAGCAGCTTGGGCGACTCCTCCTCGCGCACGGACAGCTTGCCCGTCATGGCCACCGGCGCGTCCTGGTTCAAAAGCGCCGACACCCGCTCGTACACCTTCGGGAACACCAGCACCTCGGTGGTGCCGAACATGTCCTCCAGCTGTACGAAGGCCATCATGTTGCCGCTGCGGGTGGCTTTCATCTTCTTCTCGGCGATGATGCCGCCCATGCGCACGGTCTTCTGGTCCCAGCTCATGCCGTGGTCGACGGTTTCGTCCGCCAGGGACTCCAGGAAGCGAGAGCTCACCTGCAGCCTGGACAGCTGGTCGGCGTAGGCGTCCAGCGGGTGGCCGGAGATGTACACGCCGGTGGTCTCCTTCTCCATGGCCAGCAGCTGGGCCCGGTCGAAGGGGGGCATCTCGGGCATGGGGGGCGGCGGGGCGTCCACCGCGCTCTCCGCCGTGCCGAACAGCGAGATCTGGCCGCTCACCATGCTCTTCTGCCGCCGGGCGACGCCGTCCATGGCCTTTTCATAGACGTGCAGCTTCTGGCTTCGGCCTCCGGGCAGGCCATCCATCGCGCCGCAGCGGATCAGGCACTCCACGCACTTCTTGTTCACCTCGCCACCGCTGACGCGGCCCACGAAATCGTACAGGTCGCGGAAGGGGCCGCCCCGCTCCCGCTCCAGGACCAGCTCCTCCATGGCCCTGGCGCCCACGTGCTTCACGGCGCTCAGCCCGAACCGCACGCCGCGCACGCCCTGCCCGTCCAGCTCCACGGTGAAGCGGGCGCAGGAGTGGTTCACGTCCGGCGGCAGCACGGGAATGCCCCGCTTGCGGCAGGCCTGTATGTAAAAGGCGATCTTCTCGGTGTGGCCCTGCACGGAATTCATCATCGCCGCCATGAACTCGGCGGGGAATTTCAGCTTGAGCCACGCCGTCTGCACGGCCACCAGCGCGTAGGCCGCGGCATGGGATTTGTTGAAGGCATAGGAGGCGAAGGCGGTCATCTCGTCGAACAGCCGGGTGGCGGCCTCCTCGCTGATGCCATTGCGCACGCAGCCGGGCACCACCACGTTGCCCCCGTCGTCCAGCTGGCCGTGGATGAATATCTCCTTCTCCCGGGCCATCACGTCGTGCTTCTTCTTGGACATGGCCCTTCGCACCAGGTCGCTCCGGCCCATGGAGTAGCCCGCCAGGTCGCGCACGATCTGCATCACCTGCTCCTGGTACACCATGCAGCCGTAGGTCACGTCCAGGATGGGCTTCAGCTGGGGCGTCAGATAGGACACGCTGTCCGGGTTCTGCTTGCCCGCCACATACCGGGGGATGGACTCCATCGGCCCGGGGCGGTACAGCGATATGGCGGCGATGATGTCCTCGAAGCTGGAGGGCTTCATCTGGGTCAGGAACTGGGTCATGCCGCTGGACTCCAGCTGGAAGATGCCGGTGGTGTCTCCGTCTGAGATCATCTGATAGACCCCCGGCTCGTCCATGGGGATGTCTTCGCTTTTGAAGTCAGGCCCCAGGCGGTCCCGGGCCATCTCGATGGTGTCCATGATGACGTTCAACGTGCGCAGGCCCAGGAAGTCCATCTTCAAGAGGCCCAGCGCCTCCACCGTGCCCATGGGGAACTGGGTGGTGATCACGTCGTCGTTGGTCTGCAGCGGACAGTAGTCCACCACCGGCTTGGCCGTGATCAGCACGCCGGCGGCGTGGGTGGAGGCGTTGCGGGGCATGCCCTCCAGGCGGCGGGCCATGTCGATCAGCCGGTGCACGCCCTCGTCCTTCTCATAGGCGCCCCGCAGCTCGGCGTTCATCTTCAGCGCCTTCTCCAGCGTCATGTTCAGCTCGAAGGGAACCATCTTGGCGATGGCGTCCACCTCCTGGTAGCTCATGTCCATCACCCGGCCCACGTCGCGGATCACCGCACGGGCCGCCATGGTGCCGAAGGTGATGATCTGGGCCACATGGTCCGCGCCGTAGCGTCGGCGCACGTAGTCGATCACCTGGCCCCGGCGCTCATAGTCGAAATCGCAGTCGATATCGGGCATGGACACGCGCTCCGGGTTCAGGAAGCGCTCGAACACCAGCGCATACTTCAGCGGGTCGATCTCGGTGATATCCAGCGCGTAGGCCACAATGCTGCCCGCGCCGCTGCCACGCCCGGGGCCGACGCCCACGCCATGGGTCTTGGCATAGTGGATAAAGTCCCACACGATCAGGAAATAATCCACATAGCCCATGCTTTCGATCACGCCCAGCTCATACTCCATGCGCTCCCGGGCGTCCTGGCGTTCGGGGCCGTACTTGCGCATGAGGCCCGCCTCGCACAGCTTGCGCAGGTAGCCCTTGTTGGTCTCCCCCTCCGGCAGCGGGAAGGCGGGCAGATGGGTGGTGGAGAAGTCGAAGTCCACATGGCAGCGCCGGGCGATCTGCTCCGTGCGCTCGATGGCATCGGCGAAATTCGGGAACAGCGCGCGCATTTCCGCCTCCGACTTCACGTACATCTGGTCGGTGTCCATGCGCATGCGGTTCTCGTCGGACAGGGTCTTGCCGGTCTGGATGCACAGCAGCACCTCCTGGGCCGCGGCGTCCTCACGGGTCAGGTAGTGGCAGTCGTTGGTGCACACCAGGGGGATGTCCATCTCCCTGGCCAGCTTCACCAGCCGGGGGTTCACGGCGCGCTGGTCCGGCAGGCCGTGGTCCTGCAGCTCGATGAAGAAGTTGTCCCTGCCGAAGATGTCCAGGTACTTGCGGGCCATGGCCCGGGCCTCGTTCTCCCGGCCGTCCAGCAGCAGCTTGGGCAGGTCGCCGGACAGGCAGGCGGACAGGGCGATCAGGCCCTCGTGGTGCTCTTCCAGCAGCCTGTAGTCGATGCGGGGCCTGTAGTAATAGCCGCGGGTGAAGCCCTGGCTGACCATCCGGGACAGGTTTTTGTAGCCGGTCTCGTTCTCGCACAGCAATATCAGGTGGCTGTAGTCCCGGGTGTTGCTGGTCTTGTTGTCCATGTCCTGGCACACGTACACCTCGCAGCCGATGACCGGGTGGATGCCGGCGTCCTTGGCGGCGCGATAGAAATCCACCACGCCGTACATCACGCCGTGGTCGGTCACCGCGCAGGAGGTCATGCCCAGTTCCTTCAGGCGCTGCATCAGCGGCCCGATCCGGCACGCGCCGTCCAGGAGGGAGTATTCGGTATGTAGATGGAGATGTGCAAACATAATGGCTCCTTGATTAATTAGGAATTAGGAATGAGGAATTAGGAATTAATAGCCTCTGACGCGAGCCGCATTCTTCATTCCTCATTCCTCACTCCTCATTTCTCATTACCGTAAGGTCGTCGCGTTCCTGACGATCGAATTGATCTCGGCGCTCAGCTCGTCGGCGGTGCGGCCGGAGCGGATCCTGTCGGACAGGTCGTAGACCTTCTTCACGTCCTCCGCGGCGCTGGTGACGGCCACGGTCTGGATGGCCTTGTCCGCCTTCAGCACCTCGGCGGCCACCATCTCGCGGATGCGCTCGGTGAGCTCGCCCTTGTAGGCGTTGTCGAACTTCACGCCCACCAGGGCGGTGGTGTTGGTGACCACCACGCGGGCGTCGGCGATCTCGCTGATGCCGGCGATGGCCTTCTCGATGTCCGCCGCGCCGTTGGCCCAGTCGAAGGGATTGAGCGCGCCGTCGGTGGTGGCGGTGGTGTTGCCGGCGTTGGTGGCGCCGCTTGCGTTGTCGGCCGCGCCATTGGCGTTGTTGGCCGTGCCGTTGGCATTGTTGGCGTTGTTCGCGCCGGACATATCCGTGGCGCCCATGGTGGCGTTCGGGTAGTAGTTGGCCGTGGGCTCGGGCTGCACATTGGCCGCGTCGTTGTTCATGCAGGCGACCAGCACCGCGCCGGCCACCGCCAGGATCAGGATCACCGGAATGATTTTGCGAATGTTCATCATTGCATACCTCCTTGCGACGGATATTATTGCCACAAGGAGAGGAAATCATACCGATTGTCCGAGAGTTTGGAGACAAGAGTTGATAGCCAAGATAAGGTCAGCCGCGCCAGATGCCCAGCGAAATGCCATCCGTGCGTTCCCGCGAAGGAACGAATCAACCGAATGATGGAGCCATTCAAACTGAACCCAAAGCTCTGAACTCTTTGCTTTAATCCTCATCCTTATAGAAGCAGCACCCGCCGATGAACTCCCGCAGGATGGAGTTCACGGGGATCTCGTCCTCCACGTCGGCGGTCTGGATGTAGTTCAGGAACTTCACCAGGCGGCGGGCCATGGTGTAGTGGGGGCTGCTGGGCTTCACGGCCAGCAGCTGCGGGTAGGCGTACTTCTTCATGATGCACAGCTCGTAGGTCAGCGCGGAGTTGAACATGGCGTCGGCCTTCTCCTGGAAGGGGAAGATGTACTTCTCCTCGCCCCGGCGCACGGAGGCCCACATGGCCATGGTCTCCTCCGGCTTGGTGCCGCGGAACAGGTTGTCCCGCACGATGCGCCGCAGCAGCCGCGCATCGGTGGTGCGGATGCGGTTGTGGTCGTCCAGGTTCAGCATGGTCAGCGGGCTGATGTACACCTTGAACTTCAGGCTGTCCGGGATCGTGGCCGTCAGCCGGGGGTTCAGGCCGTGGATGCCCTCGATGATCATGGGCTGGGCCGGCTCCACCTGGAAGGTGTGGGTGTGGGGCAGGCGCTTGCCCTCCTTGAAGTCGAACTCCGGCACCTCCACCGCCTCGCCCCGCAGCAGCCGCACCAGGTGGTCGCAAAGCAGCTCAATGTCCAGCGTCTCGATGCGTTCCAGGTCGATGGAGCCGTCCGGCTCCCGGGGGATGCTGTCCCGGTCCAGGTAGTAGTCGTCCAGCGACACCTTCACGGGCCGCAGCCCCTGGGTGCGCAGCGCGATTCTAAGCCGGTGGGAGAAGGTGGTCTTTCCCGAGGAAGACGGCCCGGCGATCAGCAGCAGCAGCGCGCCGGACTGAATGAACTGGTCGGCGATCTGCTCGATCTTGCGCTCCTGCAGGGCCTCGTTCACGCGGATGAACTCCCGCAGCTTGCGGTTGACCACCATGTCGTTCAGATCGGCGGCGTTTTCGCAGTTCAGTATCGCGTGCCACTCGGCGGCCTCGTTGTAGGTATGCAGCAGGTGCGGCAGCTTCACGTACGGCGCGGCCTTCGCCGGGTTGTTCACGTCCGGCATCTGCAGCAGGATCCCCTCGCCGCAGGCCTTCAGGTCGAACACGGAAAGCTGGCCCGTGTGGGTGGCCATCTCGCCGTAGAAGTAGTCCTCCAGGCCGTCGATGCGATAGAGGGTGAAGTGGCTGAACTGGCGATAGCCCAGTATGCGCAGCCGGTCGGTCTGGCCCGTGCGGGCGAAGTACTCCTGGGCGTGCTCGGTGGACACGCTCAGCCGTTCGATGGGCCTGTCCTCGGCCACCAGCGCGCGCATCTGCTCGGCCAGCTTTTCCACGACCTCCTTCTTCACGCGCACGCCCGGCAGGTCGATGTAAAGCCCCTGGGCGAAGGAATGGCGGATGCGCACCCGCTCGCCGGGGTACAGCCGGTGGGCCGCCGTGAGGAACAGGAACTGCAGCGAGCGCTCGTAGATGCGCCGTCCTTCCTCGTCGGCGTAGGTCAGTACGCGGGCATAGGCGTATTCCTCCACGGTGTCGTTCAGGCTCTCGGTCCTGCCGCCCACCAGCACGCCCAGCGCCCCTGCGCCGCCGTCCGGCAGCCTGCTCAGCAGGTCGCCCCACTTTTCCTCGCCGGTGCAGCACATCTCGATGCCGTTCAACTTCAGATACACGGTCATCCCTCCTCGCGGGTACATTCTCCCATATTAAGATTATTATAGCACCTCGCAGGGTTGAACGCAAGACAAAGCAAGGGCCGGGGCTTTGCCCCGGCCCTTGCAGCGCACGCCGCCTACGCCCCGCATACGACGACCAGCAGCGCGCCCTCTTCAACGGAAATCTCCGCCTCGGGGGCGGCGAACTCGTTGCTCAGCCCCAAGGGGAAGGCATTGGTGAGGGCGGCGTTTTCCAGCGTCCACTTCGCGCCGCGGATCGTGGCGCCCCGGCACACGTCACTCAGCGCGAACACGGACAGCTTCACATCCCGCGCGCCGTGGCCGGTGATGTCCCGAGGCACGCTCAGCGCGCCGTCCACGACGACCGTCGCCCAGCTCTCGCCGTCGCTCATCTCGGCGCGAACGCCGCGCCGCGCGGCATAGTGGAGCGCCTGGAAATTGGCCAGCGTGTGGTCCACCCGCCCGCCGAAGCCGCCCACGATCAGGAAATCGTCAAAGCCCATGGCCAGGCCCCGCTTCAGGCACAGCATAGTGTCCGAGTCGTCCTTCTCCGCGGGCACGCGCCGGGTGGCCTCGCCCGCGGGTTCATCAGAGGAGTCGAAGTCGCCGATCACCAAATCGGGCTTCACACCCAGCTTCCTGGCCAGCAGCCAGCCGCCGTCGGCGCAGAGGATGTAATCGCCGGTCCTCGGCGCATAGGCGCGGGCGGGGTCGCCGTCGCAGCGGGCGGTGAAGATCGCGCAGCGGCGGGGCGTCTCGTCGAAGGCGTTGTAGCGGCACATGTCGGCAAAGTCGTCGATGGCTCCGTCCGCCAGGGCGTCGATGGCCTCCCGGCTGTGCTCGGCGGCGGCGTCCCGCACGGCATAGGCCCGCATGCCGCACTTCTTCGCGCCCTTGATCCCCTCCAGCACGTCCTCGAACACGGCGCAGTCCGCCTCATCCACGCCCAGGCGCTCCGCGGCCAGCCGGTACAGCGCGCCGTCGGCCTTGGAGGTGTCCCCCACCTCGGCACAGGTGCAGAAGGCGTCGAACAGCTCCCGGACGCCCGTGTGCTCCAGCGCGGGCATGAACAGCTCCGGTCGGTTGGCAGTCACCACCGCCAGCTTCACGCCGCTGCGCCTCAAAAAGCGCAGGTAGTCCCGCGCGCCGCGCTTCAACGGCACCCGCAGGGCATACTCCTCCCCCGTCATGCGCATCCATTCGTCCATGACGGCCTCCACGGACTCCGCCAGACCGAAGCGCTTTATGGTATAGACGGCGGCCTCGCGGAAGCTCATGCCCTGCACGGCGCGGGCGTAGTCGGCGTGGTCGATCTCGATGCCGCGGGCCGCGAAGAACCGCGCGTCCACGTCGCGCCAGACATAGCCGCTGTCCAGCAGCGTGCCGTCCAGGTCAAACAGGGCGGCGGCGAAGGGAATGGAAGTTGAATTCATGTTGACGTTCCTGTCCTGACGTAATATTTCTCAAGAATTTGGAATGGTGAGCGCCACTTTCTTAACTCTTCACTCTAAACTCTAAACTCTCATCAATCACCGCTTCCGCGCACCTGATCCCGTCCACGGCGGCGGACATGATGCCCCCGGCATAACCCGCGCCCTCGCCGCAGGGGTACAGGCCGCGGATGTTGGACTGGCAGCCCTCGTCGCGCTCGATGCGCACGGGCGAGGACGAGCGGGTCTCCACGCCGGTGAGCACCGCGTCGGGGTCGGCAAAGCCGTGCAGCTTTTTGTCCAGCAGCGGCAGCGCCTGGCGCATGCTGCCCGTGACAAACCCGGGAAGGCACCCGTCGAGGCTCCCCCACTTCACGCCGGGGCGATAGCTGGGCTTCACACTGCCGGGGCCGGTGCTGTCGCGCTTCTGTAAAAAGTCGCCCACCCGCTGGGCCGGGGCGCGGTAGTCACCGCCGCCGGCCTCGAAGGCGGCGCGCTCCCACCTTCGCTGGAATTCCACGCCCGCCAGCGCTCCCTCGCCGCCGAAGTCCTCCGGCAGCACGTTCACCAGCAGCGCGCTGTTGGCGTTCTCGCCATCCCGGGCGTAGAGGCTCATGCCGTTCACCACCACGCCGCCTTCCTCGCTGGCGGCGGCGACCACCTGGCCGCCGGGGCACATGCAGAAGGTATAGACCGATCTTCCGTCCGGCAGGTGCACCGCCAGCTTGTAATCGGCGGCGCCCAGCGCGGGATGGCCCGCCGCGGGGCCGTACTGGGCGCGGTTGATCGCAGCCTGCCTGTGTTCGATGCGCGCGCCGATGGCGAAGGGCTTGCGGGACATGGCCGCGCCGGTTTCATGCACCATCTCGAAGGTGTCCCTGGCGCTGTGGCCCACGGCGAGGATCACGGCGTCCGTTGGAAGGGCGTACTCCCCCTCCGGACCGGTGAGCCTCGCGCCGGTGACATGGCCGTCCTCCACGACCAGCCCGGTCAGCCGGGTCTGAAAGCGCACGTCGCCGCCCAGGGCGATGATCTCCTCGCGCAGGTTCTTCACCATGGCCTTCAGGCGGTCGGTGCCCACGTGGGGCTTGGCCTGCCAGAGGATGCTCTCCGGTGCGCCCGCGCGGTGCATCTCCTCCAGCACCGCCCGGCAGCGCCTGTCCTTGATGCCGCTGTTCAGCTTGCCGTCGGAGAACGTGCCCGCGCCGCCTTCGCCGAACTGCACGTTGCTTTCTGGATTGAAGGGGCCGCCGCGCCAGAAGGCGCTTACGTCCTGATCCCGCTCCTGAACGCACTTGCCCCGCTCCACCACCACGGGATTGAGCCCCGCCCTTGCCAGCGTCAGCGCCGCGAACAGTCCCGCCGGGCCCATCCCGACGACCAGTGGGCAGGGCCCACACCCATTTGCTGCCGCGCTTTCAGACGGCGATTCTTCGCGCCACTGATTCCAGCGCGAAGAATCTGCGGAAGCGGGATTCCCTGTAACGCTGGACACAGGGCGCTCAACCCCATTCGCTGCCGCGCTGAGCGCTGGGCGCTCAACCCCACTCGCTGCCGCCTTTCTGGCATCGGCTCCCGGCGCCACTGATTCCAGCGCCGGAAGCCTGCCCTGGCGATTTGCAATATCCCCCTGTAGGGGCGCCATCTCGTGCGCGGTGCGGTCTGCGGCACCCGCCATGCGCGACCCATCTGTTTTACGGGCGGGCGGCGCAACGCCGCCCCTACATGAGGCCGCGCCTGTCGCCTCCCCCACCTCCTCCGCGTTCCTGGGCAGGCGCACTGGCCGGGCGGTTTCCACGTCCAGCGTCAGCGTGAAGTGCACGTCGCCCTTGTCCCGGGCGTCCACGGACTTTCTCGCCAGCCGTGCCCACAGGATGTCCTCCCGCTTCGCGCGCAGCGCCCGCGCCGCCAGCTCCTCCACCGGCAGCTGCCAGTCGTCCAGCCTCTGCCGAAGCTGGGTGATTCGTATTCTCATGCAAGACCTTCCCTTGCTGTCAATTTCGTACAATATTGTATAAAACTGCGCGGGGTTATGTCAAGGGGAAAAGGGGCGGACTGCATCATTCCGGCAGTCTATCCTCATTCCCCCTCCAGCGCCATCATCCGCGCCTTCTGCGCCACAGCGGCGAGAAACTGGCGGGCGGGGATCAGGCCGTCGCTATACTGGCCCAGCAGCTGCCAGGCCTCGCCGGAGGTGTCCTTTTCGAACCAGCTGGGGGCCTGGATGCACACCTGTTCGCCGTGGGCGCGGTACCATTCCAGCTTTTCCGGCGCGATCAGCCACTTGCCGGTGCGCTCGTATTCCTCCAAATCCTGCTCCATGACGGCGATCTCCTCCTCCAGCGCCTGTACATCCTTCGCCTCGGCGGCCTCCAGCCGGGCGCGGAGGTCCGCCAGCATCTGCTCGTGATAGGCCTTCACCTCTTCGTAATTCGGCTGGAGCAACGGCTCCGTCAGATCCGGGCAGAGCAGGTATTGCGTCTCCATGGGCAGGCGCTTAAGCAGCAATTCCATCAGGTCCAGCGCCGCGTCCGGGTGAGCGCTGTAGGGATTGACAAAGGCGGCCGTGGCGCTGAAGGCCATCGCGCCGGGCAGATCGTCCCCGAAGCCCAGCAGCAGCGGCGTGCCGTCGACCCCGTCTCCGTCAAAGTCGTAGGGCGTGTCGAGCTGGACGAGCACCTTGTCCCCACTTCCCCAGCTGTAGCCGTGGCCGCTGAAAAAACCGTCCTCCCCGTCCTCCGTCGCCGCTTTCTCCGGCAGGCCGAAGGCGGTGAAGTCCATCCCGTCCACCTTCTCCAGCAGCGCGGCCAGCCGTTCGTCGCCGTAGTCTGGCGCGACGCCCGCCAGCGCGGCGCAGTCCACCCAGGCGTTGAGGACCTCCATCCTCAGGTTGTAGCGGAAGCCCTCGGCAGTCAGGTCGGCATAGGTGAAGGACGCGTCCGGGCCGAGCTGGCCGAGCCTCGGCCGGATCTCCTCCTCCAGGAAGGTGAGAAAGCCCATCCAGTCCCTCGGCACGTCCGAAATCGAAAGCCCCAGCCGAGCAAGCAGCGCTTCGCTCATGCCCATGCCCCTGCCGAACAGGTACACGGGCAGGGCACAGAGCGCTCCGCCGGAGAACGTGTCCCGCCGGATGCCGGGGTACATGCGCTCGCCGAACGCCCTGAGGGATTCCCGCTCCAGCGGCAGCATGTAGCCCCGTTCCAGCAGCGCCCCGTAGGCCGCCGCGCCCTCGCCGGTGTCCGTGATGTAGATGTCCACGTCCCGGCTCTGGGTCAGCATGCCGTTCAGCGCCTCCTCCAGCGGGGCGTTCACCCGCGCCAGCGCCAGTTCCGGGTGCGCGACTGAGAAGGCCAGCAGCGCCTCCTCCAGCCACGGGGCGTTGAAGGACGCGGTCCAGCACAGCACGCCGTTCTCGTCTAACACTCCTTCCGTGCTCATCACGGCCACGCTGTCATGCATGACGGCGGCATAGCGCGTCCCGCCGCCCAGCGCTGCCGTGCCGCGCTCGTCCAGCGGCAGCGCCGACACCGCCTCGCCCAGTTCACCGCTTTCAAGATCGACAGGGCGGACGCGGCCGTCCAGCTCGGCGAAGACATCGCCGGTGACGGGATCGACGGCCACGCCGCCGGTGAAGGGCGGCAGGTCGCACAGCGCGTCGAGGCTCCCGTCCGCGCCCACGCGGAAGAGCTTTGTCCCCGCGTCGAAGCCCTCCTTCACCAGGATCGGCCCGTCCGGGGCGGCCAGCAGGTGATAATCATCCCAGTCCAGCGCCTGCGCCCGCGCGGATTTCGGGTCGGCGGCGTCCACGGCGCAGAGCACCATGCCCTCGCTGCCGTAGCCCAGCAGGTAGAGCGCGCCGCCGTGGACGCACAGGTTGGAGATACCGGTGAGCCCGCTGTCCCGGATGGCGGCGGGGGCGTTCAGGGTCTGGACGTTCCGCGCCTCCGCGGCCCCGGCGTCGGTCAGGACGACGTCGCACAGTTGCAGGGCCTCGGCCTCGCCGCCCTCGTCCGTCAGCAGCCGCCCGCCCCGGAGCGTCTCCCCGTCCATGAACAGGGTCAGCCCTTCAAAGGCGTTGCGCCAGCTGAAGCCGTCCCCATCCCCGTCCTCCGGGCCGGGCAGGTCGATCCTGTCCTCCCAGGACACAGGCGCGTCGTCGCCCGCCCGCCATGTGGACAGCCCCTTGCCCAGGATGTACAGCGTCTCGCCATCGGTGAACAGCGCGTCGACCCACCCGTCCCCCGGCAGGGTCAGCAGCTGGCTGCCCTCGGCCTGGGCGGCGGCGGTCAGGCAGACGACGACAAGCAATAAAGCAATCTTCCGGAGCATAAAACTTCCCCCTTCAACAGCGTCTATAATAATGACGCCCCTGAAGGGGGACAGGATGGGTGGACACAGATATTTTACAGAAGCGCGTCCATCGCCTCGGTCGCGATCAGCGCGCTGCTCCAGGCCCATTGCAGGTTGAAGCCGCCGCAGTCGCCGTCCACGTCCAGCAACTCGCCCGCGGCGAACAGCCCCGGGCAGCGCAGCGACTGCATGGTGCGGATGTCGAAGCCCTGCAGCGCCGCGCCGCCGGCGGTCACCTGGGCCTGATCGAAGCCCAGCGTGGCGGTGACGGGCAGCGTCCAGCCGTTCAGCACTGCCGCCAGCGCGTCGATCTGCGCCGGCTTCAGCTCTCCGGCAGGCAGGGCCATGTCCAGTCCCGCGGCCTTCGCCAGCGTCTGACCCAGCCGCTTGGGCACGATGCCGCTCAAAAAGTCCTCCATTCGGCGCAGGGGCAGTTTGTCTGCCCGGGCTTTCAGCGCCGCGCGGGCATCGATCCCGGGCATGAAGTCCATCCGAACCGTGCAATGCTTCCCGGCACGCAGCGCCTCATTGGCCTGCCGGGCCAGCTGCATGGCGGCGATGCCGGAAACGCCCGTCTCGCTGAACAGCAGCTCCCCGGCTTCCTCGCGCACAATCTCGCCGTTCACGAGCAGCGCGATTCCGCCCTCGGCGCGGATGCCCTTCAGGCCGCGCACGGCCTCCGGCGGCGTCTTGAGGGCCGCGATGGCCGGGAACCGGGGCGATATGGCATGCCCGAGGCCCTCCAGCAGCCTGTAGCCGTCGCCGCAGGCCCCCAGCTTGGGCGCGGCCAGCCCGCCAGTGCAAACCAGCGCGAGCCTTGCGCGCACCGCCTGCCCGTCCGCCGGCACGGCCTCGAATCCGCCGCCAACCTTTTTCAGCGCCGCCACGGCGAAGTCCGTCCGGGTGTCCACGCCGTGCTCGTCGCAGCACAGCCGCAGCGCGTCCAGCACCGAGGCCGCATGGTTGCTCATGGGATAGACCCGGCCCGCTTCGTCCGCACGGCAGGGGATGCCCAGCTCGCCGAAGAGGTCCATCACCCGATTTGGCGGCCAGGCCTTCAGCGCGGCGCGGGCCGCCTGCCGGGAGCCGTGATAGTCCCCCGCCGAGGCGTTCAGGTTGGTGAGGTTGCAGCGCCCGTTGCCGGTTGAGAGCAGCTTCCGGCCCACGCGATTCTGTCTTTCCAGCAGAACAACGTGCCGTCCCCTCCGTGCCAGCGCGCAGGCGGCCATCAGGCCCGAGGCCCCGCCGCCGACGATCAAAGCGTCGTATTGCATATATAGCTCCGTTTTAGCGGTCAGTGATGGTACCGTCCACTAATCACCATTCATTGACAGCTCCTTAATCAGTCCCCCTCCCCCCAGCAGCGCCGCGGCGTGCAGCGCCCGGGAGGCGGCGGTATAGAGCCTGCGCCGCTCGCCGTCGGTCAGGGCCACGTCCGGCCAGACCACGATCACGGCGTCGAACTCCATGCCCTTGGTCAGGTGGTAGCAGGCCACTACGTTGTCCCCGGCCTCGTAGTTGAGGTCCGCCTCGCCGCCGTCCAGCCGGTAGACGTTGTCCAGCTTCGTGGACAGGGAGTCCGCCTGGGCCTGGCTGCGGGTGATGACGGCGATGGACTTGTGCCCCGCGGCGCGGAAGTCGGAAAGGGTCTTCCTCAGCAGCGCCTCGGAATACTGGGCCACCAGGGGCGCCTCCCCCTCCCGGCCGAAGGGCTGCAGCTGCTCGCCGTCCGGCAGGATGCGGTTGCACAGCTGGGCGATGGGCAGCGTGGAGCGATAGCACTTCGTCAAGGGCATCAGCGGCGCGTCCGCCGCGCCCAGGCTGGCTCCCCAGCGCGCCGGGTCGCAGGGCTCCATGCCCGGCGTGGTGCGCTGCTTGGGATCGCCCAGCAGCGTGACGGCGGCGTTGGGATAGTAGGCCCCCAGCATGGCCAGCGCCACGTCGGGATAGTCCTGGGCCTCGTCCACCAGCAGGTGGTAGATCATCTTGTCTGGCGCGGCAAAGCCCAGCCGCACCATCAGGTAGGCCTCGGCCACGGCGTCCTCCCACCAGGTGATCCCGGCGGCCTTGTTGTCCCGGTAGGCGTCGGCCAGGGCCTTCGGGGCGGCGCGCAGCGCCCGGGACAGCAGCGCGCCGCCCTTCAATTCCAGCATGCCCCGCAGCTGGGCGCGCACGGGCTGAAGCCGCTGGGCCACGGCCATGTTGCTCATCTGCCGCAGCTCCCGCTGGCTGTACTTGCCGGAAAAGCTCTTCTCATACTGCTTGTACAGCCGTTCCTCCCAGCCGGACAGCCGGGTCTGCAGCGTGCCCGCCATGCGCGTCAGCTTCTGCGCGGGCGTGAGCAAGGACAGCTCGTTTTTGTACATCCTGGCCAGCTCGTCCCGGCGGATCAGCACCTGGTCGTCCAGCTTCACGTCCTGGAAGCTGGGCCCGTAGGCGGAAAAATCATCGGCGAAGCGCTTGAGCTGGCTGAGGAACTCCGCCCCGCCCTTGTAGCGCACGGACTGGCGGCGCAGCTCGCTTGCCCCGTCCAGCAGGGCCTCCAGCTGGTGATAGGGCTTTTCCACCTTCTTGCCCAGCACCTCCTCCACCACCTCCCGCAGCGTGCGGGCGCGGATGTTCTCCTCCCCCAGCTCCGGCAGCACGCCGGACACGTACTCGGAAAAGGCGGTGCTGGGCGAGAGGATGGTGATCTTGCTGGCGTCCAGCACGTCCCTCCGGCGGTACATCAGGTAGGCCGCCCGGTGCATGGCCACGCTGGTCTTGCCGCTGCCCGCGCCGCCCACCACACAGAGCACCTTCGCGTCCTCGCGGCGGATGGCGGCGTTCTGCTCGGTCTGGATGGTGGCCACGATCTGGCGCATGTGGCGACTGGTGGCCCCGGAGAGGATGTCCAGCAGCATGACGTCGTCGATGTTCAGCTGAGTGTCCACATAGTACTTCAGCCGCCCGTCCTCCATGCGGTACTGGCGCTTCAGCGTCAGCTGGCCCCAGATCTCGCCGGAGGGGCTGTCGTACCGGGCCTCGCCGGGTGTGGCGTCATAGTAAAGGCTGCACACCGGCGCGCGCCAGTCGTGCACCAGCAGCTCGCCCTTCTCGTCCTTTAGGCTGTAGAGGCCGATGACGATCTTTTCAACCTTCTCCTCGCCCTTTTCGATGAAATCCACTCGGGCGAAGAAGGGGTTCATCAGCATGCGGCGCGAGCGCTGGGCCATGCTGTCGGCAAACTGGCGGCGCACCACAAAGCGGTCCACCTCGGTGGACAGCTGCTCCAGGTCCTCCTCGGACAGGGCCGTAGGCTTCACGCGCAGGTCCTCCCAGGCGTCGGCCACGATGGCCTGTATGGATTGCAGGTGGTCGTTGGAGATGACCTGGGCCCGCTCGATCAGCGCCAGCAGCAGCTGCTGCACTTTGACGGTATAGGCCTGTTCCTGCTCAAGCTCTCTCAAATGTACAGACATAGATTAAACCTCCGGGTCGGAAACCAAATCCCCCCTGGCGCCTGTCGCGCACATAAAGGATAAACCATTATAGCATAATGTAATGAAAAAGAAAAGACCTTGCGTATTTTTCAGGGAAGTAATAAAATGAGAGAGACTGGATGTACCTTAGGTTACTCTGAAAGAAGGGTTGTGATCCCATGCCTCCCAGACAGCGCCCCATTTGGTACCGGATCCTGCTGATTTTGATCGGCGCGGCGCTCTACGCCCTGGGCCTGGTGTGCTTTGCCCGCCCCGCGGGCCTGTTCCCCGGCGGTTTCACCGGGCTTTCGCTGCTGATCCAGGAGTGCTGCACGCGCTTCCTGGGCTTCACGCCGCCCTACTCGCTGTTCAGCCTGACGCTGAACTTCATCGCCGCGGCGCTGTGCTTCCGCTACATCGGCAAGCGGTTCGCGGTGCTGTCCATGCTGGCGGTGGCCGTCAGCAGCGTGCTTACCGACCTGATTCCTGTCTATGCCTTCTCCCAGGACCCGCTGCTGTGCAGCGTGTTCGGCGGGCTGGTGAACGGGCTGGCAATTTCGCTGTGCCTGCGGGCCGACGCCAGCACCGGCGGCACCGACTTCATCAGCATCTACCTGGCCGAGAAGAGCGGCAAGGATGCCTTCAACATCATCCTGGGCGGCAACGTGGTGATGCTGACGGCGGCGGGGCTGCTGTTCGGCTGGGAGCGGGCGCTGTACTCCATGATCTTCCAGTTCTGCACCACCCAGGCGCTGCACACGCTGTTCCAGCGCTACCAGCACCGCACCCTCTGGATCGTCACCGACCAGCCCGAGCCGGTCTACGCCATCATCCGCGACACCACCCACCACGCGGCCACGCTGTTCAAGGGCATCGGCCTGTACCGCAACGAGCCCCGCAGCATGATCTACACCGTGCTGTCCGGCGACGACATCCGGCGCGTGGTGCACGACGTGCGCCAGGTGGACCCCCACGCCTTCATCAACATCCAGCGCACCGACTCCCTCACCGGCCGGTTCTATCGCAGGCCGCAGGACTGAGGAAGCAAATATGTTTGATTTTCCTGAAGTGGCTGTCATCGGCGCCGCGATCGTGGACATCCCGCTGGCACCGGTGAGCGCGGCGGTGTTTGACGCCCACTCCACGCCCCTCTCCCGCATCGCCATGGCCCCCGGCGGCGACGCGCTGAACGAGGCACTGGCGCTCTCCCGGCTGGGTGCAAGGCCCCTGCTGGTGAGTGTCGTCGGCGAGGACGTGCCCGGCGATTTCATACTGAAAACGCTCCGGGACGCGGGCGTGGACGCAGGCGGCGTCAGGCGCGTACCCGGGCTGGACACCGGAATCAACATCGTGTTGGTGGACGGGCGCGGCGAGCGCCGGTTCATCACCAGCGCAAGCGGCAGCCTGCGCCAATTGGGCCTCCCGGACATACTGCCCGCGCTGGAATCCCCGGCGTTTGCGGGCGTGAAGATCGCCTGCCTGGCGAGCATGTTCGTGTCGCCGCTTCTGACGCTGGAGGATACGGCCGCCCTGTTCGACCGGCTGAAGGCGCGGGGCATGACCCTCTGCGCCGACACCACCCGGCCCAAGCGTGGCGAGACGCTCCGGGAGGCCGGCCCGGCCCTGTCCCGACTGGACTACTTCTTCCCGAACGAGGGCGAAGCCGCAGCCCTCACTGGCGAGAGCGACCCGGACGCCATGGCCGACGCGCTGCTGGAGGCGGGCGTGGGGCACGCGGTCATCAAGCTGGGCGGCGCGGGCTGCCTGCTGGCCAGCGCAGCGGAGCGCCATCGCATCCCCGCCGTGCCCGGCATCGTGCCCGTGGACACCACCGGCGCGGGCGACACCTTCGCCGCGGCCTTCATCGCCGCGCTCGCCGAGGGCCGTGCCTTCGTCGACTGCGGCCGCTTCGCCAACGCCGCCGCGTCCCTGTGCGTGGAGCACGTCGGCACCAGAGGCACCTGGACGCGGGAGGATGTGGAGGAGCGACTGAAGCGGATGGAATAGGGGCGGCGCGACACCCCCCTTGCAGGAATTCTACCTCCCTCGTTGCTCCCCCATTCAGCGGCGGCCTGCCGAGTCGTGAATTGAAGCGAGCGGCTCGGCGCAGGGTGCCGAACGCGATGCTTCACTGAACAGCGAGCGCAGGCCGCCAAAAAAGAACCGTTCCTCGGGTCCCCTTCTGAAACAGATTCGGAAAGGGAACCGGGGAACGGTATTTTTTCGGCATTGCGCCGCCCCAAGGCATTTACTCCCCTTCCACCCGGAACTCTCCGGTCCGGCTCAGCTCGCCGCCGTCCTTGCCGATCTGGGCGACGCAGAAGCCGTTTTCGTTCAGGGCGGTGGGATCCTCCATGGGCACGACCAGATGCTGGGGATCCACGTACACCGTCTCCAGCACCTGGTCGCCCACGACCACCTTGCTGAACTCGGTGAAGTGCTCTCCGGTGACCAGCAGCCGGTGATACTCCCACAGGGCGTCGGTGATCTCGATCTGCCTGCTGCCCATGGTCATGTCGGTGCGCTCGTAGGGGAACTTGCCCTCGAAGGCCTCCCTGTCGCCGTAGAGCATGTCGTATTCCAGCATCTCCAGCTTGCCCAGGTACTCCTCCCCCGTCTCTCCGGCATCGCAGGACTGGTGCAGTTTGGTCACCACGCCGCCGGAGAAGCCCAGCTGCTTCAGCACATTGGCGTTCAGCCGGTAGGCCTGCAGGTCCGGGGCCTCAAAAGTGCCGCCGAAGTTGTTCCAGATCACATAGCGGCTGGCGTAGATGCTGCCGGTGGTCAGCAGGTCGTTCTCCAGCTCCAGCGCGGGCAGGTGGTCGCCGTAGGCCACCACGACGGTGGGCTCGTTGAACTTCAACAGTGCCAGAGTCAGCTTCTTCAAAAATTCGTCCGTGCCCGGCAGGGCGTTGACGAAGTTCTGGAACGGCGCCAGCGGGATGCTCTCCGGCAGGGAAAGCACCTCGATGTCCCCCGCCTCGGGCTCGTAGGTCTCGGCATACTTGCCATGGGTCTCCACGGCAATGCAGAACACCATGTCGCGGCTGTCGGTGCTTTTCAGCGCCTCCAGAATCTCGTCCGTCAGCACGGCGTCCTTCGCCCAGCCCAGGGACGTATACTTCACGTCCTCCATGTACTCCAGGGACACGAAGCGGTCGAAGCCCTCGTTGGGATAGACGATGTTGCGGCTGTAGAAGGAACCGCTGTTGTTGTGCATGGCGGTAGAGGTATAGCCGTACTCGCGCAGGTTGTAGCACATGCTCTCGCAGGTAGTGCTCTGCAGTATGGTGTTGTAGGGATACTCGCCCGCACCGAAGAAGTCCAGGTTCAATCCGGTGATGACCTCGAACTCGGTGTTGGCGGTGCCGCCGCCGATGGTGGGCACGTACAGCTCCCCGCTGGGGAAGCGGCTGCACATGCGGTTGAACCAGGGCGTGGGATCGGCGGAATACTTCGCGCCCTTGATGGTGTTCACGTCGAAGAAGGACTCCAGCTGCACGAACACGATGTTCGGGTGGGCCAGGTTGTCGTCGGCGTCGAACACCGGGTAGATCAGCTCGTCCCCCTCCGGCTCCTCCATGTCGGTCAGGATCTCCGCCACGGTCTCGTGGGAGTACTCCTGGGGCCGGTTGATGCCCTGGCGGCCGAAGGTGAACGTGAAGCAGGTGACGAAGCCATAGTCGTTGTAGGCGTCCACCAGGCTGTCAAACTTCGCCGGCAGCAGCTCACCGCGCACGCCCAGCGCCGCCACCATGGCCGTCAGCAGCACCATGCCCACGAACAGGGCCAGCGACCGGGGGAAATTATAGCGCCGGCGCCGCTTCATGCGGGCGAACATCATGATGACCGCGGCGATGGCCAGGAAGCTGGACGTGAATATGACGATGATCTTCGTCCAGGTGTAATAGACCGTGATCAGCGAGAAGGCGTCCTTGAGCATCAGTATGTCCACCGAGCAGAATGGCTGGGTGCGCTCCTTGATGACCATGTACTCCACGATGCCCAGGATCACCCAGATCAGCGACACCGTGGTCAGCACCGCCCGGCGGCGCCTGAACAGCTCCGACAGCGTCAGCGACGCCAGGATCACCAGCGCGCTGAACAGGAAGGCCACGGGCCGCTGGCCGATGAACGCGAACAGCCGCGCCGGGGACAGGCCGCGGTTGAGCAGCTCCACCACCAGTGCCAGCGCCAATGCCAGCCCGGGCAGCAGAATCAGCCGGGTGCGCACCCGGCTGTTGTCATAGGATATCTTGCGCGGCGGCCTTTTGGCCGGGCGCCTGGATTTGGCAGGCATGGGAACCTCCAATGAAAAAGAGTTTAGAGCAGGCTGCCGGCAATGCAAAGGCCTTCCCCAAGGGAGAAGGCCTTTGGGACACGCTCACCAGTTGTCGCTTCCGTCTCCCGGAATGACCTTCTCCATGGCGGCGATGGCGCACTCGATCATGCTGTCGTCGGGCTCGCGAGTGGTGAGATGCTGCAGCGCCTTGCCGGGGGCGGAGATGATCCGCGTGAGCAGGTTGTCGTGTCGGCCGGCGAACTTGATCAGCTCGTAGCCCACGCCCACCACGATGGGGAACGTCAAAAGCTTCAGCGCCGTACGCAGCAGCAGGTTGTCCACCCGGATGAACATGGACACGATGATGCCCACGATCAGCATCAGGATCATGAAGGACGTGCCGCAGCGGGGGTGGAAGCGGGTCTGGGGCCGCACGTTCTCCACCGTCAGCGGCAGGCCCTTTTCATAGCAGAAGATGGTCTTGTGCTCTGCGCCGTGGTACATATAGGTGCGGCGGATGTCCTTC
Source organism: uncultured Eubacteriales bacterium (assembly GCA_902800625.1). GTDB lineage: Bacteria > Bacillota > Clostridia > Christensenellales > Aristaeellaceae > UBA2862. Next base: position 40,538 of record CADCFG010000014.1, on the reverse strand, counting down.
ATCAGCGACGTGGCCCACACGTAGCCCACGAACAGCAGTATCCTCAGCACGCCCTCGAAGCAGGCCCGCAGGGTGTAGTTCTGGGCGATGTTGGGGGCGGAGAAGGTGATCCAGGTCCAAAGCTTCATGGGCAGGTACACGAACAGCCCCAGCGCCAGCGCCACGGCCAGCACCGTCGCGATGGGCATCATCAGCTTCTCGAATATCCTGTCCCACGCGCTGGGGCCCTTGGCCTTCTTCTTCTCGTCCTCCTCGTCCTCAATGCCGGACAGCTCCGCCGAGCGCATCAGGCACTTGTAGCCGAAGGACAGGCTGTCGATCATGTTGAAGATGCCCCGGATGAAGGGCAGCTTGAAGATCCTGGCCCGGTTGGCGCCCTTGGTGGGGTACTCCTCCAGGATGATCTCCTTGGTCTTATCGTTGCGCACCGCCATGGCCGTCTTCTGCGGGCCCCGCATCATGATGCCCTCGATCAGGGCCTGGCCGCCGATGCTCGTCTTTTTTGCTTGCATGGGTAACTTCCTTTCCGCGGCGGACGCGCCGCCACATCAATCCTATTTTATTATACACGGCAATCGTCTGTTGTCAAATGCATTATAGGTGAAGAATATAGACTGATTATAAACAACTAACCGCAAAAGAGGCGCAATAGCAGGCAGCGGGGGCGCTTCCTCCCCCATTGCCGCGGCCCGTCGCGCGTGCTATAATGCAAATACAAACACAACGCGAGGCGATGCCCATGCTGCAGCTCATACCCGCCACGGCCTATGACCGGGCCCTGCTGTTCAACATCAACCAGAAGTACCTCTACGAGATGACGGCCTTCTACGATGACCCCATGGATGACATGGGCAACCTGCACTATGGCCACTTCGACGAGTACTTCACCGACCCGGAGCGCACGGCGCTGCTGATCTACGCGGACGGGCGGCTGGCGGGCTTTGCCATGCTGTGCCCGTATTCATACTTTAATGAGACAACCGACCAGAGCCTGGCCCCTGACCAGAGCCTGGCCCCCGACCAGAGCCTGGCCCCCGACCACGTGATGGCGGAGTTCACCATCTTCCCCCATTTTCGCCGGAAGGGGCTGGCGACGGAGGCCGCGCGGCGCATACTGGCGGCGTACCCCGGGCGCTGGGAGATCAAGTACAACGAAAAAAATGCACCGGCCAGGGCGCTGTGGAACAGCATCGCCGGGCCCTATCGTCCCGATGTGTACCGCCTCAACGACGAGGAGACTGTGCTGGTGTTCTCCACGGAGGCGTAAGGCCCGCCCGGCAACGGCATTGCGCCCGCCCTGCCTCCCCATCTCAACGGGGAGGTGGCGCGAAGCGCTGGTGGGACCCCCATTCAGGACTGCCACACCCCTCGCTGCTCCCCAATCGCGGGGCGGCCTGCCGAGTCGTGAATTGAAGCGAGCGGCTCGGCGCAGCGTGCCGAACGCGATGCTTCACTGAACAGCGAGCGCAGGCCGCCAAAAAGAATCGTTCCCCCGGTTCCCCAATCGCAACGCTGCACCGACGAAGACCTCATCCGTCATTTGCCTCACAAGTTCAGCTAATGCCACCTTCCCCAATGGGGAAGGCTTTTGGGCTTGCCCGCCGCGCCGCGTTCTGCTATACTGTAAACAGTGAAACAAACCGCACAAGGAGGTATCCCGCCATGCCCAGCTGCGTTGTGGATTGGAAAACCATCACCGATTTTGTCACCGAGGCGTTCGTGAAGTACGGCGTGCCGGAGGCCGACGCCGCGATCTGCTCGGACATACTGCTGGAAAGCGACCGCCGGGGCATCGAGAGCCACGGCGTGAACCGCTTCAAGTCCATGTATCTGGACCGCATCAAATCCGGCGTGCAGAAGGCGGTCACCGACTTTGAGATCGTCAGGGAGACCCCCACCACCGCCGTGGTGGACGGCCACGACGGCATGGGCCAGGTCGTCGGCTATCGCAGCATGGAGCTGGCGATCCAAAAGGCCAAGGAATACGGCATGGGCATGGTGGTGGCCCGCAACTCCTGCCACTACGGCATCGCCGGCTATTACACCTCCATGGCCACCAAGGCCGGCTGCATCGGCATGACGGGCACCAATGCCCGGCCCACCGTCGCGCCCACCTGGGGCACCGAGGGCGTGTTCGGCACCAACCCGCTCACCTTGGGCGTGCCCACCGACGAGCCCTTCGACTTCAACCTCGACTGCGCCACCTCCATCACCCAGAACGGCAAGATCGAGTACTACGACCGCATCGGCCAGAACGTGATCCCCGGCACCGTCATCGGCGAGGACGGCGAGCCCTTCACCGGCAGCGGCGGCGAGGCGCTGAAGCGCATCCGACAAGGCAGCGCCGCGCTGGTCACCGTGGGCGGCGTCGGCGAGGCGCTGGGCGGCTACAAGGGCTACGGCTTCGCCCTGTTTGTTGAGATGCTGTGCGCCGTGCTGCAGGACGGCTTCTTCTGCAAGCAGCTGAACGGCGTGGACGAGAACGGCAACAAGTGCGCGCCGCGCCTGGGCCACTTCTTCATCGCCATCGACACCGACCACTTCCTGGGCGAGGAGCTGTGCCGCAAGAAGGCCGGCGACATCCTGCGCGAGGTGCGCGCGTCCCGCAAGGCGCCCGGGGCCGAGCGCATCTACACCGCCGGGGAGAAGGAGTACGAGATCCGCATGAGCCGCACGGACGGCGTGCCCATCAACGAATCCGTGCAGGGCGAACTGAACGACGTCCGCCGCGAGATCGGCCTGGACGGCAAATATACATTTCCCTGGGACTGAGCGCAGGGCGCTCAACCCCATTTGCTGCCGTCCCGGGGCAGGGCCCCGGTCCCCATTTGCTGCCGCCCTTTCAAACACGATTCCCCGCGCCACTGATTCAAGCGCGGGGAATCTTCGTATGTGAGGATTTGAAAGACCGGATTGCCGCGTCGAACCCGATGGTCTCTCCTTGCAATGACGTTGACCATCGCGAATCCGATGTGCGTCATTGCGAGAAAGCCGTCAAGCCGGCGTGGCAATCCGGTCCCTTCACTACCGCAGCGCGATTTCCACGCACTGGCGAATGTCGTCGATGATGTACTCCGCGTGCACGTCCCCGGGCAGCGCCTTTCCGCCGGGGTTGTACCAGCAGGCGTCGATGCCGGCGTTGTTCGCGCCCCGGATGTCGCTGTTGATGCCGTCGCCGATCATCAGCGCCGCGCCCCGGGCGATGCCCAGCCGCTTCAGCGCCCGATCGAACAGCTTCGGGTTGGGCTTGGCCGCGCCCTCCTCCTGGGAGATCACCGCGCCCAAGATCACGTCCCGGATCGGCGACAGCGCCAGGCGGCGCTTCTGCACCGATGCGATGCCGTTGGTGAGGATCAGCACCGGCTTCACCCTCGCGATTTCGCGCACCACGTCCTCGGCATGGGGCAGCAGGATGCTCTGCCCGCCCAGCAGCTCCACGAAGCGGTCGCCATCCCGCCGCGGGTCGCGGTCGATGCCGTACTCCGCGTAAAACCGGCGAAAGCGCTCGGTGCGCAGGGCGTCCTGGGTCAGCCTCCCCTGCTCCAGCTCCGCCCAGCAGGCCAGGTTCACGGCCTCATACTGGTCGTAGCGATCCGGGTGCAGGTAGCCGATCTCGTCCAGCAGGGCGTTCACCGCGTTGCGGTTCCCCGCCTGGAAGTCGAACAGCGTGTCGTCCGCGTCGAACAGGATCCCCTGGTAGCGCATCACAGTATCTTCCCCAGGAACTCCTGCAATCTGGCGTTCTGCGGGTGCTCGAACACGTCCTCGGGCGTGCCCTGCTCGATGATGCGGCCGCCGTCCATGAACACCACCCGGTCACCCACCTCCCGGGCGAAGCCCATCTCGTGGGTAACGACCACCATGGTCATGCCCTCCCGGGCCAGCTGCTTCATCACGTCCAGCACCTCGCCCACCATCTCCGGGTCCAGGGCGGAGGTGGGCTCGTCGAACAACATCACGTCCGGCTCCATGCACAGCGCGCGCACGATGGCAATGCGCTGCTTCTGGCCGCCGGAGAGCTGGTTGGGATAGGCGCCCGCGCGGTCCAGCAGGCCCACGCGCTCCAGCAGCTGCTTGGCGGTGGCCTCGGCGGCCTCCTTCGTCTTCCTGTGCAGCGTCACCGGCGCGCAGGTCATGTTCTTCAGCACCGTCATGTTGGGGAACAGGTTGAAGTGCTGGAACACCATGCCCATCTTCTGGCGGTGGCGGTTGATGTTCACCTTGGGGTCGGTGATGTCCACGCCCTCGAAGGTGATGGCGCCCGACGTGGGCATCTCCAGCAGGTTCAGGCAGCGCAGGAAGGTGGACTTTCCCGAGCCGGAGGGCCCGATGACCACCACCACCTCGCCCTTGCGGATCTCGGTGTCCACGCCGTTGAGGGCGTGGATGTCCTTGCCAAAGCGCTTTTCCAGGCCCTGCACGCGAATCAGCACATCAGTGGTCATTGCTGCGCAGCCTCCTCTCCACCTTGCCCACCAGCCAGGTGAGCGCCATCACCAGCGCCAGATAGATCAGCGCCACGGCGATCAGCGGCATGAAGAAATTATAGGTCTGGCCCGCGATGGTGTTGCCGCCGTAGGTCAGATCGCGCACCGCCGCGTAGCCGGCGACGGAGGTCTCCTTCAAAAGGGCGATAAACTCGTTCATCAGCGCCGGCAGCACGTTCTTGAACACCTGGGGCAGCACCACGTGCTGCATGGTCTGGAAGTAATTGAAGCCCAGGCTGCGGCCGGCCTCGAACTGGCCGTTGTCGATGGACATGATGCCGCCGCGGAAGATCTCCGCCACGTAGGCGCCGGAGTTCAATCCGAAGGCCAGGGACGCCAGCGCCACGCCGTTGTCCGACCAGGCGAAGATGACCAGGCAGATGATCATCAGCTGCACCACCACGGGCGTGCCGCGGAATACGGTGAGGTACACCTTGCAAAAGCCGTTGAAGAAGCCCAGCACCCTGCGGCCGAAGGTGGGCCGGGCGGTGTCCGCCGTCTTGTCGTAGGTGGAGCGCACGCCGGCGATGATGATGCCGATCAGCAGGCCCAGCAGCAGCGACAGGAACGTGATCAGCAGCGTGTTGCCCAGGCCCGTGGTGATGAACTTCCAGCGGTTGCGCTGGATGAAGTTGATGTCAAACTGACGCTTGAGGTCTTCAAACCACGCCAAATTGAGTCCCCCTTTTTAACGCGCAAACAGGGGGCAATGCTGCCCCCCTGCCTGCGCGATGGTTCGTGTTGCGTTATTCGGCTTCCTCGGCGGGAATGTACTTGTCGATGATGGCCTGCACGGTGCCGTCCTCGATCAGCTCATGCAGGGCGGCGTTGAAGGCTTCGTAGACCTCGCTGTCCTTGGCGAAGGCCATGGCATAGTCCTCCACGGTGTAGGCGGCTTCCAGGATCTTCAGGCCCTCGTTCTGGGCGACGAAGTTCTTGGCGGGCTCGTTGTCGATCACGACGCAGTCCACCTTGCCGGCCTGCAGCGCGGCCACGGCGGCGCCGCCGCTCTTGTAGCGGTCCACTTCGCCCTTGCCCTCGTCCTCATAGTCCCAGGTGCTGTACAGGTCGCCGGTGGTGCCCTGCTGCACGCCGATCTTCACGGTGCCGTTGGCCTCGACGATGTCGTCGATGCTGGCGATCTCGCTGGCCTCGGGCACGATGACCACCTGGATGCCGGTGGCATAGGTGTCGGTGAACTGCACGATCTCCTTGCGCTCGTCGGTCACGGTCATGCCGGCGGCGGCGAAGTCATACTTGTGCTCCTTGACGCCGGGGATGCAGGCGTCGAAGTCGATGTCCTTGATCTCAAGGGTATAGCCGATCTTCTCGCAGATGGCCGCGGCGATCTCGGCGTCGATGCCGATGACCACGTTGGGGTCGTCGCCGTAGAACTCATAGGGCGGGAACTGGGCGTTGGTGCACATGGTCAGGGTGCCGTTCTCCGCCAGGGCGGCGAAGGCGGACAGGATCATCATGGCCGCAATCAGCATCGCAAAGAACTTCTTCATTTTATGTACCTCCATTTTATCGCGGAGTTGAGCCTCCGTTGAAGTTGGCCTGATTATACATCCATATGCGTCAAAACGCAAGCGATATTCACGATAATTAACCTAATATGCACAAAGTATGCATAAAAATACCGCCTGTCGGCATTTTTATGCATCGGCTGGCGGTCTGGGCCGTCAATCCTCGAATTCCAACTCGTAGGCCTGCTGTCTCAGCCGATCCTCGATGTCATCGATGACGATCCTGTAGTATTCGGTGTAGTCGGCGTAGTCGTACACCCGGTTCACCTCGCTGCCGATGGATTTCAGCAGCGCACACACCGGGTCGGACTTGGCCTGGCGATCCTGATAGGCGATCAGTCGCCCCACCCGGGCGTTCTCCCGGGCCTTGCGCTCGGCGGCCCACCACAGGTCGAACTCGGAAAAGTCGTAGCCGAAGCCCACGGTGTACACGTCGCCCAGTATGAACCAGTCCGTCCAGCTGCGGGGCGTCACCAGCCGGCGGGCGTTCACCGCGTCCTGGAAGGCGTTTTTCAGCTGGCGGTTGTACTTTTGAAGCCGGGAGATGGCCTTGGCGTAGCTGTAGTAGCTGAGGATCATGGAGTCCGGGCGGCCCAGGTCGCCGTGGATGTGCCACACCGGCAGCGGCGGCTGGCCCTTGCGGGGCATGATATAGCAGAAGTGCAGGTTGTCCTTGCGATAGACCGAGCCGTCCATGCAGGCCAGCGTGCGGCGGCGGTCCTCCTTGCCGAAGCGGTCCCGCCCCAGCATCACGCCCTCCACCTCATAGGTATAGTTCGTGGTCAGCACGCAGTCCCAGGGCAGGGCCAGCAGCCGCTTCAGCGTGTCGGTGACGCAGGCCTCCATGGGCTCGAACTCCGCCGCCGCCCGCAGCCGCGCCCCCTCCACGTCCACGCCGCACAGCGCCTCCACCCGCATGGCCAGCGGGATGTCCCGCAGCACCTCGTCCGGGATCTCGTCGTTCACGGCAATGCGCGAAAGCAGCGCCTCCCAGCTCACGCCGCCCCGCAGGCGCAGGATGCCGTTGCCCAGCAGCAGCACCCGGGGATAGCGCTGGGCCGCCAGGTTGATGTCATAGCGCGGCAGGCTCTTGACCCGCCCCATGCTGTTCTGTTCCATGGAATGACTTCCTCATCGATATGATACATATATTATAGCATAAAACGAACAAAAAAGGGAACCATTCCTTTCGGATGGTTCCCTTTTTAATGAACGATCGCTTACTTCGTGCGGATGTCGGTCAGCTTGGAGACCTTCACAAAGGCGTACAGGCCCTTGCTGCCGGTGGTCTGGACCAGCGCCCAGTCGCCCTTGATGGCGCAAACCTTCACGGAATGGCTCTTCTTCAGCGTGGCGGCCTTGGCGGAAGTGCTGGCCTGCTGATAGATCTTGGTGCCCTTGGTGAGGGTGGCCAGATAGTCGCTGGGGATGTCGGTATTCAGCAGGTCGCCGGCGCTCACATAGACCACCTTGCCGTTCACGTAGATGTCGGCATAGGCGTCATAGGAGCGCACCAGCACGGAGGTGCCCGCGGGAATGGTTCCCACATACTCGGTCATGGCGGGGCTGGTGTAGCACTTGGTTTCGGTGGCGGTCAGGTCGCCGGTATAGGCCAGCGCGGTGCCGCAGCAAAGGGTCAGCAGCAGGGCCATCGCCAGGATGGCAACAATCGTCTTTTTCATTTGTGGATCCTCCCCGTGAGTGTTTTTCTGGGGTGATTATAACACCCAAAATTTACACTGGGCAACAAATCTTCGCATTTTAAATAGTATTTATACATTTTCGATATATTTAAAATCTTTATCAATAACTAAGTCTAATTTATGTCGTTTTGGGCTGTGAAAAGGCCGAATTATGACGAAAATAAGTGCCAAAAACCCCGCAAAAACGGGCCTGGCAAGGTGCCAGACCCGAGTCGGTTATTTCAATTTGTGGTGAATCCTGTGACGTTATACTAAATCCCTTCCAGGATATGTACAAATGTGGAGTGGATTTTTCGTTCTGGCAAAGCTGAGCAGAGAGAGGCGATGCAGCGCATCGTTGACCGAAGCGAAGCAAAGCCAGGGCGGAAAAGGTGCCCACAGTTGTGCATGGATTGGATGGGATTTAGTATTACTCCGTCACGATGGCGATGCCGCTGCTGGCGCCGATGCGGGTGGCCCCCGCCTCGATCATGGCCAGGGCCTCGGCGCGGTTGTGGATGCCGCCGGCGGCCTTCACGCCCATGTCAGGGCCCACGGTCCGGCGCATCAGCCGCACGTCCTCCACCGTGGCGCCGGCCCTGGAAAAGCCCGTGGAGGTCTTGACAAAGTCGGCATTGGCGCGGACGGCGGCCTTGCAGGCCTGAACCTTCTCCGCGTCAGTGAGCAGGCAGGTCTCGATGATCACCTTCAGCTTCGCCTCGCCGCAGGCGGCCTTCACGGCGGCGATGTCCGCCTCCACCTTGGCCCAGTCGCCGTCCTTGGCCGCGCCGATGTCGATGACCATGTCCACCTCGCGCGCGCCGTTCTTCACGGCCACGGCGGTCTCGGCGGCCTTGCTCTCGGTGGGAATGGCACCCAGGGGGAACCCCACCACGCAGCAGGGCGTCACGTCGCTGCCCTCCAGCAGCTTCGCCGCCAGGGCGATGCGGCCGGGGTTCACGCAAACGGAAGCAAAGTGGTACTCCCGCGCCTCCGCGCACAGCTTCTCGATCTGCGCGGCGCTGGCGTCGGGCTTCAACAGGGTGTGATCGATGTATTTGGCCAGTTCTCTTGCGTTCATGGCAATCTCTCCGTTCGTATTATTGATGTTGATGCTATTATACCGTACCGGTCCGGTTTTGTAAACCACGGGCCAGACCCCGGTCGGTTGTTTCATATATTTGTCTTCGGCGAAGGACAGCTCGGGCCCACATTCTTAACAGCGCAGAATTTTGTTACGAATTTTCGGTTAAAACTGCATACGGTCCGCTGCATATACAGTGCATGAGCGATGCAGAAATCCACATTTTCCACATGGTTATCCACAGAAATTGGGGGTAAAACGCCCATGACAGTGGGATTTTGGGGGTTTATGCACATTTTCACGGCCGATGCATAAAAATTTTCCACAGACCTTGGTCTATTTTTGCCCGTTTTCCTTCCAAATTCGGCCCGCAATGTGACTTTTTCAATCCTCCGCCTTCTAATTTCTGTCATATTTCCAGGATGAAAAGCCCGTCGCACCGGGATTGCCAGGAGTTATCCCCGTCTACCAGCCGTCCAAATGTGTCAATTCTATTGCAAACTATTGCAATTTTATTGTATCAATTGTATTGTTACGTATACATTAGGCGAGCGCCGCCCCTTCACAGAACGCGGCCGCTATTCCTACTCCCTGCTCCCTGCTCCCTGCTCCCTGCTCCCTACTCCCTATTTCCTTCCCCCCGCCACGACGCAGATTACATTGATCAGCATGGCGGTGAGGACCGCGTACAGCGGCCCGGGCACGGTGAAGCCCTTGACCATGCGGCCACAGGCATAGATCAAACCCACGTCGATCACCAGGCCGAACAGGCCCAGGGTCAGGCAGCCCAGCGGCGCGGACAGCAGCCGCAGCACGGGCCTGAGCACCAGATGGGCCGCGCCCAGCAGCGCCCCCGTCACCAGCGCGGGCTTCAGCAGCTCCAGCGTCAGCTGGCCCTCGTACACGCCGAACATGATCGCCACCGTGGGCACCGCCAGCGTGCAGCACAGGAACACGATGGTCCAATTTCCGCCCCGCCTCTTCCTCACGCTTCCAAATCCTCCATGTATGCCCGAATCCCGTCTGCGAATTTCAGCCACGCTCCTTCCGATGGCGGCGCGGATGTGAATTGCATCCGCTCGTGTCTGGTGGGATGCTCCAGCGCCAGCGACGCCGCCCACAGCGCGATCTGCTGGCCGGGCCTGCCGCCGCCATAGCGGGCGTCCCCCCAAAGTGGAAAACCCGCGTGGGCGTGCTGTACCCGGATCTGGTGAGCCCGGCCGGTGTGCAGCGTCACCTCGGTGAGCGTCAGGCCATCCCGCGTCGCGAGGGGCCGGGTGTCCAGCCGCGCCAGCTTCGCCCCGGGCGTGCCCTCCGGCACCACCCGCACCATGCCGGTGGCGCCGTCCTTCAGCAGATAATCTATGAGCGACCGCGGCTCCCTGAACTCTCCCTGCACAACCGCCAGATAGCGCTTGTCCTGGGCATGGGCGGCGAAGGCCGCCGACAGCCGGGAGGCCGCCTTGGACGTGCGGGCGAACACCATCGCCCCGCCCACAGGCCGGTCCAGCCGGTGCACCAGGCCCAGGTACACCGCCCCCGGCTTCTGATATTTATTGCCAATATAGCGCTTCAATATGCTCAGCAGGTCGTCATCGCCGGAGCGGTCCGCCTGCACGGGCAGGTTCGGCGGCTTCACCACCGCCAGCAGGTGGTTGTCCTCGTAGAGCACCTCCACGGCAAACCGCCCCGCGCGGATTGTGTCGATCATGGTAACACCCCTTTGCCCTTGATTGTACCACTTTGGGCGGCAGGAAGCAAATCCCCCATTGCAAAGCGGGGAAAAATGTATTAAAATAATACTGGATATTTCTGAAGGGAATGAACGCCTTGATACGCCTGATCGCCACCGACCTGGACGACACGCTGCTGAACGAGAAGAACCAACTGACCGAGCGCACGCTGAACGCCCTGCGCGCCGCCATGGCCGCGGGCTGCGGGGTGACCCTGTCCAGCGGGCGGATGATGGAGGCCATGCTGCCTTTTGCCCAAAGGATCGGCGTGAACGCGCCGATGCTGCTGTACAACGGGGCCATGCTGTACAACCACAGCACCGACGAGACGCTGTACGCCACCCGGGTGCCTTATGAAATCGCCCTGGGCGTGGCCCGCATCGTGGAGGACGCGGGCAGCTATGTGCAGGTGTACCCCGGCAAGGGCTATTACTGCACGGAGCTGCTGGAGCGCACCCACGTCTACGCCCGGCAGATCAACGTGCCCGCCATCCCCACCCACATGCCCATGTCGAAGTGGCTGGAGGCGCACTCCGGGGACGTACAGAAGCTGCTGGTGATCGACACCAGCGCTGAAAACGCCGACGCCCTGCAGGCGCGGCTGCGCAAGGCCTATCCCCACGGCGCGTCCTTTTTGAAGTCGAAGCCCCATTATATCGAGATCATGCCCGAGGGCGTGAACAAGGGGGCCTCCATGGCGAAGCTGGCGGAGCTGCTGGGGCTGAAGCCCGAAGAGGTCATGTGCTTCGGCGACGGCCAGAACGACGTGCCCATGCTGCAATACGCCGGTGCGGGCTGGGCCATGGCCAACGGCTGCGAGGAGGCCCGGGCCTGCACGCCCCTGATCGCCCCGCCCAACAGCGAGGACGGCGTGGCTCAGGTGATTGAAAGATACCTGGCGGAGGGCAAGCTGGGAGCGCTGAAAGAGTAACAACGCAGGAGGATCAACATGATTTCCGAAGCCGATTTTGTCAAGACGCTTGAGCTGACCCGGGTGCTGGCCACGGACAGCAAAGAGCTGAACATCGAAGTGAGCAACACCAACCGCCCCGGCATGCAGTTCGCCAACTACTGGGACTTCTTCCCCTACGAGCGTCCGCAGCTGCTGGGCAAGGTGGAGATGACCTACCTGAGCCAGCTGGACGAGCTGACCCGCCGGGAGCGGCTGGCCAAGTACTTCAACTATCCCGTGCCCTGTATCATCATCTGCCGCGGCTATCCCTGCTTTGACGAAATGCTGGTGCTGGCCATGGCCCGCAAGGTGCCCATCTACTCCACGAAGAAGGAGACCACCCAGTTCGAGCTGGAGCTGATCGCCTTCCTGCGGGACCGGCTGGCCCCCCGGGAGACGCGCCACGGCGTGCTGGTGAACGTGTTCGGCGCGGGACTGCTGATCACCGGCAACAGCGGCGTGGGCAAGAGCGAGGCGGCGCTGGAGCTGGTCAAGCGCGGCCACCAGCTGGTGGCGGACGACGTGGTGGACATCCGCCGCGTGGAGGACAACCGGCTGATCGGCGAATCGCCGGAGCTGGTGCGCCACTTCATGGAGATCCGCGGCGTGGGCATCATCGACGTGTCCACCATGTACGGCGCGGGCGCCATCATGCGCTCCAAGCACATCGACATGGTGATCCACCTGGAGCTGTGGCAGGCCGACAAGGAGTACGACCGGCTGGGCCTGACGGACAACTACATCGACATCCTGGGCGTGAAGGTGCCCCACCTGCTGCTGCCCATCCACCCCGGCCGCAACCTGGCCGTGGTGCTGGAGGTGGCCGCACGCAACCTGCGCCTGAAGCAGATGGGCTACAACGCCGCCAACGAGCTGACAAGACGGCACATGGCGCGGTTTCAACATTCGATAGAGGAAGAATAACAGGAACAGCTGCTGCCGCGTTCCCCGGCCATTCCTGTTCCATGTTCCCTCAAACACAAACCCACTACAGAGCTGGAGGAATATAAAATGCTTTACATCGGTATCGACCTGGGCGGCACCGGCATCAAGGCCGGCGTCGTGGACGAAAAGGGCAACATTTTGGTGAAGGACAGCTGTCCCACCCTGCCGGAGCGCGGCTACGAGGCCGTGATCCACGACATGGCGCACCTGGCCATCGACGTGACCGTGAAGAGCGGCCACACCATGGACGAGATTCGGGCCATCGGCATCGGTCTGCCCGGCGTGATGGATCCCCGCAGCGGCCGGGTGCCGTTCTGTACCAACCTGGCCTGGCACGACGTGCCCATCCTGGAGGAAATGGCGAAGTACACCACCGTGCCCGTGTTCGTGGACAACGACGCCACCGTGGCGGGCCTGGCCGAATCCGTGGCGGGCGTGTCCGCCGGATGTGAAAACAGCGTGTTCGTCACGCTGGGCACCGGCGTGGGCGGCGGCATCGTCATCGGTGGCAAGGTGTTCTCCGGAAGCCATGGCGTGGCCAGCGAGATCGGCCACATGGTCACGGTGGACGGCGGCGAGATGTGCACCTGCGGCAACCGCGGCTGCTGGGAGCGCTACGCCAGCGCCACCGCGCTGATCCGCGAGGGCAAAAAGCTCTGCGCCGAAAAGCCCGGTACCGCGCTTCTGAAGGCCGTGGACGGCGACGCCGCGAAGATCACCGCCAAGCACGTGATCGACCTGGCCAAGGCGGGCGACCCCGACTGCTGCGCGCTGTTTGACAGCTATGTGCACCACCTGTGCGTGGGCCTTTCCAACCTGATCAACCTGTACGACCCCGAGGTGATCGTCCTGGGCGGCGGCGTCAGCCACGCGGGCCAGTTCCTGCTGGATGCCGTGCGCGAAAAGCTGCCCGCCATGGTGTTCTACAAGACCATGCCCTACGCCCGGATCGAGCTGGCGAAGCTCACCAACGACGCCGGCATCATCGGCGCGGCAATGCTGGGCCGGTAAAACCGGCTGTCGATTGCTGCCGCGCTCTCAAACCGCATTTCCCGCGCCATTCATTCCAACGCGGGAAATGCGCGTTCAACCATAACAATCTTTCATTTTCGGAGGTTCCCCCTATGCGCGCCTACGAACGCTTTTTAAACTACATACAATACGACACCGCCTCGGACGAAAACAGCCCCGCCTGCCCCAGCACGGAAAAGCAGCTGGTTCTGGCGAGGGCGCTGGCAGAGGAGATGAAGGACCTGGGCATCGGGGACGCCCGGGTGGACGGGGACGGCTACGTCTACGGAAGCATCCCCGCCAGCTGCGAGGGCCTGCCCGCCATCGGGCTGATCGCCCACATGGACGTGGTGGACTGCGTGCCCAGCGCGCCGATGAACGCCCGCATCGTGGAGAATTACGACGGCGGCCCGGTGACGCTTGAAAACGGCCTGGTGCTCGACCCTGCGGTGTTCCCGGAGGTGGCCAGGGCGAAGGGCAAGTCCCTGATCGTCACCGACGGCAACACCTCCCTGGGCGCGGACGACAAGGCCGGCGTGGCGGAGATCATGACCGCCTGCGAGGTCCTGCTGGCCCACCCGGAGCTGAAGCACGGCAGGATCTGCATCGGCTTCACCCCGGACGAGGAGATCGGCCGCGGGGCCGACCGCTTCGACGTGAAGGGCTTTGGCGCCGAATTCGCCTACACCGTGGACGGCGGTACCGTGGGCGGCATCAACTATGAAAACTTCAACGCCGCCGCCGCGGCGGTGACCGTCCACGGCCGCAGCGTCCATCCCGGCAGTGCCAAGAACATCATGGTCAACGCCTCCCTGGTGGCCATGGAGTTCGCCGGCATGCTGCCGCCCCAGGAGCGCCCTGAGCACACCGAGGACCGGGAGGGCTTCTTCCACCTCACCGACATGACCGGCTCGGAGGAGCTGGCTTCGCTTCACTACATCATCCGCGACCACGACCGCGTTCGCTTCGAGGCCCGCAAGGAGCAGATCCAGAATATCGCCGCCTACCTGAACGGCAAGTACGGCGCGGGCACGGTGGAGGTGGCGCTGAGGGACAGCTATTACAACATGCGCGAGCTGATCGAGCAGCGCATGGAGATCGTGGAGCGGGCCGAGGCGGCCTATCGCGCCGTGGGCGTGGAGCCTTGGAGCGAGCCCATCCGCGGCGGCACCGACGGCGCCCGGTTGACCTTCATGGGCCTCCCCTGCCCCAACATCGCCACCGGCGGCATGAACTGCCACGGCCGGTTCGAGTGCGTGGCCGTGGAGGACATGGACGTGATGACGGACATGATCGTGAAGCTGATCGCGGAATAAGATATATCCCCCGAAAGGAAAACCATGAAAGAAGTTAAAACCCCTTCGAAAAAGCTGACCCGCGTCACCGCCGCGATATTGACGGTGGCGTTCCTGGGCTTTGTCTTCACGGCATTTGCCGCCATGCTCATCAACAGCCACGACGACCTGCTGGAGTCCGTGCGCATGACGCCCAAGCTGCGCGCCACGCTGCCCAAGCACGCCAACCAGCTGGACAAGCTGGCCGCCCGGATCAACAGCTTCACCGCCGCCATCGCGGAAAACATGTGGCTGAAGGATGAGATGGGCTATGCCAATTCCGCTTTCCAGTATGCCCTGGGCAAGCGGGTCATCAACACCGGCAGCCAGAACATGATCACCCTCACCGACGGCCACCTGTACGACCTGCAGGACTACAAGTCCCTGGAGGGCAACGCCCGGGACATCGTCGAGCTGCGCAACACCACGCTGAAGGATATCCCCTTCCTGTTCGTCTACGAGCATCCCACCCTATACGACCCGGCCATGATGCCCTCGGACTACGCCGCGCTGGACCACTCCGCCGAGATGGCGGACGAGGCGCTGGCCTGCCTGCGGGAAGGCGGCGTGCGCACCCTGGACAGCCGGGACGTGCTGCCGAACTGCGGCCGGGACCTGGACGATCTGCTGATGGTCACCGACCAGCACTGGTCCACCCTGGCCGCCATCACCATGGCCCAGCGCATCGCCGGCGAGATCAACGACATGACCGGCGCGAATCTGGACCCCACAAGGCTGGACCTCGAGAACCTGAACACCCTGACCCACGAAAAGCTGTTCATGGGCAAGTACGGCCAGCGCGTGGGCACGGCCCTGGTGGAGCCAGACGACATTGTGGAATACTGGCCCAAGTATGAAACCGAAATCACCCGCGATTTCAAGCGCTCCAAGACCGAAGGCCACGGCGAGGGCAGCTTCCGCGAGGCCGTCACCCGCTTCGACCGCCTGGACCCGGAGCCGGGCAAGACCTGGAACACCTATGCCTATACCTATTACGGCCAGGTGGAGAATTACGACCTGCTCACCAACCCGGACGCGCCGGACGTCACCGTGATGCTGCTCAAGGACAGCTACAGCGCCCCCATCGGCACCTTCATGTCCCTGATGGCCCGGCACATGGTGTGCATAGACCTGCGGCAGGACTCCAGACCCCTGGAGGAGTGGATCGAGGAATACCACCCGGACGTGGTCGTCATGGCCTACAGCCTGCAGATGCTGCGGGACGACGAGTACGAGTTCGGATAGACTGTGTTTTTTCTATTGCAACTTTTCAGGAGGTATTGCTATGCCGTACGGAAGAACAATAGAGTTATTCCTGGTGGATGGAGAACCCGAAGGAATCGTTACGGCGGAGCTTTCAAATTGGAATGGAAGTGCCATCAAGATACCCAGAACCGATGTTCTTGCTTGTAAAAGGACAGACATAACAGGTGTCGGCGTTTATTTCCTGTTCTGTAAAAATGATCGAGGTCTTGATTCCGTCTATATTGGTGAAGCGGAAAACATACTGGAAAGACTAAAACAGCATATTCGCGATTATGATTCTGATCGTGAAAGATACTATTGGTCAACTGCAGTGGCCTTTCTCGGCCGTGATTTGAATAAAGCGTTGATTCGCTACCTGGAAAACCGTTTTGTTGAAACTGCACGTGAGTGCAAGCAATATGAAATCTTGACCAAAAACACATTCTCCAAGACAGTTCTCAAAGAATCACAGATTGCTGTCATGGAAGAGTTTATCGATAACGTCAAGATTCTAATTAACGTTTTGGGATATAAGGTTTTTTCAGAAGCGAAACCAGATTCGCCTGCTATGGAAAACCTTTATTGCACGGGTAATGGGGCACAGGCTATGGGTCACTTTAGTGCAGGTGGGTTTACAGTATTAAAAGGTTCCATTACGTCGGATCATGAATCTGATTCTTTCCCTACACGTGCGAAAGGATATCACGATCTGAAAAGAAAACTGGAAGCAAATAGCGTTATAGAAGATCGACATTTTACCGTAGATTATGAATTTAATTCACCATCTGCGGCAGCTGCTGTTGTATTGGGTCGTTCTGCAAACGGAAAAAAAGAATGGAATCTAATAAAATAGCTCGCTATGCTGTCTGCTGTTATATTTTCGGACAGATTCTTCGACTACGCCTCGCCTCCGGCGACGCTCCGCTCAGAATGACAACGTTTCGCGTCTCCTGTCATCCTGAGCGAAGTCGAAGGATCTGTACGATAGTTTCCCCTTCCACATAATAATGAGCGTTATACGCCAAAATCCACTCGGAGGAAAACACTATGACCTTGACCGATGCATTAACCTCATTCACAAACCTGGAAACCACCCTGCGCGCCTACAGCCACGCCATTGGCTGCCTGAACTACGACGGCGAGACCGTGGCCCCGCGCAACTCTGCCCCCATGAGGGGCGAGACCATGGCCTTTTTGAGCGGCATCATCCACGAAAAGGTGACCGCCGGGGAGACCGGGGAGATCATCGACACGATCCTCGCCCACAGGGACGAGGTCTCCTTGAAGGACCGCCGCCGCGCGGAGGTGCTGAAGGAGCAGCGGGACGATCTGACCCTCGTTCCCGCGGACGAGTTCATGGCCTATCAGCAGCTGATGGCCGAGGCCATGCAGGTTTGGCACGACGCCAAGCTGGCCAGCGACTTTGCCGCCTACGCGCCCTATCTGGACAAAATCATCGCCTACAACCGCCGCTTTGCCGAGCGCAAGGACGCGAAGAAGCCTGCCTATGACGTGCTGCTGGACGGCTACGAGAAGGGCCTCAGCCACGAGACGCTGGACCCGTTCTTCGAGCTGCTCAGGGCCGAGCTGACCCCGGTGATCCTGGCCGTGGCCGAAAAGCCCCGCCCGGACGTGGCCTTCCTGAACCAGCCCTATCCCATCCACCTGCAAAAGAAGTTCACCGACCGGGTGATGCAGATCATGGGCATCAACCGGGACGACTGCTCTGTGGGCGAGACGGAGCATCCCTTCACCGACGGCTTCAACAAGCACGACGTGCGCATCACCACCCACTACCACGAGGACAGCGTGCTTTCCAACCTGTACAGCGTGGTGCACGAGGGCGGCCACGCGCTGTATGAGCTGGGCGTGGGCGACGAGCTGCAGGGCACGATCCTCGCCGGCGGCAGCAGTATGTCCATCCACGAGAGCCAGAGCCGCTTTTATGAGAACATCATCGGCCGCAGCCGCGCGTTCTGCGAGGTGCTGCTGCCGGAGCTGAAGGCGCTGTTCCCGGCGCAGATGGCGGGCGTGGACGAGGAGAAACTGTACCGTGCGGCGAACCTCGCAGAGCCCTCGCTGATCCGCACCGAGGCCGACGAGCTGACCTACGCCATGCACGTGATGATTCGCTACGAGCTGGAAAAGGCCATGATCGGCGGGGATTTGAAGACGGACGACATCCCCGGCGAGTGGAACCGGATGTACAAGAAGTACCTGGGCATCGACGTGCCGGACGACCGGCGCGGGGTCCTTCAGGACAGCCACTGGTCCTTCGGCGCCATCGGCTACTTCCCCAGCTATGCCCTGGGCAGCGCCTACGGCGCCCAGATGCTCCCCCGGATGCAGAAGGGCATCGACGTGTTCAGCGTGGTTCGCAGCGGGGATCTGAAGCCCATCACCGCCTGGCTGGGCGAGAAGATCCACCACTACGGCCAGCTGCTCACCCCCAACGAACTGATCCTCAGCGCCTGTGGCGCACCCTTCGACGCACATTACTACGTGGACTATCTGAAGGGCAAGTACGGGGAGCTGTACGGGCTGTAAAGACAAAAAACCTTCCCATTTCAATGGGGAGGTTCCTGCGGAGCAGCCACTGGGGCACCCCTTGTAGAAATTCCACAAGCATCGCTGCTCCCCAATCACGGGGCGGCCTGCCGAGTCGTGAATTGAAGCGAGCGGCTCGGCGCGTGGTGCCGAACGCGAAGCTTAACTGAACAGCGAGCGCAGGCCGCCAAAAAAGCCGTCCCTCGGTTCCCCTTCTGGAAATCATATCCAACAGAGCTCCGAAGAACGGTTTTTTCGGCCATGGGGGATCAGCGAGGATCGGGGTCCCGCTAAGACAGAACAGGGGCGGCACGATGCCGCCCCTGCAATGCGCTTTCCCTTACTGCTGCTTTGCCACTGCCTTCTTCTTCGTCCCCTTCCTGGGCCCATAGAACCGCTTCAGGATGGGGAACTTCTTTTCCACCTTGGGCACCAGCCAGATGGCCAGGCAGGCGCTGCCGATGCCGATCACGGCGCCGCCCAGCACGTCGGTGGGATAGTGGATGCCCACATACAGCCGGGACAGGGCGATCAGTATCGCCAGCACCAGCGCCGGGACGCCCCACTTCTTCGGGGCCTTCCTGAACAGCACCCAGGCGCAGGCCAGGGAGTTGGTGGTGTGGCCGGAGGGGAACGAGTAATCGTGCTCCTCGCCGACGATCAGGATCAGCCGCTCAAACAGCGGGTGCCTGACTGCCGGATTCAGCGGATCCATAAGATCATAGGGCCGCACGCGGGCCACCCAGTTCTTGATGATCAGGTTGGTGACGACCAGGCCGATGACCATCGCGCAGCCGCAGAACACGCCCAGCCGGCGGGTCTTGCGGTTGGGGTAGATCAGCAGCGCCAGCGTCAGCAGGATCCAGAACGCGCCCTTGTCGCCCAGGTGGGTGATAACCTGCATGATGGGCGTCAGGATGCCGCCGCGCACGTGGTCCTGAATCCACAGCAAAATCGAGCTGTCAAATCGCAGTATTGCCTCCATAGTTCAACCTCTTTTCTCCGTTGTCTCCATCATATTACCACAAACCGTGTCCAAACACAACTTTTAATATCATTTTTGCCCCGTAAAATTGCGCCGAAGGGCCGGTTGTGCTATACTGATGGCGGTTATTGGATGCGGAAAGGACATTTGCCATGCAACGACTGAACCGCGGCATGATGGGCCGCTACGAGATTGACGAGCACTTTCCCGCGCAGGTGAACGCCGTGCAGTTCGGCCTGGACGAGACCCTGTTGGGCGTGGTGGACAGCCTGATCGACAGGGCCGGGGCGGGCGTGGGTATCGCCGCGCTGCGCCTCGGAGAGGTCGATGGCCGGGACCCGGCAAAGCTGCTTGCCGAGCAGGACGGCATGTTCACCCTGTTCACCCGGGGCTACCTGGGCGAGCAGGCCGTGAACCGGGAGGAGGTCGTCCAGTCCATACTGCGCGCCGGGGGCGAGAGCGATATCGACGCGCTGGCGGTGGGCCCGGCGCTTGCGCTGGCCATACTGGGCGAAAGCGACCTGCGCAAGGCGCTGGATCTGGCGGCGCGGCTGCTGCAAACCCGCGCCGAAGCGGGCCTGCCCGGGCTGGACGTCCTGTGCGTCGGGGAGCGCGCCGTCGGCGCCGAAGCCGTGCGGGACGGACTGATCGCCCGCGCGCCGGGGCTTGAAGCCTACATCCACGATCAGTGCGCCTTTTGCTCCGCCCTGGCCGACGGCATCGCCCTGCGGGCCGAGGCGAAGGAGGCCGCGCGGCTGTGCGAGACCATGAACTATGCCGACGGCATGATCCACCTGGCGGAGCCCGGCGTGAAGCTGACCATACAGGCGCCGGCGGCCTTCCGGCAGCGCTGGAGGCTGGACGCCGCCGAGGGCGTGGCCTTCGTGGACGACCTCTCCCCCATCCTGGAACAGAAGCGCCGCCTGTTCGACGCAGGGCTTTTCCTGCTGGCGGCGGCGGGCTGGCTGCGGGGACACAACACCCTCTCGGACTGCATGAAGGACGAGGCGCTGCGGGATTACGTGGGCAAGGCCTATATGCAGGAGCTGCTGCCCGCGGACGAGGCCGCCCGCGCCGCGGACACCCCTTACGTCATACGCGCCTTCGAGCGCTTCGAGAACCCGCTGAACGACAACGCCATCCTGCGTGTGGCCGCGCCGCTGCTGGGCCGGTTCAGGGCCTCGGCGCTGCCGCTGATCCGGGAATGGGCGCACGAGAACTTCGAGCCGCCCCGCCGCCTGACCTTCGCGCTCGCGGCCACCATCATGCTGTACGCCGGCGCGAGGCCCAATGAGAAGGGCCAGTACGAGGTGCTTCGCGGCAGCGAGCGGCACCAGATCATCGACGCCGCGGACGACCTGGAGGTGTTCTCCACGCTGTCCCACGACATGCCGCCGGAGGCCCTGGCCTACGCCGCGCTGGCCGACCGGGAGCTGTGGGGCGATGACCTTCGGGACATCGACGGCCTGGAGCAGCGCGTGGCGCTGGACATCGCCAATATGCAGCGGGAGCCGAAATACCTCCCTGAAGCCACAGACTGACCCGCAGCCTTCCCCATTCCCCATTCGTCATTTATATGTTATAATACTTTCGTATTCACCCCACCGACCATCAACCAACCGGAGGATGAGCGCCATGAAAGTCGTATTGCAGAATCTGACCAAGAAATTCCCCAGCCGCAACAAGAAGTCAAACGACGAGGTGATCGCCGTCAACGACTTCAACTTCGAGATCCCCGACGGCAAGCTGATCGGCCTGCTGGGCCCCTCCGGCTGCGGCAAGAGCACGGCGCTGAACCTGATCAGCGGCCTGATCCAGCCCACCAGCGGCAAGATCTTCTTCGGCGACGACGACGTGACCGGCCTGCCCCCGGAGAACCGCGGCGTGGGCCTGGTGTTCCAGAGCTACGCCCTGTACCCCCACCTGACCGTGCGGGAGAACATCATGTTCCCGCTGCAGAACCTGAAGGGCGCCGAGCGTCCCAGCAAGGAGGAGATGGAGCGGCGCGTCATGGAGGCGGCCAGGCTGGTGCAGATCGAGAACCTGATGGAGCGCAAGCCCGGCGAGATGTCCGGCGGCCAGCAGCAGCGCGTGGCCATCGCCCGCGCCGTGGTGAAGATGCCCCGGGTGCTGCTTCTGGACGAGCCCCTCTCCAACCTGGACGCCGAGGAGATCCGCCGCATCCAGCGGGACACCGGCATCACCACCGTGTTCGTCACCCACGACCAGGAGGAGGCCATGTCCATCTCCGACATGATCGTGGTGATGAAGGACGGCGTGGTGCAGCAGATCGGCAAGCCCCAGGACGTGTACGACAGCCCCGTCAACCTGTTCGTGTCGAAGTTCCTGGGCACGCCGCCCATCAACGTGTTCGACGGCCAGGTGAAGGGCGGGAAGCTGTACATCGGCAGCGAGGCCGTGCTGGACGTGCCCGGCGCGGCGGATGGCCCCGTCTGGGCGGGCATCCGGCCCGAGGGCTTCATACTGGACGAGAACGGCCCCTTCACCTGCGACCTGACGGGCGTTGAGGTCATGGGCCGGGACATCAGCGTAGTTTGCGGCCACGAAAAGAACGCCGGGGCCGGGGCCATCCGCGCCATCATCTCCGCCGAGCATCGCCCGGCCGACGGCGCGAAGCAGGTGCGCTTCACGCTCAAGCCCTGGAAGGTGTTCCTGTTCAACCACGAGACCGAGGAACGGATCCATTTCGAGGTGAAGTAGCATGAACAAGGAAAACAATCTGAAGGGCTGGCTGTATCTGCTGCCCGCCATACTGTTCCTGGGCTTCTTCATGGTCTATCCGCTGGTGGACGTGTTCGTGTATTCCTTTGAGGAGGGCTACAACTCCGCCAGCCAGACCTTCTTCGGCGTGGGCCTGTACAACTATTCCTACGTGCTGCACGACCCCTACTTCCTGCAGGCGCTGAAGAACACGTTCATACTGGTCATCATAACGGTGCCGCTGTCGACCATCATCGCACTCCTGATCTCCGTGGGGCTGAACAGCATCACGCCGCTGAAGAAGCTGTATCAGACGGTCTACTTCCTGCCCTACGTGACCAACACGCTGGCGGTGGGCCTGGTGTTCATGATCCTGTTCAAGAAGACCGCCTACACCGACGGCCTGGCCAACCTGATCCTGGCCTGGTTCGGCAAGGGCCCCATCGACTTCATCGACGGCCCCTACTGGGCCAAGATGTTCGTGCTGTGCTTCTACACCATCTGGGTGGTCATGCCCTTCAAGGTGCTGATCCTCACCAGCGCGCTGGCCAGCGTGAACCAGGATTACTACAACGCCGCCAAGGTGGACGGCACCAGCCCCTTATCACCGGCTTCATCGGGGCCTTCAAGGCCTACAGCGACGCGGTGGCCCTGTTCGGCACGAACCTGAACGCCGCGGAGATGAACACCATCGTGGGCTACGTCTACGACATGCTCTACGGCGATTCCGGCGGCTATCCGTCCTACGCCTCGGCGGCGGCGATCATACTGTTCGCCGTGGTGTTCACCATCACGCTGATCAACCTGTCGATCTCCAAGAAAAACGTGCACTACTGACGGTTGTCGGCGTGCTGCGCAACTCGTGCCGCGCTGCGGCACTCCCTTGCCCGCCGACCCGCAAACCGCCTCCGGCGATTTGCCAACCCCCAATCCGTTCATGACAAAGGAGTTGCGGAATATGACAACCTTTGACCACATCGAGCGCGCCTCCCGCGCCCGCAAAACGACGGTGAAGACCATCACCTATGTGCTGCTCACGTTCTGGGCGCTGATGGTGCTGTTCCCCTACTACTGGATGCTGCTGACGAGCATCAAGAGCTACAGCGCCTACAACGGCGAGTACGTTCCCACGTTCTTCACGCTGCAGCCCACCTTTGAAAACTACGTCAGCGCCTTCTCCGAAGTGCCCCTGGCGCGGTACTTCTTAAATTCCATCATTTTCACCGTGGTCACCACGGCTCTGATGATGATCGTGATCGTGCCGGCGGCCTTCGCCTTCGCCCGCCTTGAGTTCAAGGGCAAGAACCTGGTGTTCTCGCTTTTCCTGGCGCTGATGATGATCCCCAACGAGCTGGTGATCATCACCAACTACCAGACCATCACCAACTGGGGCCTGCGCAACAGCTTCGCTGGCCTGATCCTGCCCAGTGTGACCAGCGTGTTCTACATCTACCTGCTGCGCGAGAACTTCGCCCAGATCCCCGACGAGCTGTACAACGCCGCCAAGGTGGATGGCACCACCGACTTCAAGTACCTCACCCGGGTGATGATGCCCATCTGCAAGCCGACCATCATCACCATCGTGATATTGAAGGTCATCGAGTGCTGGAACAGCTACGTCTGGCCCCGGCTGGTCACCGACGATCCCGCCTTCTTCCTGGTGTCCAACGGCATCCAGGAGATCCGCGAAAACGGCTTTGGCCGCGAGAACATTCCCGCCATGATGGCCGCCGTGGTGGTCATCAGCGTGCCGCTGATCGTGCTGTTCCTGGTGTTCCGCAACAAGGTCATGGCCGGCGTGTCGAGAGGGGGCATCAAGGGATGATTCGGAACAATGAGGAATTAGGAATGAGGAATGAGGAATTGAAAAAAGCCTTCCCCTATGGGGAAGGTGGCCGAGTGAGGCGAGGTCGGATGAGGTCCCTGTCGCTGGTCCTTCTCCTCGTCCTGCTGTCCCTCGCCCTCACCGCCTGCCACGGCAGCAAGGGTCGCGCGGGGTTCGAGGTGCCGGCGGAGTTTGACACCTCGAAGAACTACGAGATCACCTTCTGGGCCAAGAACGACACCAACAAGACCCAGACCGAGATCTACAAGAAAGCCATCGCCGACTTCGAAGCCCTGTATCCCAACATCACGGTGAGCATGAAGCTGTACACCGACTACGGCCGCATCTACAACGACGTGATCACCAACATTTCCACCAACACCACGCCCAACGTGTGCATCACCTATCCCGACCACATCGCCACCTACCTGACCGGCGACAACGTGGTGGTGCCGCTGGACGGGCTGTTCGACGACGAAAAGTACGGCCTGGGCGGCAGCGAGGTGCGCTTTGACGGCCCCACGAAGGACGAGCTGATCCCTCAGTTCCTCGCGGAGTGCGCCTTCTCCGGGTCCACCTACGCCGTGCCCTACATGCGCTCCACCGAGGCCATGTACATCAACAAGACCTATGTGGAAGCCCTGGGCTACCAGCTGCCCGACGTGGTCACCTGGGATTTCGTTTGGGAGGTGGCCGAGGCCGCCACGAAGAAGAACGCGGACGGCACCTTCGCCGTGAACGGCCAGAAGGTGATGATCCCCTTCATCTACAAGAGCACCGACAACATGATGATCCAGATGCTCAAGCAGCTGGACGCGCCCTACTCCACCGACGCGGGCGAGATCCTGATCCTGAACGACACCACCAGAGACCTGCTCAAGCAGGTCGCGGGCCACGCCAAGACCGGCGCGTTCTCCACGTTCAAGATCTCAAGCTACCCGGCCAACTTCCTGAACGCGGGCCAGTGCATCTTCGCCGTGGACTCCACCGCCGGCGCCACCTGGATGGGCTCCGACGCCCCGCTGGTGGACATCAGCCCGGACAGCATCGTGCAGTTTGAGACCGCTGTGCGCACCGTGCCCCAGTTCGATGTGGAGCACCCGCAGATGATCTCACAGGGCCCCAGCGTGTGCGTGTTCAACAAGGCCGATCCCCAGGAGGTGCTGGCCAGCTGGCTGTTCACCCAGTACCTGCTGACCAACGAGACCCAGATCGCCTACGCCGAGACGGAGGGCTATGTACCCGTGACCAGCAAGGCGCAGGGCGACGCCGCCTACCAGGAGTACCTGCACAGCGACGCGGGCGACGCGCTGCATTATCCCATCAAGCTGCAGGCGGCCCAGCTGCTGCTGGACAACACGGAGAACACCTTCACCACGCCGGTGTTCAACGGCTCGGCATCCCTGCGCGACGCCGCCGGCGCGCTGATCGAGAGCGTGACGAAGTCCGTGCGCCGCAAGCAGACCGTGGACGACGCCTACATCGCCAAGCTCTACGACGACACAGCCTCCCTGTACCGGCTGAACCAGTCCTCCGGCCGCAGCGGCATGACGTCCGGCGGCGACCTGGGACCCCTGCCCGCCGGCTCGAAGGCCCTGCTCATCACGCTGGCAGTGGTGTGGGCGCTGCTGGCGGCGTATGCCATCGCGGGGAAGGTGAAGAAGAAATAGGGCGGCCAGGGAGTAAGGAGTAGGAATAGTGGCTCCCCAATTCCGAAATTCCTGTTAATTCCCCCCACATTCATTGAATTAAAATCAAATCGTAGTATAATGGAGTTGTTCCTTAGGTGATAATAATCGCCACAATTGATAAGGAGGATATGAACATGAAGAAGATTCTGGCTGCTGTTCTGGTGCTGATGCTGGCGCTGTCCCTGTGCGCGTGCGTGATGGCTGAGGAAGCCGAGACCATGACCTACGCGGATTACGCCGCGGCCGCCGTGGACGATCCCGTGACCGTGGAGTGCTATGTGCAGGCGCACCAGTCCTGGTGGGACAACCAGGTGACCGTGTACGCCGCCGATCAGGATGGCGCGTACTTCATCTACAACATGGCCTGCTCCGAGGAGGACGCTGCCAAGCTGGAACCCGGCACCCTGATCAAGGTCACCGGCTTCAAGGGCGAGTGGTCCGGCGAGGTTGAGATCGTGGACGCCACCTTTGAGTTCGTCGAGGGCGGCGAAGCCTTCGTGGCCGAGGCCGTGGACGTGACCGATCTGCTGGGCAAGGACGAGCTGATCGACCATCAGAACCAGCTGGTCGCCTTCAAGGGCATGACCGTGGAAGCCTACGACGAGAGCGGCGCCGCCTTCGCCTACAAGGATCCCGAGGGCAAGACCGACGACCTGTACTTCAAGGTTTCCAAGGACGGCCAGACCTACGAGTTCTGCGTGGAGTTCTATCTCTGCGGCCAGGACACCGAGGTCTACAAGGCTGTCGAGGCCCTGAACGTGGGCGACGTCATCGACCTGGAGGGCTTCCTCTACTGGTATGAGGGCGCCAATCCCCACATCACCGCCGTCACTCCCGCCGCCGAATAAGCGAAGGGACAGCGCAAAAAAACACCGCCTGCGGGCGGTGTTTTTTTGCGCTTCACGGAAAGTTGTGGGATGTCGACTCCCTCTGTCAGCCCTTCGGGCTGCCACCTCCCTCTGAAAGGGAGGCACAACGATTCGCCTTCGCTGCCAAGAGGCTCCCTCTCCGAGGGGGCTGTCGGCGAAGCCGACTGAGGGAGTCCCCCAGATCCCACAAGTTTCCGTGAAAAACCGTTTTTTGCGGGGAACCTCCCCATGGCGGGGTGGGCTCACTTCTTCCCCTTCAGGATCGGCGAAAGGGGCTTGTAGATGATGAACGTCATCACCACGCTGCACAGGCCCTTGATGAAGGTGAAGGGAGTGTTGAACCAAATCAGCGCCTGCCACAGGTTCTGCACCTTGGGGTTGATGGCCTGGTACATGCCGATAATGGCCTCCATGGGCATGAAGGCGGTGTACATGGGATAGACGATGTAGTAGTTGAAGAACACGCTGAGCACCGACATCACCGCCGCGCCCGCCAGCGCGCCGATCAGCGCGCCGGAGCGGCTGCGCTTTTTCATGTAGATGATGCCCGCGGGCACCACGAAGGCCACGCCCAGCAGGAAGTTGCACAGCGTGCCGATGCCGCCGCTGGAGGTCTTCAGCAGGGCGACCAGGTTCTTCACCAGGCACACCGCCGCGCCGCTGATGGGGCCATAGGCGAAGGCGGCGATCAGCGCGGGCAGCTCCGCGAAGTCCAGCTTGATGAACGAGGGCATCAGCGGCACCGGGAAGGACAGGAAGCTGAGCACGACGGAGACGGCCGACAGCATGGAGATGCCGGTCAGCTTGCGGGTACGGGTAACGGTTGCAGTGGTCATGGAATTTCACTCCTTTGAGATAGAAAACACGCCCGCGGGATCGTCCCGGGGCGTGGACTTGTCTCATAGGCGCGTCATGCCTGCCTTCTTCCATCCAGACTGTACTGTCGGTACCGGAATTACACCGGTTCATGCTGCCGTGGCAGCTCGCGGACTTTACCGCCGGTCGGGAATTTCACCCTGCCCCGAAGACACGATCTTGCGATCTGATATAGTTATACGCTTTTAACGGCGATATGTCAATAGGCCGCGTGTTAATTCTGCGGTTGGGTCATGGGCAGATATACCCGGATCCGCGTGCCCAGGCCGGGTCGGCTGACCACCTCGAAGCGGCCGCCGTGGCGCTCCACGATCCAGCGGGCGATGGACAGGCCCAGGCCGGTGCCGCCGCTGGCGCGTGCGCGGGCGGGGTCAGCGCGGAAGAAGCGGTCGAAGATGCGGGGCACGTCGGCCTCGTCGATGCCGATGCCGCCGTCCTGGATCTCCAGCCACGCCTCCCCCTTCTCCTGGCCCGCGGACAGGCGGATGGAGCCGCCCTCGGGAGTGTAGCGCACGGCGTTGTCCACCAGCACCCGGGCCGCCTGCTTGATTAGCGCCGGGTCGGCGTTCACGGGCGCGCTGTCCAGCCGCCCCTGCTTCCACTCGTGGTTCTCGTCGATCATCCGGTATTCGCCCAGCAGCTCCGTGGCCATGGCGGACAGGTCCATGCTCTCCGGGTTCATCTGCTGGCGGCCGCTGTCGCCCCGGGCCAGGAACAGCAGCTGCTCCACCAGGGTCTTCATGTGCTCGGTCTCGGTCTTGATGGCGGCGATGGACTCCTCCAGCACCGTCTCGTCGTCCTTGCCCCAGCGGTCCAGCATCTTCACGTAGCCCTGGATCACGGCGATGGGCGTGCGCAGCTCATGGGAGGCGTCGGAGACGAACTGGGCCTGCTGGCGATAGGCCGCGTGCATGCGGCCCAGCAGGTCGTTAATGGCATCCTCCAGCCCGGCGAGGTCCTTGTCGCCGGTGGAGAGCTTGTCGCCGATGTCGATCTGCTCGATGGCGTGCTCCAGGCTGTGGAACTTCTCCTCGTCCAGCCCCCGGCGGGCCTGCTCGGCCTCGGCGGCGCGGCGGGAGCCGGCCTCGTCGCTCAGGCGCTGGGCCGTCTGGGCGATCTTGTCCAGGGGCTTCAGCAGCCGGCGCGCGCCCCGGGCGCTTCCGAAGAAGCCGAAGAACCACAGCACGCACTCCCCGCCCAGCAGCGGCCCGCCAAAGCGGACGATCAGGTGCATAAAGCCGGATAGCGGCACGTCGTGCACCACGTCCTGCCAGGTGAAGTGGTACACCAGGCTGTAAAGCACGTCCATGCCCTGCAGGGTCTCGTCCCCGGTCAGCGAACGGGCGATGTCCCAGCCCGCGAAGGCGCCCGTCACGCTGGTCTCCTGGGCGTACAGATAGGCCGCCAGGCACGTCAAAACCGCCAGCAGGTTCAAAATCAGAATCTGCCACAGCTTCTTCCACTGCCAGGCACTGTGGATGCGCCGGGCGATGGAATTGAATCGGCGGTTGGCGTTCATGGCTTCTATCTCCTTCAATGCTGACTTGCCGGGGGTATCGGGGGCGGCAGCGTCCCGATGTTCAATCGTGCCCGGCGGCATGTACGTCGGGTACGAAGGCTTTTTTGCGCAGGAAAATCCCATTTATCCGAAGCAAAAAAGTCTGCCTTGCAGATTCCGCGGCCAGAGATTTCAGTCTGTTTTCTCCTCGTCCTCTGTTCATACAAACAGTCTGAAATCTCAAGCGGAATCTGTCAAAGGGGTGGCCGTGGCGGGGGAAGCAGGTCCCCCGCCACATTCACTCCCTGATCACATACCCCACGCCCCGCACGGTCTGGACCAGCTTGACGCCGAAGGCGTCGTCGATCTTGCCGCGCAGGTAGCGCACGTACACGTCCACGATGTTGGTCTCGCCCATGTAATCGTAGCCCCAGACCCGCTCCATCAGCGTGCTGCGGGAAAGTACGATGCCCTTGTTCTCCAGCAGCACCCGCAGCAGGTCGAACTCCCGCTGGGTCAGCTCCACGGCTTGGCCGTCGTATGCGACGGTGTGCCGGTCCACGTCCATGGCCAGCAGGCCGCAGGCCAGCTGCTTCGATTCGGCGGCGCGGCGCTCGGTCTTGCGCAAGGCGGCGCGGATGCGGGCCAGCAGCTCCTCGATCTCGAAGGGCTTGGTCATGTAGTCCTCCGCGCCCATGTCCAGGCCGGTGACCTTGTCCATCACCGAATCCCGGGCCGTGAGCATGATCACCGGCGTGTCCACCGTGCGGCGGGCGCGGCGCAGCACCTCCAGGCCGTTCAGCCCCGGCAGCATGATGTCCAGCAGCACCAGGTCGTAGCCGCCGGTCTCCATCTTCTCCAGGCCGTCCCGCCCGTCGAAGGCCTTGTCCACCGTGTAGCCCTCGTGCTTCAATTCCAGCTCCACGAATCGGGCCAGCTTTTCCTCGTCCTCGACGATCAGGATCTTGGGCATGGGGTTTCCTCCTTTGGTAAAACACAGGATTCACGACAGTTCATCCACAATCGATATGTACAGATCCTTCGACTCCGCTTCGCTGCGCTCAGGATGACGGGCGTTGCGATCCAATGTCATTCTGAGCGAAGGCGCAGCCGGAGTCGAAGAATCTGTCAGATGCTTATCCTGCCGCCTGTCGATGGAAGAGGATTACTTCTCCCCGGTGACCTCTTCCTTCACCTTTTCGGCCATCTCAGCGGCCTTGTCCATGGCACTGTTCACGCTGTCGCGGCCCAGCTCCGCGCCGGAGAAGCTGTAGCGGAACCCGGCGAACAGGCCGATCACCAGCAGCGGCACGCACACCCAGAAGGCGAACAGCATCAGCAGCACCAGCACCAGCACCGGCATCTCCAGCATGGTCTCGTCGTTCTTGCGCACCTCGAAGCGGTTGCGGTTGCCCATGTTGACGGCGCTGCGCAGCATATCGCCCAGGCCGTTCACCACGCCGCGGCGGCGCTCCTTGGCCTCCTCGCGGCGGCTGCGCTCCTCCTCGGGGTCGGGGCGGGTGGAATAGGCCCGCTCATTGGCCGCGCCGTGCTCCTTCTCCAGCATCAGCGCCGCGTCCAGCATCTCCCAATCGCAGGCCTCCAGGGCCGTCTTGGCCTCCTCCAGGCTCACGTTCATCTTCTCAGCCAGCTTCTCTGCCATTTCATAGTGCGTCATTTTTTTGTCCTCCGTTCGATTTGATGGGCCCATTATAACGCCCGAAAATGAGATGGCAAGGAATTTGGATTAGAAGCGGATTAGAAGCGGATGATTTGTTTCAAAGATTCAGGGAGTAGGAACAGTAGCTT
Organism: uncultured Eubacteriales bacterium; assembly: GCA_902800625.1. Classification (GTDB taxonomy): domain Bacteria; phylum Bacillota; class Clostridia; order Christensenellales; family Aristaeellaceae; genus UBA2862. The sequence continues at coordinate 9,715 of CADCFG010000014.1, read as the reverse complement.
CAGCGCGGCTGCACTTTTCCTACTCCCTACTCCCTCTTCCCTACTCCCTAATTATACCGGTTCTTCGCGAAGCGCCAGCCGTCGCGGCACATGTCGTCGATGTTCTTCGTGGCGTGCCAGTGCAAGAGGTTCGCGGCCTTGTCGGTCTCGGCATAGCACTCGGCGATGTCGCCCGGGCGGCGCGCGGCGATGCGATAGGGGATCTCGTGCCCGCAGGCCTTCTCGAAGGCGTGGACGATCTCCAGCACGCTGGTGCCCTTGCCGGTGCCCAGGTTGACGGCCTCCGCGCCGGGATGGTCCTTCACGTACTCCAGCGCCGCCAGATGGCCCAGCGCGTCAGCTGCTTCAGCTTCCCGGCGGCCACCTGGGCCACGTAGGGCAGCAGGTTGTTGGGGATGCCGTTGGGGTCCTCGCCGATCAGGCCGCTCTCGTGCGCCCCGATGGGGTTGAAGTAGCGCAGCAGGCAGATCTTCCACTCCTTGTCCGCCACGGCCAGGTCGCGCAACATCTGCTCGATCACCACCTTGGTGTAGCCATAGGGGTTGGTGGCGGAGGTGGGCATGGTCTCGTTGAAGGGCACGGGGTTGTTCATGCCGTAGACCGTTGCGGAGGAGGAGAACACGAACTGCTTCACGCCGTGTGCGCGCATCACCTCGGCCAGCACGATGAAGCCGTAGAGGTTGTTGTCGTAGTACTCCAGGGGCTTTTGCACCGACTCGCCCACAGCCTTCAGGCCCGCGAAGTGGATCACGGCGTCGATCTGGTGTTCCGTGAAGGCCACGTCCAGCGCCGCGCGGTCGCGGATGTCCACCTGATAGAAGGCGAAATCCTTGCCGGTGATGGTGCGGATGGCGTCCAGCGCCTCCGGCTTGGAGTTGACGAAGTTGTCGACGATGACCACTTCATGGCCCGCGTTCAGCAGCTCCACGCAGGTATGGCTGCCGATGTATCCGGCTCCGCCGGTGACAAGAACCTTCATGTTGTGTTCCTCCTTGATTGTCGATTTACAGCTCCGTCCTGCCCTGGAATGCCCGCAGCAGCGTCACCTCGTCGGTGTACTCCAGCTCGCCGCCGATGGGCACCCCGTGGGCGATGCGGGTCACCTTCACGCCCATGGGCTTGATCAGCCGGGAGATGTAGGCCGCGGTGGCCTCGCCCTCCACGTCGGGGTTGGTGGCCAGCACCACCTCCTGGATCTCCCCGCCCGCAAGCCGCGTCATCAGCTCGCGGATGCGGATGTCGTCCGGGCCCACGCCGTCCATGGGCGAGATCACCCCATGCAGCACGTGGTAAAGCCCATTGTACTCCCGCATGCGCTCCATGGCGTTCACATCCCGGGGGTCCTTCACCACGCACACGATGTCCCTCCGCCGGCTGTCGTCCGAGCAGATGGCGCATGTGTCTGAGTCGGTGTAGTTGCCGCAGACGGGGCAGAAGTGAATCTGCTTCTTGCCGTTGAAGATGGACACCGCCAGCTCCCGCACCTGTTCCTCCGGCAGGCCGATGATGTGATAGGCCAGCCGCTGGGCGGTCTTGCGCCCAACGCCCGGCAGCTTCGACAGCTGGTTCACCAGCTTGGCAATCGCCTCGATTTCAGCCATGTCTTAGAATAGGCCGGGCATATTCAGCCCGCCGGTGAGCTTGCTCATCTCGCGCTCGGTGGTGTCGCCTGCGGTGCGCAGCGCCTCGTTCACGGCGGCCAGCACCAGGTCCTGCAGCATCTCCACGTCGTCGGGGTCCACCGCCTCGGGCTTGATCTCGATGGACAGCAGTTCCTTCTTGCCGGACACCTTCACGGTGACCATGCCGCCGCCGGCGCTGGCTTCGTACTCCTTCGCCTCCAGCTCCTCCTGCATCTTCGCCATCTGCTGCTGCAGCTTCTGCGCCTGTCGGGCCAGCTGCTGCATGTTGCCGCCGCCAAAGCCGCCGGGAAATCCGCCTCTTGCCATATTGGTATACCGTCCTTTCCCCGGATACTTGCCGTATCCGCACATTTTCACAGAATAATTATACCATAAAACGCCATGGGGCGCAAGGCGTGGATCGACCATCCGGGGCGGTTGATCCACGCCTTGCCTTTGTTCAGGCGCGCCCCCTTCCCAATCGGCTTTTGACCTCCGTAACGCAGGTCTCCAGCCAGCGCCTGCGGGCCTCGGCGGCGGGTATGCAGCCCTGCCGGACGAGGCCGCCCATGGGCAGCTTTTCCAGGGCCGCGTCCAGGGGCGGCCGCTCGGGGTTCTCGCCATTTTGGTAGATGTGGGGCAGGCCGTTTTGATCCAGGAAGTCCACATAATGGTCGAAGCGCTGGCGATGGCCCCGGCAGACCGACGCGAAGTCCGTCTTTTCGAGGATGTCGCGGATGTCCATGGCGTCCGTCACGTCGTCCGCGTGCATGTAATTGATGTTCGACCAGCGGCACAGTTCTTCCATGCGGGTGTCCGTGGTGAACACATAACTGGGCACGCCGTTGATCACCGCCGTGATATTCCCGTGGATGCGGCTGCCGAAGCAGTAATCCACGTTTTTCATGTAGTCGAACCACGTCCGCGCCTCGGTGAAGCCGATGGCGCGGCCATTGCGCACGTCCCTGTGCCACGGGAAGAAGGGATAGAAACCCGTGGTGTCCCTGCCCTTGGCCCGGACGATGTTGGGCGTGCCATAGGCGATCATGGCCAGCTCCCACCGCACCTGCTGCACCAGGTGGTAATCCGGGAAGCGCGCCTCGGCATCGCGGATCAGTCGGTTCAGCGCCGGGTTCTGGGTCATGCGGGTGTTGATGCTCAGCCGGGTGCTTTCGTCGATGGGCCTGACCCTCGGCTCCGGCATCACCGGCCCGTTCAGATACAGCGAAGGGCAGCCAATGACCGTGAAGTGGCGCTCCGGAACATAGCCCAGGCGCTGCAGGTAATCCGCGGTATACTCGCCTCTCAGGCCCACCAGCGCAGACTTTTCCAGCACGGCGTCCATGAACGCGCGCACGTCGTCGTCAAACGGGAAGCCCTTTTTGATGTTGTCCGGCGACTTGGTCTTCAGCCCGCAGCCGATCACCACGCAGGGGATCTTCAATCCGCGGATCATGTCCGCCAGCGCCCTCAGGTTGTAATCCGAGCGAAACGCGTCGGCCATCGGGAACACCGCAAAGTCGCAGGTCTCGTTCAGCCGCTCCACGCCGCCGGGCTCACCGAACACCTGCTTGGGCCACCGGGCGTCGAACTCGGTGCCCTCCCGCATCAGCGTGCGGAAGGTGCTGTACTGGAACACCAGGTTGCCCGTGTTGAGGCCGAACAGGTCGTGCTGCACGGCGTCCCCCACGGAAACGGGCTCCAGCGGCGACATGCCCGCGCGTATGTATATCCTCGTCATGTGCAGGCTCCTTTGTCATAATGCTGTCTACATTATACCAGCTTCCGGCAAGGCTGTCCACAGGCAAATCCCGGCCGTAGCGTGGCTTTTCTCCCCCGCCCGTCTACTTGAAAGCATAATATTGATATGCTACAATATGATTGGAGATTTACGCAATACCCCCTGACAAGGAGACCCGATATGCAAGATTCCCGCAAGACCTCCGGCTGGGACACGGTCATCCGGCCGCGCAAGGGCTGGTTCGACATCGACTTCAAGGGCCTGGTACGCTACCGCGACCTGATATGGCTGATGGTGAAGCGCAACTTCACGGTGCTCTACAAGCAGACCATCCTGGGGCCTGCCTGGGTAGTGATCCAGCCGCTGTTGACCACGCTGGTGTTCACGGTGGTGTTCGGCAACCTGGCCGGGCTGCCCACCGACGGCGTGCCCAAGTTCCTGTTCTACATGGCAGGCAACATCATGTGGCAGTACTTCTCCCAGTGCCTGACCCGCACCGCCGAGACCTTCACCAAGAACAGCAGGCTCTTCGGAAAGGTCTACTTCCCACGCCTGGTGATGCCCTTTTCCACGGTGCTGACGCAGATGATCAACTTCACGGTGCAATACGCGCTGTTCATCGTGATGGTGGTGATTTACGCCAACAGGCCCGACAGCGGCGTGGTGCCCAACTGGCAGCTGATATTGCTGACGCCGCTGATGCTTTTGCAGCTGGGCATACTGGGCCTGGGCTTCGGCATCATCATCGCCGCGCTGACCACGAAGTACCGCGACCTGGCCATGCTGGTGGGCTTCGGCGTGCACCTGTGGATGTACGGCACCCCCGTCACCTACTCCACCAGCATGATCGCCGACAAGTTTCCCCAGCTGTTGCCGGCCTACATGCTCAACCCCATCACCCCCATCATCGAGCTGTTCCGCGCGGCCTACCTGGGCGTGCCCCGGTATTCCTACGGCTACAACCTGCAATCCGCGATCGTAACGGTGCTCGTGTTCCTGGTGGGCGTGGTGCTGTTCTCCAGGACGGAAAAGACGTTTATGGATACGGTTTGATCGAAAGGAAGCTACCATGTCTGAACGAGTCTTAGAAATCGACGGCGTCTCCAAGCAGTACCGGCTGGGCATGATCGGCGGCGGCACGCTGCACGACGATCTGAACAGCTGGTTTGCCCGCGTGCGCGGCAAGGAGGACCCGAACACCAAGATCGGCAAGGAACACATCGCCTTCAACCAGAAGTTCTGGGCGCTGAAGGACGTGTCCTTCAACGTGGACCGAGGCGACGCCGTGGCCATCCTGGGCCGCAACGGCGCCGGCAAGAGCACCTTGCTGAAGCTGATCAGCCGCATCACCGCGCCCACGGAGGGCGAGATCCGCATCCGGGGACGGGTGGCCAGTCTGCTGGAGATCGGCACGGGCTTCCATCCGGAGCTGAGCGGCCGGGAGAACGTCTACCTGAATGGGGCCATCCTGGGCATGAGCCGGGCCGAGACCGCCAGCAAGATGAAGAACATCGTGGAGTTCTCCGAGATCGAACAGTTCATCGACACGCCCGTGAAACGCTATTCCAGCGGCATGTACGTCAAGCTGGCCTTCGCCGTGGCCGCCCACCTGGACCCGGACGTGATGATCTGCGACGAGGTGCTGGCCGTGGGCGATTTGGCGTTCCAGCAGAAGTGCCTGACGAAGATGAGCGAGATCGCCCGCAGCGGCCGCGCCGTGCTGTACGTCAGCCACAACATGCGCACCGTCACCCAGCTTTGCAACCGCGGCATCTACCTGGACGCCGGCAAGCTGACCTACGACGGCACGGTGGAGCGCGCCATGGAGCTGTACGGCGGCTCCAGCGCCAGGAGCGTGCAGCGCAACCTGGACGAGGTGCCCCGCACCAAGGACCGGGGCGACACCATGCGCATGCTGTCCATACAGTTCCACAACACCCAGGCGCTGGAATACGACATGGATTCCACCATGGAGTTCACCCTCACCTGCGTGGCCCACATCGCCGAGCCGCGACTGCGCATCCGGCTGATATTGCAGAACAGCATCGCCACGCCCATCGCCATGACCCAGACCGAGCCCTTCGAGGTGGCCGCCGAGGAGACCTTCTCCCGCCGGATCAAGTTCCCGCTGAAGGGCATCGCCCCCGGCGAGTACGTCATCAAGATGTCCCTCATCTCCGGCACGCCCCGGGGCCGCAGCAACTACTACGACACCATCGTGGACGTTTCCCGCTTCGTCATTACCGACGACCCCGCCTTCAATTCCGGCTTCATCTGGTCCGAACGCCTCTGGGGCAACGAGCGCCTGGAGCCGCTGGAGATGGAGTAGGGATTAGGGAGCAGGAGTGGCTGCTGCCACGTACCCGAACCTGTCAACCTGTAGGGGCGGCGTTGCGCCGCCCGCCCTTGCCTTCTGCCAAAGGAGGCCGCCATGGAACGCCAATACACCCGGCTGGACGCCGCGCGCAAGCTCGTGGACGAGCTGGTCAAGGACGCCGACTGTGCCCAGCACGCCCTGCGCAACCCCATGGAGGACTTCTTTTTCGACCATCCCCGCATCCGGCGGGTGGTGGAGGAATTGACCGACGCCGAACAGAAAGGATAGCCCCATGATCGCAGAAATCCTCTCCGTGGGCACGGAATTGCTCATGGGCCAGATCGCCAACACCGACGCGCAGTACATTTCGCGGCGGCTGGCCGAGCTGGGCATCGCCATCTACCGCCACACCACCGTGGGCGACAATCCCGCGCGGGTGAAGGAGGCGCTGGGCGAAGCGCTGTCCCGGTCGGACATCGTCATCACCACCGGCGGCCTCGGCCCCACCGAGGACGACCTGACCAAGGAGATGGTGGCGGAGTACTTCGGCCTTGAAATGGAATTGCACCGGCCGAGCCTGGACGCCATCATTGCCCGCATGACCGCCACCGGCCACCCGATGACCGAAAACAACCGCAAGCAGGCCTTCTTCCCGGTCGGGGCGACGATCCTGCCGAACGCGGTGGGCACGGCCCCCGGCTGCGTGGTGGAGGCGGACGGCAAGGCCGTGGCCGTGCTGCCCGGCCCGCCCCACGAATTGAAGGACATGTTTGAAAAGCAGCTGTCCCCCTGGCTGGCCAAGCGCAGCGGCGCGCACATCGAATCGAAGTTCCTGCGGGTGTTCGGCATCGGGGAATCGCGGCTTGAGACGATGCTTAAGGACCTGTTCCACACCGACAACCCCACGCTGGCGCTGTACTGCGGCCCCGGCGAGGTGCAGGCGCGGATCACTGCGCAGGCGAAGGACAGCGAAACGGCGCTTTCGATGATCGCGCCGCTGGAGGATGAGATCCGCCGCCGCCTGGGCGAGCACGTCTACGGCGAGGGCGTGGATAATTCCATCGAAAAGACGGCCTTCACCCTGCTGAAGCAGCGGGGCGAGACCGTCACGTTTGCCGAGAGCTGCACCGGCGGCCTGCTGGCGGCGCGGCTGGTGGGCGTGCCCGGGGCCAGCGAGGTGCTGATGGAGAGCCACGTCACCTACGCCGACGCCGCCAAGGCGCGGGTGCTGGGCGTGGATGAAGGGACGCTCAAGGAGCACACCGCCGTCAGCGAGCCCGTCGCCCGCCAGATGGCCGAAGGCGCGCGCCGGATCAGCGGCGCGGACTGGGCCGTGTCCACCACCGGCTATGCCGGCCCGGACGGCGGCGCGGACGGCACGCCCGTGGGCACGGTGTACATCGCCGTGGCCGGAAGGGGCGGCACCGTCGTCAAGGAGTGCCACTTCCGGGGCCAGCGGGAATACGTGCGCACCCTGGCCGCGTCATGGGGCTTCAACCTGCTGCGGCTGGAGATGGAGAAAAACTGAAAAAGCCTTCCCCATGGGGGAAGGCTTTTTTTGCGCTATTTCGCGTCACTCCGCGATCTGCGTCTCCTGCCGCCACAGCCACGGCACATACACCGCGGCCACGGCGATGGTGGCGATCACATACACCATGCTGGCGGTCTGGTTGTCCGTCGAGAACTTGCTGGCCACGTCCACAGCGGCGTGGATGAGCACGCAGGGCCACAGGCTGCCGCCCTTGTAGAACGCCAGTGTGAAGATGAAGCCCCAGCCGATGGCGAAAACCACTTGGAGCACCGTCTCCAGGTTCGCCTGGCCCGCCAGCAGGTTCACGATGTGCCCGATGCCGAAGGTGACCGCCGCGATGACGATGGCCGGCACCGGCCCGTCCTTCTTCAGCAGCGCCCGGAACAGGAAGCCCCGGAACAGCAGCTCCTCCACATAGCCGATCAGCGCCATGGACAGCACCGCCCACAGCTGCGACAGTCCGGGATAGGCTGCCCGCACGCCGCCCCACAGGTTGCCCGTGGCCAGCACGATCATCGGCACAAAGTACCACAGCCGCGCCGGGTGAGCCGCCCAGCGGTCCAGGCCGTACTTCGCCTCCAGGCCGTTGACCTTCACAAACCAGCTCGCCCCGACGGCGATCACGACCAGTGCCGCCAGCATCAGCGGGCTTTCGTCGCCCATATTGCCCCGGATGGGAATCGTTGCCGCGCAGTAGACGATGATCCACAGCACCGCGAACCAGATCTCATTCTTTTCGTACAGCTTCTTCATGTTCCCCCGCTCCCTTCACTTCCTCGATCATCCCGACGCAGCGCGCGCACCAGGCGCGCACCATTTTCTCGTACATCAGCCCGAACTCCGCCGTCATGCGCCAGTAAAGCGCCTTGCGCGGGTCGTCCAGCGTGGCGGCGTATTCCTCCACGCTGTCCATGGTCTCGTCGCCTTCCTCGGTGAACACCGTGGCCTCCGTCTCGACACCCTTGAAGAATTGCAGCGCCTCTTCCGGCTCAAGCTCCCCCAGGAAGAAGGTCTTGAGCAGCAGCGGGCTGCGCTCGTACTTGGGCAGGTTGTCCGCGCGCAGCCAGGCGATGAGCTCCTCACGGCCCGCCCGGGTGATGGAAAACACATTCTTGTCCGGCCTTCCGCTCTGCTCCACCCGCGTCACGCGCACCCAGCCGCGCTCCTCCAGCGCGCGCAGCTCGCGATAGATCTGGCTGGTCTGCACCGGCCAGAAGTGGCGCAGCGAATCCCGGAACACCCGCATCAGCTCATAGCCCGTCGTGTCCTCGTAGCCGATCAGGCCCAGTATGCCGTGCTTCAGCATGCCGTCACCCCCCCTTATATTCCACTTGTAGAATATTATAATTCCACTTGTGGAATATGTCAAGCCCCGTGAATGAAAAGATTTCTCGAAGCCCTTGACAACCCCGCCGTTTTGCGCTATAATATCCCTTGCGTTGATGAAACGCGCTGTCGCGGGGTAGAGCAGTCCGGTAGCTCGTCGGGCTCATAACCCGGAGGTCGAGGGTTCAAATCCCTCCCCCGCAACCATCGTCAACCATGGGTGATCCCGTGGTTGACTTATATGCCGGCGTATCTCAGTTGGCTAGAGAATCCGGTTCATACCCGGAGTGTCATTGGTTCGAATCCGATCGCCGGTACCACATGAAATTCGTGCAATCTGTGCAGGTTGCACGAATTATTTTTGTGAAAAAAGCTCAATTCCCGCCATTTATGTCTTAACTCTCCAATAACATTCTTCTTCCGATTAACAAGAATGTCATAATTTGGAGCAGAATCGCTTTTGATTCCAGCATTGCTAAACTCTGAGTTTAATAATACTGAATTTCTGCAGTTTTGAAAAATGAAGGATCGAAGAGCTGATTATGCAGAAATTGAGCGGGTTCTCTTGAAAACTCTGCTTGTTGGCCTCAATCGGATTCAAATCCTTTATCAGGAACAGAGCAGCTTGTCCACCCCCTGCACCGCCTCATGCTTTCGAATGTCGCGCGCATGGCAATAGCGATCCGCGGTGGTTTTGAAGTCCGTCTGCCCGATGATGCTCTGGATCGTCTTGACCGACGCTCCAGCGTCGTTCAGCATCGTCGCAAAGCTATGGCGGAACACGTGCGTGGACGCGCCGTGCAAGTCGATGGTGCGGCGGATTCGCTCCATCATGCGACGGTGGATGCTGAATGTGATGGGCTTGACATCATCCCCCACCACATAGGCGTTCGGTTTGCCAACGGGTTTCAGGTATTCCAACAGCGCAGACATGATTGGCACGTCCCGATTGCCGCTTTCGGTCTTTGGCGTTCCGATGTACGGTTGGTTGTCGCCCTTGGGAAACGTCACATTGCGCCGAACATGGAGCACATTGGCGCTCAGATCCACATGATGAGATCCACCGGGTTATCCAGTCTGACCCGAAGCTGCTGGCGGATGTCGAACTGCTCTGCTCCATCCCCGGCGTCGCTGAGTTCGGCGCTGCCGTTATCATCGCCGAGATCGGCGACTTCTCC
>CADCFG010000013.1 GCA_902800625.1 uncultured Eubacteriales bacterium | reverse complement strand
GGCTATAGAGACGATGAGTATTTCTTTACCCTCGTTCGCTATCTTGCTCTGCCTCTTGCTTGGCTTGAATCCCACAACTTTCCGTGAAGAACCAAAAAATCGTTAGAGCTATACCAAAACAACGATATACTCGGAATCCACCTTCCCAGCCGGAATCGCCCAATTTCCGGCATCCATCCCATGTTTTCCCACCCTCCGCACAATAGACAAAGCCCTGAAAACGCTGAGTTTTCAGGGCTTTTCTATTGCTCATTCATGGTAAAACTGGATTCAGATTTCATACTAAGACCTGATTAAAGGAGGGCAAGATTGCCGAGGCCTTTTCGTGCTGGCAAGGCGAAGTCACACAGGCTTGCTGGCGGCAAGCCAAGGGATTTCAACGCCGCCAGTGCGGAAAAGTACCAGCGAGAGGTCGTCTTTTGTCAGCGATTAGGGTGTGTTTCTAAAATCCCAAGCGCGCATTTTCGGCATCTCCGGTGCCTCGTCCCAATCCTTCGGATTGAAGCAGGGCACCGTGAATCGCCTTGAAATGCAGTCAAAAGTGCCGCGTTTCAAATCTTTGATTTGAGCCGTGGCAGTCTGGACAATTGCCAGGCCTGAAAGCCCTTTGGGTTTTTGGCCTCTCCCCTCGAAACTGCATCTCCCGGCATTCAGAAACACCCTCTGGTAGCAACCTCGCATTCAGGATTCTTCGCTTGGGCCAGCGGAAGGTGTGCTTTCATTGGCGGCAGGCGTGCTTCCGGCGGCCGGGACAGGGGCGTTCTCCCCCTCTCCCGCCTTTTTCATCTCGCCGTAGAAGTTGACGATGATGGACGTGATCAGGGCGACCACAACGATGCCGTACACGCCGAGGACGACGGTGATGACCCGCCCCACGGCGTTGGCGGGCGTGATATCGCCGAAGCCGATGGTGGTGACCACCGCGAAGCAGTACCACAGGGCGTCCCAGAAGGATTGGAAGGTATCATCCATGAACTTCAGCGCGAAGGAAAAGGCCACCATCAGCAGGAGCAGGCCCAGTATGATCTCCGCGGCATATGTCTTGCGCACGATCTCCCGCAAGACATCCAGCTTGATCCGGGAGAAGATGACGATCAGGATGGTCAGGAGGGCGGAATACGCGGCGGTGCTCGCCGCGAAGGCCATCGGGACCAGTTCGGACACGAAAAGCGCCACAACAGCCATCAACAATATGGCCGCCACGTTGGCGACGATGTTCCACAGCTTCCGCTTGCGCACGATGGAGCGCACCCGCCCCGCGATCAGCGTGGCCCAGAACAACAGCTCGACGGCGCGGCTGACGGTGGAGGTATAGCCAAGGACGGCCGGCAGCACGGCGCAGATCGCGTAGACGGCGCTATAGATCAGATTGGCGACGAACGCGGAACGGGACTTGGCGCGCAGTCTGAAGGCGCGAAACAGCCGGGCGAGGGCCATTGTTGCAAACATCAGGCACAGCCAGATGGCCACTCCCCTGCCGCCCGCTCCCGTGCCGAGCACTCCCGTGCCGCCTGCTCCTGCGCCGCCCGTTCCTGTGCCGCCCGTTCCCGTGCCCGGCCCGTACGCCTTTTCCAGGAATGTGGTGCAGATCGGGAAAATCATTATGCAGCACAGTATGTCGCCGATGAGTGGAACCTTCTCGCCGTGCCTTCGCAGCAGGCCGTTCATTGCAAAGCCCTCCTTGTGGAATGATACGCGCCGCTACATGAGCGTCTCGGCGTAGTACTTGACCGCGTCCTTCAGTTCCTGCAGGTTGATCTTGTTCACGGGCAGATAGCCCAGCAGCTGGTGGATTCCCTCGATGTACACGATCAGGATCAGGGCGATGCCCGCCACCGGGACCAGCATGTCCACCAGGCGGTACTTCGGCTTGCGGGTGTAGGAGAACAACAGCACCAGCGGCGCCAGGTAGAACAGGAAGGCGGAGCCGCCAAAGCCCACCGCGTTGGCCACCTGCATGCCCCAGTCCACCGAAGCGGCGATTCTTTCCTCATCCATGGCCCCGTTCACCACTTCCTGCATCAACGCCTCCCGCTCCTCGGAGGTCAGCAGGATCTTCTCCGCGTTCTCCTCCCCGGGGGACGGCGGGGCGGCCTCTCCCTCTCCCTCGCCGGGCTGGGACCGGGGCAGCGTCAATTCGAGCTCCCCGTCCGCGGCCGCCTCCATGCTGGTACCCACCGCTGACAGGGATGTCTCGATATCGGTCGTCACGGACTGCACCGCCTCGTTCATGGAGAAGCCGAAGACCACCAGCACGTCGGCGATGCTGGCGAGCACCAGCATGATCGCCAGGAACACGGAGAAATTCCAGGAGTTGCGCCGGGTCTTCAGGAACTCCCTGTACTCCTCGTGGGTCTTGCCGTGGCGGCGGAAGCGCAGCTCCCGCGTCTTGACGAACATCGCCAGCGCCAGGAACAGCGCGAAGGTCATGGGCGGCTTCACGGTCAACAGCGGATAGGCCCAGGTCGGGATCGTCAGCAGGCCCCTCGCGGCGCGCACCTTCAGCACCATACAGCCCATCTCGTAGCCGATGGGCAGCAGCGCCATCAGCCGGAAGACAAAGCGCAGCTTCCCCTTGAAGACGCGGCGGGGCTGGTAGTTCAGAAACAGCATGCACAGCGTGCACAGGAACAGGTCCACGAAGATGTTGAAGGCAAAGAAGCCGTAGGGCATGACGATGTTCATCACTTCGTTCACGGCGGGAAGCGCTTGCTCCGGTTCCTGCAGGAACGCGGCCACGCCGCCCACGATGTAGCGGTAGAACACCAGGTAATACGCCGCGCAGATGCCCGCCATCGCCGCGCCGTTCATCAGCAGCTGCTTCCGGTAGCCCTCCCCGGTGTTGAGCAGCTGGGCGAAGTTGGCGATGAGCAGGAAGGGCAGCGAGAGGTTGGCAATGTTGGAAAGGACGCTCCGCCAGCCGGCCGTGCGCTCCGCGAGACCCGCGTTCATGCGCCCGCCCAGTGTCAGCAGCACCACCACCTGCGCGATGGCGATGCAGAGCCAGCCGAGGATCTTGAAGTGCTGCGCGGTCAGCGGCCCCCGGAAGCGGATGTCGTTCTCGTGGGTCGTCTCGTGCAGCCTGACGCGCTTTTTCTTCGCCTGATCCGCCTTGTCGCGCTTGCCAAACATGCGATCCATCCTCCCGTTCGTCGTTCGATCCTGTGCCGATGCAATGAAGGCGCGGCTTCATTCACCGGCGGGACGCGCCTTCCGCCCCGGCCGCGACAGCACCCGGGTACGCCAAATCTCCGAAGCCGCAGCGGCTTCAGAGAGCTGCATTCCGGCACCCGCGGCAACTTACAGGAAATCCTCGCGCATGGGGGTGAAGATGTCCAGCAGGGTGCCCGCCTCCAAGCACAGGGTGCCGTGGGGGATGTTCGAGGGGAAGGCCAGGGTGTCGCCGGGGCCCACCTCCACCTGCTCGCCGTCCACGGTGAAGCAGAAGCGGCCGGACTTGACATAGGTGTTCTGGCAGTGGGGATGGGTGTGCACGGAGCCGGTGCTGCCCTGCTGGAAGTTCACCTCGACGATCATCAGCTGGTCGGTGTGGGCCAGCACCCGGCGGGACACGCCGTCGCCCAGGTCGTTGAGAAGGGCGTCCTTGTGGAAAACGACATTGGCTTTCATGGGAATACCTCCTTAATTATGTCAGTTCGCGGTTGCCTTTTTTCGTCCGCCCAGGGCCAGGTTCGCCGCGGCGCACAGCACCAGCAGCACGATGGCGGCCAGTATGGCCAGCATGCCGCCGGAGAAGCCGTAGCTGTCCGCCAGCGCGCCCACCACCGTGGGCATGGCGATGCCGCCGGCGCTGCCGAAGGACAGCAGGATGCCCGTGGCCATGGGATAGGCGTTGGTATAGGGTGCGGCGTCGGCATAGATCATCGGGCAGATGCCCGCCATGAAGAAGCCCAGCCCCGCCACGCCCAGCGTCACTGCCGGGATGGTGGTGGAGAACAGCACCGCCGCGAAGCAGGCGGCCTCGCAGGCGGAGGCGATCAGCATCAGCTTCCTCGGCGACACCCGGCGGGACAGCCAGGCGCAGGTCAGCCGGCCCACCAGGATCACGGCCCACAGCAGCGTGGCCATGGTCTGGCTGTAGGCGCGAACGGCCGCCTCCAGCGCCTCGCCGGTGGCGCCAAAGCCGCTCAGCAGCGCGTCCTTGTGCTGGATATAGCTCACCAGCCAGCCGTTGATGGCGTACTCCGAGCACAGGTAGAACAGCATCATGCCCGCCAGCACCAGGAAGCCCGGGTCGCGCATGAAGCCAAAGCCGCCGGAGCGCCCCTTGCCGGCGGAGGGCGCGGGCCTGTCGTCCGGCACGGTGACGCGGGTCAGGTTCAGCACCGAGCCCGCGCCGCACAGCACCACCAGCAGCACACCCGCCCGCCAGTCGATGGCGTTGCGCAGCAGCAGGAAGGCCATGGGCGCGGTGATGGCGCCCACGGCGAACACCGCGTGCAGCAGGTTCGAGGCCGCGGCGTTGCCGCCGGTGATGGCGTTGACGGTGCCGTTGTTGAAGTTGGACACGCTCCCCCGCCCCACGCCGGTGAGTATGAACGCGAAGAACAGCAGCCCCGGCGCGCCGTTCAGCGTGATCAGCAGCATGCCCAGGAACGCCAGCGCAGACAGGCAGATCACCGTGCGCTTGCGGCCGATGTAGACGCCCACCACGCCGCTCAAAAAGCCCGCGGCCAGGTTGCCGATGGAGTGGGCCGAGAGCATCAGCCCCCCGGCGGTGTCGGTCAGGTGATAGGCTGCCTTCATGTCCGGCATCATGGAGCCCTGCGTCAGGGCGATCATGCCGTTGCAGAAGAAGGCATAGAAGCAGGCGTACAGCAGCGTGCGCCGGGATTTGTCCAGGTCCTTGATGAATGAAAACATTTTCTCTGTCCTTTCGGAAAGTGATGAAATATCCTTCGGCTTCGCTCGGGATGAGATGTCATCCCGGGCGATCCTTTTTACAGCTTCCGGGCCTTGCCGCCCATGTGTTTTTCCAGGTACGCCCACAGCTCGTCCGGCGCGCAGTCGGCCTGGCCGTCGGGCAGCAGGAACGCGCGCACGGGCGTAATATATAGGTAGATACAGTCCCTGGCGCGGAACGCCTGCTGCACGTCCTTCCAGGCCACGTCCAGCTGGCCCTCGTCCTTCTGGTTGTTGGTCACGTGCACGCCGTCATAGTTCAGCTTCAGCGTGTACACCCGGCGGGGCGGGTTCAGCTGGTGCCGCTCCACCTGCATGTTCACCTGGGAGAAGAAGCTGCCGAAGTAGACCAGCGGCAGGCCCAGGCCCACCACCAGCAGCACCGCGGCGATCATACCGGCCTCCTGCTTTTTCGACAGCAGCGCCACGAAGGCAAAGGCGATCAATATCAGCGCGAACACCACCGGCCGCACCCAGCGCTTGCGCAGGCGCAGCATGTCGAACCGGCAGAAGCGCCGGAAGGTCTTCGCGTCCAGCTTTACGGGAATGGTGTATTCCGTTCTCATGGGATGCCTCCAATGCGATGATGCAGGCTCCTCGGCAAGAGGGCCTTCCTATATATTCCTGTCCCCCGCCGGCTCCAGCTTCACGCTGTCCCGGGCCCGGGCGGCGCAGGCGCTGGGGCTGATGCCGTAGGTCTGTCGGAAGGCGCGGTAGAACGCGCTGTAGTCGGAGAAGCCGCACTCGTGGCAGCTCTCGGTGATGCCCGCGCCATGGCTGATCATGGTGTAGGCCGCGTCCAGCCGCCTGCGCCGGATGCACTCCGCCGGGGTCATGCCGGTGGCCAGCTTGAACTGGCGGGTGAGTGTGTTTTTGTCCATGAAGAACAGCTCGGCCAGCTCCGACACGCTCAGCGGGTCCTTCAGGTGGGCGGAGATGTAGTCATAGACGCCCATGATCTCCTTGTAGCGCTGGCTGCCGCGCCGGGGCAGGCCGCTGGCGGCGGCGGAGAAGGCGCGGCTGATGTGGATCAGCAGCTGGGCCACCACCAGCCGGTTCAGCGAGGCGCTGTCCACGTCGTTCAGCTGCTTTTCGTGCAGCAGCGAGAACAGCAGCCCGATCATCAGCTCGTAGGTCTCCGGGTCGGGGGTGATCAGATTGCGGCCGCGCATGTCCTGGCCGGTCAGGTTGCGGATGCGGGGCAGCAGCGCGGTGAGGGATTCCACGAAGCTGGGCGTGAGCCACAGTACGAACCGCTCCACCACCAGCCCGGGCTCGTTCACGTCGGAGGCGTGCACCTCCCCCGGCGGGATCACCACCAGCATCCCCGGGCCCAGGCGGCAGCGCTTGCCCTCGATGATATAGCTGACGCCCTCGGTGCGGGGAAAGTAGATTTCATAGAAATCATGGGAATGGGGCGTGATGAAGCCGGGCGCCGTGTCCATGCGGTGGAATATCTCAAAATCGTCCCGCTGCATGACCTGACGGACATCAAACGGCGATACATAGGACAAATTCATCCGCGCTCACTCCCTTCCACAGTTACCATTATAATTAAATTTGATGTTTTTTGCAATGTATATTTCAATAAAAACTATAGACTTTCAACAGAAAATATGATTAAATATTATCAACAGAGTTTACGTGCGCTCAACATGAACTCACCCCATGATGTATCCAATGCGGCAAAAGCCGTTGGAATATTTTAAAGGAGGAATCCCTCAATGAAGAAACTGTTTAGCATCGTTCTCGTGCTGGCTATGGTTCTGGCCTGCTCTGCGGCCATGGCCGAACCCATCACCCTGACCTACGCGGAAGTCAACCCCGTGGAAGGCACTGTCGTCGGCGACGTGGCCCTGGCTTTCAAGGAGAAGCTGGAAGAGCTGTCCGGCGGCGAGATCCTGGTGGACATCCAGGCCAGCGGCGTCATGGGCGATGAGAAAACCGTCCTGTCCAATATTTTTGCCGGCGACACCTCCGTGGATATCGTCCGCATTTCCGCCTTCGCCCTGAACCAGTACGGCGCTGAGAAGTCCGTCTTCCTGACCCTGCCCTACGTGTTCACCAGCGAGGATCATTACTGGAACTTCGTCGAGAGCGACCTGGCCAAGGAGTTCCTGGCCGAGGCGAAGGAAAAGGGCATGCCTGTGACCGGCCTGGCCTACGGCGAAGAGGGCTTCCGTCACTTCTTCTTCAAGAATGAAGTCAAGGACCTGAAGGGCCTGAAGATCCGCGTGTCCGACGACCCGATCATGACCGGCATGGTCTCCGGCCTGGGCGCCGCCGCCACCACCGTGTCCTTCGGCGAGCTGTACACCTCCCTGCAGTCCGGCGTCGTGGATGCCGCCGAGCAGCCCATCACCAACTACCTGTCCAACTCCTTCCAGGAGGTCGCCCCCTATCTGCTGAAGGACGGCCACACCCTGGGCACCATCGAGCTGATCGCCACCGATTCCTGCTTCGCCAAGCTGAGCGAGGAGCAGCAGGCCATGGTGCAGGAAGCTGCCGATTACGCCATGACGGTTTGCAAGGAGTCCGTCGCCGTGAAGCAGGACGAGGCCCAGCAGACCCTGATCGACGGTGGCTGCACCGTGATCGAGGTCGAGGACAAGACTCCCTGGCAGGAAGCCACCAAGGCCGTGCTGGAAGAGAACATCGCCGGCATGGAGGATATCTACGAGCAGATCCTGGCTCTGCAGTAATCCACACAGACAACCCAGTGTATAACCCATCGGGGGCGCGGGCTTGACCCCGCGTCCCCGATTCTTGTGTGTGCTAAGATAGCGCCAATCCCTTCATACTTAAATTGAGGAGGCTTTTTCAATGCCAGCCTTTTTCAAATCTCTGGAAAAGATCAAGCCCGTCTATGACTGGGCCTATAAGATCATCCTGTTCATCTGCAAGATCCTGCTGATCGCAGATATCTTCATCACCTCCTGGTCCGTGTTGGGCCGATATGTGCCGTTTATCAGCGACCCGCACTGGAGCGAGGAGATGATTTTGACCTTCATGGTCTACATGGCCGTGCTCTCCGCCACGCTGGCCATCCGTAAGCGCAGCCACATCCGCATGACCGCCTTCGACAAGTACCTGCCCAAGCGTCTGCTCCAGGTGCTGGACCTGGTGGCGGACTTGGCTGTGCTGGCTCTGGGCGTAGTGCTGGTGGTCAAGGGCATGGAGCTCATCGATCCCAACGGCAGCCTCGCCAAGTTCGCCAAGTATTCCTCCATCCCCACACTGAGCCAGATCTGGCAGTACCTGCCCATGGCCATCGCCGGCGTCGGCATGATCGTGTTCGAGCTGGAGCAGGTGTTCCTGCGCATCGAGGAATTCTTCGTACCCAACGACACCGACGGAAAGGAGGCCCAGGCATAATGAGCGGCGAGAATTTATCCACCCTGATCCTGCTGGGCAGCTTCCTGCTCATGGTATTCCTTCGCTTCCCCATCGCCTACTCCGTGGGCATTTCCACAGTGCTGTGCCTGATCTCCATGGGCCAGAACCTGACCGTCCTGCCCCTGCAGATGCACCACGGCGTGTGGTCCTTCAGCCTGATGGCCGTGCCCTTCTTCATCACGATGGGCGTGCTGATGGGCTCGGGCGGCATATCGGATAAGCTGATCGCATTGGCCAACAGCCTGGTGGGCTGGATGCGCGGCGGCCTGGCCATGGTGAACATCGTGGCCTCCTACTTCTTCGGCGGCATCTCCGGCTCCGCCTCCGCCGACACCGCCTCCCTGGGCTCCATCCTGATCCCCATGATGGTGGACCAGGGCTACGACGTGGACTTCTCCACCGCCGTCACCATCACCTCCTCCTGCGAGGGCCTGCTGGTGCCGCCCAGCCACAACATGGTCATCTACGCCACCACCGCGGGCGGCATCTCCGTAGGCGCGCTGTTCATGGCGGGCTACCTGCCCGGCGCGCTGCTGGCCATCAGCCTGATGGTGGGTTCCTACATCATTTCCGTGAAGCGCAACTATCCCAAGGGTGAACGCTTCTCCCTCGTCAAGTTCCTCAAGCAGCTGGGCACCTCCTTCTGGGCCCTGGCCGCAATACTAATCGTGGTCGTTGGCGTGGTCGGCGGCGTGTTCACCGCCACCGAGTCCGCCGCCATCGCGGTCGTGTACTCGCTGATCGTGTCCGTGTTCATCTATCGCGGCATGGATTGGAAGGGCGTCTGGAAGGGCCTGGAAAGCTGCATCGACACGCTGGCCATCGTGCTGATCCTGATCGCCATGTCCGGCGCGTTCGGCTACTGCCTGACCAACCTGCACGTGCCCGCCAAGGCCGCGGCCCTGATCACCGGCGTTTCCAACAGCCCGATCATCATCGCACTGCTGCTGAACCTGATCCTGCTGGTGCTGGGCATGATCATGGACATGGCGCCCATCATACTTATCGCCACGCCCATCCTGCTGCCCGTGGCCACGTCCATCGGCATCAGCCCCATCCAGTTCGGCATCATGGTGGTCCTGAACTGCGGCATCGGCCTCCTGACCCCGCCGGTCGGCGCGGTGCTGTTCATCGGCTCCGCCGTGGCCAAGCGGCCCATGGAGAAGGTTGTCCGGGCGACGCTGCCCTTCTACCTGTGCATGCTGATCACGCTGCTGCTGCTGACCTTCATCCCGCAGATTTCCCTGTGGCTGCCGAGCCTGTTCGGCTACGCCGTGTAACGACAGGGTTAAGAGTGGAGAGTTTAGAGTTTGGATTGAAAGGCTTTCTCTCTGAACTCTAAACTCTTAACTCTACACTCTCGACCAACCAAAGGATGTGAGTAATCCATGAAGATGACATTCAGGTGGTATGGCTCCCAGTCGGACCCCATCCCGCTGAAATACGTGAAGCAGATCCCCGGCATGACCGGCCTGATGGGCCTGCTGGACAAGCCTGCCGGCGTGGACTGGCCCGAGGACGAGTTCAAGGCGCTGGTGGAGGAAGTGCACGCCGCCGGCCTTGAGATCGAGGTCATCGAGAGCGTGAACGTCCACGAGGACATCAAGCTGGGCCTTCCCAGCCGGGACGAGTACATCGAAAACTACATCTCCACCATCCGCATGCTGGCGCGAAACGGCGTGAAGGTGATCGTCTACAACTTCATGCCCGTGTTCGACTGGCTGCGCACCGACCTGGCCCGGGTGATCCCTGAGGACGGCTCGAACTCCCTGTACTTCGACGAGAAGGACCTGGGCGAGATGGGCCCGCTGGAGATCGTGAAGAAGACCGCCGAGGGCAGCCAGGGCTTCACCCTGCCCGGCTGGGAGCCGGAGCGGCTGGCGCTGCTGGAGACCACCCTCAAGCAGTACGAGGGCATGACCGGCGACGACCTGAGAACGCACTACAAGTACTTCCTGGACGCCGTGATCCCCGTGTGCGAGGAAGTGGGCGTGCGCATGGCCTGCCATCCGGACGACCCCGCCTGGCCCATCTTCGGCCTGCCCCGCATCGCCCATACCACCGAGCAGTTTGACAAGATCGTGAAGCTGCACGACAGTCCCGCCAACGCCATCTGCCTGTGCACCGGCTCCCTGGGCAGCAACCCGGAGAACGACGTGGTGGCCGCCATCCGCCACTTCGGCGAGATGGACCGCATCGGCGCGATGCACGTGCGCAACGTGAAGTTCCTGGGCTACCACCACTTCCGCGAGGCCGCGCACCTGTCCTGCACCGGCGATCTGGATATGTACGCCATCATGAAGGCCATCCACGACACCTGCCCCGACACCTATGTGCGCCCCGACCACGGCCGCATGATCTGGGACGAGGTGGGCCGCCCCGGCTACGGGCTGTACGACCGTGCCCTGGGCGCAGCGTACCTCAATGGGCTTTGGGAAGCGATTGAAAAGAACTAAGAATTAGGAATTAGGAATGAGGAATCAGGAATTCTGGTGGAAATCCTTGCGGATTTCATTATTTCCAAATCCCGGAGGGATTTGTACCGCCATTCCTCATTCCAAATTCCTCATTCCTCATTGAAACCGACCATTGGGAGGTTGATCCATCATGATATTGAACTACAACGGCTTGCAGGCCCGCGAGGATTGGGAAAAAGCGGGCGTGAAATTGCCGAAGCACGACTGGAAGGCCATGTGCGCCGAGACGGAGCAGAACCCGGTGTGGGTGCACTTCGGCGCGGGCAACATCTTCCGCATCTTCATCGCGGGGCTGCAGCAGAAGCTGCTGAACCAGGGCGACGCCAAGGCCGGCATCATCGCCGTGGAGACCTTTGACGCGGAAGTGGTGGAGAAGATCTATGTGCCCCACGACAGCATGACCCTGGCGGTCAGCCTGCTGGCGGACGGCGGCATCGACAAGGAGATCGTGGCCTCCATCGCCAAAGGCGTGGTGGCGGCCCAGCCGGAGGGGCTGGAGGCGCTGCGGAAAATCTTCCGCAAGCCGAGCCTGCAGATGCTGTCCTTCACCATCACCGAAAAGGGCTACGCCCTCCGGGACATGAAGGGCGAGCTGACTCAAGTGGCGAAGGCCGACATCGAAAACGGCCCCGCCGCGCCGAAGCACGCCATGGGCGTGGTGGCTTCCCTGCTGCTGGAGCGCTTCAACGCCGGCGGGGCGCCCATCGCCGTGGTGAGCATGGACAACTGCTCCCACAACGGCGAGAAACTGCGCGCGGGCGTCACCGAGATGGCCCGGGCGTGGCTGGACAAGGGCCTGGTGCCCGCCGAATACGTGGCGTGGCTGGAGGACGAGGGCAAGGTCTCCTTCCCCTGGAGCATGATCGACAAGATCACGCCGCGCCCCGCCGAGGCCGTGGAAAAGCAGCTGACCGCGCTGGGCATCGAGGACATGGCGCCCATCGTCACCGAAAAGCACACCTACATCGCTCCCTTCGTGAACGCCGAGGCGCCCCAGTACCTGGTCATCGAGGATCGGTTCCCCAACGGACGGCCGCCCCTTGAAAAGGCGGGCGTCTACATGACCGACCGGGACACCGTGAACATGACCGAGCGCATGAAGGTGACCACCTGCCTGAACCCGCTGCACACCGCGCTGGCGGTGTACGGGTGCCTGCTGGGCTATGAGAAGATCTGCGACGAGATGAAGGACGAGGAGCTGGTGGAGCTGATCAAGCGCATCGGCTACGTGGAGGGCCTGCCCGTGGTCACTGACCCGAAGATCCTGTCCCCCAGGGCCTTCATCGACGAGGTCGTGACCCAGCGCCTGCCCAACCCCTTCATGCCCGACACCCCCCAGCGCATCGCCTGCGACACCAGCCAGAAGGTGCCGATCCGCTTCGGCGAGACCATCAAGAGTTACGCTGCCGATCCGGACAAGGACCCCGCGTCCCTGACGGCCATTCCGCTGGCCATCGCCGGCTGGCTGAGATACCTGCTGGGTGTGGATGACAACGGCAATGAGATGCCCGTCAGCCCCGACCCGATGGTGCCCGCGCTGCAGGAGGCTCTCTCCGGCGTCGAGTTGGGCAGGCCCGAGACGGTGGCCGGCAAGCTGGACGCGCTGCTGGCCAACCCCAACCTGTTCGGCATGAGCCTGATCGAGGCCGGACTGGGCGAAAAGATCACCGGCTATTTCAAGGAGCTGATCGCCGGTCCCGGCGCGGTGCGCGCGACGCTGAAAAAGTATCTGGATTAACCTCTCCACTGTCTTCGCTCGGGATGACGCGAGACGCCGTCCTGTCATTCTGTTCGGAAGCGAAGCCGGAGTCGAAGAATCTGCAAACAAATTTCAGGATTGACGGAGGTATGCAAAATGCTGAACCTGAATCTGAAGCCCGCGAACCTGTGCAAGTATGACGCGGTGTCCCTGGGCGAGATCATGCTGCGGCTGGACCCCGGCGAGGGCCGCATCCGCACCGCCCGCGAATTCAAGGCCTGGGAGGGCGGCGGCGAATACAACGTGGTCCGCGGCCTGCACAAGTGCTTCGGCCTGCGCACCGGCGTGCTGACCGCCTTTGCCGACAACGAGGTGGGCAAGCTGCTGAAGGACCTGATCGAGCAGGGCGGCGTGGACACCGACCTGATCTACTGGAAGAAGACCGACGGCATCGGCCGCATCTGCCGCAACGGATTGAACTTCACCGAGCGCGGCTTCGGCATCCGCGGCGCGGTGGGCTGCTCCGACCGTGCCAACACCGCCATCTCCCAAGCGCGCCCCGAGGATTTCGACTTCGAGCACGTCTTTGGCGAGCTGGGCGTGCGCTGGCTGCACACCGGCGGCATCTACGCGGCGCTGAGCGAGCAGAGCTGCGAGACCGTCATCGAGGCCTGTAAGATCGCCAAGAAGCACGGCACCATCATCTCCTACGACCTGAACTACCGCCCCTCCATGTGGAGCGCCATCGGCGGCCTGGAGAAGGCCCGCGAGGTGAATAAGGAAGTGGCGAAGTACGTGGACGTGATGATCGGCAACGAGGAGGACTTCACCGCCTGCCTGGGCCTGGAGGTGGAGGGCAACGACGCCAACCTCAAGGAACTGAACCTGGACGGCTACTACAAGATGATCGAGCAGGCGGCCAAGGCCTATCCCAACTTCAAGGCCATCGCCACCACCCTGCGCACCGTGAAGACCGCCACCGTGAACGACTGGAAGGCCATCTGCTGGGCCGACGGCGTGGTGCACATGTCTAAGGCCTATGACGGGCTGGAGATCCTGGACCGCGTGGGCGGCGGCGACAGCTTCGCCTCCGGCCTGATCTACGGCCTGATGACCACCGGCAACGCCGAGACCGCCGTGAACTACGGCGCGGCCCACGGTGCCCTGGCCATGACCACCCCCGGCGACACCTCCATGGCTACCCGCGAAGAGGTGGAGGCCATCATGGGCGGCGCGGGCGCGCGGGTGAAGCGGTAGGCTGCGCCTACAGGCATTCACTGCCGTCTTTCTGTTCCCGGTTTCCTGCGCCCCTGATTCCAGCGCAGGAAACCAGCGTTATCACACAATTGGAGGTACATATGTTTCTCGACAAAGATTTCCTTTTGAACACCGAAACCGCCAAAAAGCTGTATCACGAGGCTGCGGCGGGCTGCCCGATCATCGACTATCACTGCCACATCAACCCCCGGGAGATCTGGGAGGATCGGCGGTACGACAACATCACCCAGGTCTGGCTGGGCGGCGACCATTACAAGTGGCGCCTGATGCGCTCGGCGGGCATCCCCGAGAAGTACATCACCGGCAACGAGACCACCGACAAGGAGAAGTTCATGAAGTGGGCCGAGGTGCTGGGCAAGGCCATCGGCAACCCGCTCTATCACTGGAGCCACCTGGAGCTGCGCCGCTTCTTCGGCTATGAGGGCATCCTGAACAAGGACACCGCGGAGGAGGTCTGGCAGCTGACCGAGAAGAAGCTGCACGAGCCGGGCTACAGCGTGCGGGGCCTTATTGAAATGTCCAACGTGGAGACCATCTGCACCACCGACGACCCGGTGGACTCCCTGGAATGGCACGAGAAGCTGGCCGCCGACGCCTCCTTCAAGACCGCCGTGCTGCCCGCCTGGCGCCCGGACAAGGCCATGAACCTGGAGAAGAACACCTATCTGGACTACGTGAAGCAGCTTGCCGACGTCTCCGGCGTCGCCATCGACAGCTTCGCCGGCCTGAAGGAAGCGCTGAAGAAGCGCATGGCCTACTTTGCCGATCACAAGTGCGTGCTCAGTGACCACGCACTGAACTACGTGATGTACGCTCCCGCCACCGACGACGAGGTGGAGGCCATCTTCAAGGCCCGCCTGAACGGCGCGATCCCCTCCGCCGAGGACGAAAACAAGTTCAAGTTCGCGTTCATGACCTTCGTGGCCGGCGAGTACAAGCGCATGAACTGGGTGATGCAGCTGCACTATGGCTGCCGCCGGGACAACAACGGCCCCATGTTCAGGAAGATGGGCCCGGACACCGGCTATGACTGCGTGGACAACACCGCGCCCTCCACTCAGACCGCGGCCTTCCTGGGCCACCTGGAGGAGCTGGGCTGCCTGCCCAAGACCATCCTGTACTCCCTGAACACCAACGACAACGCCGCCATCGACACCATCCTGGGCTGCTTCCAGAACGACGAGGCGGTGGGGCGCATCCAGCACGGCTCCGCCTGGTGGTTCAACGACCACTTCGACGGCATGACCGAGCAGCTGAAATCCCTGGCGGCGCTGGGCTACCTGGCCGGGTTCGTGGGCATGCTCACCGACAGCCGCAGTTTCCTGAGCTATCCCCGCCACGAGTACTTCCGCCGCATCCTGTGCCGCGTGATTGGCCAGTGGGTGGAGGACGGTATGTATCCCGACGACATGAAGACCCTCGCCGAAATCGTCCGCGGCATCAGCCACGACAACGCCAAGGCGTACTTCAACTTCGCAGAGAAGTAAACAAAACAGGAGGTAAATAACTTATGTTGACTGTTGATCAGGTTGCGGCCTGCGGCGTGGTGCCGGTGGTCGTGTTGGAAGACGCGGAACAGGCCGTTCCCACCGCGAAGGCGCTGCTGGCGGGCGGCATCAATGCCATGGAGATCACCTTCCGCACCGCGGCGGCCCGGGATTCCATCGCCAGGGTGGCGGCGGAGGTGCCGGAGATGATCGTCGGCGCGGGCACCGTCATCAATGTCAATCAGCTGCACCAGGCCGTGGAGGCCGGCGCGAAGTTCATCGTCTCCCCCGGCTCGGCCGAGGACGTGATCGCCGAGGCCATCCAGCTGAATGTGCCCATCACCCCCGGCGTGGTCACCCCCAGCGAGATCATGATGGGCCTGAAGCTGGGCCTGAAGGTGTTCAAGTTCTTCCCGGCGGAGAGCTTCGGCGGGCTCAAGACCATCAAGGCGCTGTGCGGCCCGTTCCCGCAGATCCGCTTCATCCCCACCGGCGGCATCAACCAGGGCAACGCCGCCGAGTACTTCAAGAACCCGAAGATCGTCGCCGTGGGCGGCAGCTGGATGGTGACCAAGGACATGGTCGCCGCCGGGGACTTCGCGGGCATCACCGAAAAGTCCGCCGCCGCCACCGCGCTGTACAAGGAGATTCGGGGGTAAAAAGATCCCTCGACCCCGCTGCCGCTCTGCTCAGGATGACAGGCGACGCTGCGCGCCGTCATTCTGAGCGTAAACGCAAAGCGAAGTCATAGAACCTTTGAACACAGGCAAGGCAAAATGAATCCCCGACCCACCGTCGGGCCGGGGATTCGTACATGGTCGTTTTCACGGCTGCTTGCCGATATAGGCCAGTATGCCGCCGTCCACGTACAGCACGTGGCCGTTGACGAAGTTGGAGGCGTCGGAGGCCAGGAACACCGCCGGGCCCATCAGGTCCTCGGGTTCGCCCCAGCGGGCCGCCGGGGTCTTGGCCACGATGAACTGGTCGAAGGGGTGGCGGCTGCCGTCCGGCTGGCGCTCCCGCAGCGGCGCGGTCTGGGGCGTGGCGATGTAGCCGGGCCCGATGCCGTTGCACTGGATGTTGTGCTCGCCGTACTCGGAGCAGATGTTCTTCGTCAGCATCTTCAGGCCGCCCTTGGCCGCCGCGTAGGCGGACACGGTCTCCCGGCCCAGCTCGCTCATCATGGAGCAGATATTGATGATCTTGCCATGGCCCCGTTCGATCATACCGGGAATCACGGCCTTGGCGCAGATGAAGGGCGCCACCAGGTCGATGTCAACCACCTGGCGGTAATCCTCGGCGCTCATCTCGTGCATGGGAATGCGCTTGATGATCCCGGCATTGTTCACCAGGATGTCGATGGGACCCAGGTCCCGCTCCACCTGCCCGACCAATTCGGCAACAGCCGCCTCGTCGGTCACGTCGCAGATATAGCCCCGGGCCTCGATGCCCTTGGCGGCGTAGTCCTTCAGGGCGGCGTCCAGGTGCTTTTCGCCCCGGCAGTTGAAGGCGATCTTCGCCCCCGCCGTGCCCAGTGCTTCGGCAATGGCAAAGCCGATGCCGTAGGCGGCGCCGGTGACCCAGGCAACCTTGCCCTGTAAGCTGAAAGCGCTCATGTTGAAGCTCATGGTGCATCCTCCTTACTTCAGTTCGGTGGTGGGGATGTTGTCCATGTCGTCAAATGCCTGGTTCTCGCCGCCCATGGCCCAGATGAAGGTGTAGTTGCTGGTGCCGGCGCCGGCGTGGATGGACCAGGAGGGGCTGATAACGGCCTGCTCGTTGGTCATCACGATGTGGCGCGTCTGGTCGGGCTTGCCCATGAAGTGGAACACGGCCTCGTTTTCCGGCACTTCAAAGTAGAAGTACACCTCCATGCGGCGCTCATGGGTGTGGGCAGGCATGGTGTTCCAAACCGAGCCGCTCTCCAGCACCGTCATGCCCATGGAAAGCTGGCAGGTCTTGAGCACGTCGGGATGGATGAACTGGTTGATGACCCGCTTGTTGCTGGTCTCGGCGCTGCCGCAGGGCTTCTTGGCCGCGTCCGCGATGCGGATCAGCTTGTTCTCATAGCTGGTGTGGGCCGGAGCGGACACCAGATAGAACTTCGCGGGCTGGGCGGGATGGTCGCTGGCAAACAGCACTTCCTTCGCCCCGCGGGTGATGTACAGGCAGTCCTTGTAGCCCAGCTCGTACACCTCGCCGTCCACGGTGACGGTGCCGGAGCCGCCCACGTTGAATATGCCGCACTCCCGGCGCTCCAGGAAATAGCTGGTGCCGAAGTTGTGCCACACGTCGATGCCTTTGTCGATGGACACGGGCTCGCCCACGGGCATGATGCCCATGGTGACCATGCGGTCCACGTGGCTGTACACGGCGTTCACATCGCCGGGGGTGAACAGGGTATCGATCAGGAATTCCGCGCGGGTCTCCTCAGTGGTATAGCGGCTGAAATCGCGGGGGCCGCAGGAGTATCGAATATCCAAGTGTTCCTACCTCGCTTTGCTCAAAATTTGGCGCAACGGCGCGCCTGTCTACTCAAATTATACTGTCCCGCAGGGTATTTTGTCAACGCCGCGGGCAGGGAAATTGCAATCTAATTTCGACAAGGAGGAATAATCATGGCACAGCTGAATTACGAGGTTTTGCGCGCGTCCGGCTACCAGGGCTTCATCCAGGAGAAGGGCGTGGAAAAGGTGATGCAGTTCGGCGAGGGCAACTTCCTGCGCGCCTTCGTGGACGACTTCTTCGACATCGCCAACGAGAAGGTGAACTGGAACGGCAAGGTGGTGCTGGTGCAGCCCATCGGCGGCGGCCTGTCCGAGCTGATCAACCAGCAGCAGGGCCTCTACACCCTCTATCTGCGCGGCAGCCAGAACGGGCAGAAGGTGGACGAGAAGCGGGTCATCTCCGCCGTCAGCCGCTGCCTGAACCCCTATGCCGAGTGGGAGAAGGTGCTGGACTTCGCACGCAGCGACGAGCTTGAGATCATCGTGTCCAACACCACCGAGGCCGGCATCGTCCACGACGACGTGAGCGGCTTTGACCAGGTGCCGCCCCACAGCTTCCCCGCGAAGCTGACCCGGGTGCTCTACGAGCGCTTCATGGCCGGCAAGCCGGGCATCGTGATGCTGAGCTGCGAGCTGATCGACAACAACGGCAAGGAGCTGCTCAAGTGCGTCAACCAGTACATCGACGACTGGAAGCTGCCCGACGACTTCCGCAGGTGGGTCAACGAGGAGAACATCTTCTGCTCCACGCTGGTGGACCGCATCGTGCCCGGCCGCATCCGCGACGAGGCGGAGGTCAAGCGCCTGGCCGAGCAGAACGGCTACGACGACCCGCTGACCGACGTGGGCGAGATCTTCGGCGTGTGGGTCATCGAGGGGCCGGAAGGCCTGGAGGACAAGCTGCCCTTCAAGGCCGCGGGCTGCCCGGTGATGGTGGTGCCGGACGTGACCCCCTACAAGAAGCGCAAGGTGCGCATCCTCAACGGCGCGCACACCGGCTTCGTGCTGGGCGCGTATCTGGCAGGCTACGACATCGTGCGCGACTGCATGCACGACGACGTGGTCCTGGGCTACATGAACAAGATGCTGTACGAGGAAGTGATCCCCACGCTGCCGCTGGACAAGGAGGACTGCAAGCAGTTCGCCGCGGCGGTGCAGGACCGCTTCAACAACCCCTTCGTGAACCACGAGCTGATGAGCATCTCCCTGAACTCCACCAGCAAGTGGCGCGCCCGCAACATGCCCACGTTCCTGGACTACGTGGACCAGATGGGCAGCCTGCCCAAGTGCCTGACCACCTCCTTTGCCGCCTACGTGGCCTTCTATTCCAGCGACATCCAGGGCCTGACCGACGCGGGCCTGGTCTGCAAGCGCCCCAAGGGCAACGAGTACACCGTGTCCGACGACCGCTGGGTGCTGGAGTTCTACAACGCCCACAGGGACGACGACGAGGAAGCGCTGGTTCACGCCGTGATGACCAACGCCGACATGTGGGGCCAGGATCTGACCCAGGTGCCCGGCTTCGAGAGCGAGGTCGTGCGCATCCTGAAGGTCATCCGCAAGGACGGCGCGAAGGCGGCCTACAAGGAAGCGCTGTGACAGCACAGCACTGGCTTATGTGCTGATTGAGGGGTACAGATCCTTCGACTCCGCTGCCGCTCCGCTCAGGATGACAACGAAGCGTTGCGCGGTCATTCTGAGCGGAGGCGAAGCCGCAGTCGAAGAATCTGTACATTGCGTTTCCGGGTGACAAGGCGCATGGGTTTCAACCATGCGACGATCCCCAACCCCTTTCAGGAGGAATCGAAATGAACAAGTTAGTCCAAATCACCCCCAACGACCTGGTGGCCGTGGCGCTGGCGCCCATTTCCGCGGGCGAAAAAGTGGACTATGGTGCGGGAACGATCGCGCCGCTGACCGACATACCCATGGGCCACAAGGTGGCCCTGCGGGACATCGCCGCGGGCGAAAAGGTCATCAAGTACGGCTTTCCCATCGGCGTAGCCACCGAGGACATCCCTGCCGGCGGCCACGTGCACACCCATAACCTGCACACCGGGCTGTCCGGCGCGCTGGAGTACGAATATCACCCCACTCACCCGCGGCTTGAGGCCCGGGAGGCGGCCACGTTCATGGGGTATCCCCGCAAGCTGGGCCGCCCGGGCATCCGCAACGAGCTGTGGATCATCCCCACCGTGGGCTGCGTAAACGACAACGCCAAGGCGCTGGAGAAGCTGGCGCAGAAGTTCGTGGGCGGGCCCATCGAGGGCGTGCACGCCTTCACCCACCCCTACGGCTGCTCCCAGATGGGCGGCGACCAGGAGAACACCCGCCAGGCGCTGGCGAACCTGTGCACCCACCCTAATGCCGGAGGCATCCTGCTGCTGGGCCTGGGCTGCGAAAACAGCGGCGTGGCGGAGATCATGAAGCGCGTGGGCGACTACGACCCCGAGCGCCTGCGCACGCTGATCTGCCAGGATGTGGAGGACGAGATCGAGGCCGGCATGGCGCTGATCGAGGAATTGGCCGACCGCATGAAGAGGGACGCCCGCGAGGCATGCCCCGCCAGCGAGCTGGTGGTGGGCCTGAAGTGTGGCGGCTCCGACGGCCTGTCCGGCATCACGGCCAACCCCACCATCGGCGTGTTCTCCGACCTGCTGGGCGCCATGGGCGGCACCACCATCCTCACCGAGGTGCCGGAGATGTTCGGCGCGGAGACCATACTGATGGATCGCTGCGCGGATGAAGCGCTGTTTGAAAAGACCGTGCACCTCATCAACGACTTCAAGGGCTATTTCGAGAGCTATCACATGCCCGTCTACGAGAACCCCTCCCCCGGCAACAAGGCCGGCGGCATCACCACGCTGGAGGACAAGGCCCTGGGCTGCACCCAGAAGAGCGGCTCCGGCCCGGTGAAGGGCGTGCTGAAGTACGCTGAGAAGGTGGAGAACCGCGGTCTGAACCTGCTCTCCGCCCCCGGCAACGACCTGGTGGCCTCCACGGCGCTTTCGCTGTCCGGGGCCCAGCTGGTGCTGTTCTCCACGGGCCGCGGCACGCCCTTCGGCTGCCCGGTGCCCACGGTAAAGATCGCCAGCAACAGCCCGCTGGCGCAGAAGAAGCGCAACTGGATCGACTTCGACGCCGGGCGGCTGCTGTCGGGCAAGACCCTCGCGGAATTGGGCCAGGAGCTGATGGACTTCGTGCTGTCCGTGGCCGGCGGCAAGCTGACCCGCAACGAGATCAACGGCTTCCACGACCTGGCCATCTTCAAGCAGGGCGTGACCCTGTAATTTCAAAGCGCCGCGGGGGCGGCCTGTCCTCCCCGCGGCGGGTTCACGAGGAGCAAAGCAATGATTACGAACGACAAGGGCATCGTCGAACTGAAGCACTATATCCTTCGGGAAGTGTGCCGCCTGGCCTGGGCGGGCAACCTGAGCGCGGAGGGCACCGAGGAGATCGTCTATCGCATCAGCCCCGGCCCCAAGCCCCAGTACCGCTGCTGCGTGTACAAGGAGCGGGAGATCATCCGCGGGCGCATCCGCCTGGCCCTGGGCCACAGCCCCGAGCCGCAGCACCCCACGAAGAACGTGGTGGCGGTCATCTCCGCCGCCTGCGACGACTGCCCCATTCAGGATTACTCCGTTTCCGACATCTGCCGGTTCTGCCTGGGCAAGGCCTGCCTGAACGCCTGCCGCTTCGGAGCCATCGGCCCCGGCGACAGCAAGATGCGCATCGACTCGACCAAGTGCAAGTCCTGCGGCATGTGCGCCAAGGCCTGCCCCTTCGGCGCCATCATCCACCTGGAGCGTCCCTGCAAGCGGGCCTGCCCGGCGGACGCCATCTATTATGACGAGGCGGGCATCTGCAAGATCGACGACGAAAAGTGCATCCACTGCGGCCACTGTATCCACAACTGCCCCTTCGGCGCCATCGGCTCGAAGATCTACTGCGTGGACGTGATCGAGGCCATTCGCGCGGGCAAGCGGGTGGTGGCCATGTGCGCCCCCGCCACCGAGGGCCAGTTCGGCAAGGACATCGGCATGGCCGCCATGCGCGCGGCGCTGAAGAAGCTGGGCTTCGCCGAGATGGTGGAGGTGGGCCTGGGCGGCGACATGACGGCGGCCTATGAGGCCGTGGAGTGGATCGAGGCCCGGAAGGAGGGCCGCAAGATGACCACCTCCTGCTGCCCCGCCTTCATCTCGATGCTGCACCACCACTTCCCCGAACAGTATGAGCACAACAAGTCCACCACCGTGTCCCCCATGGTAGCGGTGTCCCGCTACCTGAAGAGCCAGGACCCCGACTGCGTGACCGTGTTCATCGGGCCCTGCATCGCCAAGAAGGGCGAGACGCAGAACCCCACCATCGCCGACAGCGCCGACTATGCGCTGACCTATGGCGAGATCGTGGCCATGCTGGATTCCGCAGGCGTGGAGCTGACCCCCGTGGAGGAGGACTACCAGGAGGCGTCCCTGTTCGGCAAGAAGTTCGCCGGAAGCGGCGGCGTGGGCAGCGCCGTGCTGGAGGTGATGGACGAGCTGGGCGAGGACACGTCCGACGTGAAGCTGATGGTCTGCGCCGGCGGCGCGGAGTGCAAGAAGGCGCTGACGCTGCTCAAAATGGGCCGCCTGCAGGAGGACTTCATCGAGGGCATGATCTGCCCCGGCGGCTGCGTGGGCGGGCCGTCCAAGCACCAGGCCGAGACCGTGGTGACCCGGGACCGGGCCACGCTGCTGGCCAGGGCCGACGGGCGCAAGATCCTGGACAACTTGAAGAACTACCCTATGGACCAGTTCTCCATGTACCGGGACGGCCACCTGGACGAGGACGGCGGCCCGTTCAAGCAGGATAATATGTGATATTCTGCCTATGACCCGGTACAGTCAATTTCTATAGCCCCTTTGACCCGTCGCCCCTTTTCAGGGCGGCGGGTTTGTGGTATACTCTACCATAAGAAAGTATCCCTACATACAAGGAGGCGCGTGGACATGCGGATTTCCGATCTGTTGGCCCGGGACGGCGTGACGTTCTCGCTGGAGGTGTTCCCGCCAAAGACTTCCGACAAGTACACCCAGACCGCCGCGGCGGCCAAGGAGATCGCCGCGCTGAAGCCCGACTTCATGTCCGTGACCTACGGCGCGGGCGGCGGCACCGGCGCGTTCACCGCCGGCATCGCCAGCGAGATCCAGCAGGAGTTCGGCGTGCCCACGCTGGCGCACCTCACCTGCGTGTCCTCCAGCCGGGAGCACGTTCTGAGGATGCTGGACACCTACCGGGAAAAGGGCATCGAGAACATACTGGCGCTGCGGGGCGATTTGCCGAAGGACGGGAAGATTTCCACGGACTACAAGTACGCCGTTGAGCTGATTCGCGACATCCGCGCCAACGGCGACTTCTGCCTGGGCGGGGCCTGCTACCCGGAGGGGCACATCGAATGCGCCAGCAAGCGGGAGGACATCCGCCACCTGAAGGAGAAGGTGGACGCGGGGCTTTCGTTCCTGACCACCCAGCTGTTCTTCAACAACGACGTGTTCTACAACTTCCTCTACCGCGCCCGGGAGGCAGGCATCTCCATCCCCATCATCGCGGGCATCATGCCCATCACCAACGCCCGCCAGCTGACGCGCAGCGTGGCCATGTCCGGCACGGACGTGCCCCAGCGGTTCCGGGCCATCGTGGACTGCTTCGGCGAAAACCCCGCCGCCATGCAGCAGGCCGGCATCATCTACGCCACCGAGCAGATCATCGACCTGGTGGCCAACGGCATCCGCCACATCCACCTGTACACCATGAACAAGCCGGAGGTGGCCGGAAGCATCATGGCCAATCTGTCCGAGATCCTGGGCCGGGGCCATGCCTGAGCCCCTGTTTGAAGTGGATCGCCGGGAGGCCTTCCGCTACCTGGGCCTGCGCGGCGCCGAGCCGGACGCGGCCACGGCGCGGGCCGTGGAGGAGGCCCTGACGCTTCTCAATGACGCCGTGGAGCCGAAGCAGGTATCCCGGCGGTTCCCGCTGAAATGGCTGGATGACAGCACGCTGGACATCGAGGGGCTGCGCGTCGGGAGCCGGGCGCTGGCGCGGAACCTGTCCGACTGCGGCGAGGTGTTCCTGATGGCGGCCACGCTGGGCCTGGGGCCGGACCGGCTGATCGCCCGGGCGCAGGCGCAGGGCGCCATGAGCCGCGCCGTAGCGCTGCAGGCGGCGTCCGCGGCGATGATCGAGGCCTGGTGCGATCGGGTGAACGCCGAACTGAAGCGGCAGGCGGCGGCCCGCGGGCAGTTCTGCAGGCCCCGCTTCTCCCCCGGCTACGGCGATTTTGCGCTGGAATGCCAGGCGGGCATCTTCCGGCTGCTGGGCGTGCAGAAGAATATCGGCGTGACGCTGACGGACAGCCTTATGATGCTGCCCACCAAGTCCGTAACCGCCGTGATCGGCATTGCTGACGCGCCTGCCATCCCCTGCCCCACCGGCTGCGCGGCCTGCGGCAAGGCGGACTGCGCCTTCCGCGACGAGAGAAAGGACGACCAAATATGAGTTTTCTGGATCGGCTGGGCCGGGAGCGGCTGTACTGTGACGGCGGCACCGGCTCGCTTTTGCAGGCGAAGGGACTGAAGGGCGGCGAGCTGCCGGAGCGGTGGAACCTGACCCACCCGGAGGCGGTCAGGGACGTGGCCCTGTCCTACTTCAACGCCGGGAGCCACATCGTCAACAGCAACACCTTCGGCGCGAACCGGCTGCACTACCCGGACCAGGAGGAACTCAAGGCAATCGTGGAGGCGGGCGTTCGCCACGTCATCGAGGCGCGCCGGGAGGCCGGACGGGAGGCGGACGGCTATGTGGCGCTGGACATCGGCCCCACGGGGAGGCTGCTCAAGCCCATGGGCGACCTGGGCTTCGAGGAAGCCGTTGAGCTGTTCGGCGAGGTGGTGCGCTGGGGCGCGGCCGCCGGGGCCGATCTCGTATTGATCGAGACCATGAACGACACGCTGGAATTGAAGGCGGCGGTGCTGGCGGCGAAGGAGAACTGTTCTCTGCCCGTGTGCGCCACCTGCGTTTTCGACGGCAAGGGCAAGCTGCTGACCGGTGGCACGCCCGAGAGCCTGGTGGCCATGCTGGAGGGCCTGCGGGTGGACGCCCTGGGCGTGAACTGCGGCCTGGGCCCCACGCAGATGCTGCCCATCGTGAAGCGGCTGCTGGCGGCCTCGTCGCTGCCGGTGATCGTGAACCCCAACGCCGGGCTGCCCCGCATGGAGGGCGGCAGGACCGTCTACGACCTCACGGCCCCGGATTTCGCCGCCGCCATGGCGGACATCGCCCGCGCCGGCGCGCACGTGCTGGGCGGCTGCTGCGGCACCACGCCGGAGTTCATCCGCGCGGAGATCGCCGCGACGCGGGACATCCCCTTCGTCCCGCCCGTTCCCGAGCGCAGGAGCGTGGTCAGCAGCTTTTCCCAGGTGGTGGAAATCGGGCCGCGACCGGTGATCGTGGGCGAGCGCATCAACCCCACCGGGAAAAAGAAGCTGCAGGCCGCCCTGCGCGCGAACGACCTGGACGCGGTGGTGGCCCTGGGGCTTTCCCAGGAGGAAGCCGGGGCGCACGTACTGGACGTGAACTGCGGCCTGCCGGGCATCGATGAGGCGGCCATGATGGCTGCCCTGGTGCCGAAGCTGCAAAGCGTGCTGGCGCTGCCGCTGCAGATCGACTCCTCCAGCCCCCAGGCGCTGGAGACAGGGCTTCGGCTGTACAACGGCAAGCCGCTGATCAACTCCGTCAGCGGCAAGCGGGAGAGCCTGGACGCGGTGCTGCCGCTGGCGGCGAAGTACGGCGGCGTGCTGATCGCGCTGCCGCTGGACGAGGCGGGCATCCCCGCGGACGCCGATGGCCGGGTGGCCATTGCGCGCAGGATCGTGGACGAGGCTGCGAAGTACGGCATCGCGCCGGAAGACATCGTGGTGGACGGCCTGGCCATGACCATCTCCGCCGACTCCGGCAGCGCGCAGGTGACGCTTAAAACCCTGCGCCGGGTGCGGGACGAGCTGGGGCTCCACACCGTGCTGGGCGTGAGCAACATCTCCTTCGGACTGCCCCAGCGGGAGGCCGTCAACGCCTTCTTCTTCGCCATGGCGCTGGAGAGCGGGCTGTCCCTGGCCATCATCAACCCCTCCAGCGCCGCGATGATGGCGGCTTACCGCTCGTGGCTGGCCCTGTCCGGGCTGGACGACAACTGTGCCGGGTTCATCGACGCCTACGGCAGCCAACAGGGCAGCCTGTTCGCCGGGAACGCCGCTTCCACCGCCCAGGCCGCCGCGCCGAAGGGCGAGGGCACCCTGGCCGACAGCATCCGCTTCGGCATGGCCGAACGCGCCGCCCAGCAGGCCGCCGAGCGGCTGGCGGCGGGCGAGGACCCCATGGCCATCATCGACGGCACGCTGATCCCGGCTCTGGACGCCGTGGGCAAGGGCTTCGAGGCGGGCACGCTGTTTTTGCCCCAGCTGCTGATGAGTGCCGACGCCGCCAAGGCCGCGTTCGCCGCGGTGAAGGAGGCGCTGTCCGGCCAGAGCCGGGCGGTGAAGGGCACGGTGATCCTGGCCACGGTGAAGGGCGACATCCACGACATCGGCAAGAACATCGTGAAGGTGCTGCTGGAGAACTACGGCTACCGGGTCGTCGATCTGGGCAAGGACGTGGCCCCGGAGGCCATCGTCGAGGCCGCCGTCGCTGAAGACGTGAAGCTGGTGGGCCTCAGCGCGCTGATGACCACCACCGTGTCCAGCATGGAAGACACCATCCGCCTGCTGCGCAGGGAAAAGCCCGACACCAGGGTGGTGGTGGGCGGCGCGGTGCTGACGTCGGATTACGCCGCCCGAATCGGCGCGGACCGGTACGCCAAGGAGGCCATGGACACGGTCAGGTACGCGGACGAGGTGTTCGGTTGATCGAGCCTTCCCCCTCATGGGGAAGGCTTTTATTTCCTATTCATCATGTCGATTTCTTTTAACCCGAATGCGCTTTTATCTAACACGCAAATGGATAAAATGAGAAGCCGTGCGAGGTGAAAACCCCGCAAATCCGAAGCTATTTGGAGGCTCTTGCATGGTTCGGGATATGACCCACGGCTCGCCCATTAAACTGATATTCGGCTTCTGGTTCCCGGTGCTGCTGGGAAACCTGTTCCAGCAGGTGTACAACCTGGTGGACAGCGTGATCGTGGGCCGCTTCGTGGGGGTGAACGCCTTTGCGGGCGTCAGCGCCACGGGCTCGCTGAACTTTTTGATCATCGGCTTCCTGCTGGGCATGTGCTCCGGCTGCGCCATCCCCGTGGCCCAGTCCTTCGGCGAGGGCGATCCCCACGCCATGCGCAAGTACTTCGCCAACGCCATTTACCTGTGCGGCGGCCTGTCCGTGGCCATGTCGGTGGCCACGGTCATCCTGACCCCGGCGATCCTGCGCTGGACGGGCACGCCCGCGGACATCTTCGACGAGGCCTATCACTACATCGTCTACATCTTCGGCGGCATGTCGGCCATCATGCTCTACAACCTGTCCAGTGGCGTGCTGCGCGCCGTGGGCAACACTCGCACGCCGCTGTACTTCCTGATATTGAGCTGCGCAGTGAACGTGGTACTGGACCTGCTGTTCGTCGTGGTGTTCAAAATGGGCGTCACCGGCGCTTCCCTGGCCACCGTGGCGGCCCAGCTGCTGTCCGGCGTGCTGTGCACCTGGGTGATTTTCAAAAAGTACGACGTACTGCGCATCCGGGGCGAGGAATGGAAGCTGGACCCCGCCTGCCTGAAGAGGCTGTCCGGCATGGGCCTGCCCATGGGCGCCCAGTTCTCCATCACGGCGGTGGGTTCGCTGATCATGCAGACGGCGGTGAACGGCCTGGGCTCCGCGGCGGTGGCGGCCATCGGCGCGGGTTCGAAGATCTACACGCTGTTCTGCTGCCCCTTCGACGCCATCGGCGCCACCATCGCCACCTGGTGCGGCCAGAACCTGGGCGCGCGGCGCATCGACCGGGTGCGCCTGGGCGTGCGGCTGTGCCTGGGCATCATGTCGGTCTACGCCGTGGTCGCGCTGATCCTCGTGAAGCTGTGGGGCGCGCCGCTGATCGGCCTGTTCATCACGGGCGGCCAGGCGGAGATCGTACAGAAGGCGCTTCAGTACCTGGACATGGTGGTGCTGTTCTTCATACCGCTTCTGACCATCTTCGTACTGCGCAACGCCCTGCAGGGGCTGGGCTTCTCGCGGATCGCCATGTTCGCCGGGATGTTCGAGCTGGTGGGCCGCGCGTTTGTGGCCTTCATGCTGGTGCGGCCCTACGGCTTCTCCGGTGCGATCCTGGCCAATCCCGCCGCCTGGGTCATGGCGGACGTGCTGCTGATCCCCGCCTATTTCAGCGCGGTGCGGCGCCTGCAGCTGGGCGCGACGGCGGTGCCCAGGCAGGTGGCAGCGTAGTCCGTGACAGCATCCCGGCAGGCCTTGTCAGCATCTGAACCCGGCGCAGGATATGCGCCGGGTTTTTTATGCCCATGAAGCGTCCGCCGCCATTTGGACGGCTTTTTGTCGGCGATATTACAGAGATATTTCACACATTTCATTCTGCGGTTTTAGTGGATTTTCGACGGGAAAAGGGTTATAATGGCTCCGTTGGGTGTTCCGGAGACGGCCGCCCGGCAGCATCAGCAAAGGAGGCTCCCCCCATGAGCAACGACACCCTGACCCAGTGGGAAGACCGGTTCAACGAGGACGAACGCGAGATTGCCAACATGGACGAGATCGACTTCATGACCATGCTCATGGAGTGCCGGATCATCCAGGCCTCCTGACCAGCTGAACATCTGCAGCAAAAACCCCCGGAAACACACGGTTTCCGGGGGTTTTTGAACGGGTGCAACTCCCTCCGACGCCGCAGGCGGCGCCACCTCCCTCGGGGAGGGAGGCTTTTTCAGGAGTTTCCCAAAGGACGGCAGGTCTTGCATAGCGTTGCTCTGCGGCATTTCGTACAGATCCTTCGCTGCGCTCAGGATGACAGCATCTCGCTGCGTCGTCATCCTGAGCAAAGCGAAGGATCTGTTTGTTGCGCCTTCAGGCCGCATATCGCTGACACGGCCATGCGCCCCTTATGGACGGGCGGCCTCCAGCGCGGCCAGAAGGGGTGCAGTGCAAGGAAGCAAGGGTGCGAACAAGGGAGCTTGCTGCGGCGCAAGTGACCGCCGTTCGCGCCCGCCGCTGACGCGGCAATGTGCCCCTTATGGACGGGCTGGTTATTGGAAGTTCGTGATCAGCGTCACAATCCTCAAGCAGAACAGCCCGAACACCACCCACATGATGGGGCTGACGTCCTTCACCTTGCCGGTGAGCACCTTGAGGATGACCCAGGTCATGATGGCGAACATGATGCCGGTGGCGATGGAATAGCTCAGGGGCATCATCAGGATGGCCATGTAGGCGCCGACGGTGTCGGCCACGTCGCCGTCGAAAGAGATCTGCCGGGCGCTGGAGAGCATCAGCATGCCCACGTAGATCAGCGCCGGGGCGGTGGCGAAGCTGGGGATGGCCAGGAACACGGGGCTCAGCGCCAGGGCCAGCAGGAACAGTATGCCCGTGACCACGGCAGACAAGCCGGTGCGCCCACCGGCGGCCACGCCCGCGCTGGATTCCACGAAGGAGGTGACGGTGCTGGTGCCCAGGCACGCGCCGATGGTGGTGCCCACGGCGTCGGCCATGAACACCTTGCCCACCCGGGGCAGGTTGCCGTTCTCGTCCAGCAGGCCCGCCTTGTCGGCCACGCCCACCACCGTGCCGATGGTGTCGAACAGGTCCACGTAGAGGAAGCTCATCACGATGGCCAGGAACTGGACGGCGTGGCCGGCCACCCAGGCGAAGTCAAACTTGAAGGCGGTGTTCTTGATGGCGGCCAGGTTCAGCCCGCCGGAGAAGTCCGGCAGCACGCTGGGGCCCTGGTACCAGCCCGCGGCCTGGGCCAGCATACCCAGCAGCCATGTGACCAGTATGCCGATCAGCACCGCGCCCTTCACCCGGTAGTGGGACAGCGACGCGATGACCACGAAGCCCGCGATGGCCAGCACCACCGCCGCGCTGGACAGGTCGCCCAGCTCCACCGTGGTGGCGCTGGAGGCCTTGACCACGCCGGCGTTCACCAGGCCGATGAAGGCCACGAACAGGCCGATGCCGCAGGTGATGCCCAGCTTCAGATTCTGCGGGATGCCGTTGACGATCCTTTCACGGAACTTGAACAGCGACATCAGTATGAATATCACGCCCTCCACCAGCACGGCGGTCAGCGCGATCTTGAAGGCGTCGGGCGCGCCGCCCAGCTCGCCCATGCAGACGGTGTAGGCGAAATAGGCGTTCAGACCCAGACCCGCCGACAGCGCGATGGGATAGTTGGCCACGAAGCCCATGATGAACGTGGCGATGGCCGAGGCCACGGCCGTGGCGACGAACACGCCGTTGGCGTCCATCACCGTGCCCAGGATGCTGGGGTTCACGGCCAGGATGTAGGCCATGGCCAGGAACGTGGTCAGGCCGGCGACCACCTCCGTGCGCACGGTGGCGTTGTGTTTCTTGAGCTGGAATATGCGCTCGAGCATCGGTATCTCTCCCCTCTCTCGCATGGCGGCTCCCCCCGCCGCGATCGTATCAATTCAGTATACCACGGCAATGTAAAATCAGGGAACATGAAAAACGCGGACGCCGTATCGACGTCCGCCTGATGGTGCGGTCGACGGGACTTGAACCCGTACGGTCTCCCACACGCCCCTCAAACGTGCGCGTATGCCTATTCCGCCACGACCGCATGAACACAAGTATTATACACAGAGGCCGGAGAAATGTCAAGCTAAATTTCCGTTGCCAAGGGTATGGGTCAGGATCGCGCCGGGGATGGCGTCGGCAGCCTCGCGGGCGGCGGCGGGGTCGTCGAAGGCGCCGACGACGGTGGAGCCGCTGCCGGTCATGAAGGCCGCGCCCGCGCCCAGGGCGCGCATGCGGTCCATTAGGCGGCCGATTTCCGGCATCAGGGATATGGCCGGGGCGGTAAGCGCGTTGGCACAGAGGCGGTCGACGGCCGCAAGGTCCCTGCGGCACACGGCGTCCGCCAGGGCCAGGTTGTCCAGGTGGACCTCCGGCCAGCCGCCCGCGTCCCACAGCTTGAACACCTCGGCGGTGGACAGCCCGCCTCCGGGCGTCACCAGCACCAGCGGGATCTCGGGGGGATTGTCGATGGGGTGGATATGCTCGCCGATGCCCGTCACCCGGGCCAGCCCGCCGGTGAGGCAGAAGGGTACGTCCGCGCCCAGTTTTTCGCCGATCTGGAGCAGCGCTTTGTCGGGGATGTTCAGCCCCCACAGCGCGCTCAGCGCGATCATGGCCGCGGCGCAGTCCGCGCTGCCGCCGCCCAGGCCCGCCCGGGCAGGCACGCGCTTGGTGAGCGCCATGGAAGCGCCGCAGCTCGTGCCGGCAAAGCGGTTCAGCGCCATCGCCGCCCGCAGCACCAGGTTCTCCTCCCCCGCCGGCGCGCCGTCCACCGCCAGCGCGAGGCCCTCGGCGGGCTCGACGGTCAGGTCGTCGGCCAGGTCGATGGACTGCATCAGCATGTCCATCAGGTGGTAGCCGTCGTCCCGGCTGCCCGTGATGTTCAGCGCCCAGTTGATCTTGGCATGGGCTTGGATGGTTGGCATGGATGATTCCTCTTTCTTTTAACCCTCCGGCGCTTCGCGCCACCTCCCTTTGAAAGGGGAGGCAAGGGCGGGCGGCGCAACGCCGCCCCGACAGGATAGCGCAGCAGGCGGCGCAATGCCGCCCCTACAGAAGCGCGGCAGCCGCTATTCCTACTCCCTATTCCCTACTCCCTGGTCACCCGTTGATCAGCTGGAACTTGTCGCCGATGACCTCCACGATCTCATAGTAGCTGGCCACCATGCGGTTGTAGTTCTCGTCGTCCATGCCGGAGGGGCGGTTGTCGATGTACTTGCCGGAGGGCAGCACCCGCACCGCGCCGTCCTGCTTCCAAGTGTAGGTCGGTATGTAGCCCACGTTGTCGCAGGTGAAGGTGCCATCCTCGTGCTCGTTCACGGTGAAATCCAGGATGACGCCATTGTCGGTGTACTGCACCACGTGATCGCTGATGAAGTTGCCCATGGAGAACATGGTGAACACCTGCTTGCTCGTGCCGTTGCCGGTGTTGACGGTCTGGTAGCCCATGGGCTGCACCATGTGGGAATGGCTGCCGATGATGATGTCCACGCCCGCCTGGGCCAGCTGCTTGGCGTACTTCTTCTGGCTGTCGTCGGGGGTGCGCACGTATTCCTTGCCCCAGTGGGGGAAGGCGATGATGACCTCCGCCCCCGCGGCACGCAGCTTCTGCACGTCCCCGGCGAAGTCCGCCTTCTTCAGATAGGGCACCAGCGCCACGGCTTCCTTGTCCACGCCCCGGTTCTCCATGCTGTTGGTGGTGTGGGTGTAGGCCACAAAGCCGAACTTGATGCCTCCCACCTCGTAGATCACCGGTGCGTCCTTCTCCGCCTGGGTGCGGTAGGCGCCCACGTGGTCAAAGCCGTACTTCTCCACGTTGTCCACGGTGTTGGTGACGCCGCCGCTCCAGCGGTCCAGCATGTGGTTGTTGGCCAGGGTCAGAAAGTCGATGCCGTCGTCCTTCAGCGGGGCCAGGGCCACCTCCGGCGCGTTGAACTGGGGATAGCCGGAGTAGCTGCTGGACTTGTACTTGCCGATGGTGCCCTCCATGTTGCCCATGGTGTAGTCGGCATTGGCCAGCTGGTCGGCGATCAGCTCAAACTGGTTGTGGAAGTCGTAGTCGCTGTTCTTGGCGAACACCAACTGGCTCTGGCAGAACATGATGTCCCCCACCACGCGCATGCGCACCGAGCGCAGCGCTCCGGCGGGCCGGGGCGTGGTGCTGACAGAATCCACCGCCTGGGGGATCTGGGGCACGGGCGTGGGCTCGGCGGGCGCCTCGGCGGGCGCTTCCCCGGCCCCGGCGTCCGCCTCGCCCTCCTCCTCCGGAAGGCCGGAATCCCCGGCGATCTGGGCGGCCAGGTCCACGCCGCCGTTCGGCACCGCCGCGACCGGGGCCTGGACGGGCGCCTGCGCGGCGTCCGGCTGGGCTTCAGCGCCGGCGGGATTGGCCTGGACGCTGGTAGTCACCGCGTCGGGCGTCCGGGGGCGCAGGATCAGCACCACGGCCACGATGAGCACCACGGCGATGGCCGCGATGATGGCGATGGCGATGCGGTTCTGGCGCTTCTGTGCCTCGTACTGCTGGCGGGTCATGCGCCGGGGCGCGGATGATCTGGGTCTGTTTTGCATCGATTTATCCTCCGTAACTGGAAAGCGGGCTTCTGCTGTTCAATCGTATCTGGCTACGCGGCAGGCTCGGCATCCACATCCGACGCATTGCTTCCCGGGGGCACGCCGTCGTCGTCCTCCGGGATCGGCTCGTCGTACTCCACGGCGACGGACTGCACCTCGGCAGGCGCGGCTTCCACCGGCGCGGCCGCAGGGGCCTTGGGGCGCAGGATCAGCACCAGCGCCACGATGAGCAGCACCACGACGCCCGCGATGACGGCGATGAGCAGCGGGCTCTTCTGATGCCTGGCCGTGCGCCGCTGGCGGGTCGTGCGCTGCGGCGCGGCGGGCCGACGGATCGCTCCCTGGGATGACGCGGGTCGGCGACTGGCGTTCTGGGACGAAGCCGGACGGCGGTTCGCATTCTGGGACGCTGCCGGGCGGCGGTTGGCGCTCTGGGATGCCGGGCGGCGATTCACGCCTTGATTCGCGGATGTTCTGGGTCTGTTCTGCATGACTTTTTCCTCCGTAATGGGAAATGTATTTGCGTTAGTCGATGGCATCGTCCGGCTCCTCGATGTCGGGACCGGGCTCCGGCTCGGGTTTGGAGATCGAATCGGGCTGCGGGGCCGAGGCGTCAAAGTAGGCGCCGCACACCGGGCAGCGGGCCTCGCCGCCCTCCCGCAGCGCGCCGCAGCCGGGGCAGTACTCCCCCTCCGCCATCGGCTCGGGCCTGGGGGCCTCGTCCGGCAGGCGCTTGCCGCAGGCGGAGCAGAACTTTGCCTGGCTGGGATGCACCGTGCCGCAGCTTGGGCAGCGCTTGAACTGCCTGGCCGCGTCCCGCTGCTCCGTCAGCTCGCCCAGGCGCAGCTGGGCCGCGTGTACCTGCACCGCCAGGTCCTCCAGTGCCCTGGTGTCGCCCGAGCCCCGGTTCAGGGCATAGCTGGCCTTGCCGTAGCGGGCGTAGAGCTTCTCCAGCGCGTCTTCCGCGGCCTTCACTTCCGCGTTCAGCCGGGAAAGCTCCGAGCCGCCCTTGGGCTTGCCCGACACCGAGCGTGCCACATGGGAGACCTGCTTGCCAAATTCCTTCAAATAATCCATGGTTTCCCTCGTGAAAAGATCATAGTTTCCTATATTAAATATGATAAACCCTAATTGCGACGAAATCAAGGCCCGTAGTATGGTTTTCATGCGTTTTGGGCGCATGCTTTCGACGGGAACGGGAAGATTAAACGGGAAAGGAGGCCTTGCATGTTCACGCTGTTTCTGCGCGGCGCGCTGCTGTATATCGTGATGATCGTCACGATGCGCGCGCTGGGCAAGCGCCAGCTGGGCGAATTCGAGCCCTACGAGCTGGCCATGACGATCCTGCTGGCGGATCTGATCTCCTCCCCGATGGAGAGCGTCTCCACGCCGCTGTTGCACGGCCTGCTGCCCGTGGCGGCGATGTTCGCGGTACACGGGGGCATCACGCTGGCCTCGCTGCGCTGGGACAAATTCCGGGCGCTGGTGTCGGGCAAGCCCGCGCTGGTGATCAACCGGGGCGAGATCGACCAGAAGCAGCTGGACCGGCTGTGCCTGAGCCTTTCGGACCTGCTGGAGGGCCTGCGCGGCGCGGGCTTCCTGGACCCGGCGGAGGTGGGCACGGCCATCGTGGAGGCCAACGGCACCATCACGGCCTTCCCCGCCGCCGCCGAGCGCGCACCGAAGACATCTGAAATGGCGCTGGAGACGGGCTACGAGGGCCTGCCCATGGCGCTGATCACCGACGGCCGCGTCCAGCCCCACAACCTGAAGGCCACGGGGCTGGGCCGGGCATGGCTGGAGGCGCTGCTGGCGGCGCGGGGGCTGTCGGTCGGGGCGGTGTACCTGGCCTCGCTGGACACCCGCGGGCGGATGACGCTGCAGCTGAATGGCGGCGGGCTGATGCGGTTCCAGGCCATCGGGGAAGAGGAGGTGGCCTGGTAGTTGAAGCGGACGCTGATACTGACGCTTGCCGTGCTGGCCGCGGCGCTGGCGGTGTGCTGGGCGTC
Source organism: uncultured Eubacteriales bacterium (assembly GCA_902800625.1). GTDB lineage: Bacteria > Bacillota > Clostridia > Christensenellales > Aristaeellaceae > UBA2862. The sequence continues at coordinate 164,217 of CADCFG010000013.1, read as the reverse complement.
CCAGGCGGCGCTGGACGGGGCCGTGGATGAGGCCCAGCGCCTGCAGAGCCTGGCGGTGCTGGCCGTGGAAGAGCGGCGGTTCTCCGACGCCAAGTCGCTGATGGTGGCCCTGGCGGAACACTGGGCCGGGCGGGCGACCCTGATGGAGATGCTGGCCAGCCACGACGCCCTGCACGACGTGGACGCCGCCATCGCCGAGGCGCAGATCTGCCTGGAGTGCGCCGACCACGACGATTTCCTGCGCACCATGTCCACCGTGCGGGCGGGGCTGGAGCATTTGAAGGATGAGGAGGCGCTGCGGCTGGCGAATTTATACTAACTTCGTTGACTTTATATCGCCGGAAGAATACAATGACGGTAAACGACCATCCCTGCATCAGGGGCAATATACCACGCTTCAACGGAGGACACCATGCCGCGCACCACCCGTTCCATGACCGAGGGCAGCATCCCCCGCCACCTGCTGCGATACTCCATACCGGCCGTCCTGGGCGATCTGTTCCAGGTGACTTACAACACCGTGGATTCGGTGATCGTGGGCCAGTACGCCGGGGCGGGGGCGCTGGCGGCGGTGGGCGTGGCCAGCCCGCTGATGAGCATCGCCATGTTCTTCATCATCGGCATGGGCATCGGCGCGTCGGTGTTGATGAGCGAGTTCTACGGCGCGGGCGACGGCCGCTCGCTGCGGCGGGAGTTCGCCACCACGCTAGCCATGGGCGCGGCGTTCAGCGCCGTGATCGCCCTGGGGCTGTACATATTGGCCGAGCCGCTGCTTCGCCTGGTGCGCACGCCCGCGGCCATCCTGCCGGACACGGCGGGCTATCTGCGCATCGTGGCGCTGGGCATGATCGTCACGTCGCTGTACAACATCCTCTCCGCCGCAAGCCGCTCCATCGGCGACACCCTCACGCCGCTGATCTGCCTGGTGGCCGGGTCGCTGACGAACGTGGGGCTGGATCTCTGGTTCGTGGCGGGGCTGGGCTGGGGCGTGAACGGCGCGGCCTGGGCCACGGTGATCTCCCAGGGCTGCGCGTCGCTATTGTGCGCGGCGCTGCTCAAGCGGAACGAGCCGATGCTGTTCGCCTCCCGCAAGGACTTCGCCGTGGACAGCGCTCTGCTTAAAAAGACGGTGAAATTCAGCGCCCCCAGCGCCATGCAGCAGGCGGGCGTCTACGTGGGCAAGCTGCTGGTGCAGAGTGCGGTGAACCCCCTGGGCATCAGCGCCATCGCCGCCTTCAACGCCGTCAACCGCATCGACGACTATGCCCTGATCCCCGAGCGGGACATCTCCGGCGGCGAGACCGTGCTGGTGGCCCAGAACCACGGCGCGGGCAAGCCGGAGCGCATGCGCGGGGGCCTGAAAGCCGCGATGATGCTGGAGGTTGTCTACGGGCTGGTCATCTCCGTGGCGGTGTTTGCGCTGGCGGAGCCGCTGATGCGGCTGTTCGTGGCCGAGGAGGAAACCGAGGTGGTGCGCCTGGGCGTGCGCTACCTTCGGCTGATGGGCTTCTTCTACTTCATGCCCGGCATCACCAACGGCCTGCAGGGGTACATGCGCGCTATCGGCAAGCTGGACCTGACCATGTACGTTACTTACTCCCAGATGTTCACCCGGGCGATATTTACCTACATCCTCATCGGCAGCCTGGGCCTGGACGCCGTGCCCCTGGCCTGCGTGGCCGGGTGGCTGCTGATGATGGTGTGGGAGATCGGGCTGATGGTGAAGTGGAACCGCGAGGGGAGGCTGTACAGGCTGTGACGGATGCCGATTTCATGAAGGAAGCCCTGGCGGAGGCCCAGCGAGCCGAGGCCGCGGGCGAGATGCCCGTGGGCTGCGTGATCGTGCGGGAGGGCGAGATCATCGCCCGGGCCCACAATGAATGCGAGGCGCTGCACGACGCCACCGCCCACGCGGAGCTGCTGGCCGTCCGGCGGGCGTCAGCGGCCTGCGGGGACTGGCGGCTGAACCGCTGTACGCTGTACGTCACCCTGGAGCCCTGCCCCATGTGCGCCGGGGCCATCATGCAGGCGCGGGTGGGCCGGCTGGTGTTCGGCGCGGCGGACCCGGGCCAGGGCTGCGCCGGCAGCCTGTACCGCATCCCCGAGGACCCCGCCTTCCCCCACTTCTGTCCGTCGGACGGCGGCGTGCTGCGGGAGGAATGCGAGGCGCTGCTCAAGCGGTTCTTCTCCCATCGGCGAAATGGCTGACGGAGCGGGCTGCGCAATGCCATCCGGCAGAGATAAGGAGACCTCTTCCGTCATTTGCTTCGCAAATGCCACCTTCCCCACCGGGGGAAGGCCTTTGGGAAGACGGCCTCTTTCGTCACGGCTGCGCCGTGCCAATGGGGCCCGTCGACCCATCTCGCCGAGGGGGAAGGCTGTAGGACGCGCAGCAATCCCTACTCCCTACCCCTCCTCGCATGCATCATTATACATTATTTATGCATATCATCCTCTAAAATTAACCCTATTAACGTATATTCATCCTTGACAATGCATATTTTTGGTATATAATAGAGCCATCAAAGGAAATCAACCGCGCAACGCGGCAAATCGAGGAGCGTTCACCATGAAGAAGATCACCGAAAAGAATTTCAAGAAGATCGTGCTGGCCTATTCCGGCGGCTTGGACACCTCCATCATCATCCCCTGGCTGAAGGAGAACTTCCCGGGCTGCGAAGTCATCGCGGTGTCCGGCAACGTGGGCCAGGTGGGCGAGCTGGACGGCCTGGAGGAGAAGGCGCTCAAGACCGGCGCCAGCAAGCTGTACGTGGAGGACCTGAACAAGGAGTTCATCGAGGAGGTCGTCATCCCCTCCATGCAGATGGGCGCCAAGTATGAAAACACCTACCTGCTGGGCACCTCCTTCGCCCGGCCCATCATCGCCAAGCGGCTGGTGGAGATCGCCAAGAAGGAAGGCGCGGACGCCATCTGCCACGGCTGCACTGGCAAGGGCAACGACCAGGTGCGCTTCGAGCTGGCCATCAAGGCCTTCGCGCCGGACATGCCCGTGATCGCCCCCTGGCGCATCTGGGACATCAAGGGCCGGGACGAGGAGATCGACTACGCCGAGGCCCACAACATCCCGCTGAAGATCAGCCGGGAGACCAACTACTCCAAGGACAAGAACATGTGGCACCTGAGCCACGAGGGCCTGGAGCTGGAGGACCCCGCCAACGAGCCGAAGTACGCCGGCAACATGGAGATGGGCTGCACCCCCGAGGAGGCCCCCGACGAGGCCGAGTATGTGTCCATCGACTTTGAAAAGGGCTGGCCCGTGGCGGTCAACGGCCAGAAGATGACGCCCGTCGACCTGGTGTGGAAGCTGAACGAGCTGGGCGGCAAGCACGGCATCGGCATCATCGACATCGTGGAGAACCGCCTGGTGGGCATCAAGTGCCGCGGCGTCTACGAGACCCCCGGCGGAACCATTCTCTATCACGCCCACGAGATGCTGGAGCAGCTGTGCCTGGACAAGGCCACCCAGCACTACAAGCAGCGCATGGCCCTGGAGTACGCCGACCTGGTGTACAACGGCCAGTGGTTCAGCCCCCTGCGCGAGGCTATGACCGCCTTCTGCGAGAAGACCCAGAAGACCGTCACCGGCACCGTACGGCTTAAGCTGTACAAGGGCAACATCATCGGCGCGGGCATGACCAGCCCCTACAGCCTGTACGATCCCGAGATCGCCACCTTCGATGAGGACGACGTGTACGACCAGACCTGGTCCGAGGGCTTCATCACGCTGTACGGCCTGCCCACCGCGGTCTATGCCAAGATGAAGGCAAAGAACAACCTGTAAGCGCACAGCGAAAGCCCCCTCGCGAAGAGGGGGCTTTCGTTGTGCGCGCCGTCACTCCACGTCGGTGACTTTCATGGTGCTGCTGCTGGCCTTCTCCAGGAAGTCCAGGCCGTTGATGTTCACCATGCCCAGCTTGATGACCAGGAAGTCCAGGAAGAAGCCCTCGCCCAGCTCCACCTCGACGTCCTCGCGTCCGTGCAGGATCAGCTTGCAGGTGGCGTTCTCGGCAGCCTCGGTCACGTCTTCCGTGTCGCCGAAGATATCCTCCAGCGCCGCCAGGAAATCGATGTTATCCATGCCGAACTTGATCAGAACCTGCTCCAAATAGCCGTCGTCGTCCTTGACGTACCAATCCTTGTTGCCGATGCCGCTGAAGGTATACTTCTTGCCGTTCAGGATGAAGGACGCGGAGGTGATGTTCAGATAGTCGTCGTCCGCGCAGTAGTTGACCCACAGCCGCATGACGGGATAGGCATTTTCCTTCAGGTAGTCGACGACCAGAATGTCAAACTTGGTATTGCTGTAGCGGGTGCTGCTCTCATACTTATGTGTAAAGGAGCGGTCCGCGGCGCTCAACTTGCTCTCAATCTAGGCCACGTCGCTCTCCGTGTCGACGTCGATGGAGTATAAAGCGTCATCCTCGCGAATGGGCGCCAGATCCAGCTCCGCCAGCGCGGCGGCACAGGCGCCGCAGACCAGCATAACCGCCAGCAGCACAGCCAAAAACTTCTTCATCATTCTCTCTTCTCCTTTGCTCGATGGTATGCGCTCCCGGCCCGCTGCGCGCGCCGTATAACAATGTGATTATATCAGTCTGTTCAGCAAAAGTCAACGCGAAAATTACATAGATTTGACATAATCAACACATTGCAAACCCCATCGCGCTGTCGTTTTGCGCCTCGTGCGGCGCTTCCCCCTTGCGATCTGGCCGCGCGGCGTGTATAATGGATACAGTTCGATTCGGTCGCAAAGGAGGGCATGCGCATGGAGCTTCGCAGGGTGTTCGACACCATCCCGGAGCAGTTCGACAGGTATCGCCCCCGCTACAGCCCGGCGCTGTTTCAGGACCTGATCGAATACGCGGGCATCGGGCCGGGCAAGGCGGTGCTGGAGATTGGCCCCGGCACCGGCCAGGCCACCGATCCCATCCTGGACACCAGCTGCGACTACCACGCCATCGAGCTGGGCGAGCGCCTGTGCGGAATGATGAAGCGGAAGTACGGCGACAGGCCGAGCTTCCACATCGTGTTGGGCGACTTCATCACCCACGACTTCGGCGCGCAGCGCTTCGACATGGTCTACTCCGCCGCCACGATCCAGTGGATCCCGGAGGACGTCGCCTTTTCCAAGACCTTCAATCTATTAAAGCCCGGCGGGACGCTGGCGATGATGCTGACCGCCTCCGAGTACCGGACGCCCAACCCGGCGCTGTATGCGGAAATCCAGAAGGTCTACGACGCCCACTTCAGGCCCGAGACGCGCTATACCCATGGCCACTTCCGCTACGAAAGCGCGCCGGAGTACGGCTACGTGGGCTTTGAGAAGCGGGAGTACCCCGGCCGGCGGACGTTCACTGCGGAGGAATACGTGGCCTTCTGCGGCACCCACTCCGACCACATGGTGATCCCCGAGCCGCACAGAAGCCTCTTCTTCGACGGCCTGCGCGACGCGGTGCTGGCGGCGGGCAACGAGATCGTGTTCAACGACACCTACATCTTGTACTTGGCCCGAAAACCTCAATAGTGGTTTTCTTTTGAAAGAGCGCGAGAAAGCCTTTCTTTTTCCGAAAAGAAAAGTTGTCTCGCATTAAGGAGCGATACTTTATGAAATTATGGGCAGGCCGCACGGGCGGCGACGTGGACGAGAGGCTCTCGGCCATCAACAACTCCATCGGCTTTGACAGCCGGATGGTTAAGCAGGACATCACCGGCTCCATCGCCCACGCGCGGATGCTGGGCAAGGTCGGCGTCATCGACGAGGCGGACGCGGCAGCGATCGTGGCGGGCCTGAAGGGCATCCTGGCCGATATCGAGAGCGGCGCCCTTGAGATCGACATGACCTGCGAGGACATCCACACCTTCGTGGAGGCGACGCTGACCGAGCGCATCGGCGACGCGGGCAAGCGCCTGCACACCGCCCGCAGCCGCAACGACCAGGTGGCGCTGGACATCCGCATGTACCTGGCGGATGAGATCGACCGACTGGCCTCGCTGGCGAAGGACCTGGCCGCGGCGTTCTGCGACGTGGCCGAGCAGCACCTGGAGACAGTGATGCCCGGCTACACCCACCTGCAGCGGGCCCAGCCCATCACGCTGGCCCACTGGCTGATGGCCTATGCGCAGATGCTGCTTCGGGACATCGAGCGCCTTTCCGACTGCAAGAAGCGCACGCTCGTCCTGCCCCTGGGCAGCGGCGCGCTGGCGGGCACCACCTATCCCCTGGACCGGGAATTCGTGGCGGAGCAGCTGGGCTTTAACGGCATCAGCCTGAACAGCCTGGACGGCGTGTCCGACCGGGACTTCGCGCTGGAGCTTTTGAGCTGCCTGTCCATCCTGATGATGCACCTTTCCCGGTTCAGCGAGGAGATCTGCCTGTGGTGCAGCTGGGAGTTCAAGTTCGTGACGCTGGCGGACAGCTTCTCCACCGGCTCCTCCATCATGCCCCAGAAGAAGAACCCGGACATCACCGAGCTGGTGCGCGGCAAGACCGGGCGGGTGTACGGCGACCTTATGACGCTGCTGACCGCCATGAAGGCGCTGCCGCTGGCCTACAACAAGGACATGCAGGAGGACAAGGAGGCGCTGTTTGACGCCATCGACACGGCAGACCTGAGCCTGTCGGTGCTGACGCCCATGCTGCGTACTGCCACGTTCCACCCCGCCAACATGAAAAAGGCCGCGGCCCGGGGCTTCATCAACGCCACCGACTGCGCGGACTACATGGTGAAGAAGGGCGTGCCCTTCCGGGACGCCTACAAGGTGGTGGGCCAGCTGGTGAAATACTGCATCGACCGGGAGCTGAACCTGGACGAGCTGCCCATCGCGGAATACCGCCAGTTCTCTCTGGTGTTCGACGAGGACGTGTACCAGGCCATCGACCTTTTGACCTGCGTCAGCCAGCGCAGCCTGCCCGGCGGCCCCGCGCCGGAGGCGGTGAGGGCGACAATCGAAAAGACGAGGACGCGGCTTTAGGGATATGCGAGGGGGGGCCCTTTCTTTCGGAAAAGAAAGGGCCCCCCTCGCGCTTTCCTCCCAAAGAAGCCACTTGCCCGGCGCATGCGCCGGGCAAAGCGATTAATCCGGCGCGATGCCCCGGGCCTTTGCGTCGGCAATGATGGCCTCGGTGTCCTTCAGCATCTCGGCCCGCAGGGCCTTCAGGTACGGGTGGAAGGCTGCGTTGGACACGCCGTAGGTCAGGTTCAGCTCGTACTCCAGCGGCAGCCAGGTGGCCGGATCGGACTCGTTGTGGGACTGTATGGCCTCCATGCGGTCCAGGGCCTTGTAGATGCGGGCCTCCAGGGTCTGCTGGGCGTCCATCTCCTCAAACAGCGCGCCCAGGGTCTCGGGCCAGGGCGCGGGCAGGCCGCCAATCAGCGCGTCCACCTCCCTGCCCTCCACCACGCGGTCCGCGTCGGTCTTGAGGAAGGTGGGGATGTCGCCTGTGATGGCCTCGCCGATGTCGTGCACCAGGCACATGCGCACCACCTTGTCCATGTCGGCCTCGGGGAACTCGTCGGCCATCAGCATGGCCATCAGCGCCACCCGCCAGCTGTGTTCGGCCACGCTCTCCCGGCGGCCGCCGGTGGTCCAGCAGTGGCGCGGGGCGTCCTTCAGGCGCTCCATCACCCGCAGAAATTCGATCAACGCGCGCGCGTCCATGGTGGTTTCCTCCTTTAACTGTCTTTGGATATAGGAATTATACATGATAATCGCAGCCAGCGCAACAGAAAATCCCCGGCGGTGTTCGCCGGGGATTTCGCTTGGGACTACTCCTTCGCCTTCTTGCCGCGGTGGGAGAGCACCACGCTCTGCAGGATGATGAACACGCCCAGCATGGCGCCGCTGGCCATTTCCTGCCACCAGGAGGCGTTCAGCGGGCTCAGGGCGATGATCTTCTGGATGGTGGCCAGGATCATCACGCCGAAGAAGGTGCCGATGACATTGCCCACGCCGCCGGTGAGCAGCGTGCCGCCGATGATGGAGGCCGCGATGGCGTCCATCTCGCTGCGCATGGCCACGCTGGCGTTGCCCGCGGGCTTGTGCATCAGGAACACGAAGCCGGCCAGGCCCGAGAGCAGGCCGCTGATCACATAGCTGTAGAAGCAGGTGCGCTTGACGTTGATGCCCAGCATCAGCGCGCTCTGGCGGTTGCCGCCCAGGGCGTAGATGTTGCGGCCCAGGCGCAAATGGCGCAGCAGCACATACATCATGATCACCACGCAGATGGCGACCACGGTGCCGATCTCGATCTTGGCGGGGATCAGGTTGCCGTTCTGAGCCACGTAGCCCAGCCAGGAAATCTTGATCTTGCTCTTCACCAGCTCCAGGAAGCCCTCGTGAGCCACCTTCACCGGATTGACGGAGAGGATGGTGGTCAGGCCTCGGGCCAGGAACATGCCGGCCAGGGACACAATGAAGGGCTGGATCTCCAGATAGCTGACCAGGAAGCCCATCAGCAGGCCGAAACCCAGGCCGATGCCCAGCGCCAGCAGCAGCGCCAGCACGATGCCCAGCGGCCCCGCCGCAATGCCTGTGCCGTTCAGGAATATGGCGCAGGCCATGCAGGTGAAGCTGATGACGCCGCCGACGGAAATGTTGATGCCGCCGCCGATCATAACGATGGTCAGCGCACACGCGATGATGATGAGGTAGGAGTTGTCGTTCAGCAGGTCGAATATCTGCTGGGCCTTGAGGAATCCACCGCCCATGAAGATCATGGCCGCGACGTACATGGCCGCAAAGATGCCGATGGAAATGGTCATCAGCAGCTGGGCGTCCGTCAGCGGTTCACGGCGCCGGTTGTTCTTGCCGACCATTTAAGCCACCTCCTTACGGGCCACACGGCCGGTTTTAAGCCGCTTCCAGATGGCTCTCAGCTTTTCCTTCACCACGGGCGAGCCCGCGATGACGATGATGATGATGACGATGGCCTTGTAGGCCTTCACGTTCACGGGGCTGACCTTCATGGCGTAGAGGGTGGTGGTCAGCATCTGGATGATGTAGGCGCCCAGGATACTGCCGCTGATCTTGAACTTACCGCCGCCCAGATTGTTGCCGCCGATGGCCACCGCCAGAATGGCGTCCATCTCGATGTCCACCAGCAGGGTCTTGTGGTTCAGCTGGCCCAGTCGGCTGATGCCGATGAGGCTCGCCACGGAAACGCACACACCCAGCAATACGAAGGAGAGCAGCTTGATGAGAATGGGGTTGATGCCGTTCAGCCGCGCCGCGCCCTGGTTGATGCCCACGGACTGGGTGTAGAGGCTGATGTTGGTGAAGCGGAAGATCAGCGCCAGCAGCAGGCTCACCAGCAGCACGCAGAAGATGGGCGTGGGTACCGGCACGCCGGGAATGGTCATGCCGATGGCGGTGAGGATGGGGCTGGTCAGCTGGGGCGTGGCGTCGCCGTTGATCCAGTAGGCGATGCTGCGACCGCAGGAATACAGGATCAGCGTTGCAATCATCGGCTGGATGCGGAACACGGCCACCAGCGTGCCGTTGAACAGCTTGAAGCAAACGGTGACCAGGATGGCCAGCAGCATGGCCGCCGCGAAGGTGCCCGCGTTGATGCCGCCCATCGCCTGAACCAGCTTCACAAACACCGCGCCGGATATGGCGCCCACCGCGCCCACGGAAATGTCCTGTCCGCCGCAGGCCGCGGTGACCAATGTCATGCCCATGGCGATGATGGCCAACTCGCTGGCGCTGTCGATGATGCTGATCAGGTTGCCGGTCAGCACGCTGTTGCCGTCGTTGTTCACCGCGACGCCGATGCTGAAAAAGCGGGGATCGCGGATCAGGTTGAACAGGATCAGGATGCCCAGAGCGATCAGCGGGATCAGCAGCTGGCTCAGCTCCGACGCCATCTTTTTCTTGAATCCGTTGCTCATATCACTGTTCACCTCCCGCGATGGTCTTCATAACATAGCCCTGAGTCAGCTGGTCCCCGGTCAGCTCGCCCACGATCTTGCGGTCGCGCATGACGATCAGCCGGGAGCAGGTGCGCAGCATTTCCTCGATCTCAGAGGAAATGAACGTGACGGACATGTTCTCCTCGGCCAGCTTCAACACCAGCTTCTGAATCTCCAGCTTCGTGCCCACGTCGATGCCGCGGGTGGGCTCGTCCAGGATCAGGTAGTCCGGGTGGGTCAACAGCCACCGGGCCAGTATGACCTTCTGCTGGTTGCCGCCGGACAGGGACTTGATGGGCGTATCCTGGGAGGCGGTCTTGATCTGCAGCGCCTTGATGTACTCGTCGGCAAATTCCTTCATCTGGGCCTTGGACATGGGGTGGAAAAAGCCCTTCATCACCTGCAGGGCCAGGATGATGTTCTCCCGCACGGACAGATCGGCGATGATGCCGTCGCGCTTCCTGTCCTCGGGCAGGTAGCCGATGCCGTTCTTCATGGCATCGTGGGGATTGGTGATCTTCACGTACTTGCCCCTCACCTTCACCTTACCGCCAGTGACCCGATCCGCGCCGAAGATGGCGCGCACGCTCTCGCTGCGGCCGGAGCCCAGCAGGCCGGTGAATCCGTTCACCTCGCCGCGGCGGATGGAGAAGTCATAGGGTCGGCAGTCCACGCTGGACAGGCCCTGGGCCTCGTAGACGATCTCCTGGCTGCCGGCGCTCTTCTCGCCGACGGCCTCCAGGTCGGCCAAATCGTCCAGGTCCTTGCCCATCATCCTGGCCACCAGCTCCACCTGCGGAAGCTCGCTGACGGGATACTCGCCCACCAGCTGGCCGTTGCGCAGCACGGTGATCCGGTCACTGATCTCGTAGACCTGCTCCAGAAAGTGGGTGACGAAAACGATGCCCACGCCCCGGCTCTTCAAATCGCGCATCAGCTTGAACAGCATTTCCACTTCCTTGTCGTCCAGGGAAGAGGTGGGCTCGTCCAGGATGAGCACCTTGCAGTTCATGTCCACCGCGCGGGCGATGGCCACCATCTGCTGCACGGCCAGGGAGCAGTGGGACAGCTCCTGCCTGGCGCGGGCGGGGATGCCCAGGTTGCTCAACAGTTCGTCAGCCCGCTTCTCGTATTCCCTCCAGTTGACCCGGCTGCCCTTGGTCCTGCCGATGAACATGTTTTCGGCCACCGTCAGGTTCGGACAGAGGGTGATCTCCTGGTACACGGTGCTGATGCCGATGTTCTGGGCGTCCTGCGGGGAATGGATGTGGGCCTCGCCCTCGGAACCCTCCACCCAGATGCTGCCGGCGTCCTTTTCATAGACGCCCGTCAGCACCTTGATCAGCGTGGATTTCCCGGCGCCGTTTTCCCCCATCAGCGCGTGAACCTCGCCCTTGCGCAGCGTGAAGTCCACACCGTCCAGCGCCCGGGTGCCCGGGAACGTCTTGACGATCCCGCGCATTGTCAATACTACGTCGTTCTGCATCTGGGAATCTCCTCCCCGTTCACAATCCAAATGATAGATTTTCTAAAGAAGGCGCGGTATGAACGCGCGCATTGCCGTTCATACCGCGCCAAGCTGTCATGGGACGTCGGATCAGTCGAGGGTAACCTCGTCCTCCAGGCTGCCCAGACCGTAGGTCTCGATGTCTTCCTCGGTGATGGTAGCGGCGTCGAAGCCCTTCTCATCGTTGTAGATGATGCCGCCTTCGATCTCCTCGCCGGCTTCCAGAGCCTTGATCATCTCGTCGATCTTGGCAGCCTGGAAGGGGGAGCACTGGCCGTCGTAGTTCCACTCGCCGTCGAGCACCTTCTTCAGCGCCCACTTGTTGCAGTCGAAGCCCATGATGATCACGTCGCCGTCCACGCCGTGGGTGATGCCGGCCTTGTCCAGAGCGGCCACAACGCCAGCGGCCATGCCGTCGTTCTCAGCGTACACGATGTTGAAATCCTCGCCGGCGTCGATGGCGGCCTGGGCGATGTTGCGGGCCTCGTTGGGATCCCAGCTGTCGCCGCCGGTGCCTTCGCGGACGATGGTCCAGTTCTCTTCAGCGTCGCACTTCTCGGTCAGGGCGCCGGAGCGGCCAATCTGAGCGGCGGAGCCGAGCTGGCCCTGGATGTGCAGGATCTTGTACTCCTCCAGGCCCAGGCTCTCCAGCCAAGCCACGGCGGTCTCGCCTTCCTTGGGCATGTCGGAAACGACAGCCGCGGTGTACAGGGAAGGATCGCAGTCGATCAGGCGGTCGAACAGGAACACCTTGATGCCGGCTTCCTGAGCGGCTTCCAGGACCTCGTCCCAGCCGGTCGCCTCAGCGGCGGAAACCAGGATGTACTGCACGCCCTCGGTGATGAAGCTGTTCGCGGCCTCCAGCTGCTTGTCGGCGGTGGGAGCGGTGACGAAGGTGGCGTCATAGCCGTTCTCGGCGGTGAACACTTCGTTCAGGTTCTGCACGTTCGCCTGACGATAGCCGGACTCGGCGGGATCCAGGTTGATGATGCCAACCTTGATGCCTTCGGCCATGGCGGTCATGGCGCTCAGGGCCATAATCAGAGCGAGAGCCAGCACGAGAATCTTCTTCATAGTGATAAGCCTCCATTTCTTATTTGCGGCAAGGTCTGCCGCTGATGATATTATTTTAGCAGGCGCCGCCTTAAAATGAAATACACTCGCTTTGGAAGAAGGTTGAAAATCCTTCGGCATTTTCATGCAATTTACCGATAATGATTCAAAATTATTCGCCGTCCGGTTGATTTTTATTGGATTTGCGATATTCGCTGGGGGTCAGTCCGGTGTGCTTCTTGAACAGGTAGCTGAAGTAGTGGGCGTCGTTGTAGCCCACCTGGAAGGCGATCTCCGAGGAGCGCATGGGCGTGGCCTCCAGCAGCTCCTTGGCCTTGGCGATGCGCAGGCCGGTGAGATACTGGGTGAATGTAATGCCCGTCTCCTGGGCGAACACGGTTGAGAAGTGGCTCTGGGAGATGCCCACCTCGCTGGCCACGTCCTGCAGCATCAGGTTCGGGTTGGCGAAGTTCTTGCTCAGGTACACGCGGGCCCGGCCCACGGGGGTGTCCCCCACGCCCTGGCCGCTGCGGTCGCGGCACTCGATGGCCGCGCGCAGCAGCGCCTTCACCGCCTCCAGCCCCGCGGCGTCCCCGGCACGCAGCGCCTGGGCGATCAGCTCCTCGTCCAGCACCTGCTGGGGATCGGCCCCGGCGTCCTCTACGATGCGCCGCGCCGCGATCACCGCCGCGATGCGCAGGTAGCCCATGGCCAGCTCGATGCCGCCGCCGCTGTCCGGCAGGGAGCCGGTGTACTCCGACAGGATGGCGTCCAGTTCCCCCTCCGGCGCGTACTGCAGCCGCTCGTAAAGAGGGCTCAGCTCCAGGCTGTTCAGCACGGTGGTGGCGTCGTTCAGTTCGCCCACGCCGATGATCCGCCGGTCGGCCCCCTGCCCCTCGGCCACGTGGCGCACGTGCCGGGCGGACTGCATGGAGCGGCGGATGTCGTAGTAGTCGTTCACGGTCTCGCCGATGGAGAGCAGCAGCCTTTCGCAGTTCTCCAGCTGGGGCAGGTGGGCCGCAGAGTTGGCGAAGGAGTAGGCGCGCTCCTCGGCGTCCTGCTCGTTGTCGCCCAGCACCAGCGCCCGCGCCCCGTGGGGCATGCCGCAGGTGAACACGCTGCCGCCGGTGGCCTCCGCCAGGTCGTACAGGGAGGCCCGGGCCAGGGATCGGCTCTCGTCCTTCAGTGGAAAGGCGATGTCGATCACCACATAGCAGTTGGCCGCCAGGTTCACGCCCATCTGGCGCATCTGGCGCATCAGCTGCTCGTCCTCAAAGCGGTCGCCCTCGTCGGTGAACAGCGAAGCCAGCAGCTTCTCCCGCAAAAAGCGGTTGCCGGACACCACGTCGCGCCGCAGGTTCTCCATGTTCTCCTGGGCGCTGCGCTCGGCGGCGATCTGCCCGGCCACCCGGGTGAGCGCCTTGCCCAGCTCCTGGGCCGTGATGGGCTTGAGCAGGTATTCCTTCACGCCCAGGGAGATGGCCTGCTGGGCATAGGAGAAGTCGTCGTAGCCGGAGAGGATCACCACGCCCACCCAGGGCATCATCCGCTTCACCTCCGTGCACAGCTGCACGCCGTCCATGAAGGGCATGCGGATGTCGGTGAGCAGTATGTCCGGGTTCAGGTCGCGGATCATCGGCAGGGCCATTTCCCCGTCCGGGGCCTCGCCCACCAGCTGGAAGCCGTTCTCCTCCCAGGGGAACGAGTTGCGCAGGTTCTCCCTGATGGCGATCTCGTCGTCAACCAGAAACACCTTCATCATTGGCGATTTCCTCCCTGGATTTCAGCGGCACCCGAAAGGAGACCTTCGTGCCTCCCTGGCCGCTTTCGATTTCAAGGCCCTTTTCCTGGTGATAGAAGAGCCGGATGCGCGTGTCCACGTTCCTCAGGCCGAAGCTGCTGCCCTCGGCCGGCGCGATGCCGGCGGCCATGGCCGGGGCCTCGCTGCGCATGGCGGCCAGCACCCGCCTCAGCTCCTCCCGGGTCATGCCCTTGCCGGTGTCCTCCACCACGAAGCGCACCTGGTCGCCCTCCCGGCGGGCGCTGACGCGGATGAAGCCGCCGCCCCGGCGGGTCTTGATGCCGTGGTACAGGGCGTTCTCCACCAGCGGCTGCAGCAGGAGCTTGACGATATAGCCGTCCTGCAGCTCCTCTGGGATGTCGATCTCGTAGTTCAGTATGTCGCGGTAGCGGGTCTTCTGGATGCTCAGGTAGCCGGACAGGTGCCGCGCCTCCCGCTCCAGGGGGATCCAGTCCGCGCCGGAGGACAGGGTGATGCGGAAGAAGTCGCTCAGCGAGCGGGTGAGGTGGATGACCTCCTCACTCTTGCCGCTCTCCGCCTGCCAGATGATGGCGTCCAGCGTGTTATAGAGGAAGTGGGGGTTGATCTGGGCCTGCAGAAGCCGCAGCTCCGACTTGGCCAGGTTCTCCTGCTCCAGGCGGCTGCGCTCGATGAGGCTCTCCAGCCGGTTGGCCATCACGTTGATCTGGTTGGCCAGCTCGCTGAGCTCCTCCACCTCCATGTCCGGCACGCGGGCCTTCAGGTTGCCGCTGGTGAGACGGAACACGCTGCCCTCCATCTGGTAGATGGCGCTGCTGATGGTGTCCGCCAGCCGGTGGGAGGCCTCTCCCGCCCAGAACAGCGCGATGCCCAGCAGCAGCACCTCCGCCAGGAACGCAATCCACACGATGCGCTGGATGTTGGCGCCGCTCCTGGACATGGCGTCGATCTCCACGGACACGAAGTCGTCCAGCATGTCCGTCACCAGGTCGCCCACGTCGCGCACCTCGTCCACGATCAGCTCGATCTTGCTGATGGCCAGGCCCTGGTCCATGCCCTCGCGCACCTGGTCGATGTAGCTGGACAGGGTATCCATGGTGCGCCGGGCCACTGTCAATTGCAGATAGCCCGCGCCGACGGCGTCCTCCAGCAGGCCGTCCAGCGTCTCGTTCACCGAGGCCAGCAGGTCGTCCACGCCGCTGTCGCCATAGCGCTGCTGGCCCGCCGCCACGGAAAACAGCCGCTCCGGCAGCTCCGTGCCCACGACGGGCTTCAGCCCGGACGCCGTCTCCATGCGGGACATGGCCCGCTGGTAGCGCGTGGACGTGATGAACATCAGCGCCAGGCTGACCAGCACCGGCACCAGCAGCGCCAGGGCAATGGCCCGGGTGGTGCGGCCCAGCTGGCCGATGATGCTCTTGCGCCGCGAATGGCCCCTCATGTCAATATCCCCTCGGCGCCAAGCCGCTCAGGTCGTCAAATTCGGTGAAGCAGGTCTCCTCCGGGTGGTTCTGCTTGGGGATCTCCTCACCCCTGGACAGGGCGTCCACCATGGCCATTACGCTCTCGCCCAGGTCGGGCGTGCACTCCACGATGCAGTTGATGCGCCCCTCCTTCAGGGCGTCCACCGCCTCCTGCTGGCCGTCCACGGAGATCAGCACCATGTCCCTGCCGGGGTTCAGCCCCGCCGCCTCCAGCACGTCCAGCGCGCCCAGGGTCATCTCGTCGTTGTGGGAATAGACCACGTCGATGCCCTCCGCGCCGTACTTGTCCAGCAGGTAGCGCATGCACTCCTCGCCCTTGGAGCGCAAAAAGTCGCCGGAGATGCTCTCGATCACGGTGAAGCGGTCGTCCCCGTCAATGGCCTCCATGAAGCCCGCCTGCCGCTGGCGCATGGGGGTGGATTCCTCCGTGCCGGTGATCTCCACCACGTTCAGGTGCTCTGCACCCATGGCGTCGGCCTTCTTCAGCAGGAATTCGCCCGCCTTGCGGCCTTCGGCCAGGAAGTCCGCGCCGATATAGGCGGTGTACAGGTCGTCGTCGTCGGTCTCGATCATGCGGTCCATGATGATCACCGGGATGCCGGCGTTCTTCGCCTCGGTCAGCACGTTATTCCAGCCGGTCTCCACGATGGGTGAGAACACGATCACGTCCACCTGGTAGGAGATGAACGAGCGGATGGCCGCGATCTGCTTGTCCTGGCGCTGGTTGGCGTTGTCCAGCATCAGGCCGAATCCCCAGCGCTTGGCCGCCTGCTCCATGCTGGCGGTATTGCCAATGCGCCAGCCGCTCTCCGCGCCCAGCTGGGAAAAGCCCACCACCAGCGCCGGCTGGGCGGGGCTGGCGGGTTTGCCTTCGCAGCCGCAGAGCAGCGCCGCGCACAGGGTCAGCGCAAGCGCCGCCAGCGCGCGCCTGAAAAAGTGTTTCATGGTCGTCCCTCCGTGGAATAACAGGCCTGCAGGCCGTCCCGTGATATTGCCATAGGGGCGCCGTCGCGGCGCCCGCCCAAGTACGAACCCCATGTTGTACCCGGCGGGCGGCGCAACGCCGCCCCTACGATTGTGCATTCGCAAACAGTTCCATCTATATGCCAGTCCTTCCGGAGAAGCCTTCCCTTTTCTACGCCGCGGGCTTGTCATCCTCCCCGGCGTTCACGCTGCCGGGAGCAACACCCTCGGTGCTTTCCCGCCGGAACAGGATCAGCAGCGTGGCGAACAGGATCTTGACGTCCTCGATGATGCTGGGCCGGGAGATATACATCAGGTCCATCTGCAGCTTGTCATAGGGCGTGGTGTTGTACTTGCCGTACACCTGGGCATAGCCGGTGATGCCCGCCCGGGCCTGCAGCCGCAGGGCAAACTCCGGCATCTGCTTTTCATATTCCGCGGCGATCTCCGGCCGCTCCGGCCGCGGGCCCACCAGGCTCATGCTGCCGCCCAGCACGTTGAACAGCTGGGGCAGCTCGTCCAGGCGGAAGCGTCGGATCCACCTGCCCACCTTCGTCACCCGGGCGTCCTCGTCGCCTGTGGAGAGCCGGGCCACGCCGTCCTGCTCCGCCGAGACCACCATCGACCGGAACTTCACGATTCGGAACTCCCTGCCGTCCTTGGTCAGGCGCGTCTGTCGATAGAACACCGGACCGCCGTCGGACAGCTTGATGCACAGCGCTGTCACCAGCATCGCCGGGCCGAACAGCACCAGCAGGAAAAGGCTCATCACCACGTCCAGCGCCCGCTTGGTCAGGAAGTACTCCGGCGGCGGGTTGTAGCGGTCCACCCGCATGATGGGCAGGTGGAACATGTGGATCTTCTTCGCGCCGCTCATGATCACGTCGCCCACGCGCGGGATGATGTACACCACGATGCCGTTGGCCACACAGTACTTCATGATGACGTTGCGCTCCTTGCTGTGCACGCCGCAGAGGAACACATTGGTCAGGCTGTCCAGGCGGCTCATGTTCGCCAGGCACTCCTCCACGGTACAGGTGAACCGCACGTCGAACTTCTGCGTCATGCCGTAGCGGCCAAACAGGTCCTCCACGCCCCGGCGCATGTCGTAGACCACGCCGGTCTCCTGCCGCGCGTAGTTGGCATAATACCACCGGTTTGCCCCAACGCACCAGAGTATGCTCAACAGCAGCTGCGCCGCCATCGCGCCCAGCGCGGGCGCCAGGTCCGGGAAGTGATTGCTCATCAGCCACATCACCAGGAACATGAAGGCATCCGAAAAGAGTATGCTCAGCGCCTGGGCATAGAACATATCCGAAACCCGCTTCAGCGATATGAGAAAGGCCTCGTAGGCCCGGCCGAAGAAGGCGTACAGCACCACGAACATCACCACGATGCCCGCCGCGCGGATGGGCGACGGGAACATCAGCACTTCGTAGATGTAATGCGTCCACCAGACCAGCGCAAAGGGCAGCGTGGTCAGCGCAATATTTGCCAGCTTCAGCAGCCTGAGGCCAAAGTCATGGTGCAGATTCGCGCCTTTGCGGGGAGCCCGGGGCAGACGCTGCTTGAGCCATGCCTTTCCCCTCGCCTCGCGCGTCTGTCCGCGCCTCTGAGCGTCCATCCCTCACCACAACCTTTTTCCGTCGTTCCGCCGGGCGGCCCAACCACCCAGCTTACATATATTATCACTTTGTATTTTAACCCTATGGAACAGCATTGTCAAACGACATTATTGTGACCGCAAAATGATCTCCGGGCCGACAGTCCCGCGCCCACAGCCATCCCGGTTCCCCGCCCGGCGGCCATGCCAAAAATGATGCGGGGACGGCAAGCCTGCCGCCCCCGCTGTGGGGAACCCCATATTCCCATTTTTTACTCGTCCAGTTCAAACTCCTCGTCGCCGTCGTCCTCGTCGTCCTCCACGGGAATCGCGGGCGTCTCCAGCGGCGCCTCGATGCTGCCGGCACGGAAGCTCTCGCGGATCTTCGCCTCCACCTCGTCGAAGGCCTCCGGGTTGTCATGGAAGAACTTGCGGGCGTTGTCCCGGCCCTGGCCGATGCGCTCGCCCTTGTAGGAGTAAAAGGAGCCCGACTTCTGCACCAGGTCCTGCTCCACGGCGATGTCCAGCAGCTCGCCCTCGCGGCTGATGCCCTCGCCGTACAGCGCGCACGGAGGCATAGAACTTCAGCGCCTTGCCGCCGGTGGTGGTCTCGGGGTTGCCGTACATCACGCCCACCTTCTCGCGCAGCTGGTTGATGAAGATGACCACGGCGTTGGTCTTTGAGATCACACCGGTCAGCTTGCGCAGCGCCTGGCTCATCAGGCGGGCCTGCAGGCCCACGTGGCTGTCGCCCATGTCGCCCTCGATCTCGGCCTTGGGTACCAGCGCGGCCACGCTGTCCACCACCACGATGTCGATGGCACCGGAGCGTACCAGCGCCTCGCAGATGTCCAGCGCCTGCTCGCCGTTGTCCGGCTGGGACACGTACAGCTCGTCGATATCCACGCCCAGCTTGGAGGCATAGACCGGGTCCAGCGCGTGCTCGGCGTCGATGAACGCCGCGGTGCCGCCGGCCTTCTGGGCCTGGGCCACGCAGTGCAGCGCCACGGTGGTCTTACCGGAGGACTCCGGCCCGTAGATCTCCACGATTCGGCCCTTGGGAAGTCCCCCCACGCCCAGCGCGAAGTCCAGCTGCAGGCTGCCGGTGGGGATGACCTCCACCTGCATGTTGCTGGCGGCGGTGCCCAGCTTCATCACCGAGCCCTTGCCAAAATCCTTCTCGATCTTGCCCAGCGCCACTTCCAGCGCCTTTTTCCTGTCGTCCCCGAACTTCTGAATCGCGGGCTTCTTCTCAGCCTTCTTATCCGCTGCCATCTGGGTATCCTCCAATAACATATTCACGGGAAAATCCCGCCAGCTGTGTGCCGTTTACAGTACCCATTATAGCACACAGTCGGCGGGATTGGAACCGAACATATGTTTAAATTTTATCGAACTACTGTTCGATATTCTCCCCTGCCCAAGCCAGCAGCGCCTGCGCCGCGGCCTTGGCGTCTCCATCGATGACCACCCGATCAAACCTCTGGTTGTCGCTGACGATGCGCCCGGTCTGCTCGTTTACTTCGCTGTACGTAGCCGACAGCCGCATGCCCACAGCGTCGTTGAACACAGTCGCGCTTGTGATGATCTTCATGCCTGTATCCTCCCCTCATAAATCTGTTCGATGTGTGCCAGCGCCATCGCGCCGAAGTCGCTGTCTGTGCCCTGCGCCTGTTCGATCTGCGCATCCAGCCGGCGCTGGTCCAAGTCCCTCTGCCTGCCCTTGAGCTCCCAGCCGAACCGCAGACCAGGCGTGCCCTCCACGATGGAAGAGGTCTCCCTCCCCAGGCGCAGCGCCGTCCTCCCAGCCTGCCCAAGAATCCTCAACCCTGCCCCATGCCTCTCACCTGCGTCAATCCATCGGACGCCATCATCGTCTCCAGCACCTGAATCTCCGCTTCCACGTCCAGCGCCTCAGCGCTGAACAGCTTGTCCTGCTGCTGTTCTGTCGCGCTGACCAGCTTGCCCAGCACCTCCTCGATCCTGTGCCGGGCGGCCTGGATGTTCTCGCCCTGATAGCTCTGTCCCTCCATCAGCCGATAGCTCTCCAGCAGCCGCAGCGTCGTGGGCAGGTAATAATTCATGAACCGCCGCGCAGTTTCGGCCTGCTCCGGCCGCTCCTCCACCGTCTGGAAGATGCTGGCGGTCACCGCCTCGATCCTGTCGATCTTCTCCGACACCGCCGCATCCGCAATGTCGTCGTTCAGCCTGCGGATCCTGCGCAGCACATCATCGCAATCCTCGTCAGCCTCTATCGTGGCTTCCTTCACCACCACCGTCTCCGGCTTGCTCAGCCACAGCCGCTGGGCATCCTCGTCCACGCTCGCCAGCTGCAAATAGCCCTTTTCCGTCAGCCTGCGAATCCTCTTCGCCACGTTCCGCACACCCAGCGTCCTGTCCAGATCCGCCAGCGGCAGCGATGCCTCCGGCCGCCTGGCCAACCGCCCGGCGATTTTCCGAGCCTCCTGCTGTCTCCACCAGCATTTCGCCACGTGTATCAGCGGCCACGCCATCAATCCCGTCACCGTCAGGTGGGCCAGCATATGTATCACCAGATCGCCGACGTCCCTGTCCTCCACCCACACTTCGACCGCCACGATCGTCAACAACAGCGAAAACAGCGCCTCCGGCACATGCCACCACCGCTTCTTCGCCGCTTTTTCCGTCAAATACCGATTCATGCTCCCACCTCTGTGATATTCCTTGATCGTCGGCGTGCTGCCCTTCGGAATCCACCGACACGGCCAACCGCGCTTCGCGCCGGTTGCCTGATCATTATACCACATTCCCGCTCATGTGAAAACCACATGGCCGGCTTTCCCACAAGCCTCCCCGTCTTGCTCCGTAGCGGCGGCGTTGCGCCGCCCGCCTCGCCTTCCCCTGTGGGAATGGCAGCATGGCACATCTGTGATGGATGGGGTCGGCCATCTCCGCCCCAAATTCCCTTCCCCGCCTGGTGTTTTCTCCTCGTCATCCCTTGTGCCGGGTATTGACAACCCCTCCCCTTTGATGTTACAATTAACATGAAGGTAATGTTTGTTATTTCGCGGTCGGCCATCCGCCGCCCCGCCAGCCCAGATCGCCGCTGGCCAAAAAATAAAGGAAACCCGCCCTGCGCGGCCGTCCACTGGAGGTTAAAACATGTCACTGCCCGGAAAGCTCTGCGTCGGCATCCTGGAGGAAGACAATCCCCTGAAGGCCTATTTCCGCTTCAAACCCCTGCTCGTCGAATCGGATGGGCATTACGTCCCCTGCGCCGAAGCCCAGTCCTATCCCGAGGATGGCTGCATCCGCATCGTACCTGACAAGAACGAGTCCTATCGCTTCAAGGCCCGCATGCGCCAGATGGGCCTGTTCTGCGTGGTGGACCTGCGCGCCCATCCCGACGACAACGACAAGATCCGTCCCAACAAGAACTACCGCGAGGGTTCCCAGGAGCAAAACGCCTTTATCATCTATTCCGACGTGGTGCTGGAACCCGCCGCCCACGCCATCCTGGAGATCCTCCCCAAGGACGCCGACGCCCCGCGTCCCATCCCCCGCACCCGGCACGTGCTGCTGCGGGGCGAGGCGCTGAACCTCGAGCGCCACAGCTGGTCCCCGGACCCGGGCGCGGAAGGCGCTGCCATCCTATCACCCACCGGCGAATCCTGCCCAGCGGACATCCTGCAGACCTTCGACCTGCCCGGCTTTGGCGAGGAGACGCTCTCCTTCGCCATCCTCCCGCCCCAGACGCTGCTCCCCGAAAGCCCCGTCCTCCGGGAGCCGGAGAAGTCCGACAGGCCCGCCCCCGCGGAAGCTCCGGCCGAATCCAGGCCCGCGGAGCAGCCGCCCCGGCCCGAGCAGCCTGAAAGGCCCGCTGAGCGCGCTCCCAGGCCCCGGCCGGACGACAAGCCCTGGATCCACCGCGATAACAGCATGCTCCCCCGCCCGGTGGACCCCCGCCTGTCCCCCGCCCAGCGCACGCTGGCGGCCCAAAGCGGCCTGAACCCCCGTCGCGGCCGCAGCCTGCAGGAGCTGATCGACGAAAAGTGGCAGCACTCCCGTCTCAGCCAGCTGGGCCAGCCGGTCGCCCCCATCCACACCGACGCCCCCATCCACAGCCCCGTCCAGAGCGCCGTGGAGGCCGTGCGGGATGTCTGGAACCAGCCCCAGCTGCGCGGCGATCTGCTCCAGTCCCTGGGCGGCATCGAGGAATTTGGCGCGTCACTGGAGGAATGCCGCGAGGCCGCCCGCCAATCGGATATCGAACGGCATCTTGAAAGCCTGGAGGCCCAACGCCTGGCCCTGCTGGGCGAGCTGGACCGCCTCACCCTGAAGAACGCCGACACCCGCGAGGCCCTCAAGGCCGAGCTGCGCAAGGACGCCTCCGGCGAGCTGGCGGACTCCCTGCGCCGCGCCGAGACCGCCAAGGCCGAGCGTGCCAAATTCGACCAGCTGGCCGAGGAGGCCCGCGCCGCCGCCCGGGACGCCCGCAAGGCCGTGGACGACCTCACCGGCGAGGAACTGGAGCGCCGCCTGCGGGATTTCGCCCTCAACCAGCGCATGGTCGAGCGCCTGCGCATCCTCAAGGGCGAGGCCGAAGCCGTGCCCGCCCCAGTCCCCGAGATCGCGGCCCTGACCCTGAACGAACTCGCCCAGCGCCTCGAAGCCTGCTTCCAGGCCGAGGGCTACGCCCTCTCCCACGAGGACGCCCTCAATCTCTGCGCCTGCGCCGCCGTCAGCCCCGCGCTGATCCTCAGCGGTCCCGTGGGCAGCGGCAAGACCGAGGCCGCCCGCCTGCTGGCGGACGCCCTGGGCTGGACGGCGATCGACCGCTTCGCCGCCATCACTTCCCCGGACGGCCCGCTGGAGGCCGATCCCCGCGTCGCCGCTCTGGCCAAGTGCCCGGACACGCCTGCGCTTTTGCTGATGGACGACGCCAACCTCCGCCCCACCCCCGATGTCCTCCGCGGCTTCGGCGCGATGAACCGCCCCCAATGGCGGCTCTGCCTCACGGTGCAGGACGCCGGCCATCCCCTCGCGGCCCATGCGCTGGACAAGGGCTTCATGGTGCGCCTCGCCCCCGCGGCGAACGCCCCCTGGCAGCCCCGTCCCAAGGCCACGCCCGTTCCGCAAACCCCGGCCACGCTGTGCCTGGCCGTTCCCGACAGGCCCCTGCCCGCCGCCGTCGAAGCGCGGATGCAGGCCCTGCGCGATTCCCTCGCCCGCTGCGGCGCGCCGCTGTCCCGCCACGCCCTGGACGACGCCTGGCGCTACTGCGCGCTGATGCTGGACGCCCTCGGAGACGACGCCGACCCGATCCACATCCTGGACCTGGCCGTCGCCCAGCGCCTGCTGCCCGGCCTGCTGGCCAGCGCCCCCATCGGCGCTCTCCGCCAGCTCCCGGCCCTGCTGGACGGCCTCCCCGCCGCCCGCAACACCCTCCGCCTCCCCCTCCCCATCCAGCTGTAACCCAAAGGCCTCCCTCTCCGAGGGAGATGGCAGCCGCAGGCTGACGGAGGGAGTTCGCCCCTCGTCTCCCCTGCAGCATCCGCCTTGCCCCGCCCGCCCAAGCCTCCCCCCTTTAGGGGAAGGAGGCACGGCGAAGCCGTGAGGGAAGAGGTCGCCTCTCCCCTTCGCATCGTTGCCCCTCGCCCCCTGCCGGGGCATCGTTGTCCCCCTCCCCCACTTCACGACAAAGAAGGCGTTTCACGCTTCATGTACTACGAAGAGCCCTACCGCAAGAAACACACCCGCACCCCGCGCCAGCGCGAACGTCGCCGGCGCGGCTTTGGCGCGTGGCTGGCCGGTGCGCTGCTGCGCCTCGTCGCCTTCGCGCTGATCCTCTGCCTCCTCGCCGTCGGCCTGCTCTATGCGCTGCCGGTCTCCCTGTTCGCGGTGGAGCCGGAGGGGGTCGAGCTCTCCCTCAACGACACCCTGCCCGCGTCCCGGGCAAACATACTGCTCCTGGGCCTTGACATCTCCCATGAACGCAGCCAGCGCAGCGACGCCATCATGGTCGCCTCCGTGGGCTACGGCAAGCTGAAGCTCACCAGCTTCCAGCGCGACATCATCGTCGACATCCCCGGCCACGGCAGCGGCAAGCTGAACGCCGCCTATTCCCACGGCGGCCCCGAACTGGTCATGCGCACGCTGAACGAGAACTTCAGCCTGAACATCACCCACTACGCGGCGGTGGACTTCCAGGCCCTGGTGGACCTGGTGGACGCCATCGGCGGCGTGAACCTGAGCATCACCGAGGGCGAGCAGCAGGTCATCAACCGCATCCTCTCCCGGCGCCGCAGCGCCCTGGAAGCCCGGGGCTACCCCGCGGACGCCCTCGCCCAGTGCGGCGAATCCGTCCACCTAAACGGCGTCCAGTCCCTGGCCTACGCCAGCATCCGCAAGCTGGACAGCGACTTTGTGCGCACCTCCCGCCAGCGCGCGCTGCTCGACGCCATGATCGCGCAGATCCGCGCCAACCTCTACAATCCGCTGATGCTCGCCCGGCTCGCCCGGGTGCTCACCCGCTCCGTGGACACCAACATGTCCATCGTACAGCTGCTTTCCCTGGGCGAAAAGGCCCTCGCCGCCGGCGCTCCCGAGAAGACGCGCCTCCCCGTGGACGGCTCCTATACCGACGACGGCTCCAGCCTCCGCCTCGACAACCGCCAGCAAAACATCGACGCCTTCCGCGCATTTGTCTACGACTGAATCCAGCCTCTCAAGTCCTTCCAAAAACAAACCGCCCTTCGCGCGGCATCCCGTCACGCGAAGGGCGGCTCTTTTCCACTGACCACTGCTTCAATCCTTATCTCCCCATCTTCTTGAACCGGCTCTCGATCCAGATGTTCGACACGCCGTTGTAGACCAGCACGCCGCCGATCACCATCACGACGGCGTCCACCACCGTCGAGGCGAAGAACACCAGAAACGCCCCCGCGAGGATGGTCAGTATGGCCATCACCAGCGTGGAGGTCCAGCTGCCCTGGCCCACGTTCCTGAGCTCCAGCGCCTGGGCCAGGTTGATCACGCCGTTCACCACGATAAACACGCCGATCAGCCTCGGCAGCAGCGCCACCACGCCCTTGGGCGCGATCAGCACGATCAGCCCCGCCGCCAGGCACAGGATCCCGATGGCCAGCGTGGTATAATTGGAGCCGGGCTTGTTCCGGTCCTTGTACCATGTATAGCCGGACACCGCCGCGCCAACCAACAGCGCGATACCCAGGATCCGCCCCGCCACCGCCAGGGTCTGCCCCGGCCAGATGAACAGCACCAGCCCCAGCACCACCATCAGGATCGACAGCAGCACGTTGTTCTTGTTGAACCTCTCAAACCTGAACTTCAGCTTGTCCATAAATCAACATCCTTTCCATTGTGCCTGCGGCGTTTCGACTGAAACCCCGCCCCAACGCCTTTTCAGGCCCTCCCCTGCATCCCGCAAGGGGTGTTTCGCGCCTTCCAAATCCTCCGACACCCCGTAGGGGCGGCGTTGCGCCGCCACCCAGCCTTCCCCTTTGGGGAAGGCGGCACGGCGAAGCCGTGACGGATGAGGTCCCCTCTCCACTCACGCGGTGCCGGAGGGCTTAACCCTCCGCCTGCTTCCTGAACCCCCACCACTTGCGGATCCGCTTGTGCAGCGTCTCCCGCGGCACGGCTGACTTCGCAAACTCGATCGGGTGGCTCATGTACCACGCCTGCACGTCGATGGGCTCCGCCTCGCCGGGCGTCAGCCGGGTATACACCCCGTCGCTGTGCTGCCGCCAGGCCCGGGTATTGTCCGCCAGCAGCAGGTTCAGATACTCCTCCAGGAACTGCTTGATCTCCGGCGACCGCACCGGGCCGCCCACCTCCACGCGCCTGTCCTGGTTGCGGGTCATGAAGTCCGCCGACGACAGGTACAGCTTCATCTCAAGCCCCTCGCCGAAGGCGTAGATCCGGCTGTGCTCCAGGAACCTGCCCACCACCGAGGTCACGGTGATGTTCTCCGTCTTCCCCGGCACCCCGGGCACGATGCAGCATATGCCGCGGATGATCAGATCGATGCGCACGCCCGCGCAGCTGGCCTCGCTCAACTTGTCGATCAGCTGCCGGTCGGTCACGGAATTCGCCTTGATGCGGATCCGTCCGTCCGCGCCCCGGGCGATCTGCTCGTCGATCATCTCCATGATCCGGTTCTTCATGGAAAACGGCGCCACCAGCAGCTTGGCATACTCCCCGGCGCTGTTGCCGATCAGCATGTTCTCGAAGAAGCTCACCGCGTCCCGGGTGATGTCCGGGTTGGCGGTCATCATGCAGAAGTCCGTGTAGAGGGTCGAGGTCTTTTCGTTGTAATTGCCGGTGCCGATCTGGGCGATGTATCCCAGCCCGCCCCGCTCCCTGCGGGTGATCAGGCACAGCTTGGCGTGGCACTTCAAGTTCTCCGGCCCGTAGATGATCCGGCAGCCCGCCTCCTCCAGCTCCAGCGTCCAGTCGATATTGTTCTGCTCGTCGAACCGGGCGCGCAGCTCCATCAGCACGGTGACCTCCTTGCCGTTCTCCGCCGCGGCGCACAGGGCCTTGGCGATGGCGGAGTTCCGCGCCAACCGGTAGATCGTGATCTTGATCGAGAGCACGTCCGGGTCCTTGGCGCTCTGCCTCAACAGATCCAGGAACGGCTGCATGCTCTGGTAGGGATAGAACAGCAGCACGTCCCGCTGCGCCACCTGCTCCCAGATGGGCTTGTCCGGGATCAGGTAATCCGGGTAAACCGGCGTGTGCGGCGCGTTGAACAGCCCGCCCGGCGCCTTCTCGATCTGGTCGATGTAATCCAGCTTCAACGGGCAGGCGCAGCTGTACACCCTCTCCGCGTCCAGCTTCAAAAACTCGCACAGCCGCTTGGTCAGCCGGGGTGCCTTGCCCTCCAGCTCCAGGCGCACCGGGGCCAGGCGGTCCCGCTTCTTCAGCAGCGTGCGCATGTAGTTCAGGAAATCCGGGTTCTCCTCGTCGTAGTGCTCCTCGCTCAGGCTGATGTCCGCGTTTCGGGTGATGGACACCACCGCCTGCTCGCCCACGTCGTAGATCTTGAATATCTTTTTCATGTGGGCGGCGATCACGGCCTCGGTGCGGATGTACCGCGCCTCCCCGCCGGGCAGGTTGATGACCCTCGGCAGCGTGGTGGGCACGTCCACGATGCCCAGCATCGCGCTCTGCTTGCCCCCGGCGGCCTGCTTGCCGCCCTCCTGTTTGCCTCCCTTGTCCTTGCCCTTCTCCTTGTCCTTGTCCTTGCCGCCCGCGGGTTTGCTGCTCAGCGTCAAAAGCGCCGCCGCGTACAGCGCCTTGTTCTTCAGGTGCGGGAAGGGATGGCTCCGGTCGATCACCTGGGGCGACAGCAGCGGACGGATGTTCTCCTTGTAATACTCTTGCACATAGGCCTTCTGGCTGCTGGTCAGCGCGTCGAAGGTCGCCTCCGACACCCCGGCGTTGTCCAGCGCCGCCGTCAATTCCCGATAGATGGCGTCCCGGCGCTCGATCAGCGGCCGCACCGCCGCGCAGATGGCGCTCACCTGCTCCTTGGGCGTCATGCCGCTCTTGTTGTCCTTCTCCTCCGGGGCCAGCATGTCCATGTCGATCAGACTGCCCACGCGCACCATAAAGAACTCGTCCAGGTTGCTGGTGAATATCGACACGAACCGCAGCCGCTCCATCAGCGGCACGCTGGGGTCGACCGCCTGCGCCAGCACCCGCTCGTTGAACTTCAGCCAGCTCAACTCCCGGTTCTGGGTATAGCTCATGTCTCGCTTCACAATGGGTGCGTTTTCCACTTCTGTGACCTCCCGAAGGGCATAATTATTCATGTTATGCTTATTATACCATGCCTCCTCCCTTTTTCCAACCTGCAATCCCCGAAAAAACATGGACACAATTGTGTGATATCGTCGATTTTCGCCTTTCAGGGCTTGCCATGCCGATAAAAATGCGCTATAATATGTTAAAGTAATGTTTCCGTTTTAACGAGAGCATAAAAGATTGACAGAAAGAGGTGTCTTCCCCATGATCCGCATCGGTATGTTGACCTCCGGCGGCGATTGCCAGGCCCTGAACGCGGCCATGCGCGGCGTCGCAAAGACCCTGTTCAACTCCAACGAGGAAGTGGAAATGTACGGCTTCCTGAACGGCTACCAGGGCCTGATCCATGGCCGCTTCCGCCTGCTCACCTATGACGACTTCTCCGGCATCCTCACCAAGGGCGGCACCTTCCTCGGCTCCAGCCGCACCCCCTTCAAGACGATCGAGGTCATCGAAGAGGACGGCATCGACAAGGTGGCCGCCATGAAGCAGACCTACTATAAACTCCAGCTGGACTGCCTGGTAATCCTCGGCGGCAACGGCACCCACAAGACGGCCAATCTGCTCAGCGAGCAGGGCCTGAACGTGGTCACCCTGCCCAAGACCATCGACAACGACCTCTGGGGCACCGACATGACCTTCGGCTTCCAGTCCGCCGTGGACATCGCCACCAACTGCATCGACATGATCCACACCACCGCCGCCTCCCACGGCCGCATCTTCATCGTGGAGATCATGGGCCACAAGGTGGGCTGGCTGCCGCTGAACGCCGGCATGGCGGGCGGCGCGGACATCATCCTGATCCCCGAGATCCCCTACGATATCGACAAGATCGCCGAGAAGATCAAGGAACGCCACGACCGCGGCGCCTCCTTCACCATCCTGGCCGTGGCCGAAGGCGCCATCTCCAAGAAGGACGCCAAGCTGTCCAAGAAGGAGTACGCCAAGAAGCTGGCCGAATCCCCCTATCCGTCCGTGTCCTACGAGATCGCAGCGAAGCTGACCAAGAAGACCGGCTACGACGTGCGCGTCACCGTTCCCGGCCACACCCAGCGCGGCGGCGCGCCCTGCCCCTATGACCGCGTGTTCGCGTCCCGCCTCGGCTCCGAGGCCGGCAAGCTGATCCTCAAGAAGGAGTACGGCTTCATGGTGGGCTACAAGAACCGCGAGATCGTCAAGGTCCCGCTGAAGGACGTGGCCGGCAAGTTGAAGATGGTCGATCCCGACGCCTCCATCATCAAGGAAGCCAAGATGCTCGGCATCAGCTTCGGCGACTGACGGAAAATGAGATTTGGGGACGGTTCCTTGTCTCACTTTCTTGATGTGAGACAAGGAGCACCTGCGGGAATAGGGGAATACCTCCTATTCCCTTTCATCTGTTTTGAGACGAGGGGACGGTTCCCTATCTCACTAACAACATCCGAATAATGAGATAAGGAACCGTCCCCTTATCTCAATAAACCCGATTACAGGAGGCAATCCCCATGCTCATCTCCAAAGCCGACGCCCTCGCCTGGTTCACCTTCTTCGCCGAGCTCCCCGACGACGAGCCCCTGCTCCCCCGACAGCAGGAGATCGCCCTGGCGACGCTGTCGCAGATCGAGCTGGCCGAGGAAGCGCGCATCGAAAAGCTGCGCTCTGAGGTCCCCGGCCTCAAATCCCTGGCAGGCCGCACCACTTATGTGGGCGACGACGCCCGCTTCCCCAGAGGCTGCAAAAGCTGCCTGTTGGGCACGGGCCTGAGCGCCGTGCGCAAGACCAACCGCTGCAACCTCCAATGCCGCTTCTGCTATGACTACGGCGAGATGGACCTCCAGCCCCCCATTGGCGAGGGCTACTGGGAGATCGGCGGTTCCCGTTTCCGCGAGGACGACCTGCCGCTGCTCTTCTCCATGGGCAAAACGCCCACCGGTGTGGCCTATGTCTATCTCGAGCCCTTCATGGAGATCGAGAAGTACTATGGCATCATCCGCAGGTTCCACGATGCCGGCGTCTACCAGCACATGTACACCAACGGCACCCTGGCCACCGAGGCAAACCTGCGCGCCCTGGGCGAGGCCGGCCTCAATGAGCTGCGCTTCAACCTGGGGGCCAGCGGCTGCGCCGACCGGGTGATCGAAGCCATCGCCACGGCGAAGAAATACATCCCCATGGTGGGCATCGAGACCCCCATGACCCCCGAGCTCTACGAAGCATTCCTCAAAAAGCAGTCCGCCATCCTCGCCACCGGCCTGGACTTCATGAACTGCGCGGAGCTGCATCTGAACCCCAACAACATCGAAAACTACCTCGGCGAGAACATGTACATCTACCGCCAGGGCTACCTCTCCCCCACCTTCAGCCACGAACTGACGCTGAAGCTCATGCGCCGCGCTGCCGAGGAGCATTGGTCCATCGCCGTCCACGACTGCTGCAACCGAACCAAGTTCGCCCGGGACCTGAACCTGCGCGCCCACGAGGGCGGCTGGTTCGGCGCCAGTGCCTACGGCATGGAGTTCCCCTCCATCCCCTACGCGGCCTTCCTGCCCATCCTCTCCGACCCCGACTTCCCCTTCCTGCGGGAAGAGCCTCTCCCCGAGGGCTACCGGCCAGACGACATCGTGCTGTAGCATCACCCACGCCGTTCTCCCGCCTTCCCCTTTAGGGGAAGGTGACGCAAAGCGCCGGAAGAGGTCGTCTCCCCCCATCCTTTCCTCCCAATCCACCCCACAAGGAGGTCCCCATGGCCCATCTTCAAATCGAATTCTACTCCAACTGCCTCTGCCGCCCGGTCACCTTCAAGATGATCCTGCCCAACGACTTCAACGACGCCTGGCAGCCCCCGCAAAAGCGGGCCGGCCTGCCCATGAAGGCCCTGTTCCTGCTCCACGGCTACACCGGTTCGGCCTACAATTGGGTGCCAGAGCACCTGGCCACCCTCTATAACTTTGCCATCATCATGCCCAGCGGCGAAAACAGCTTCTGGGTGGACGGCCTCTCCACCGGCCACCGCTACGGCACGTTCCTGGGCGAGGAGCTGCCCGCCTACGTCGAAAAGACCTTCCGCCTCACCCTCTCCCCGGAGGACACCTGCATCATGGGCCTGTCCATGGGCGGCTTCGGCGCGCTGCACACCGCGCTGGCCTGGCCCGACCGCTTCGGCAAGGTCGCCGCGCTGTCCAGCGCCCTCATCATCCACGACAAGACCCACATGAAGCCGGGCGACCCCGACACCCACGCCAATTACGAATACTACCGCGAATGCTTCGGCGACCTGGAGACCGCCCCGCAGCGCAGGGTCAACCCGGAGGTGCTGGTGGACGAGCTGCTCGCCGCCCGCCGCCCCCTGCCCCAGATCTTCATGGCCTGCGGCACCGAGGACTTCCTGCTGGAGAACAACCGCCGGTTCCACCGCTTCCTCACGGATCGCGGCGTCGCGCACCAGTACTTTGAATCCCCCGGCAGCCATGACGACAAATTCTGGGATGAGTACGCCGTGAAGATGGTCCACCTGATGTTCGGCGAATGACAGCCAAACCAAACCAAAAGATCCTTCGCTTCGCACAGCATGACAACCCTGCAAATGCAATCTGTGTCATCCTGAGCGAAGCGAAGGATCTATCACTTTCCCTGAAGCCCGTGCTCGCGAAGTCCCCGGGCGTCACCCCTTCGGCCTTCCCGCCCCCTCGAATATGCTGATCTCCCCGCGCTTTTCGATCAGCGCCGCCGTTTGGCCGTCCCGCACGGTCCAGGCGGCCATGGGTGTGCGGAACAGGAAGCGCTGGAAGTGGGGCGAGAAGAACCGCGGCGCGTTCACATTGTAGGCCACGAAGTTGGGCCGGGACAGGAAGTTGGCCAGCAGCCCCGCCATGAAGAAGGCCGCCACGCTGTTCACCGCCGGCCGGTACGAGGGCATGGCGTCCACCAGCTGCCCGCGCACCAGCTTCGGCGCGTGCAGCCGGAACCAGAACACGATCAGCGGGTTGAAGGACTCCACCAGGTACTCCCCCTCGTAGTCCTCCAGCATCTCCATCAGCGCCCGGCACAGCGGGCCGTTGTACGGGCCGTTCTTGATCTCGATCAGCAGCGGCACCTTCCCGTCGATGGCCTCAAGCACCTGATGGAAGGTGGGGATCCGCGCGTTATCCACCCCGGCCAGGGGCAGGGCCTGCAGCTCCTTGAGCGGCACATCCCACACCTTCCTGGCGTCGCCCGCCAGCCGAAGGAGGTCGTCGTCGTGGAACACGATGATCTGCCTGTCCCTTGAGAACTGCACGTCCAGCTCCATGCCGAAGCCCGCGTCCCGGGCGGCCTCGAAGGCGGCCATCGTATTCTCCACGATGCCTTTCTCCAAATCGTGCAGCCCCCGATGGGCAAACCTCTCCCCCTGCCACCTGCGGCTCTTCACATAGTTCAGGCTGGGATGGGTCAGAAAGGCCAGCGCCGCCAGCACGATGGCCAACAATATCCAGATGGACATGGGCGTCCCTCCGCGCGTCGTAATCTACGAATATCATTATAAACCCCGCCCCGGTGATTGTAAAGGGATGGTTTTTTTGGTATGATAGATGCAGAAACACAGAATCGAGGTGAGCGCCATGCCCGCGCTGATGCTGCCCATCATCCGCAGCTTCGACCCGGAGGCCGATGTGGCCCGGCTGTCGGTCTACACCAAGCTGCGCGGCTACGTGGCCGTGGCAGCCTTCGCGCCGGTACAGAGCGGCGTGGGCCGGGCCACGGTGGACGGCGTCGAGCTCTCCCGCTGGGAGTGCGTGACGGTCAAGGGCGTGCGCCTGCTGCTCATCCCCGTGGGCGACGTGGTCCACGAGCACGGGCGGCGCTGTCGCGTGGTGCTGGAGGGCTTCATGACCCCCAGCGGCCGCCGCTTCCCACGCTGCGCGTTCTGGGCGCGCACAGAGGTCCGCCGCCAACCCAACCCGGAGCACGCCCAGCGGGACGAGGCCGCGCTGAATGCCGCCCGGGAGGGCCTGGTGCTTTTGAAAAACGGCAACGGCACGCTGCCGCTTAAATCCGATGCGACGCTGAACTGCCTGGGTCGGGGCCAGCACCGGTGGCGGCTGTCCACCGCGGGCTCCGCCTCCGTCAACCCCCGCTGGCGGCCCGGCTTCCACCGGGCGGTGCTGGAGCACAGCGGCTTCACCGTGAACGCCGAGCTCTCCGACTTCTACCGCCAAAGCCATGCCGACGTCCCGGAGGACGCCGTCCTCGAACGCGCCCGGGAAATGTGTGGCACCGCGCTGGTGTTCATCGAGCGCGCCTCCGGCGAGATGATCGACAACCGCCCCGTTCCCGGGGAATACTACCTCACCGACGGCGAGCTGGCCATGCTCCGCGCCGCCCGGGCGCATTTCGACAGGCTCGTCGTCATACTGAACACCGGCTATCCCATCGGCATGGCGTGGATGCAGCAGATCGCGCCGGACGCCGTCGTCTGGGCCGGCTTCGGCGGCATGCTGTCCGCCTGGGCGCTGGTGGAGCTGCTGGACGGCCGCCTGAACCCCTCCGGCCACCTGCCGGACACCTGGGCCTGGGATATCGCCGACGACCCGGTCAGCCGCAACTACCCTGTCCCCGCCCCGGGCGACGGCTACATCCAGGAGGATTCCATCGGCGTGCGGGTATACTACGAGGAGGACGTCTACCTGGGCTATCGCTTCTTCGACACCTTCCGCGCCCCCGTGGCCTTCCCCTTCGGCCACGGATTGAGCTACACCCGGTTTGAGTTCACCCCCATCGGCCTCAAGAAGGCCGCCGACGGCGTATCCCTGAAGCTGCGGATCAGGAACGCGGGCAGGGTCGCCGGAAAGTGCGTCGCCCAGTTCTATGTGGACCTTCCCGAGGGCAAACTGGAAAAGCCCGCCCGGCTGCTGGCGGACTTCGCCAAGACGGTCCTGCTGGCCCCCGGTGAAGCCCAGGAGCTCACCCTGCTGGCCCGCTTCGAGGACATCGCCAGCTTCGACGAAACCCGAAGCGCCTGGGTCATCGAGCCGGGAGCCTACGGCTTCAGCGCGGGCGAGAGCCTTGCCTGTCGCATCCCCTGCGGCAGCCTGCGGCTGGACGGGCGCACCCTGCGCGAAGTGAGGCGCGTCTGCGCGCCCATGGAGGACTTCAAGCGCCTCACCCGCTTAGACCCCACGGTGGACGGCACAAAGTCGAAGGTGGTGCCGCTGGGCCAGCAGATCGCCATGCCTGCGCCGCGCGTGTACCCGGACGCCCCCGTCCACGCCCGCCCCAGTCGCCGCGTCCTCTGGCCCCAGGTGGCCCAGGATCCTTCGCTGCTGCCGGACTTCGCGTCCCAGCTGTCCCTGTGGGCGCAGTGCCGGCTCACCGTCTGCGCCGGGATGCGCCTGCTGCCCTGGCAGGACGGCGCGGCGGGCTACACGCCGCGGATGCGCCGCTACGGCCTTCCCTCCTTCGCGGTCTCCGACGCCGGCGCGGGGCTGAACCTGCGCCGGCCCGCCACCGGCTTCCCCTCCAGCAGCGTCGTCGCCGCCAGCTTCAACCGGGAAATCGCCCGCAGCGTCGGCCGCGTCATCGCCGAGGAATGTCGGGAGCAGGGCATCCAGATGCTGCTGGGCCCAGGCATGAACCTGCACCGCAGCCCCCTCTGCGGCCGCCACCCGGAGTACTTCTCCGAGGACCCGCTGCTGGCGGGCACGCTGGCGGGCTGGCAGGCGAAGGGCCTGCACGAGGGCGGCGCGCTGTGCTGCTACAAGCACCTGTTCTGCAACAACGCAGAGCTGGGCCGCCTGGGCAGCCACAGCGTCGCCTCCCGCCAGGCGCTGCGGGAGCTGTACTTCAAGGTGTTTGAAATCGCGTTCCGCACCGAGCAGCCCGACGGCGTGATGACCTCCTACAATGCCTTAAACGGCCTGTACCCCGCGGAAAACGGCGCGCTCATCCACGGCCTGGTCCGCGGCGAGTGGGGCTTCAAGGGCGTGGTGATGTCCGACTGGGGCAGCTATCGCACCGTCAGCGCCACCGAGATGGCAAAAGCCGGCAACGACTGGCTCACCCCCGGCGGTCCCCTCTGGGCCTTCCGCCTGTGGCGCGCCGCCCGGCGGGGCGAGATCTCCCGCGCCGAGCTGGAGCGCAACGCCCGCGAACTCCTCCGCGGCCTGGGCGGCCTGAAGGACGACGGTGCCGCCGCTTCCAGGCCGAAAGAACCCCTCGTTCGCACGTCATCATAGCACTCATTTTTCATAAAAAACCGGGGGCACCCTCGCGGTGCCCCCGGTTTTTCATTGTCTGTCTCTCTACTTTCCCGCCACGCTCAGCCGTTTCACCAGCAGGCACGGGCTTCCGAAGCAGCTGGCTCCGGGCGAACGGAACTCCAGGTCGCCGCCCACGGCCTCCACATCCTTCAGCAGCTCATAGAAATTCCCGGCGACGGTGATCTGCGCCACCGCCTCGCCCAGCTTCCCGCCATGCACAGCAAAGCCCTTCGCCGCCAGCGAAAAGTCGCCGGTGATGGGGTTGGCGCCGGCATGCATGCCCTGCAGATCGGTGACCAGCAGGCCGTCGCCCAGCTTTTCAAGCATCTCCTCAAATCCCACGTCCGTAGGCTTGAAGTAGAAGTTGGTGGGCGCCACGCCAACGGACGCCGCGTATCCCGGCCGGGAGGCGTTCGCCGTGGTCTTTACGCCCTGCTTCCTGGCGGTCTTCAGGTTGTGCAGCAGCGTGTTCAGCCTGCCGCCCTCGATCACCGCCTTGGGCTGCGTCGCCACGCCCTCGCCGTCAAACGGCGTGGACGCCGCGCTGGTCTCAAGGTGCGGGTTGTCCATCAGGGTCACGCACTCCGCCGCGACCGTCTCGCCCTCCCGGCCCTTCAGCCGGGAAAGCCCCTTCTGGGCGCTGTCGGCGGAGAACACGCCGGAGAACGTGGCCAGCAGCGTCGCCGCCACGTCGTTTCTCAGCAGCACCCGGTACGCGCCGGAATCCGCCTGCACGGCGTCCAGCCCGTCCAGGGCCTCCTTCGCGGCGCGCCTCGCCACCTTTTCAAGGTCGATCTCCTCCGGCTTCATCGTGAAGAACATCTCAAATCCGGTGTTCACCTTCTCGCCGTCCCGGGCCACGGCAGCCACGTAGCCGCCCAGCAGGTTCACCCGGTTTGTCACGTCCAGCCCGCTGCCGTTGTGGATGGCGCGGAAGTCGCTGGACGAGAAGATCGCGCAGTCCTCCACCTGGGCGATGCGCGGATCCTGCTCAAGGGTCAGCTTCTCCAGCTTCCGGGCCATCTCGATCTTCTGCGCGGCGGTGATCTCCTCCAGCGCAGGGTTGTACAGCTTCAGCTCCGGGTACTTATCGTCCCCGGCATAGATGAACTGCTCGTCCTCGCTCTCCACCAGCGCGGCGTTCTCCAGCGCCCCGTCCAGCAGCTGGTCCACGGCGGCCTCGTCCAGAATCTGCGTGGAGGCATAGCCCACCCGGCCGCTGCCGGTGAGCATCCGAAAGCCCAGGCCGGTGCCGTCGGACACGTTGTAGCCGATGATCTCCCCGTCCTTCACCTGCACCTCGAAGCTGCTGCCTGCCTCAAAGCACACCTCGCTGCCCGCGTAACGCACCTGGCTGTCCGTCTTTTCCCGTTCGGATATGCGGTCAAACAGCCGCTTCACAAATTCATTTCTGTCCATGCTTCATCGGCCTCCCACCGTCATATCGGTCACGCGAATCATCGGCTGGCCCACGTTGGTGGGAATCGAGCCGCTGGACGCCCCGCACATGCCCTGGGCCATCCACATATTGCCGCCCACGCGGTCGATCTTCTTCAGCACCTCGGAGCCCCGCCCGATCAGCGTCGCGCCGCGCACGGGCTTGTCGATCTTGCCGTCCTTGATCAGGTAGCCCTCGGCCACGGCAAAGTTGAACTCGCCGGTCACCGGGTTCACGCTGCCGCCGCCCATGGACTTGGCATACAGCCCGTCGCCGCAGGTGGCGATGATCTCGCTCTCGTCGTCGCTGCCGGGGGCGATGAAGGTGTTGCGCATCCGGCTGGTGGGGGCGAAGGTGTAATCCTGCCTGCGGCTGGAACCGGTCATGGGCATGTTCATACGCCGCCCGTTCAGCCGGTCCACCATGTAGTTCACCAGCACGCCATCCTTGATCAGCGTCAGCCGCGTGGTGGGCGTTCCCTCGTCGTCGATGTTCAGGCTGCCCCACTCGCCGGGCATGGTACCGTCGTCGATGGCGGTCACGATGGGCGAAGCGATCCGCTGGCCCAGCTTCCCGGCGAACTCGGAGTTGCCGAACGCCACGGCCTGGGCCTCCAGGGAGTGCCCGCAGGCCTCGTGGAAGATCACGCCGCCGAAGCCGCCGTCGATCACCACGGGCATCACGCCCGCGGGGCAGGGCTCGGCGTGCAGCATGGTCACGGCCCGATTGGCCGCGATCCGCGCCTGCTCGGCCACGTCCACCCGGTCCTCGAACAGCTCAAAGCCCATCATCGCGCCGGGAGATGTGCTGCCGGACTGGCTCTCGCCGTTCCCCTCGGCCACCGCCGAGCAGGCCATGCGGGTGTACACGCGCCGGTCCCCGGTGAACAGCCCCTCGCTGTTGGCGATCAGCACGTCGCTGTCCCAGTAGATCAGGTTCGCCCGCACCTGCCGGATCTCCGGCGACACCGCCCGGGCCGCCAGGTCCATGTCCTTCAGCAGCTTCGCCTTGCGGCTGCCCGCCACGTCCATGGGCATGACGCGGATGGGGTGCCTGTTGGCGGCGATGGCCTCGGTCAGGTGGATGTCCCCCACGCCGGCCGCGCCGTCCACCGCATCCGCGGCTTTGCGCGCCGCGGCGACCAGCCCGTTAAGGCTGGTGTCGTTCGTGTGCACGTATACGCTGCTCAAGCCGTTGTACACGCGGATGCCCGCGCCGTGGCTGCGCATGGTGGTGGCGGTCTCCACATGGCCGTCCACCAGCCCCACGCCGCCGCCCCTGCGGTCCTCGCAGTACAGCTCCGCGAAGTCCCCGCCGGTCTTCAGCGCCTCGTTCAATGCCTGTTCGGCAACGGATTTCAGGATCATATCGAATAAGCTCCTTTTCTGTTTTCCAAAAGCCTTCCCCTTCAGGGGAAGGTGGCGCAAAGCGCCGGAAGAGGTCGTCTCCCCTATGTCACGCAAACCGCTTCTGCAACTCCTCGAACCGCTCGTGGGTGATCAGCGCGTCCTCCTTCAGGCCCTTCAGCTTCACCACATAGGTCCACCGCCCGTAGGGCGCAATGGAATCGATCAGGTTCAGGTTCACGATATAGCTCTTGTGGGTGCGGAAGAAGATCTCGTCCGGCAGGCGCTCGTCCAGCTCGGCCATGCCGTCGCCCACCACGTACCGCGTCCCGTCCTGCATCAACAGGATGGTGGCCCGGTTCTCCCGCATCACCATGGCAATTTGAGGGATGTCAATGAAGCTGATGCCGTCCCGGTGCTTCAGCATCATCCGGTCGGACACCATCTCCGGCGCGCTCTTGCGCTCCGCCACGGGCACCTCCACCGGCTCGCTGGCCCCGCCCCGCAGCCGGTCGCAGATGCGCTCCAGGGTCTGCATGGCCCGCTCCACCTTAAAGGGTTTCACCAGATAGTCGAAGGCATACACCTCGAACGCGCTGGCCATGTATTCCTCGTGGGCGGTGGCGAACACGATCACCGTGCGCGGGTCCCTGTCCTGGATGGCGCGGGCGCAGTCGATCCCCGTCATGCCGGGCATCTCCACGTCCATCAGCACCACCTCGGGCTTCAGCGCATCGTACAGCTCGATCAGTTTCTCGCCGTCCTCGGCCTCGCCCACCAGCTCGTAGCCCTCGGCCTTCCCGGCCAGCTTTTTCATCACCAGCCGCATGCCCGCGTCGTCGTCGGCGATCAGTATGCGAATCGGGTCCATTCCATTCCCTCCAAACACAGCTTCGGGCAGCGCCGCATGCGCGGCGCTGCCTGTCAACTCGAATTCTCCGGCGCTACAGCCCGCACAGCTCCCGGGCCCTCGCCTCGTCCTTCCGCCTGACGCGGATCTCATACACATAGCCAGTCCCTTCCGAATAGGACGAGGCGGACATGCCGCCCCCGTATGCCCGCATCCCTGCTCTGGCATCCAGGGCCCTGCCGATCGCGGCGCGGCTCTGTCGGGTC
This sequence comes from uncultured Eubacteriales bacterium, assembly GCA_902800625.1. GTDB lineage: Bacteria > Bacillota > Clostridia > Christensenellales > Aristaeellaceae > UBA2862. The sequence goes on along the minus strand of CADCFG010000013.1, from coordinate 124,968 downwards.
CTGACGCTGAAGGGGATCCCTTCCGCCTTCAGCGCGCCGCGAACGTTCGCCACGGCCTCGGCGGAAGAATCCTGGATCAGCCTGACGCTGTTGAACGGCGTGATCACGGCCTTCGCCTCCTATCGCCTGCCCTGCATCGCCTTCGGCTTTCCCAGCACCTCGGCCATCACCACGGCCCTTCGCATGGCCGCGGCGTCGATGGCGGTGGGCACCAGCCTGCCAGCCTCCTCCGCCTCCCGGCGACTGTCCAGCTCGCTCAAACGGCGATTCTGTGCCGCGCGGCTGACGCCCTGGGTGTGGTGGTGCGCCATGCTGCCGCCCGCGCACTCCTCGTCCTCAAGGGCGCTGCCGCCCTCGGCGTGGTCGTGGGGCATGGAGCCCCCGGCGCAGTCCGCGTCGGCCAGCATGCCCGTGCCTTCGGTGGGCTCAGGCTGGAGCGCCACCTCCAGCAGCTCCTTCAGGTCATTGAGCGAGGACTCAAAGCTCGCCCTGGCATTGCCGGGCCTCACAGGCTCCGCTCCAGCGGCCTTCTGCGCCGCGCGCTCAGCCTGCTTCTGCTTCAGTTCGGCCATCCGCGCCTGGCGCTCGGCCATGCCCATCTGGCTCACGGGCCTCTGGTTCGCGGTATTCACGCGCGCCGCCGTGCCGGGGGTCACGCTCTGCTGTCCGGCCCTTTTGGCTGCCTTCTTTTTGCGGTCGCCTGCGCTCACCAGTGCAAATATAACCACCAGGATCACCGCAATGATCTCCACAGGCACGCCTCCCTTCCACTCCCTCCGGGCGCTGAACGCGCCCGGAGGCATGGGTCAAACCTTACTTCTTCGCCTTCTCCTCCGTGGCGGGCGCGTTGCCGTCGCCGGCAATCGCCTCGCGCATCCGGGTATCAGACTGCACATTCTGCATGTTGTAGTAATCCATCACGCCCAGCTTGCCTTCCCGCAGCGCGGCGGCCATCGCCTTCGGCACCTCGGCCTCGGCCTCGACCACCTTCGCGCGCATCTCCTGCACGCTGGCCTTCATCTCCTGCTCGTGGGCCACGGCCATCGCGCGGCGCTCTTCGGCCTTGGCCTGGGCGATGCGACGGTCGGCTTCCGCCTGGTCCATCTGCAGCTGCGCGCCTACGTTGCGGCCCACGTCCACGTCCGCGATGTCGATGGAGAGGATCTCAAACGCGGTGCCGGCGTCCAGGCCCTTGTTCAGCACGGTGCGGCTGATCAGGTCGGGGTTCTCCAGCACGTCCTTGTGGCTCTCGGAGGAGCCGACGGTGGTGACGATACCCTCGCCGACGCGGGCGATGATGGTCTCCTCGCCGGCGCCACCGACCAGGCGGTCGATGTTGGCGCGCACGGTCACGCGGGCCTTGGCGCGCAACTCGATGCCGTTCTTGGCGATGGCGGCGATGACGGGCGTCTCGATCACCTTCGGGTTGACGGACATCTTCACGGCCTCCAGCACGTTGCGGCCTGCCAGGTCGATGGCCTTGGACTGCTCAAAGGTCAGCTGGATCTGGGCGCTCTGGGCCGCGATCAGCGCGTCCACCACCCGGTCCACATTGCCGCCGGCCAGGTACAGCGTCTCCAGCTCGTTCATGCTCACGTTGATGCCGGCCTTGCGGGCCTTGATCATCGGCGGCACGATGCGCCGGGGGTTCACGCGGCGGAACTTCATGCCCACCAGGTTGAAGATGCTCACGTGCACGCCGCTCATCAGCGCCGAGAACCACAGGCCCAGCGGGAACAGCGAGAACAGCGCGATCACCAGGAATACGATGATCACCGCGATTACCAGAGAAACCACATTGCTCGGAATCATAATCATTTCCTCCCTCTATGCCAGTTGATTGCTCAACCGATCTCACACACCACGATCCGATTGCCCTCCACGCTCAGCACGCGGATGCGCTTGTCCTTGCCGATGAATTCGCCATCGGAAACCACGTTCAGCTTCACGCCGTCGAACTCCCCGATCCCCGCCGGCCGCAGGGCCGTGTGGGTCACGCCCTCCTTGCCGATGAAGTAGTTCAGGTCGTTGTTCTCCGCGGTATCCGCAGGCACCGCCACGTCGTTCAGCACCAGCTTCGACTTGCTCAGCCGCCCCTTCGACGCCGAATACAGGCAGATCGAAAGCGCCACGCACAGGATTGCCGCCAGTATCGCGAACAGCACCAATCCCTGCGCCAGCGTCGGCTGCAGCAGCACGAAGCCCAGCACCAGCAGCGCGATGCCGGAGATCCCCGGCACGCCGAATCCCGGAACGTACATTTCAAACACCAGCAGGCCCACGCCCACCAGCAGCATGATCATCACCGGGATGTTGTTAAGCAACAGGCTGCCCAAACCATCCATGGGCTGCACCTCCTTTTTGCGATTGGATGCGCTCCAATCTTCGGTATGTGCGTATTATAGCATTGGCCCCCCGGAAATAAAAGCCCTGCGCTTCAAATGATACACTTTCACCGCCCAAATGTCAATTCCTGATGTCGTTTGCGCAAGCATGAAAAGGCGCGAACCCATCTCTGGATTCGCGCCTCCCTCGCGTCGCCGTCAGTCCTCCGTCTCCACAAACTCAATCCCGTTCAGATTCGCGTAGGCCTCAGCCACGCTTCCGGCATGGCCGAAGATCGTCAAATCCTCCGCACAGCCCTCCAGCGCGCCGCCGTCGATGAACGTCACGCTCGCCGGAATGTAGATTTCCTTCAGCCTGGCACAGTTCCGGAAGGCGTCCGCGCCAATCTCCTTTAGTCCCTCCGGGCACTGCACCACCGTCATGGAGAGCCCCTCAAAGGCTCCCTCCTCGATGACCGTGAGGGATGCGGGGAGGATGAAGTCAGGGGTGGACATTGTCTTCTCATCTTCGTTATAGAACTCAATCTGGCGTACATCCCATCCTCCATGCGACGTACACGCATAGTATATACTCAACTGGTGATGGCCATTTGGGTATTCTGTCGTGTTCAATGTTCTTCTGAAATAGCCATTTGCATCGGCTGATATGTGGCCTGTTATCGGAACATCATCCAAGTAGAAAATTGCATAATGATTATCATCATTATCAAACCTTTTTGCAATAAATGTTGCATCTCCTCCCCAGACTGAGCCTTCTTCCACATTTTGCAGTTTGATTATATTTTTGAAAACAATGTTTCTTACATCCCAACTCCCCGATTGTGTATTCGCATAATAAATACTGAGCTGATGCGTTCCATCATTATAGTTCGTTGTATCTATTGTGACATTGAAAAAACCGTTATCATCAGAATTGATATGGCCTGTTATTGGAACATCATCTATATAGAAAATAGCATAATGGTTTGAATCATTATCCGTTCTCTTTGCCCGCAGTTTTGCATTACCGCTCCATTCTGAGTTCTCCTCAATGCCCCAAAGCTGAATGCATGCTGCAGGCTCATACACCACCGCCCCGATGATGTTCCCATAGCTGTTATTATAGCGCGACATATACTGGCCAATCGACAGCACCTGTGGATCGCCTTCTTTGTAACCGTATCCGCCGTAGCTCTCAGAAAAATAGATATTCCCATCGACAATCGCATATAAGAAGTTGGTATGGCCCGCGCCGGGGTTGCTGTCGCTGTGCCCGGATTGGTGGGTAAAGCTCACGACGATGTTCTCCACGGTGGAGCCATAGCGGTTCACAATGTCATAAAGCGCGTTATTGCCCCCGAACTTCACCTGGGTATAGCCGCCGGAGGTCTTGGCGCCGTCCACAATGGAATAATATATCTGGTTGCCATTGCAGCTGCCGCCATTCGTCACATAGCCGATGCCATTGGCGCTTAATTGATCCAAAACATATTGCCCGCACCAGCCGTTATAGGAATTCCCTCGACTTGCCAAAAGCTGCGAATACACCGACCGAATGATCGCGCTATAGTCCTTCGCCGCGCAAGCGCCCACAGTCAGGCCGAGCAGCACCATGCATGCTGCCGCCCCGATCAACGCCTTTACCATCAACCGCCGCCAATTCATTCCAGTAGCCTCCTGCATAAAAAACATGTTAACCCATGAATACTATACCGGATTTTCCGGTAAATGTCAATACCGAAATAACCGGTATGGCATAGTAAAGGCAGGAGGGATTGCTGTGCCGCATTATCCAAGAATCCGTGATATGAGAGAAGATTCCGACTTAAGGCAAAAAACGCTGTCTGCCATGTTGCACTGTTCACAACAAACCTACAGCGATTATGAATGTGGGAAAACCGATATCCCCACCGAGGTTTTAATCAAGCTTGCCGACTATTACCACACCTCCACCGACTACCTGCTGGGCAGGACAGACGACCCAAACCTCTATGAGAAGAAATGAGCGAGAGCATACCGACGAAACGGTATGCTCTCGCTTTGACAGATCAGGTATTTCGCTTCACGAACACAGCGTCCGCCCCGGCGAAGTCGTAATCCTTCAGCTCCTCGAAGGTCGCCCAGGCGATGGCGTTGCAGTCCACCGTCCTGGGCTCCCCCGAGACGATCTCGCACATATAGAACAGCACCAGCACGTCCCGGTCGGGGTAGCGATAGTAGACGGCGTCCGCCACGCGGCCCACCCGGGTCTCGATGGCCAGCTCCTCGGCAAGCTCCCGCGCCAGCGCCGCCTCCGGGCTCTCGCCGTCCTCCAGCTTCCCGCCGGGGAACTCCCACTTCAATCCGTTGTGTACCCTTGGCCGCCGCTGGCAGATCATCACCCGGCCGTCCCGCAGCGTCACCGCCGCCACCACGATCAACGGCTGGCCGCTCACAGCGCTTCCACCGCCTTGATGTGCCTGCCGAAGCAGTGCAGCACCACGTCGCTCCCCACGCCCGGGAAGCCCGCGCGCTTGGTGGCGTTCAGGTACACGATGCGCTCGTCGCGGGTATCCTCGGCGCCCTGAGCCTCCAGCCGCTCGGCCAGGGACGACGTGTGCGTCTCCTCGGGCGCATCCAGCTTCACGCGCACCGGCAGCACCATCGCCCCGTCCTGCAGCTCCGCCGCCTCGCTGATGGAGAGGATCGTGCCCTTCATGTCCCGGCTCAGGCCCATGTCCATGTCCCGCAGGAAGCCGCGATAACGCATGTTCGGCCATAGGTAGGCCAGGAACCCGAAGCACGCCGCCACGAAAAGCAGCGGCCCCGCCACCATCGCCAGCCACTTCACCCGCGCCGCCAGGCCGTACACATACGCCGCCAGCAGCGCCGCCAGCACCGGCGTCAAGACCAGCCAGTTTTTCCTGATCTTGCCGTTGATCTCGTTCAAATCCCTTTCAGAGTACATACTTCCTCCATAAAACCGACTTGGCGGGATGGCAGCGGAGGGGGACGGAGTTCCCTTAGCGCTTACTTCTCCCTTGCCATCTCTATGACGTCCCAGATCCTCTGCAAATCGTCGGCGTTGTAGTAAAACAGCGTGATCCGCCCGCTGTCGGTGGTGCCGTCCAGGCGCACACGGGTGCCGAACAGCTCCCGGGCCATGCTCTCCAGCTCGCCGATCTGGGCGTCCTTGGGCACGCGGGGCTTCTTGACCTCCTCCTTCACCGGCTGGGCGCAGATGCGCTCCAGCTGGCGCACGGACCAGCCCTGCTGCACGGTCAGGTTGGCCAGCTGCACCTGCCGCCGCGGCTCCACCGTCACCAGCGCCCGGGCGTGCCCGGCGGAGAGCTTGCCCTCCACCAGCATCTGCTTCACGCTGTCCGGCAGGTTCAAGAGCCGCAGCAGGTTCGCCACCGCCGGGCGGCTCTTGCCCAGGCGCTCGGCCACCTTCTCCTGGGTCAGCCCGGCCTCGTCCATGAGCCTTCGCACGCCCATGGCCTCCTCCACCGGGTTCAGGTCGTCGCGCTGCAAATTCTCAATCAGCGCGGCCTCCAGGCGCTTCTGGCTGTCCCAGTCCCGCACGATGGCCGGGATCTCACTGAGCTCCGCCAGCCGCGACGCCCGATAGCGCCGCTCGCCCGCGATGATGGTGTACCGCTCGCCATTCTGCGACACGATGATCGGCTGCAGCACGCCCACCGCCCGGATGGACGCCGCCAGATCGTTCAGCGCCGCCTCGTCAAAGCGCCGCCGGGGCTGCTCCAGGTTTGGGTCGATCAGCCCGATGGGCAGCATCCGCACCGCGTCCACGGGCTCGGCGGCCTTCGCCGCCTCCTCCGCCTTCGCCTGCTGGGCCTGCCTGGCCTGCTCGGCCTCCTGGGCGGCCTCCGCCACCACGTCCTCGCCCAGCAGGGCCCCCAGGCCCCTGCCCAGTCCGCGCTGTAATTTCTTTGCCATATGATAACCTCCAAGGTTTTGTGGAAATTATGATTTGTCGGGCTGACGCTCATAAATGAGGAATGAGGAGTGAGGAATGAGGAATTCAGGAGGAAATCCTGACGGATTTCTTCGATTGAAAAGGGACAAGCGGCGTTTCAGCACGCTTCCGTCTTCATTAATCAAAACAAATCCCGCAGGGATTTGCACCTCCACTCCTCATTCCCCATTCCTAATTCCTCATTCCTAATTCCTCATTCAAGCGAAGCGGCAAGTCAGGATTCACCCGTTCCTCTCCAACAGCTCCTTCGCCAGCTCCTGATACGCCTTCGCGCCGGTGCTCCTGGCGTCATACAAGTGGATGGGCAGCCCGTAGCTGGGCGCCTCACTCAGTCGCACGTTCCGGGGGATCATCGTCTCAAACGCCTCGTCCCGGAAGTGGTTGCGCACCTCCTGCACCACCTGGGCGCACAGATTCGTCCGCCCGTCGAACATGGTCAGCAGGATGCCCTCCACGGCCAGATCCGGGTTCAGCTTCCTGCGCATCAGCTTCACCGTGTTCACCAGCTGGCCCACGCCCTCCAGCGCATAGTACTCGCACTGGATCGGGATCAGCACGCTGTCCGCCGCCGTCAACGCGTTCAGCGTAAGAAGGCTCAGCGAGGGCGGGCAGTCGATGAAGATATAGTCGTATTCGTCCCGCAGGGGCTCCAGCGCCGCCTTCAGCAGCTTCTCCCGGTCCTCCACGGCCACCAGCTCGATCTCCGCGCCTGCCAGCTCGATGGCGGTGGGGATCAGATCCAGCGCACCAAAGCCGGTCTGGACCGCCGCGTCCTTCGCCGTCGCCTCGCCGATCAGCACGTCGTAGATCGTCGCTCCGTCCCCGCCGGCCTTTCCAAGCCCGCTGGTGGCGTTGCCCTGGGGGTCGATGTCCACCAGCAGCACTTTTTTATCCAATGCCGCCACGCAGGCGCTCAAATTCACGGCGGTGGTGGTCTTGCCCACGCCGCCCTTCTGGTTCGTCACTGCAATGATCTTGCCCAATGTAAACCTTCCCATCCGCAAACCGCCCTTCGGCGGCATACACACATTTTTTCAATTATATTATACGGCATTTTATACCCGGTGGCAAGATAAAAATGCGGGAGCGATGCAATATCGCTCCCGCGTGGTGTTGTGTGTTCTGTCTACAACTTCCAGTCCACGGTCTCATCCTCAGCGTCGTTGCGCGTCAGTCGGATTTCCCGGATGGGCTCGCCGTCGTTCAGCCACTTGAACTCCCAGGCGGCGATCCGCGGCGTGTCGTCCACGGGCGTCGCGTTGGAAAAAGTCCAGCCGTCGTTCAATATCGCGCCGCTGCCCTCCAGGCACCTCGGCTCCTCATCCGCACCGTTGACGTACAGCTTGAACTCCCCCGCCCCGTCGTCAAATGCCCCTTCCCGCTTCGGCACCGCCTGGAACCGCAGTCGATTGGTCACGTCGGTCTGGGTCAGCTCCGTGACCACCAGCCGGTAATCCCCCAAATCGAAGCTCGGCAGTTCCTCCGCCAGCGACCTGCGCCGCGCGCCCTTCTCCAGCGTCAAATCCACGTCCCAGCGCTTGGCCAGCTTTGCGTAACCCAGCTTCTCGTCCAGCTCGACCTCCCCAAGCATCGTGTCGTACAGCGGCTTGTCGACGAAGTCGCTCCACAGCGCCTCCCGGTCATCATAGCAGAAGTGTGTAGAAATCCAGGGACCCCAGCCGTCGGTGCCGTCATCATCCACGAGCTGCCCGTCCTTGAATATCTTCGATGGGTGAACATCGAAGCCGTAGCAGAAACTCTCGACCTGCTGCAAGTCCACGTTCCAGGCGATAACCGGCGTGCCCACGGGCGACGAGACCTTGTTGTCCACAAATTCCGCAACGGGCTCCTGTGCCAGCATCGTCACCTTCACCGGGCCCTCGCCCGCGCCCTGCACGCGGAACTCAGTGGTCTCGCCGCAGGTCTCGGGCAGCGCCGCGCCCAACACCTCGCCACCCACGGTGGTGCGAATCATTCCCGCGCGAATGTCAAACTCCCCTTCGCCCTCGATGATCGGGCCGGTAAAGATCAGCGGCTTGCCGGTATGGTTCTCCGCCGTCCAGGTCAGGTACAGCCGGTCGTCGTCCAACAGAAATTCATCCACCCGGAACGACACATCCTCCGCCGTGCCCTCCCTTTCCATATGCACCAAATGCGCCTGAACGGCGGGCGTGGGATGTTCGTCGCCATTCCGAAAGATATATCCCAGAAGCCGGGACTGGAACCCTGCCACTGCCGCGCTCACCCCCACCAGCATAAGCGCCGCCGCCAACAGTGCCCGTCCCGCCGGCCAGCGCCGCCGCGCGGGCTTTTCCATGGCTTCCGTTATGTAGGCGTCCGGTATATTTCCCATCAGCTCCAACAGCTTTTCCGCCTTCACAGCCAGATCCCCTCCTTTTCCAGCGCAACCCGCAGGCCCTTGCGCATCCTGGACAGCACCATTCTCACCGACGCTTCCTTCCTGCCCGCCTCCCTCGCGATTTCCGCGATGGTCTCCATCCGCCAATAGCGCAGCAGGAACATCCGCCGGTTCTCCTTCGACTGCTTCTCCAAGAACCGGCTGATCGCGGCGGAGATCTCGCCTTCCGCGTCCTCCGGCACGCGCGACGCCACCTCCTTCAACTCGTCCAGCACCAGGGCGCCCTCGCCCCGCTTCAATGCCTTTTTCCGTCGAAGCCTGTCGATACTCAAGTTCCGGGCGATCCTGAACAGATACGCGCCCAGCGAGCTCGGCCGCGCGGGTGGAATGGCATTCCATGCCCGCAGCCAGGTGTCGCTCACGCACTCCTCCGCGTCTGAACAGTTCTTCAGGATTCCCTCGGCCAAGTTGCGCACCTGTCGTCCATATTTCCCATCCGTTTCCCGAATGGCTTGCTCCGACCGGGCAAAGTACAGTGCTACGATCTCCCTGTCCTCCATTGGCCTTCCCCCTTTCATCTGTTATGACGCGCACAGAGCCCTATATGTAACAGCCCCCGCAAAATCCTGTAGACATCCCGCCCCGTTTTGCGCTATAATAGAATCAGAACAATACACACAAAGGAGTGGGTCACCATGGATAACAAGATCAAGCGCATCGGCGTACTGACCAGCGGCGGGGACTCCCCGGGCATGAACGCGGCAGTTCGCGCCGTCGTCCGCACGGCCATCTCCAGCGGCGTGCAGTGCATCGGCATCCGCCGGGGCTGGCAGGGCCTCATCAACAGCGACTTCGTCCAGCTGGACTCCGCCAGCGTGGGCCACATCATCTCCCGCGGCGGCACCATGCTCTACACCGCCCGCAGCAAGGAGTTCATGACCGAAGAGGGCCGGCAGAGGGCGGTCTCCACCTGCAAGATGCTGGGCCTGGACGGCATCGTGGCCATCGGCGGCGACGGCACCTTCCGCGGCGCGCTGCAGCTGTCCCGGCTGGGCGTCCCGGTGGTGGGCATCCCGGCCACCATCGACAACGACATCGGCTGCACCAACTACACCATCGGCTTTGACACCGCCTGCAACACCGCCATCGACTGCATCGACAAGCTGCGCGACACCATGCAGAGCCACGAGCGCTGCTCGGTGGTGGAGGTCATGGGCCGCAACGCCGGCTTCCTGGCGCTGTACGTGGGCATCTCCGTGGGCGCCACCGCCGTGCTGGTGCCCGAGCGCGAGCTGGACTTCCAGAGGGACGTGGTGGAGCGCATCCGCAGCGCCCGCCTGGCCGGCAGCACCCACTTCATGATCGTGGTGGCCGAGGGCGCGGGCAGCGCCGTGGACATCGGCAAGAAGATCCACGAAGCCATCGGCATCGAGCCCCGGGTCACCGTGCTTGGCCACATCCAGCGCGGCGGCACCCCCAACGCCCGCGACCGCGAAACCGCCACCCGCATGGGCTATTTCGCCGTCAAGGCGCTGGTGAACGGCCGCGGCAACTGCATCATCGGCACCCACGAGGGCGAGATGGTGGAGATCCCCATCGAGGAGGCCCTGCAGATGAAGCGCCATCTGCAGATGGACCGCTACGAGGTGCTGGAGACCGTCTCCATCACCGCTCCCCCCGCAATGGGATGACGCAGGCTTTTCCCCTGCCCCTACGATAGAAAAAACCGCCCCCACGCTACTGCGTGGGGGGCGGCCTTCATCATTCCGCTATCAGATGAACTCCAGGATGCACATCTCGGCGGCATCGCCGCGACGGGGGCCCTTCTTGACGATGCGGGTGTAACCGCCGCCCTGGCCCTTTTCCTCGGCGCGCTTCTTGTACTTCGGCGCGATCTCGCGGAACAGCTTCTCGACGACCTGATGCTTCACGTCCTTCTGACGCTTCTTGAAGTCGTCCTTGTCCTCGCCCTCGTTCTGGACGGCGGGGATGTCGTACAGATAGCGCATGACCTGACGACGGGCAGCCAGGCGCTCGGGGCTGTCGTTCTGCACGGTCAGCTCCTCAACCTGCTTCTTGTCGTTCATGTGCTTCTTGGTCACTTCGACGGTGTTATCACACTGACGCATTGCGATGGTCACGAGGTGCTCAGCCAGAGACTGAACTTCCTTGCCGCGCGCCAGAGTGGTTTCGATCCTGCCGTACCAGATCAGATTGGTCACCTGGTTGCGAAGCATCGCCATCCTCTGGTCGGTCGGCCGACCCAGCTTGCGATTGGCCATTTCTGGTTCCTCCCTTGATGCTTAAATCATTCAGTCCCGGTTATTCTTCGCTCGTCTTGAGGCTCAGGCCCAGAGCGATCAGCTTCTGTTCCACCTCTTCAAGCGACTTTTTGCCGAGGTTGCGCACCTTCATCATGTCCTCCTGATTGCGCTGCACCAGCTCGGCAACCGTGTTGATGCCGGCGCGCTTCAGGCAGTTGAACGCACGGACGGAGAGATCCAGCTCTTCGATGGTCATCTCCAGGACCTTGCTCTTGTCGTCGATTTCCGGTTCGTTGTAATCGACGCGGACGACGTTCACCGTCAGGTCGATGAACAGGCGCATGTTGTTCGTAAGGATCTGCGCCGCGGAGGCCAGCGCCTCCTTGGGCAGGATCGAGCCGTTGGTCCACACTTCGATGGTCAGCTTATCGTAGTCGGTAACCTGGCCCACGCGGGTGTCTTCAACGGAATAGCTCACCTTGCGGATGGGCGTAAAGATGGAATCCACCGGAATCACGCCGATGGGCATTCCGGCCACCTTGTTGCGTTCCATTGCGAGCTGCTTGTTCCGCTCTGCGGAAACATAGCCTCTTCCCTTTTCGAGGGTGATCTGGCACTGCAGGTGCGCGCCCTCGGAAAGCGTAGCGATGTGCAGTTCGGGGTTGACGATTTCCACTTCGTCGTCCGCCTTGATGTCGCCCGCGGTGATCTCGCAGGGACCGTGCGCATCGATGGAGACAACCTTCTGGTTGTCCGTGAAGAGTTTCGCAGAGAGAAGCTTGATGTTAAGGATCAGTTCCGCAACATCTTCCTTCATGCCGGGAACGGTCGAAAACTCATGCTGAACGCCCTCGATACGGACGCTCGTGGCGGCCACGCCGGGCAGCGAGTTCAGCAGCACGCGGCGCAGAGAATTGCCCAGGGTCTGGCCGAAGCCGCGCTCCAGGGGATTCACGACAAACTTTCCGTAACGGTTGTTCTCGCCGACTTCTACACGCTCAATTTTGGGTTTTTCGATTTGATCGATCACTCAGCGTTTCCTCCTCTCCTGTCGCTTCACCTTGTCGGTCGAAGCGGTGCTGGCCCTTGGCTTGACGGTGGTTTCGTATCTCACCGCCAGGCCAGAGGCAAACGTCTGTCTATAAACAGCTATTAGCGGGAGTACAGCTCGACGATCAGGTTCTCGGAAACCTCATAGTCAATGTCTTCGCGGCTCGGCATCGCGGTGATCTTGCCCTCGAAGGAATCCGCGGCCTTCTCGATCCACTGGGGCACGGTCTTCTTGCCGTACTCCTCCAGCAGGCCCTTGAACTTCACGGAAGCCTGGCTCTTCTGGCACACGGCGACGACGTCGCCGGGCTTGACCATGGCGGAGGGGATGTCGCAGCGCTTGCCGTTCACGGTGAAGTGACCGTGGTTCACCAGCTGGCGCGCCTCGCGGCGGGTCGCGGCGAAGCCCATGCGGAACACCACGTTGTCCAGGCGGCGCTCCAGATACTGGAGCATGATCTCGCCGGTGATGCCGCGCTTGCGCTCGGCCATCTCATAGTAATGATAGAACTGCTTTTCCAGAACGCCATAGATGAACTTGACCTTCTGCTTTTCCATCAACTGCTTGCCATATTCAGACTGCTTGCGACGCATCTGGGGCTTGGGATTGCGATTGGTCTCCTTGGAGTAACCAAGCACCGCAGGAGACAGACCCAGCGCCTTGCATCTTTTCAGAACGGGCTGTGTATTCTTAGCCATGTCCGGTTTCTCCTCTCAATTATACTCTTCTGCGCTTGGGCGGGCGGCATCCGTTGTGGGGGATGGGCGTCACGTCCTTGATCATGTTCACTTCCAGACCGGCGGCCTGCAGCGAACGGATAGCGGCTTCACGCCCGGAGCCGGGGCCCTTGACATAGACCTCGACGGTCTTCAGGCCATACTCCATGGCGGCCTTCGCGGCAGTCTCAGCGGCACTCTGCGCGGCAAAGGGCGTGGACTTCTTGCTGCCGCGGAAACCCAGTCCGCCAGCGGAGGCCCAGCTCAGCGCGTTGCCGGCGGTGTCCGTGATCGTCACGATGGTATTGTTGAAAGAAGAGCGAATATGGGCCGCGCCGCGCTCCACGAGCTTCTTCTCGCGGCGCTTGCGGGTAACCCTTTTCAGCTTCGGCTTTGCCATAGCGTTTATTCCTCCCTAAGTTATTAAGCGATGAGATTATTTCTTCTTCTTACCGGCAGCCTGCTTCTTCGGGCCCTTGCGGGTACGGGCATTCTGCTTGGTATTCTGACCGCGAACGGGCAGACCGCGACGATGGCGCAGGCCGCGATAGCAGCCGATCTCCATCAGGCGCTTGATGTTCATGGAAACTTCGCGGCGCAGGTCGCCCTCAACCTTGACGTTGTGGTCGATGTAGTCGCGCAGCTTACCGATATCCTCCTCGGTCAGGTCCTTCACCCGGGTGTCCGGGTTCACGCCCGTGGCCTCGATGATATCGTCCGCGATGTTACGGCCAATGCCGTAGATGTACGTCAGGGCGATCTCGATTCGCTTCTCCCTGGGAAGGTCGACACCAGCAATTCGTGCCATGTGTTGTTTGCACCTCCAACATGCTTCTATGCTTTGTGTTGAAAACCGGCGATATTGCCCGTACATAGTTTGGGCAGCATCAGTTCCGCCTCGCGGCGGCACCGGAAGCCAGACGGCCCCCGCCTGCGTCCCGGCGTCTGGCGTAACGCCCGGACAGATATGTGAAAGAATCCCGGAAAACGCGCGGGTAAGGCGCGTCAGCCGCTCCGAAATTCTCACAGACTAAATGATTATACCACATTCAACCAGGCGGTTCTTACATCTTTGAAGTACCGCCTGTTAAATCATAGGTCTGATTATGTTAATTTTTCTGTCTACGGTGCTTTTGCCGCCTTTTGATGCAACATTGCGCCAACAATGATGCAAGTGCCCGCAAAAGCGATCAATAGGCGGAGGAGCCTTCGCTCCCCCGCCCATTCGGCATCATCAGCCCTGCTTCTGCTTGTGCTTGGGGTTCTCGCAGATGACCATGACGCGGCCCTTGCGCTTGATGATCTTGCACTTTTCGCAGATGGGCTTAACGGAAGGTCTCACTTTCATGATGACAGTACCTCCTATCTTCATCGGATCGCGCCAGCCGTTCAACCGTGCGGCTGAAACGATCTGACAGGAAACTGGGTTTCGATCAGTTCTTGGAGCGCCAGGTGATCCGGCCTCTGGTCAGATCATAGGGCGACAGCTCGATCGTCACCTTGTCGCCGGGATAGATGCGGATGTAGTTCATGCGCATCTTGCCGGAAACGTGCGCCAGGATTTTGTGCCCGTTGGGCAGCTGTACTTCGAACATGGCGTTGGGGAAGGATTCCGTGACAACGCCCTCAACTTCGATAACATCAGACTTGGACAAGCTATTCCTCCTCCTCGCTCAACCAGTCGCGCAATTCATGATCTTCAATCGCCTGGCCTGCGGCCAGTCGCTCGGCCACCGTTTTCACCACTCTGCCCGTGGGCTTCAGGTGCTTGCGGCGCTTTTTCTTTTGGCGATCCATCTTCCTCAGGCCGCCGTTGGCGACCATCACGAAGTCGTCGTCCACTTCTCCCACGACCACGAACGCGCGGCCCTGGTCGCGGCCTGCCTTTGAAATGACGATGCTGCCAAGCTCTACCGGCAACTTGTTCATTTCAGTACCTCCGACACCTTCATGCCGGGGTAGGACAGCAGTTCCGGTTCCCCGTCGGTGATCAGCAGCGTGTGCTCGTAGTGGGAGCAGGGGCTGCCGTCCCGGGTGATGATGGTCCAGCCGTCGTCCTCCTGCCACACCTTCCAGGTGCCCATGGAGATCATCGGCTCGATGGTGATGGTCATGCCCGGCTGCAGCACCACGCCCCTGTGAGGCCGGCCGAAGTTGGGCACGTTGGGATCCTCGTGCATCTCGGTGCCGATGCCGTGGCCGCAAAGGTCGCGGATGACGCCGTAGCCGTGGGATTCCGCGCAGGTCTGCACAGCGTAGCCGATGTCGCCCAAATGGTTCCCGGCCACCGCCTGTTGCGCCCCCAGCCAGAAGCACCTTTCGGTGACATCCACCAGCTGTTGGTTCTTTTCATTGCCGCCGCCCACCACCACGGAAAACGCGCTGTCGGACTGCCAGCCGTCGAGTATGCAGGTGCAATCGACGCTCAGCAGCTGCCCCCGGCGCAGCTTTTCCTTGTTGGGGAAGCCGTGGACCACCTGATCATCCACAGAAGCACAGATCGAATAAGGAAAGCCCTGGTATCCCTTCGAGGACGGGATCGCACCGCGTTCCCGGATCAGCTTTTCGGTCAGCTGGTCCAGATAGTGGGTGGTCACACCGGGCTCGATGGCCTCGCGCACCAGCCCGAGCACCTCGTGCAGAAGCGCCCCGGCCTTGCGCATCTTCTCTATCTGTGATTCGTTCTTGATTGTGATCATGTGTCACTCCAGCGTTGCGAGGATGGCCTTGAACACATCCTCCAGTTGACTGTCTCCGTTCACCCGGCGCAGCTTGCCCAGGCCCTTGTAGTACCCGATCAGCGGCTCGGTGGAGGCGTGATAGGCCTTCAGGCGGGTCGAGATCGTGTCGGGGTGATCGTCGCTGCGCTGATAGAGCTCGCCGCCGCAGATGGGGCAGGTGTGCTCGTCGGTGAGCTTGGAGACGTGGAAGGTGCCGTGGCACTTTCCACAAAACCGACGCCCGGTGAGGCGGCTCATGAGCCGCTCATCGGGAACGTCGATATCCACCACGGCGTCAGGCGCGCTGATCTCGTCCAGCGCAATGGCCTGGTCCACCGTGCGGGGAAAACCATCCAGCAGGTAGCCGTTCCTGGCGTCGTCCATGCTCAGGCGCTCTTTCACCATCGCAATGGTCACGCTGTCGGGAACCAGCTCGCCCGCGTCCAGATACTTCTTGGCTTCGATACCCGTGGGGGTTTGGTTCTGAATGGCGGAGCGGAACATGTCGCCCGTGGAGATGTGCGGCACGCCCAGGTGCGCGCTCACTCCTGCCGCCTGTGTGCCCTTGCCGGCTCCGGGAGGGCCCAAAAAGATCAGCTTCATATGGTTTCCTCCAGGGATCAGTTCAGGAATCCCTTGTAGTGGCGCATCAGCATCTGGCTCTCCAGCTCGCGCATGGTCTCCATGGCGACGGAAACTGCGATCAGCAGGGAGCTCGCCGCGAAGGGCAGGCTGACGCCGGCGATCGAATAGATGATCATCGGGATCACGGCCAGGACCGCCAGATAGATCGCGCCGAACATGGTGATCCGGTGGGTGATCTTCTTGATGTAGTCGCTGGTGGGCTTGCCCTGGCGAATGCCGGGGATCATGCCGCCGTTGCTCTGGATGTTCTTGGCAATCTCAACGGGATTGAAGGAAATCTCAGAGTAGAAGAAGGTGAAGCCGAAGATCATCAGCGCGAAGATGATCTGGTACAGCGCGTGGGTAGAGCTCACGTGGCTCGTCCACCACTGGTTCGCGCCGGAGTTCGGGAAGAACGCCAGTATGGTGGCCGGGAACTGCATGATCGCATTGGCGAAGATCAGCGGCAGCACGCCGGAGGCGTTCAGCTTCAGCGGGATGTGGGTGCTCTGGCCGCCGTACATCCTGCGGCCCACCATGCGCTTGGCATACTGGATGCGGATGCGGCGCTCGGCCAGGTCCACCAGCACGATGCCCACCACGAGAATGATGAACACGATCAGGGAAGCGATGACAGCGGGGATGTGAACCGCTTCAGGATGGCTGAAGATGTTCACCACGTTGGTGCCCACGCTGCGGGCCAGGTTGGAGATGATGCCGGCGAAGATCAGCAGGGAAATGCCGTTGCCGATGCCGTTCTCCGTGATGCGCTCGCCCATCCACATGGCGATCGCGGTGCCGGCCGCCAGGCAGAAGCCGATGGTCAGCAGGCCCAGGAAGCCGTTGGTGGCGTTGGCATGGAGGCCGATGGTCAGCGCGATGGCCTGCACGAAGCCCAGGCCCACCGTGACATAACGGGTGATCTGAGCGATCTTCTTGCGGCCTTCCTCGCCTTCCTTCTGCAGCTCCTCCAGCTTCGGGATCGCCACGCACAGCAACTGCATGATAATGCTGGCATTGATGTACGGGGTGATGCCCATGGCCATGATGGTGTAGTTGGAAAGATCCGAGCCGGTCATCGAATTGATGAAGCCCAGCAGGCTGTAGCGCTCCAGGGCGCTGGCGATCAGACTGGTGTTGACGCCGGGAGTCGGCACATAGCACAGCAGACGATAAATCAGCAGCATACCCAGGGTGTACAGGATCTTCTTGCGCAGGTCCTGGATTTTCCAGGCGTTCTTCAATGTCTCAAGCATATCAGAACACCTCGACTTTCCCGCCTGCCGCCTCGATCTTTTCCTTGGCCGTGGCGGTGAACTTGGTCGCCTTCACGGTCAGCTTTTTGGTGATTTCGCCGTTGCCGAGGATCTTCACGCCGTCCTGAACGTTCTGACCAGCTCGACGGGGGTCACGACCTCGCCGTCCTCAAAGATGTTGAGGCGCTCGACGTTGACGGTCGCGTATTCCACGCGCCACTTGTTGGTGAAGCCACGCTTCGGCAGGCGCATGGTCAGGGGCATCTGGCCGCCCTCGAAGCCGGGCCGCTTGCCGCCGCCGGAGCGGGCCTTCGCGCCCTTGTGACCTTTACCGGAGGTCTTGCCCAGACCGGAACCCGTGCCGCGCCCAAGGCGCTTCGGGGCCGTGGTAGCGCCCACGGCGGGTTTGAGATCATGAAGTTTCATGGTGTTCTGACCTCCTTATTCTGCAACTTCTTCGACCTTGACCATGTGCTTCACCTTGAAGATCATGCCGCGGATGGCGGGCGTGTCTTCCTTCACGACCGTGTGGCCGATGCGGTGCAGGCCCAGCGCCTTGATGGTAGCGATCTGGTCCTTCAGGCAAGCGATGGTGGACTTGGTCTGCGTAATCTTAAGCTTCATATCGTTGTACCCCCTTAACCGAGCAGCTCTTCGACGGACTTGCCGCGCATAGCCGCAACCTGTTCGGCACTGCGAAGCTGCTTCAGCCCCGCCAGGGTGGCGCGAACCATGTTGATCTTGTTGTTGGAGCCGATGCTCTTGGTCACGATGTCCTTGATGCCAGCGGCTTCCAGGACGGCGCGCACGGGGCCGCCGGCGATCACGCCGGTACCTTCCGGAGCGGGGAGCATCTTCACCTTGCCGGTGCCGAACACGCCCACCACCTCGTGGGGAATGGTCGTACCGTTCAGCGGAATGGTGATCATGGACTTCTTGGCGTCCTCAAGGCCCTTGCGGATGGCCTCGGGGATTTCAACCGCCTTGCCCATGCCGCAGCCGACGGTGCCGGGGTTCTCGGTATCGCCGACCACCATCAGGGCCGAGAACCGCATGTTGCGGCCGCCCTTGACGGTCTTGGAAACGCGGTTGACGGCAACCAGCTTTTCCAGATATCTGTTGTCTTCTTCTCTACGCTGCATTGCTTACACCCTCCTATTAGAAGTCCAGGCCGCCCTCGCGGGCGCCGGCTGCGAGCTCGGCCACGCGGCCGGTGTAGATGTAGCCGCCGCGATCAAAGACGACTTCCTTGATGCCGGCCTTGATGGCGCGCTCGGCCACGATCTTGCCGACGATCTTGGCTTCGCCCTTCTTGTCGCAGTCATTCAGCTGCGCGGCGATTTCCTTCTCCACGGTGCTGGCGGCGGCCAGCGTGTTGCCGGCTACGTCGTCAATGACCTGAGCGTAGATGTGCTTGTTGCTGCGGAATACGCAAAGCCGCGGACGTTCGGGCGTCCCGCTGATCTTTTTGCGTACGCGCTCATGACGGATCTTGCGAACCTCGTTGCGATCACGCTTATTAAACATTTGCGGTACCCTCCCTCATTACTTCTTACCGGCTTTGCCTTCCTTGTGGCGGACATACTCGCCCTCATAGCGGATGCCCTTGCCGTGATACGGCTCCGGCTTGCGGATGGCGCGGATGTCAGCGGCGATGGCGCCGACCTGCTGCTTGTCGATGCCCTTCACGGAGAAGTTCACGTTGCTCTTGTCAACGTCGAACTCGATGCCCGCGGGAGCGTCTACGATTACGGGATGAGAATAGCCCACGTTGATGGTCAGCTGATTCTTGTTCCACTCGGCGATTCTCCAGCCGACGCCTTCGATATGCAGCTTCTTCTCGAATCCCTGGGTGACGCCAACGACCATGTTGTTGATCAGGGACCGGTACAAACCATGCATCGAGCGGTGGGGCTTGCTGTCGGACGGACGGGACACGAGCACTTCGGCGCCGACCTGTTCGACCTTGATATCCTTGTTTACCTTCTGACTCAGTTCACCCTTGGGGCCCTTGACAGTCACGGTGTTGTCGTCCGCGATGGTCACGGTCACGCCGGCGGGAACCGGAATCGGAAGTCTACCGATTCGACTCATTCTAGTGCACCTCCACTTTACTTACCAGATATAGGCCAGAACTTCGCCGCCGACACCCGCGTTGCGGGCTTCCTTGTCGGTCATCACGCCCTTGGACGTGGAAACGATGGCAATACCCAGGCCGCCCAGGACCTTCGGGATCTCGTCGTTCCTGGCGTAGACGCGCAGTCCAGGCTTGGAAATGCGCTTCAGACCCTTGATGACGGACTCCTTGCCCTGAACGTACTTCAGGGTGACCTTGATCTGGCCCTGGACGCCGTCGTCGATATAGTCAACAGACTTGATGTAGCCTTCGTCCAGCAGGATCTTCGCGATCGCCTTCTTCATGTTCGAAGCGGGCATCGTTACGCTGTCGTGTCTGGCAATCAGGCCATTGCGGATTCTGGTGAGCATATCCGCGATGGGATCATTAATAACAGCCATTTTGTTACCTCCTAATTACTGCCGGATTACCAGCTGGCCTTGCGAACGCCCGGGATCTGGCCCGCGTAGGCCAGTTCACGGAAGCAGATGCGGCACACGCCGTACTTGCGAAGCACGGAATGGGGACGGCCGCAGATGCGGCAGCGGGTATAAGCGCGGGTCGAGAACTTCGCGGGCCGCGCCTGCTTGACCTTCATGCTTGTCTTAGCCACGTTGAATTTCCTCCTTCAATCAGGCCTGGAACGGCATGCCCAGAAGGCGGAGCAGTTCCTTGGCTTCCTCGTCGGTCTTGGCGGTGGTGACGAAGATCATCTCCATGCCGCGGATCTTTTCGACCTTGTCGTACTCGATCTCGGGGAAAATCAGCTGTTCACGCACGCCCAGGCTGTAGTTGCCGCGGCCGTCGAAGGCCTTGGCGGAAACGCCGCGGAAGTCGCGCACGCGGGGCAGCACGATGCTGACCAGCTTGTCGGCAAACTCATACATGCGGTCGCCGCGCAGGGTAACCTTGGCGCCAACGTTCATGCCGGCACGCAGCTTGAAGTTCGCGATGGACTTCTTGGCCTTGGTCACCAGGGGCTTCTGGCCGGCGATGGTCGTCAGCTCCTCGACAGCCAGGTCCAGCGCCTTCGCGTTGTCCTTGCAGTCGCCCAGGCCCATGTTGATAACGATCTTCTCCAGGCGCGGAATTTCCATCACGTTCTTGTACCCGAAGCGCTGCTGCAGCGCCGGAGCCACTTCCGCGCGGTACTTATCCTTTAATCTGGCCATTGTGCCAATCCTCCTTATCAGTTGTCAAACACCGCTTTGCACTGCTTGCACACGCGGCGCTTGCGGCGGGACTGCTTGCCCTCGCCTTCGATAAACACATGGCCGATGCGGGTGGGCTTGCCGCACTTGGGGCAAATCACCATCACGTTGGAGGCGCTGATGGGCGCTTCCTTTTCGATAATGCCGCCGGGCATGCCCTGTCCACGGGGCTTCTGGTGCTTCTTCACCATGTTCATGCCTTCGACGATGATGCGGCCCGTCTCCGGAAAGACCTTCTGAACCTTGCCAGTGTTGTCCTTCTTGTTCTTGTCGGTGCCCGCGATGACCTTGACGGTATCGCCGACCTTTACCTTGAGCTTAACTGCCATGGTTGCACCTCCATTAAAGCACTTCGGGCGCCAGCGAAACGATCTTCATATAATCCTTTTCGCGGAGCTCGCGAGCCACGGGCCCAAAGATGCGGGTGCCCCTGGGCTGCTTCTGTTCGTTGATGATGACGGCGGCATTGTCGTCGAAGCGGATGTAGGTGCCGTCCGGACGACGATACTGCTTGCGGGTGCGGACGATAACGGCCTTCACGACCTCGCCCTTCTTCACGGCGCCGCCGGGAGTGGCGGACTTCACGGAAGCGACGATCACGTCGCCCACGCTGCCGGTGCGGCGGAAAGAGCCGCCCAGCACGCGGAAGCACATGATTTCCTTAGCGCCGCTGTTATCGGCTACCTTCAAACGAGTTTGAGGCTGAATCATATTTTTCTTCCTCCTTGCTTACTTTCAAGCGGCTTACTTCGCCTTTTCGATGATCTCGACCAGACGCCAGTGCTTTTCCTTGGACAGCGGGCGGGTCTCCATGATCTTCACGGTGTCGCCGATGCCGCACTGGTTCTCTTCGTCGTGGGCCTTGATCTTGCTGGTACCGCGACGACGATGGTCTTGTCCATCTTGTCGGAAACAACCACGCCGATACGAGTCTTGCGCATGCCTCTTACTTCAGCCATTTTCAGTTGCCTCCTTTCGCGTTACGCCTTCTCGGCCAGCTGACGCTGACGGATGACGGTCTTGACCCGCGCGATGCTCTTCTTGCAGTCGCGGATGGCCGCGGTGTTCTGCAGCTGGCCGGTCGCCAGCTGGAAGCGCAGGTTGAACAGCTCGCTCTTCTTGTCCTTCAGATCGGTGTCGAGCTCGGCCATGGTCTTGGCCTGCAGGGCCTTCAGTTCGTCCTTGGTCTTCACTGCTCTTCACCACCCATCTCAGTATTGGCTTCTTCCTTAACCGCCTCGCGCTTGATGAACTTGGTGGTGATCGGAAGCTTGTGGGCCGCCAGGCGCAGGGCCTCGCGGGCCAGCTCCTCGGGGATGCCGCCCATCTCGAACAGCACGCGGCCGGGTTTGATAACGCTCACCCAGTACTCCGGAGCGCCCTTACCGGAACCCATTCGGGTCTCGGCCGGCTTGGCGGTAATGGGCTTGTCGGGGAAAATCTTGATCCAGACCTGGCCGCCGCGCTTGGTGCGACGGGTCATGGCCTGACGGGCAGCCTCAATCTGGTTGGAGGTCACCCAGCCGGGCTGGGTCGCCACGAGACCGTAGTCGCCGTAGGCGAGGAAATTGCCGCGCTGGGCCTTACCCTTCATGCGACCGCGCTGCTGCTTGCGGTGCTTGACTCTCTTCGGCATCAGCATAGCTTAATTGCCTCCTTCCTTACGCTCAGTGCGCTCGCCGCGCTCCCGGCGCTCACCGCGCGGGCCGCGATCGTTCCTGTCGTTCCTTCTGCGGTCACCGCGGCCGGCGAAGGGGCTCTTGATGTCGGTATAACCGGCGAGAACCTTCTTGCCGTTCTGCGGCAGGACCTGGCCCTTGTAGATCCACACCTTGACGCCGATGCGGCCGTAGGTCGTCCTGGCCTCGCAGAAGCCATAGTCGATGTTGGCGCGCAGGGTCTGCAGCGGGATGGAGCCCTCGTGATAGCCTTCGGAGCGGG
Organism: uncultured Eubacteriales bacterium; assembly: GCA_902800625.1. Taxonomy (GTDB): domain Bacteria; phylum Bacillota; class Clostridia; order Christensenellales; family Aristaeellaceae; genus UBA2862. The sequence goes on along the minus strand of CADCFG010000013.1, from coordinate 102,407 downwards.
CGATGTCGGCGCCGCCCAGACGGCCGGAAACGGTGGTCTTGATGCCCTTCGCGCCGGCCTTCATGGAACGGGCGATGGACTGCTTCATCGCGCGGCGGAAGGAGATGCGCTTCTCCAGCTGCTGGGCGATGTTCTCGGCCACGAGCTGAGCGTCGCAGTCGGGGTTCTTGATCTCCATGATGTCCAGGGCCACCTGGCGGCCGGTGAAGTCTTCCAGCTCCTTCTTCAGGGCCTCGACGCCGGCGCCGCCCTTGCCGATCACGATGCCGGGCTTGGCGGTGTACACGGACACATGCAGCTTGGTGCCGGCCCGCTGGATGTCAATGCGGGAAATGCCGGCGGTGTTCAGCTTGTCCTTCAACAGCTTGCGAAGATTGTAGTCTTCGATCAGGTTGTTGGAAAAATCTTTCTTCCCAGCGTACCATTTGGTGCTCCAGTCCAGGATGACACCAACGCGGGCGCCGTGGGGATTAACTTTCTGTCCCATTTTATATCCTCCCTCACTTCTGGTCGAGCACGATCGTGATGTGGCTGGTGTGCTTCTTGATCATATCGGCACGACCGTGGGAACGCGCCCAGTAACGCTTCAGGGTCGGGCCCTGGTTGGCGTAGGCTTCGGCCACGTACAGGCTGGAGCGGTCCAGCTCCTTGTACTCGGCGTTGGCGATGGCGCTGTTCAGCAGCTTTTCAACCACCGGGGAAGCGCTCTTGGGCGTATACATGAGGATTGCCAGAGCGTCGTCAACCTGCTTGCCGCGGATCAGATCCACAACGATCTTCACCTTGCGGGGAGCAACGCGGACGTACTTGGCAGTCGCGCGCGGGCGCTTGTCGGCATTGGCCTGACGCGCCGCGGCCTTCTCTTTAACACGAGTTGCCATAACTTTTATCTCCTTCCGTTACTTGCGAGACGACGCTTTTTCACCGGCGTGGCCCCTGAAGGTACGGGTGGGGGCGAACTCGCCGAACTTGTGTCCGACCATATCCTCGGTGACATATACCGGAACATGCTTGCGGCCGTCATGGACGGCAACCGTGTGCCCGATGAAATCCGGGAAGATCGTGGAGGAGCGGGACCAGGTCTTCAGAACCTTCTTGTCGCCGCTGGCGTTCATTTCCTGCACGCGCTTGAGCAGCGCGGGCTGAATGAAAGGACCCTTTTTAACAGATCTGCTCATTTGGTTTGCCTCCTTTCAGGCCTTACTTGTTCTTCTTGGGACGGCTGATGATCAGCTTGTCCGAATACTTGCGATGCTTGCGGGTCTTGACGCCCTGCGTCTTCTTGCCCCACGGAGACATCGGGGCGGGCATGCCCACCGGGCTGCGGCCTTCGCCGCCGCCGTGGGGATGGTCCACCGGGTTCATGACCACGCCGCGGACGGTGGGACGGACGCCCATGTGGCGCTTGCGGCCGGCCTTGCCGATGCGGACGTTAGAGTGGTCGGTGTTGCCAACCTGGCCAACGGTGGCGCGGGCGTTCATGCTCACCTTGCGAACCTCGCCGGAGGGCAGGCGGATCTGGGCAAAATCGCCCTCCTTCGCCATGACCTGGGCGGCGGTGCCGGCGGAGCGGACCATCTGGCCGCCGCGGCCAACCTTGATCTCGATGTTGTGCACCAGGGTGCCCAGCGGGATGTTGGCGATCGGCAGGCTGTTGCCGGGCTTGATGTCGGCGGTGGGGCCGCTCATCACGGTGTCGCCCACCTTCAGGCCCAGGGGCGCCAGGATGTAGCGCTTCTCGCCGTCGGCGTAGACCAGCAGGGCGATGAAGCAGGTGCGGTTGGGATCGTACTCAATCGCCTTCACGGTGGCGGGGATGCCGTCCTTCTGGCGCTTGAAGTCGATGATGCGGTACTTGCGACGAGCGCCGCCGCCCTGGTGGCGAACGGTGATCTTGCCCTGGTTGTTGCGGCCAGCGCGATGGCGCAGGTCAGTGACCAGAGAGCGCTCGGGCGTCTTCTTGGTGACCTCTTCAAAGGTCAGAACCGACATGAAGCGCCGCGCGGGCGAAGTCGGCTTGTACACTCGAATTGCCATTGTCTTATTTCTCCCTTTCTTTCTTTGACCCTTTTTCGGCGGGCCTTACCATTGTGGAAGCCCTTTCAGGCTTCAAAGGGTTTTCTTCCTCCAATGCCTTCCCCTTCAGGGGAAGGTGGCAGCCGCGAAGCGGCTGACGGAAGAGGTCGTCTTACCCCTTATTCCTCTTCAGCCATGCCCTCGAAGAACGGAATCGGCTTGGAATCCTTCTTCAGGGTGACGATGGCCTTCTTGATCTCAGGGGTGCGGCCCTGATAGCGGCCCTGGCGCTTGATCTTGCCGACCGTGCGCATGGTGTTGACGGATTCGACCTTCACGCCCTCGAAGATGCTCTCCAGAGCCTGCTTGATCTCCGTCTTGTTGGCGCCGACGGCCACCTGGAAGGTGAACTTCTTGTCGGCCATGTCCGCGTAGGACTTCTCGGTCAGGACCGGCTTGATGATGATATCATAGGGGGTCTTCATTCGGCGTACACCTCCTCAACCAGCTTCACAGCGTCCTGGGAAATGATGAACTTGTCGTAGTTCAGGATGTCGACCACGTTCAGGCTGCCCACGAAGGTGGTCTTGACGCCCTGGATGTTGTTCGCGGCGCGAACCACCATGGGCTCCACGTCCTTGGTCACGATCAGGGCCTTCTTGTCCGCGCCCAGGGCCTTGAGCATCTTGACGACGTTCTTGGTCTTGGCCTCGGCCTCGGTCAGGGTGATGTTGTCCACCACCACGATCTCCTGCTCGGCCACCTTGCTGCTCAGCGCGCTCTTCATCGCCAGGCGGCGAACCTTGCGGGGCACGCTGATGCGATAGTCGCGGGGCTTGGGGGCGAACACGACGCCGCCGTGGGTGAACTGGGGCGCCCTGCGGCCGTGATGGCGCGCGTTGCCGGTGCCCTTCTGGCGATAGATCTTACGGCCGCCGCCGCGCACCTCGGTGCGGGTGAGGGCGGACTGGGTGCCCTGGCGCTGCGCGTTCATGTAGGCGCGCACCACAGCGTGCATGGCGCTGATATGGGGCTCGACGCCGAAAACCTCGTCGTTGAGAGCGATCTCACCGACTGCGGCGCCCTGCATGTTGAATACTTTCACGTTTGCCATGTTTGCGTCCTCCTATTAACCCTTGACCGCGTCGCGCACAATCACCAGGCTGCCGTTGGCACCGGGGATCGCGCCCTTGATCATGAGCAGGTTGCGCTCGGCGTCCACCTTGACGACCTCGAGGTTCTGCACGGTGACGCGCTCGCCGCCGTACTGACCGGCCATGTGCTTGTTCTTGAACACGCGGGACGGATCAGAGTTGGCGCTCAGGGAGCCCACGCCGCGGTGGTACTTGGAGCCGTGGCCCATGGGGCCGGTGTGCTGGTTCCAGCGCTGGATGGCGCCGGTGTAGCCGTGGCCCTTGCTGGTGCCGACGACGTCGATCTTGTCGCCTTCGGCGAAGACGTCGCACTTGATGGTATCGCCCACGCTGTAGCCGCTGATGTCCTCAAAGCGGAACTCGCGCAGGTGCCGGGCGGGCTTCACGCCAGCCTTGGCGAAGTGACCTTGCTCGGGCTTGTTGAGCAGTTTCTTGGCCCGCTGTTCGCTGAGCTCGTCGAAACCGACCTGTACCGCCTCATAGCCGTCGGTCTGGGCGGTCTTCACCTGCGTCACAGTGCAGGGGCCCGCTTCCACGACGGTGACCGGCACCAGGCGACCGTCAGATACGAAAATCTGGGTCATGCCGATCTTCTTGCCGAGAATTGCCTTTTTCATTGTTACACCTCTTCTGATTGTTGTACAAACCGTTTCACAGTTTGCTCGGGAGTTTCTCAGGCTCCCTATTGATAAGCCGCAAAGCCTTCAGACTTCATCCGGACGATCATTTCCCTGCTACGCAGGATGCCGGGAAAGAGCGCGTCCGTCTGTCCTGGTTCCTTACAGCTTGATCTCGATTTCAACGCCCGCCGGCAGATCCAGCTTGGTCAGAGCGTCCACCGTCTGGGGAGTGGGCCGCAGGATGTCGATCAGGCGCTTGTGCGTCCTCATCTCAAACTGCTCGCGGGAATCCTTATGCTTGTGGGGGGAACGCAGGATCGTGACGATCTCCTTCTCGGTGGGCAGCGGGATCGGGCCAGACACGCGGGAACCGGTGCGCTTGGCCGTCTCGACGATGCGCGCTGCGCTCTGGTCGATGATGGAATGCTCATAGGCCTTGAGCTTGATGCGGATCTTCTGGTTTGCCATGTTCTTTCCTCCTGTTGAACTCATGCACACGCTGCCGGGCGTGTTCTATTGTTTTTTCTCGGCGATCGACCTTCGATCGCCTCACGACGGGCATGAGCTCCGTCGTCCGATTGTCGGACATAGTCCCCGGAAATTACCGGCTGCGCGTCCTGCGCCGGGTTAAACGCAAGCCGCGTTTATACCGCAACCTTCCGGTTCATCCCATTTGTCTCCTACTGCGCCCGGCTCCGCACCCCGCAATTCCGGCAAAATTGCACATAGGTACCCCGGCACACAGCTTTATCATTATACCCTATGTGCCGGGGAGAATCAAATTAATTCTGTGATTTCAATGTTATTTTTTAGATAAATGAGCAAACTTGGCCGCCCGCTTCACCTCCGGACGCTCCCGAGTGCGGCATTCCCTTCAAAACAGGAAGCGCCGCAGCTGGCGACGCTCCTCTACGGAATTGGTTCAGGGGTCGGTCCATGGCGCGTGCCGCACTTGGCGGCGCTTCCTATATAATAGGTAATCCGGCCTTCACTTACCTGCCTGATCCAGGTACGCCTTCACCGCCTCCACGACCCGCCGGTCGTCCTCGTCCGGCTCGAATTCCCCTGCCCGCTCCAGGAAGGCGCGCAGGTGGGCGCCGGCGTCCTCCACGGCGGAGATGCCCGCCACGGGGCCCTCGTTCAGCAGGGCCTCGACGATGTCGCGGATGCCGGAGAAGTCCTCCCGGGTCAGTGGGCCCTTCAGCGCGGCGGGCGCGTCGCCCTTGACCCAGCAGGCCCAGGCGGAATACTGGGGCATGACGCCGTTGTGCACGCCCTCGCGCAGCAGCCAGCGGCGGATCTCCTCCGTCTCGGGCTCCAGCGCCTCCACCAGGTGGACGCGGCCCCAGCCGAATACATGCTGGGCCAGCCGGAACATCTCCTCGTTGCGGTCATCCCAGGGTCGCATCGCCAGCATGGCGAAGTAGGTGAGCTCGTCGCTCAGCGCCAGCGTGCGCACCGGCGCCTTGAACTGTTCCTCGGGATCAAAGCCGCCCATCAGCGCCAGCCCGATCTTCACCAGCCGGTAATCCGGCGCCCGGGTGACCAGCGTGAAGGCGAAGCGGAACAGGCTGCCGCCGTCCATTTCCATGGCGTGTTCGTTCAGGTACTCGTAGAGGGGCTCATAGATCTCCAGCGGCTCCAGCCCCGTATCGCCCAGGGCGGCGATGGCCTCGCTGAATTGTCCTGCGGAGACGTGCTCCATCGCCGCGGCGATCATGGCCCACTGCTCGTCCGAGGGGCCGCCCCCCGGCGCCATGTGGTAGATATGGATGCCGTCCATGCCGCCATCCACGAAGGGCATCGCCGACTCCCCCGCATCCGGTTTGGGAACGGAAAAGCCGTCGGGGAGCCTGCCGTCCACCACGGCGGAAGCGATGATCTCATACAGAGACTGGTCCATGGTCATCCCTCCTTCTTTCCGCCTCCATGATATACGATTCCGTTCGTTATGTCAACGTAAATCGTCCCATCCTCGCCCGTCAGCTCCTTTTTTTGTTAAACCTCACAAACCCTGTAGACAAACAGGCCCGGTGCCGCTATAATGAGTGCGGCGATTTATTAATATTTGGTTCATATATTTGATATAGAATCGTATTAAATAGGCGCAATACAGCTTTCACAGCCTCGGGAGGCGCGGCATGCTTTCAAAATACAGCGTCAAAAAACCATATACGGTCATCGTGGGCATCATACTGGTGATCGTGCTGGGGGTCATCTCCTTCCAGCACATGACCACCGACCTGCTGCCCAGCATGAACCTGCCCTATGTGGTGGTGTACACCACCTATGTGGGCGCGACCCCGGAGCAGGTGGAGGCGGAGGTCACCCGGCCCATGGAGGCCGCGGTGGCCACACTGACGGACGTGAAGAAGATCACCTCCTCCTCCCGGGACAACGTGTCCGTGGTCATCATGCAGTTCAACGACGGCGCCAACATGGACACCGCCCTGATCGAGCTGAATTCCCGGCTGGAGCAGCTGCGGGGCAACTGGGGCGACGAGATCGGCGCGCCGGTGGCCATGAAGCTGAACCCGGACATGCTGCCCGTGGCCATACTCTCCGTCTCCCGGGACGACATGGACATCCTTGCCCTGTCGGACTACGTGGAGGACGAGCTGATCCCCGCCTTCGAGAGCCTGAACGGCGTGGCCTCGGCCAGCGCCTCCGGCCTGATCGAGCAGCGGGTGGACGTGGTCATCGAGCAGAGCCGCATCGACGTGCTCAACAGCGCCATCCTCGAGGACGTGGACGCGGAGCTGGCTGACGTGGAGCGCCAGCTGAACGACGCCCAGGCCCAGCTGTCCGACGGCAAGCGCCAGCTGGCCCGCGCGCGCCGGCAGGCCTACCAGAAGATCGACGAAGCCCTGGACGCCATCGACAATGGCGCTGACAAGATCGAACCCGCCATCCAGCAGCTGGAGGCCCAGCGCGCCGAGCTGGTCGCCCAGCGGGACGAGCTGAGCAAGGCCGTCCAGGCCATGGAGCCGCTGGTAAACATGAGCGACGAGGATCGCGCCGCGCTGGAGCAGGGCCAGGAGCAGCTGACCGCCCTCAAGCAGCAGCTGGAGGTGCTCCAGAAGCAGCTGGACAGCGCCGACGACAACGGCCTCACTGCCAGCGATATCGACGCCTCCCGGGCCGATCTGCAGAGCCAGATCGACGAGCTGACTTCCCAGCGCGACGCCCAGCAGCAGTATCTGGCCGACCTCAACCTGCTGGACGCCGACGCCCTGAAGGGCGATGTGGCGTCCCTGGAGAGCGCTGTGGCCTCCGATCAGGCCGACCTGGACAGCGCCAAGGCGCGCCTGTCCGAGTTGGAGGACCAGCGCCAGTCCCTGCAGGATGAGATCGCGGAGCTGCAGCGGAAGATCGACGCGGCGGACAACAAAACCGAAGCCCCGGCGCAGACAGAAACCCCGGCGCAGACAGAAGCGCCTGAACAGACCGACAATCCCGGCCAGACCGACGACCCCGGCCAGACCGACGACCCCGGCCAGACCGACGACCCCGCTCAGACCGACGACCCCGGCCAGACCGACGACCCCGCTCAGACCGACGACCCCGGCCAGACCGACGACCCCGGCCAGACCGACGATCCCGGCCAGATCGACGACCCCGGCCAGACCGACGTCCCCGGCCAGACCGACGACCCCGGACAGACCGACGACCCCGGACAGACCGACGACCCCGGACAGACCGACGATCCCGGCCAGACCGACGTCCCCGGCCAGACCGACGGCACCAAGCCCGCCGGCGCAGTTCTGTCGGACGGCGAAGAAGCCTCCACGACGGAGCCCATGGTCGAGCCCACCGTCACCCCCGACCCCGAAACCCTCACCGGCTACAGCCCCTTCCGGGCGTTGGCCGAGGACGGCGGCATCGAGGCCCTGCGCAGCCAGCTGAGCGCCGCGCAGGCCAGTCTCAGCCAGCTGGAAACCGAGATCAACGCCCAGTCCGGCACGGTGTCCGGCCTGGAGCAGGCCCTTGCCGCCGATACCGCCAACCTGGAGGCCAAGCGCGCCGCCCTGGCCATCGCCGAGAGCGACAACGCCGACGTGGAGAGCCGCCGCGCCGAGGCCCAGCGCCAAATCGAGTCCCTCAACGGGCGCATCTCCACGCTGGAGGCCGAATTGGGAGGCATGAGCCAGGCCGTGGAGAACGCCCTTGACCCCGACACCCTGCGCCAGCAGATCGCGCTGTTGCAGGGACAGATCGACGCACTGGAGGGCAGCGATGAGTACAAGGCGCTGGCCCTGGCCCAGGATCCCGAAGCCCTGAACGCCCAATACACCCAGGCCAAGGATGGCCTGGCGCAGCTGGACGCGGGCATCGCCCAGATCGACGACACGCTGGAGAAGCTCAAGAAGGGCATCATCCCCGGCGGCTACATCGAGGGCATCGACGAGGACACCAACCTCGCCGACGCCAAGGCCCAGCTGCAGGCCGCCCGCAAGCAGGCCGACAGCGGCTTTGCCCAGGCCGCGGCCATGATCGAAAACGGCGAGGCGGAGCTGGCCAAGGCCCGCAAGGAATTCAACGAGAAGCGGGACGAAGCCCTGGAGAACGCCGGATTGGACGGCGTAATCACCGTGCAGATGGTGGCCGGGCTCATCGGCGCCCAGAACTTCTCCATGCCCGCGGGCTACGTCTACGACGCGGAAAATGAGCAGGTGCTGGTGCGCGTGGGCGACAAGTTCAACTCCCTGGACAGCCTGCGGCGGATGAAGCTGTTCGACCTGGGGCTGGATTCCATCGACGAGGTGCGCCTGCTGGACGTGGCCCGGGTGGAGATGGCCGATAACCGGGACGAGGTGTTCACCAAGCTGAACGGCGCCGACGGCATCCTGCTGTCCATCGACAAGCAGTCCACCTACTCCACCGCCGACGTGGCGGAAACCATCCTCGACCGGGCAAAGGCGCTGATGGCGGAGAACGAGAACCTGCACATCGTCGACCTGATGAACCAGGGCGAGTACATCAAGATCATCGTCGACTCCGTGCTGAACAACCTGCTGTCCGGCGGCGCTCTGGCGATATTGATCCTGCTGCTGTTCCTGATGGACCTGCGGCCCACCATCACCGTGGCCTTCTCCATCCCCATCAGCGTGGTCATCGCCTTCGTGTGCATGTACTTCACCGGCATCACGCTGAACGTGCTGTCGCTGAGCGGCTTGAGTCTGGGCATCGGCATGCTGGTGGACAACTCCATCGTGGCCATTGAAAACATCTACCGCCTCCACGACGAGGAGGGTGTTCCCCTGCTGCGCGCCTGCGTGGAGGGCGTGAAATCCGTCTCCGGCGCGCTGTTCGCCTCCACGCTCACCACCATCTGCGTGTTCCTGCCCATCGTGTTCGTGCAGGGCATGGCCCGCGACCTGTTTTCTGACATGGGCCTGACCATCGCGTTCTCGCTGCTGGCCAGCCTGTTCGTGGCCATGACGGTGGTGCCCGCCATGTGCTCGTTCCTGATGCGCCACAGCAAGCCCCACAAACACCGCGTCTTCAGCGCCATCCAGCGGGGCTACACCGGCCTGCTGCGCGGCGCGCTGAAGGTGAAGCCGCTGGTGCTGCTGGCGGCGCTGGGGCTGCTGGTGTTCTCGGCCATGCAGGTGCCGAAGATGGGCATCTCCTTCATGCCGGAGGTCAACAGCCGCCAAATGAGCGCCGATCTGCAGTTTGACCCGGAAATGACCGACGCCCAGCAGAAGGAGCAGGCCGTGGCCATCATGGACGACATGCTTCAGATCGAGGGCGTGCAGTCCGTGGGCCTGATGGGCGGCGCGGGCGGCATGTTGTCCGGCCTGTCCGGCGGCAGCGGCATGAGCTATTATATCATGATCGACGACACCCTGGGGCTCAAGAATGCCGACATCGCCAACCAGATGAGCGCCATCGGCGGAAAGTACGGCGCGGACCTGTCTGTGCAGGCCAGCACCATGGACATCTCCATGATGACCGGCAGCGGCATCTCCGCCGAAATCACCGGCGACGACATCGACACCCTGCAGGCCATCGCCAGGGATGTGGCCGAGCTGGCCCGGCAGACCGAAGGCGCCGTCGACGTGGACGACGGCCTGGAGGACGCAGTGCCGGAGCTGCGCATCGAGGTGGACAAGGAGAAGGCCATCGACCAGGGCCTGACCACCGCCCAGGTATTCCAGTTCGTGGCCCAAAAGGTGGCCGGGCGCACGGAGATCACCAAGGTGACCTTCGACGGCAAGGAGTACAGCGTGTACCTATCCGACGCCGCCAACGCCGAGATCACCCCCGAAGAGGTGGAAGACCTGGAGATCGAGGTGGACGGCGAGGAGGAGAACAAGCTGGTGCGCATCGGCGACGTGGCCGAGGTGACGGACGCCAACAGCCTGTCCACCATCAACCGCGCCAGCCAGAAGCGCATGGTGACGGTGTCCTTCGGCGTGGCCGAGGGCTACAGTGCCAACCACGTCAGCGACGCCTTCGAGGCGAAGCTGAAGGACTACGCCGTGCCCGCGGGCTACAGCGTCGACCTGTCCGGCGAGAACGAGACCGTCATGGGCATCATGCAGGACCTGGTCTGGATGGTGCTGATCGCCATACTGCTGATCTTCCTGATCATGGTGGCCCAGTTCCAGTCCTTCAAGTCCCCCATCATCGTCATGTTCACCATCCCCCTGGCGTTCACCGGCGGATTGCTGGCGCTGCTGCTCACCGGCATGGACCTGTCCATCGTCAGCATGCTGGGCTTCCTGGTGCTGTCCGGCGTGGTGGTGAACAACGGCATCGTGTTCATCGACTGCGTGAACCAGCTGCGCATCGGCGGCATGGAGAAGCGGGAGGCCCTGATTGAGACCGGCCGCATCCGCCTGAGGCCGATCCTGATGACGGCGCTGACCACCATTCTGGGCATGTCCACCATGGCGCTGGGCCGGGGCATGGGCGCGGAGATGATGCAGCCCATGGCCGTGGTGTCCATCGGCGGACTGACCTACGCCACGCTGATGACGCTGTTCGTGGTACCGGTGCTGTACGACCTGGTGAACGGCAAGACCATGAAGGCCCAGGAGATCCAGATGATCAAGGAGGCCGCCGGCATGACCGACGACTCCGTGCTGGACGGCGAGGACCGGACGGAGGCGCCCGCGGCAATCCCGGCAGCGGAAGCGCCCGATGATGCGCGTGTGGAAGCACCCGCGCCGGAGGCCGCGCCTGCGGAAGCGCCCGTTGAAGCGCCTGCGCCGGAGACAACGCCCGCGCCAGTGGAAGCGCCCGCGTCGAAAACGCCCGTCAAAGACGCGCCCGTCCCGGAAAGGGCTCCCGCCATCATTCCCGATTTCAGCTATACGCCCCCGGCCAGGCCCATGCGGGTGAAGCTGAAGTAAGGGAATCGCCCGTCGCCTGACATACATCGACGCAAAAACCTTCCCATTGTATGGGAAGGTTTTTGCGTCGAACAAAGCTTCAAGGCACTATTGCGCTGCTCCCGCAAAACAGCTCGGCAGCCGCTATTTCTGTTCCCTCACCCCGCATATGCCTTCATCGCGTCCAGCGTATCCTGCAACAGCCGGTCCAGGTCCCAGCCCAGCAGCTCCGCGCCCCGGGCGATCACGTCCCGGCTGCACCCGGCGGCGAACTTTTTATCCTTGTACTTCTTCTTCAGGCTCTTCAGCTCCATGTCCGCACAGCTCTTCGAGGGCCGCATCAGCGCCGCCGCACCGATGATCCCGGTCAGCTCGTCCGCGGCGAACAGCACCTTTTCCATCTCGTGCTCGGGCTTGGGCAGGTCGTCGAAGCTGACGCCCCAGCCATGGCTGGCCGTGGCGCGGATCAGCCGCGCATCCAGCCCCCGCTCGGCCATCAGCTCCTGCTCCTTGTGGCAGTGTTCCCCGGGCCACTGCTCGAAGTCCAGGTCGTGGAGGATGCCCACCGTCTCCCAGAAATCCGCCTCATCGCTATAGCCCAGCTTTTCGGCGTACCAACGCATCACATGGCCCACGGTGATCCCGTGTTCGATGTGAAAGGGCTCCCTGTTGTATTCCTTCAGCAATGCCAGCGCTTCATCCCGGTTCATCTGTATGTCTCCTTTTCAACGAATTTGCTTTTGATTTCCACGCCCATCCGCCAAATCCTGCCGAAGCGCGTTATATTTCATTCCTATCGCGTCCTCTCAAACACCGCGTCCGCCAGTCCCTCGGGCCAGACCTGCACGCTCTGGGCATACTGACCCGGCTCGCCCGCCAGGCTCAGATACCACATCACGCGGCGGGACACGTACTCGTACAGCTCGCTCAGCGTCACCCGCCCGTCGTAGTCCACGTCGGCGCGCATGGCACTGCGCGCCGAGCGCTGCAAATCCCAGCCCCCGGCCTCGCACAGCGCCCGGGCAAACACCGTGGCCATGCCGGACTCGCCGCCGCCCGGGGCAAAGCTGATGCGGTGGCTGTCCTGCTCCAGCGCGGCGCTGGCCAGCACCCGGAACCGACTGCCGTTCACCACCGCGGGGCCGACATTCCCGCCGAACACCGCGTCCACGCCCCTGAGGATGTCCCCGGCGCCGCTGGATCGACCGATGGCCCCGCCGCTGCCGCAGCAGTCGATCACCAGCAGTATCTCCCCCGGCACGTCCGCCAGCGCCGCGGCCAGCTCCGCAGCCGTCAGCACCGAGCCGTCGTACAGCCGAAAGCAGGTCACGCCGCCCTCGTAGTAGCCGTGGCAGGTGATGTAAAAAAGCGCTACATCCCCGTCCTTGGCCCCGGCGAAGGCGTCGCGGATGCCCGCCAGGATCCCGTCGCGACTGGCGTCCAGCAGCGTGGTGGTGGCAAAGCGCGCGCCGCCAAAGGACAGCCCGGCCAGCATGCTGCGCAGGCCGGAGACGGAGTTGATGGAGCCGGTGCGCACCGACGCCACCGTGGAGGCGTAGTTCTGCTCGCCCACCAGCAGCGCCCGCCAGCGCTTGGGCGCGGGGCCGACGGCGACGGCCAGGGTGTCCATCCAGCCGCCGTCCACCGCGCGCACCGTCACGGTGCATTCGCCCTCGCTGACGCCCCGCAGCACGCCCCGCCGGTCGATCTCCACCACACCCTCCGGCTCGGCCACGTAGGTGAGCCGCGGGTCGGTGGCGTTGCCGGGCAGCACGTCGCACTCGATGGCCGCATCGTCGCCCACGCAGAGGGCCATCTGCCGGGACAGCAGCCGCACCTCCTCCACCGCCACATAGCGCACCGTCACCCGGCAGCGGGCCAACGCGCCGCCGGCGGCATAGGCGGTGATGTCCACCTCGCCCTCGCCCCGGCTGGTCACCAGGCCGTCTGCGCTCACGGAGGCCACCTGTGCGTCGCTGCTCTCCCAGAGGATGAAGTCCGTCGCGCTGGAGGGGGCCGTCTCCGCCGTCAGCTGCAGCCGCGTCCGGCCTGCCAGCAGCGCGCGCTGCCTGGACAGTGTCAGCATCGCCGGGGCCTCCCCCGCTACCGGCACAAGCCGCAGGCTGTACAGCCCCGTGGCCCCGTTCCGGGCGGTGAGCCGCAGCAGGTACCGTTCTCCGGCCCTGGCCTCCAGCCGCGTCAGCGCCGCGCCGCCGGGGGTGATGGAAGCGCCGCCCAGCAGCCGCCCGGTCCCGTCGAACAGCAGCGCCTGCAGCGCCACGTCTGCGTCCCCGGGCACCGCCGCCAGCGCCAGCGCGCCGTCCGTGTCCGGCTCCACAGCATACCAGTGGGCGTCCCCCTTCCGGGCAAACGCCTTGCTGTGGTCATCCCCGGCGGCGTCCAGCGCCATGGGATCGCCGAAGCAGCGTCCCAGCGCGTGGCGGGCAATCTCCAGCCGCACCCTGCCCCGGCCCGTCAGGCGCAGCGCGTAACTGGCCCCTGCCGTCAGGCGCAGGCTCAGCGCGGGCATCGTCTCGCCGTCGCTCTTCGCCGCCAGCTCATCCTCTTGCCACAGTCGGGCATGCACCTCTGCGGACACGTCCCCCACCGGGAACAGCCACACGTCGTATACGCTGCCCGTGGGGGCGGTGAAGGCAAAGCCCGCCGGGATATCGGAAAGCTCCACCTCCCGCAGCTCTCCCGCCGAAAGCGGCACGTCCTCGATGAACGCCAGTTCCCCGTCGCCTTCTTCCGCAGAAAAACCGTCCGCCGCTTCCCCTTCACGCGGCTCACTGATGCTCTCGGCCACGGAAAAACCGCCCTCCGCGCCCGCGCCGGCGGCCAGCGCCGGCAGAAGCGCCGCCGCCAGCATCACCAGCGCCGCAAGGCGCAGAAGACGGTTGTGCATGGTGTTTCCTCTTTTAAGGGAGCAGGCAGCGGGAATATGGGAACAGCTGCTCACACGCGGCAGCAGCCATTCCAGTTGCCAGTTGCCTGATATGGGCGGACGGCGCAACGCCGCCCCTGCATATGCACGACATCAGCCATTCCTATTGCCTTTTGCCTATTGCCTGTTCCCTATTCATACTTCAAATACTCTTCCTTCACGAACCCCTCCCTCTCCGCCGTGTGCACGGCGACCCAGCCGTTTTCATCGGCTTCGCCGGTGACGATCAACCGACGGCCCTCGGCCAGCTGGGCGATGGCCATGGATGCGGTGGTGGGCCTTTCGCGCAAGTTCAACATCGTGGCCGTCACTGCGGCATAGCGCTCGCCCTCCTTGAGTTCCGGCAGCGGCGCGGGCGTGGGCACGGGCGTGGGCTTGGGACGGGCGGCTCCCACCCCGGCGGGCAGCGCCGCCAGGTCGGTGAGGGGCTGCTCCGGCCAGGCCATCCGCTCAAAGGACAGCCCAGGATAGTAGAACGCCAGGATCTCCTGCCAGTTCTTGCCGTAATGGCCCGCCATCCACTGGGCGCCACGCTGGCTCATGCCCACGCCGTGGCCGAAGCGGCGCATGATGATGGTGAACTTCGCCGGCTCCCCGGCGTCGTCCAGCTCCGTGTCCACGCTCACCAGCTCGCATTCCGAGCCGTTCAGCCCCAGGGACAGGCCGCCCTTGATGTCGGTGTAGGTGTCCAGGGCCACGGTGTAGATCTCATCCGACAGCGTCCACTCCCGGGGGATCTCCGTGGGCGCGGGCAGAGGCTCGTCCGGCGCGGTGGGCATGGCGTCGCCCTCCGTCGGTTCCGCCGAGGGCTCTGCCGATGCCTCGGCAGTGGCCTCAGGCGCCTCGCTGGCCTCGGGCGTGCCGGTCGGCTCCGGCGTCGCCACGGGTTTCAAAAGCTGCGCCCGCAGGCCGAAGGTCAGCGTGTCGAACATCCGGCTGCCCTCGAAGCGGGGGCGCGTCGGCTCGATGGAGGCGATGGAATCCAGCTTCCACTCCCCTTCGCCGTAACCGTCCTTCGCCAGACGCTCGCCCAGCGCCGCCTCCAGCATCCCCTTCAGCGCCTCGCTGCCCTCGCAGTCGGGCGTGACGGTCAGCTCATTCTGCAGGCTGCGGGGGTTCTCCAGGTCATAGGGGTCGTCCACCATGGCCAGGTAGCCGTCGTAGTCCTTCACGCCCCAGAGCTGGCTGGCCAGGGCGGTCTGCCCGCCGTTGCTGGCGGTGTAGTAGCACACGGCAAAGGCGCCGTTGTACAGCCCCACCACGCCCCGGGTGTCGTCCACGGCCTCGATCACGTTCCGGTACTCCCCGTCAAAGCCCTTGAACACCTGGTCGGCGGTGGTGTCCACCACGTCGTAAGCCCGCCCGGCAGACTGCCACTTGCGCTGCATGGCGTAGGTGCGCGCCGCCACGGCCTGAGCCTTCAGGGCCTCCAGCGGAAAGGAGTCGCTCATCTCATAGGCCACCACGCCGTAGAGGTAGTCCTCCACGGGCAGCTTCAGCACCGCCTGCAGGCCGCCGTTTTCCCCGACGGACACGGTCAGGTCGCCCGCGTACAGCGTGGGCTTCTCGCTCTCGTCGATGTACAGCCCGTTCTCCTCGCCCTCCGCGGCGCGGTGCCGGGTGAGCGTCATGGATGAGCCCATCATCAGCGTCAGGCCGCCCACATACATGTATACATTCCCCTCCGCCTCGGACAGGGTCAGCTCCGTGCCTCGCGCGAAGCGGAAGCCTGCGTCGCCCTCCACGGCGTACACGCCGGAAAGCGTCAGGTGCAGCTGCTCCGGGTTGCCCAGGGACATCAGCCCCACCCGCAGCAGGCCGTCGTCCTCGATGGCCGCGTCCGGGACGGGCGCGAGGGTGGCCGTCGGCTCCGCCTCCGGGGTGGGCGACGCCAGCGCCTCCGCCGGGGGCAGCGTCACCGCCGGGGGCACCGTAGCCGCGTCCGCGGCGGCCTCAACGGCTTCGTCCCCGCCAAACAGCCAGTCCAGGAACCCGCCGGCGCTGGCCGGCATCGCCAGTCCCAGCGCCAACACCAGCGCGAGCGCCGTCGCCCGCGCAAACCGCTTTGCTAAATGGGTATCTCTCATAATGCCTCCATGGGCGGGCTCACCCGCCCGCCGCTATGCAAATTCGATTGTATTTCCAATTCTTGACAGCTTTCGCCGGGGTTATACAGCGCAGCGAAAAAACGTGGGTACTATCTTCACCCATTTTGTATTATAACACGATTCGACCCGGCATGTGGGGTGAAATCGGTACATTTCGGTCAAATATGCACACATTTCGTCATAATTTCGATCCAAAGCCTGTACACAGGCCGCCTTGCAACTTGTGCCCGGCAGGTCTATAATGTAAGATGGTTTATTATCCGCAAACACCGGATGGAAAGGGAGGGATGCGCCATGAGCCAGAATCTGTATGAGATCGTCGCCCTGGCCGCGCGTTACGCGTTCGCGGGGCTGATGGTGCTGATCGTGCTGCGGGCCTGGCGCATCACACTGGTGGACAGCCGCCGGGCGGCCACGCTGCGCCACCTGTCCCCCTCCACTGGCATCAGCGGCGAGCTGGTGGTGCTGGAGGGCGACGAGAAGGCCCGCCGGGGCATGAAATACCCGGTGATCAAGGAGGGCATGATCGGCACGTCCCGCCGCGCGGATATCCGCGTGCGCCACTCCTCCGTCCGCCGCCGCCACGCCTACTTCCAGCTGACCGAGGACGGCCTGTTCGTCCGCACCCACGCCGGCGCGCCCATGCGGGACGGGGACGGGCGGCCCGTGCGCGCCCTCACCCTGTCCGACGGCGGTGAGTTCAGCCTGGGCCGGGTGCGGCTTTTGCTGGTGCTGACCGAGGCCCCCGAGCCCGCCGCCCCCCATCGGCACGGACACCGGGGCGAGCATGACGACGGCGAGGACTATGCCGACGAGCTTCCCGCATCCGACGATCCCTTCGACGCCCAGCCCGTGCTGCGCCGCACGTCGGAAAAGCGGCTGGGCCGGCCCATCGACGTGGACGAGTATTTCGACGTGGACGACGGATTTGACAGGTAGAATACCATGGCAAAGAATAAACTTGATCGCATGAAAAAGGCGCTGATGCGCTCGAATACGAAGCTGCTCCTGTCGGCGGTGATGCTGTTCCAGGCGCTGGCCATGCTGCTGATCGCCTTCCAGAAGGGCACGGTCAACCTGCAGGCCCTGGCGCTGGCCGTGGCGCTGCCGCTGGCCACCTGGCTGATCACCCACCTGATGGGCCGGGTCTGGCCGGTGGACCGGGCAATCCTCATCATGGTGCTGTTCCTGTGCAGCGTGGGCATCATCACCCTGTCCGACATCGCCAAGAGCGACATCACCCCCCGCACCCAGGCCATCTATGCCCTGGGCGGCGTGGCGGCCATGTTCGCAGGCGCGGCGTTCATAAGGCACTGGCGGCACTGGAAGAAGTACACGCCGCTTTTGATGGCCCTGTGCCTGCTGGCGCTGGCCTCGCCGTTTGCGCCGGTGATCGGCATTTATAAATACGGCGCGCGCAACTGGGTGGGCCTGGGGCCCTTCTCCGTGCAGCCCAGCGAGTTCATGAAGCCGATCCTGATCCTCTGCCTGGCCAGCGGCTTTTCCAACCGCCCGCCCTTCACCAAATGCATTCCCACCATCGCCTTCGCGGCGCTGTGCTGCGGGGTGCTGCTGGCGGAGAAGGACCTGGGCGCGGTGCTGCTGTACTTCCTGACCACGGTGTTCATGTACTACGTGGCCACCTCCAACGCCTTCATCAGCCTGGCGGGGCTGGGCATGGGCGCGGGCGCGGCGGTGCTCGCCTACCAGGCGCTGCCCTACGTGCAGGACCGCGTGGCCATCTGGCAGAACCCCTGGATCGACCCCCAGGAGAGCGGCTACCAGCTGATCCAGTCGCTGATCGCCATCGGCTCCGGCGGGCTGTTCGGCATGGGGCTGGGCATGGGCATGCCCAGGGACATCCCCCTCTATCACTCCGATTTCATCTTCGCCTCCATCACCGAGGAATTCGGCCTGATCTTCGCCATCGGGCTGCTGGCGGTGTACGTGCTGATCATCATGCGCGGGCTGATCGTGGCCTTCAACGCCCGCACGAGCTTCCACTCGCTGGCGGCCTTCGGGCTGGTGATCATGCTGGGGCTTCAGACCATGCTGATCGCCGGCGGCAACACAAAGCTGCTGCCCCTGTCCGGCGTGACGCTGCCGCTGATCTGCTACGGCGGCTCCTCGCTGGTGTCCACCTTCTTCACCATGGGCATATTGCTGGGGCTCTCGTCCATGAACGCCGAGGATGAGGCCCGGGACATCGAGACGCTGGAGCTGAAAGAGGAAGGAACATATTGATGCGCTCCACTGTGATTTGCCTGGAGGTGATTTCGTGAAGGAGCTTCGCCGCAACATGCGCTTCGTCGGAACGCTGGTGGTGATCCTGTTCGTGGGCCTGGCCGCCTGGTTCGCCATGACGGTGTTCACCCAAGGCAGCGTCTGGGCCAGCGACGTGCGCAACAGCCGCCTTCGGGCCACGGCCAGCCTGCGAGGCGACATCACCGACCGGGACGGCAACCTGCTGGCCACCACCGCCGAGGACGGCACCCGGCAGTATACGAAGAACACCACCGCCCGCCGGGCCCTGTCCCAGACCGTGGGCGACACCGCCGGCATGAGCACCGGCATCGAAACCTTCTACTCCGCCACGCTGCTGGACATCTCCACCGGGCTGCTCGGCCGGCTGAACGAGCTGTTCAGCAGCGCCAAGCACGTGGGCGGCAGCATCCAGATCACCGTGGACGGCCCGCTGCAGGCATATATCGCCAGCGAATTCCCCGCCGGGTACCGGGGCGCGGTGTGCGTCATCAACTACAAGACCGGCGAGATCCTGGCCATGGTTTCCATGCCCAATTACGACCCCTACGACCTGGCCGTGCGCAGCGACACCCAGGTGGAGGACACCGCCTACCTGAACCGCTGCCTGCAGGGCCTTTATACCCCCGGCTCGGTGTTCAAGATCATCACGCTGGCCTCGGCCATCACCAACGACGTGAACGTCCTCGACCAGGCCTTCTCCTGCTCCGGCACATGGGAATACGAGGGCGGCCACATCGTCTGCGCGGGCAATACCGCCCACGGCACCGTGAACCTGAAGACCGCCTTCAAGCGCAGCTGCAACGTCACCTTCGGAAAGTTGGCCTACCAGCTGGGGCTGGAGCGGCTCCGCCAGACCGCCGAGCGCTTCGGCTTCAACGAGAACTTCAAGTTCGGCGACTTCGTGGTCTACAACTCCGCCTTCCCCACCGACGTCGGCAACATGAACGGCCTGGTCTGGGCGGGCATCGGCCAGGGCGAGGTGCTGGTCACGCCGCTGCACATGGCCATGATCACCGGCACCGTCGCCAACGGCGGCGTGATGATGAAGCCCTGGCTGATCCAGAGGATTCGCAGCTCTGTGGGAAAGACCACCGCCACCGGCGCCCCCGCCGCTTATCGACAGGTGCTCAGCGAGTCCGTGGCCAGCAAGATCGCGGAATATATGTATGAAACCGTCCAGAGCGGCACCGCCACCCGCGCCGCCATCAAGGGCTACACCGTGGGCGGCAAGACCGGCTCGGCCGAGGTGTCCAACGACAAGACCGTGGAGACCAACGCCTGGTTCACCGGCTTCATCTATGACGAGGCCCATCCCTACGCCATCTCCGTGGTCATCGAGGGCGGCGGCGCCGGCGCGCGCATGCCCAGCGAACTGGCCGCCAAGGCGCTGAAAAAGGCGATTGAGTTTGTGGGATAGCAACCCTCGGTATAGCGTTTGCAAACATTGGTTGCTTGCAATTGTCAGTTGAATCCGTTATCCTGATATAGATCGCATCCAGGAGGCTCCATGCCGGACATCATCACCCAGGACATACTGTTCTTCTTCGACGGCAAGCCCGCAGAGCTGGTGTTGTATGAACAGCTGGCGGCTGAAATCTTTGCGCGCTGGTCGGACACGGCCATCCGGGTGAAGAAGACCCAGATCGGCTTCTACTGCCCCGGCCTGTTCTGCTGCGTGAGCCTGACACCTGTGCGCCGGAAGGCCGAACGGCCAGAGCGCTTCATCACCGTCACCTTCGGCCTGGATCGTCCGCTGGACGACCCCCGGGCGCTCGTCGTGCCCGTGGGGCCCAACCGATACACCCAACACGTCCTCCTCGGCCACGCCGGGGAGATCGACGAAACCCTGCTGGGTTGGCTGGACGCCGCCCATCGATTCACCACTGAAAGGACCGTGAACCATGCTCGAACTTAGGAACGTGACCAAAAAGTACCTGCGCCGCACGGCGCTGGACGACGTGAGCCTGGCCATCGAGTCGGGCAAGACCTGCCTGCTGCTGGGCCCCAACGGCTCCGGCAAGACCACCATGATGAAGATGATCGCCGGCCTGTGCCGGCCCACCAGCGGCGAGATCACCTTCGACGGCATGCCCATCGGCGCGGCCACAAAGGCGCATATCGCCTATATGCCCACGGAAAACTACTTCTACAACTACATGACCATCAAGGACATCGGCAGATACTACGCCGACTTCTTCAAGGACTTCGATCCCCGGGAGTTCGAGCGCCAGCTGGTGGCCATGGAGCTGGACTCCGCTGACCGCATCCGCCAGCTTTCCAGCGGCATGGCCGCCAAGCTGCGCCTGGCGCTGACGCTGAGCCGGGACGCGGGGCTGATGATGTTCGACGAGCCGCTGAACGGCGTGGACATCCTCACCCGCACCCAGACCATCGAGGCCATACTGAACGGCCGGAAGGACGGTCGCACAATGCTGATCTCCACCCACCTGGTGGACGAGCTGGAGGACGTGGTGGACACCACCGTGTTCCTGAAGAAGGGCAAGCTGATCATGGCCGGCGACAAGAAGGAAATCTGCGCGGGCCGCACGCTGAAGGACCTGTACCTGGAGGTCTACGGCCACATTTCCCAGGAGCCCGTGGAGGAGGTGCGCGAAGATGCTTAAATTGATGAAATACGAGTTCCGAAAGATGCGCACCACGCTGCTGGCCATGCTGGGCGCGCTGGTGGCGCTGGAGATCGGCTTCATCACGGGCGTCCACCTGGAGAAGAACAACGTGATGGCGATCTGCCTCACGCTGATTTCCATACTCGTGTTCGTGGTCTATGGCTACATCATGCTGGCGGGCATGGCCAGCTATTCCAGGGAATTGAAGGAGAAATCCGGCTACCTGATCTTCATGACGCCGGTCAGCCCCCTGGGCATCGTGCTGTCCAAGCTGCTGTTCACCACACTGGCCTCCCTGGTGGCCACGGCCACCTTTGGCCTGGCGGCGTACCTGGACCTGCGCTACCTGATCGAGCGCGCCCACCTGGACGCGAACACGCTGAAGCAGCTGAACACGATGCTGCGCTTCGGCCTGAACTCCAACGCCGACCTGTTCCAGATCATGCGCACGGTGCTGTTCTATGTGCTGACGGTGCTGATTGAGATCATGGTCACCATGTGCAGCGCCTACCTGGCCATCACCCTGTCCGCCACGCTTTTGCAAAACAAGAAGGGCTTCATCCGGGGCTTTGTCAGCCTGCTGCTGTTTGTGCTGCTCACCTGGGGCGGCAGTTGGGCCTCCCAGAAGCTGTTCTATGAGGGCGTGGCCATGAGCGCCACCTTCGAACAGATGAAGGGCGTGCTGGCCTGGTCGGCCCTGTTCAACGCCGGGCTGTGCGCCATCTTCATCGCCGCCAGCGCATGGCTGCTGGACAAGAAAGTGAATTTGTAATGACTGAATCCTATCGCAAGCCCTTCAACGGCGCGCGGATGTCGCCGGAGCTGCAGTTCAAGATCGAAAACCTTCCGGACAGCCCGGGCTGCTACCTGATGAAGTCCGAAGGCGAGATCATCTACGTGGGCAAGGCCAAGAACCTGAAGAACCGGGTCAGCCAGTACTTCCACTTCTCCGCCCAGCACACCCCCAAGGTGCGGGCGATGGTGGAGAAGATCGACGACTTCGACATCATCCTGGTGGACGGCGAGCTGGAGGCCTTCACGCTGGAGTGCAACCTGATCAAGCTGCACATGCCCCACTACAACATCCTGCTGAAGGACGACAAGGCCTATCCCTATATCCGCGTGGACCTGCGGGAAAACTTTCCCCGGGCGGAGCTGGTGCGGCGGCAGGAGAAGGACGGTGCAAAGTACTTCGGCCCCTACCAGGGCGCCACGGTGGTCCGCGAGGTGCTGGACGTGGTGCGCATGGTGTTCCCCATCCGGGTCTGCTCGAAGAAGCTGAACCCGGAAAAACCCCTGCGTCCCTGCGTGCACCACCAGGTGGGCCAGTGCCCCGCCCCCTGCGCAGGCCTGATCAGCCAGGAGGATTACCGCGCCACCATTTTGAAGGTCGTTGACTTCCTGAACGGCAAATACGCCCCGGTGCTCTCCGAGCTGAAGGATCGGATGATGGAGGCCTCCGCCGAGATGAACTACGAGCGGGCCGCCCTGTACCGCGACCGCATCCGCGCCGTGGAGGCAGTGATGCAGAAGCAGAAGGCCATCTCCACCCAGCAGGCCGACCAGGACATCATCGCCGTGCTGCCCCATGACGCCGACGCCATGGTGCAGCTGATATTCGTGCGCTCCGGCCGGATGATCGGCTCGGAGCGCTTCACGCTGGAAGGCGCCGCCGACGAGCCCCAGGGCGAGATATTGACCCAGTTCATGCTGCAATACTACGGCCCGGAGATCACCCCGCCCCGGGAGATCCTGCTCTCGGCCACGCCGCCGGAGCACGACGTGATCGAGCAGCTGCTGTCCGAACAGCACGGCGCGCGCACCTACATCCTCACGCCGCGCCGGGGCGAGAAGCTGAAGCTGGTCAACATGGCGCTGAAGAACCTGAAGGACGAGGCGAAGAAGCTGGACCGCAGGAACGCCAACAGCCGTGCGCGCACCATCGGCGCGCTGGAGGAGCTGCAGGCGGTCCTGAACCTGCCCACGCTGCCCCGGCGCATCGAGGGCTACGACATCTCCAACACCCAGGGCGCCCAGAGCGTGGCCAGCGAGGTGGTGATGGTGGATGGCGTCAGCGCCAACAGGGAGTATCGCCACTACCGCATCAAGACCGTGGAGGGGGCCAACGACTTCGCCAGCATGTACGAGGTCATCACCCGCCGTCTCTCCCACGGGCTGGACGAGCTCCAGGAGCGCCGGGAACAGGGTCTCGACCCCCAGGGCGGCAAGTTCAGCTGGCTGCCGGATTTGATCCTGGTGGACGGCGGCCGGGGCCAGCTGGCCGCGGCACGTGAGGCCATGGAGGGCCAGGGGTTGAACATCCCCATGATCGGCCTGGCCAAGCGCATCGAGGAGATCGTGCTGCCCGACCAGGAGGAGAGCGTGCTGCTGGACCGCCACTCCCCCGCGCTGCACCTGATCCAGCGGGTGCGCGACGAGAGCCACCGCTTCGCCATCATCCACCATCGCACCCTGCGGGGCCGGGCCTCCATCGCCTCGCGGCTGGACGGCATCCCCGGCGTGGGCGAAAAGCGCAGAAAGGCGATATTGAAGCACTTCAAAACCGTGGAGGCCCTGCGCGCCGCCGGCGTGGAGGACATCAAGGCCGTGCCCGGCGTGCCGGAGAAGGTGGCGGAAAGCGTGTACCGGTTTTTGCGGGAAGGGGAATGAATTGCAAGGAGGGTTTATCATGCTCAGGATAAAGGTCCTGCTGGGTCTGCTGATCGTCGCGATGATCGCCGCCCCCGCCCTGGCGGAGGGGTTGCGCGTCGAGGAACGGGACGGCAAATACGCCCTGGCGGACGAAAGCGGATTTTTGCTGACGGACTACATCTACGATTTCATACAATATGACCTGTCCGAGCCGCCCTTCGCGGTAAAGCGGGACGGACACTGCGGCTTTATCGACGAATCAGGCCGCGAGGTGGTGCCCGCGGTCTACGACAAGACGTGGAGCGTTTTTTGCGAGGGCGTGCTGCCCGTGCGCCTCGGTGTAAAATGGGGCTACGTGGACGACGCAGGGAGGCTGGTCGTCGGCCCGTGGTTCGACGACGTCAACGAGTTTTCCGAGGGCCTGGCGGCCGTGGAGCAGGACGGCAAGTGGGGCTATATCGACCACACCGGCCGCTTCACCGTAGAGTCGACGTATGATGCCGCCGACGACTATCACAATGGCTATGCCGCAGTGGAGTCTGGGGATAAATGGGGACTGATCGACAAGAGCGGCGTCTGGGTACTAGAACCACAGTTTGATTACCCTGAGTTCCGCGTGGATGGCGACGGCCTGATCTCCGTCATCGACCCGGATACGGGCGAGTCCTTCCGCCATTTCGACATCTCCTCCGGCACGGCGGTGGAGGTGAGAGCCGTCGGCTCCGGCATCGACCTGTCCGACTACATGCCCTTTAAAGGCAAAAAGGTGGCGGTCCTCGATGAGAAGCCCACCCTTGCCAAGCGGGTCAGCGACAGCAATACCCTTCCCCGCCTGGACGGGGCCACGGCGCTGTTCCCGGTGTATTCCGCCTTCTGCCAGGCAGTGTACCCCAAGGACACCCGCTACACCTGGCTTGGGGACGACGAAACCGGGCAAAACGCCCTGATCACCTGCACCAAGACCAACCGCGCCTACGAGCGTCTGATCGAGGGCGACGCCGACATCATCTTCGTGGCCCAGCCCTCGGACGAAGAGCTGGCCATGGCCGCCGAAAAGGGCGTCGAATTCGACATGATCCCCTTTGGCAAAGAGGCCTTCGTGTTCATCGTGAACAAGGACAACCCGCTGGAGGACATCACCGTCGATGAGATCAGGGGCGTCTACTCCGGCCAAATCACCGACTGGAGCCAGCTGGGCGTTCAGGGCGTCGGCCCCATCGTGGCCTACCAGCGCCCGAAGAACAGCGGCAGCCAGACCGCCCTGGAGGCGCTGATGGGCGATACCCCGCTAGCGGAGGCCCCCCAGGGCGTGGTGGCCTGGGACATGGGCGACATCGTGGACACCGTGGAGTACCGCAACCTGCCCAACGCCATCGGCTATTCCTTCCGCTTCTTCTGCACCGAAATGATGGGCAGCGAGGTGAAGCTGCTGGCCGTGGACGGCGTTCAGCCCACCGAGGCCAATATCCGAAACGGCAGCTATCCCATCACCTCCACGCTGTACGCCATACGCCTCAAGGGTAACGACAACCCCAACGTGGTCGCGCTGCTCGACTGGATCCAGTCGTCCCAGGGCATGGAATTGGTGGAAAAGTCCGGCTATACGCCGTGGGAGGAATAAGCGCGAAGGGCAGAGGCGTATGATCCGCAATCGACACCCGGAGCGCTATGGCGGGGCATTGGCGGGATGAAAGCGCCGCCCCCTGAACGGCTTTCCCGGGCATCGTCCCGCTTGACAGATTCCGGCATCTATTATACAATAGCACTGTCCCACAGGGGACCGAGAGCGGACAACCCACGCGCAATCGCCAGATCCTTCGCTTCGCTCAGGATGACAACGAAGCGCATTGCGTCATCCTGAGCGAGCCGAAGGGTCTTGTCGTTTTCCGCTCAGCGCCAAAGTGAAAAACCATCATTTCTCATGGAGGTCAACGTCATGGATTACACCAATCTCGATAGAATCGTCGACTCCTACCGGGACGAACTGATCGAAAACATCCGCAAGTGGATCGCCATTCCCTCGGTGCAGGGCGCGCCGGCGGGCGAAAACGCCCCCTTCGGCAAGGAGGTACGCCGGATGCTGGACACGGCGCTTGCGGATGCCAAATCCTTCGGCTTCGAGGTGCGGGACATCGACGGCTATGCCGGCGACATCAGCTACGGCTCCGGCCCCCAGACCATGGGCATGCTGGCCCACCTGGACGTGGTGCCCCTGGGCCACCGACGACAAGGGCCCGGCGCTGTGCGCGCTGTACGCCATGCGCGCCGTGAAGGAGGCGGGCATCCCGCTGAAGGACGGCGTACGGCTGATCCTGGGCTGCGACGAGGAGACGGGCATGAGCGACATGCGCCACTACGCCAGCAAGGTGAAGATGCCGGACTACGGCTTCTCTCCGGACGCGGAGTTCCCCGTCATCAACATCGAAAAGGGCGGCGTGAACATGCGCCTGAGCAAGGTCACCGGCGGCGAGGGCGGCGCGGATATCCCCGTCTACAGCCTGTACGCCGGCGAGCGGCCCAACGTGGTGCCTGCGGAGGCGACGGCCGTGGTGGGGCTGGGCAATGTCACGCTGGATGCGCTGAACGACAGGCTCTCCGCCATCGTCGCGAAGCATGAAAAGTTCAGCCTGAAGGCCGTGGCCGAGGGCGAGGGCCGGGCGAAGATCACCGCCACGGGCGTCAACGCCCACGCCGCCATGCCCCAGCGCGGCGTGAACGCCGCGGGCATGCTGCTGATCGCCCTGAAGGAGCTGGGCGCGGGCTCGGAATCCACCCGAGCCGCCATCGCCATGCTGGCGGACGCCGTGGGCATGGAATATACCGGCGCGAGCCTGGGCATCGCCTGCGAGGACGAGCTGTCCGGCGCGCTGACCTGCAACCTGGGCATCCTGAGGTATGATTCCAACGAGCTCTCCGCCCTGCTGGACATCCGCTATCCCATCTGCGGCAGCGAGGAATTGATGCTGGGCCAGGCAGCCAAGCGGGTGGCCCCCGCCGGCATGAGCGTGTGCTGCGCCTCCAGCCACACTCCGCTGCACGTGCCCGCCGAAAGCAAGATCGTGCGGGGGCTTTTGAAGGTCTATCACGACGTGACCGGCCTGCCCGCCTATACCATCGCCATCGGCGGAGGCACCTATTCCCGCATGATGCCCAACACCGTGGCCTTCGGCGTGTGCTTCCCCGGCGACATGGACGTGTGCCACATCGCCGACGAGTACATCGACCTGGAAAAGCTGATGCTGGGCGTGAAGATCTTCGCCCACGCCATCGCTGAAATCGCGGGAGGACAGATCGAGGATTAGGCATAAGGCAATAGGAATTGCCTCACGGCAGCCACTGTTCCTGTTCTCTGTACCCTGTTGCCTGTTCCCTCAAGCAAACACAAGAAAGGAAATACGCCCATGCAAACCAAGCCCTTTTCCATCGCCATCGACGGGCCCGCGGGCGCGGGCAAATCCACCATGGCCAAGGCTCTCGCGAAGGAGCTGGGGGCCATGTACCTGGACACCGGGGCCATGTACCGGGCCTTCGGGCTGTATATGCTGCGAAAGAACGCCGTGAACGACAAGGCCGCCGTGGCCAGGGCCGTGGAGGACATGGACATCGACGTGCGCTTCGTGGACGGCGCCCAGCGGCTGTACCTGTCCGGCGAGGACGTGACCTCGGCCATCCGCGAGCCGGAGGTCTCCATGGCGGCCAGCACGGTGTCCGCTGTGCCCGAGGTGCGTCAGCGCATGGTGGCGCTGCAGCGCAAGATCGCCGAGGGGCAGAACGTGGTCATGGATGGCCGCGACATCGGCACCAAGGTGTTGCCGGGCGCCACGCTGAAGATCTACCTGACCGCCTCCGCCGAGGAGCGCGCCCGCCGCCGCTGCGCGGAGCTTGCGGAGAAGGGCATGCCCGAGCCCTACGAACAGGTGCTGCAGGACATGATCCGCCGCGACTACCAGGACACCCACCGTGCCGCCTCTCCCCTGCAGCCCGCCGAGGACAGCGTGCACGTGGATTCCTCCAAGCTGACCATCGAAGAAACCGTGACCCTGATGAAGAAGCTGGCGGAGGAAGCCATTTCACGCGCCGCCGACTGCTGACTCTGACAAGGTGATACCATGAACAAACGACTCTATGGCCTCATGCGCGTCCTGCTGCGGCCGTTCTACGCGCTGTTTTTCCCGGTGCAGTTGGACGGCCTGGAAAACATCCCCCGCGAGGGCGCCTTCATACTCTGTGCCAACCACTGCAGCAACCACGACCCGTTCTATCTCGCCGCCCACATAGAGGAGCGCCATCTGCACTACATGGCGAAATCGAGCCTGTTCCGGTGGAAGATCACGGCGAACTTCTTCAGCGCGCTGGGCGCCTTCTCGGTGGACCGGGGCAACAGCGACCTGGCCGCCATCCGCACCGCCATGAAGATCCTGAAGGAGGGCCACGGCATGGCCATCTTCCCCCAGGGCACCCGGGTGAAGGACAACCACCCCGCCCCGATGCTGGAGGGCGTGTCCATGATCGCCATGCGCGCGAACGCGCCGGTGATTCCGGCCTACATCGGCGGCCCCTTCCGCCTGTTCCGGAAGACCCAGCTGTCCTTCGGCCCGCCCGTCAGCTTCGAGGGGCTGCCCCGGCGGGTGGACAGCGACACCCTGGACAAGGCCACCCGGCGCATCGAGGCCGCGGTGTGGGGGTTGAAGCGCTGATTTACCGCGCTGATGTGTTAAAATTGCATTAATTCCAAAATAGAGGCAGGAATTACAAGGATTCCGGGCGAAATAACACGGATAGCGTAAATAGTATATTTATGCGTATACCCTGTGTATACACCGCATTTCGTTGCTCTGGAGGCGATTGGAGATCGCGCGCGTTGTGTTGGCGCGGCATGCCGGGTTCTGCTTCGGCGTCCGCCGCGCAGTGGAGACCGCCCAGCGGTCGGCCCCGGCGGTCACGCTCGGGCCCATCATCCACAACCCGCAGGTGGTCCAGTCCCTCGCGGCGCTTGGCGTCACCAGCGCCGGCGCCCCTTCGGACATCCCCGAGGGCGCGCGGGTGGTCATCCGCTCCCACGGCGTGGGCCGGGCGGCCTACGAGGCGCTGGAGGATCGGAAATGCGAGATCGTGGACGCCACCTGCCCCTTCGTGCAGCGCATCCACGACATGGCCCGCTCGGCCTCGAAGTCCGGCACGCCGCTGATCGTCATCGGCGAGGCGGAGCACCCGGAGGTGCAGGGCATACTGGGCTGGACGCAGGCCCCGGCCTTCGCCGTGATGACGGAGGCGGACGTCGCCGCCCTTCCCCCGCTGGACAGCGCCCTGGTCGTGGCCCAGACCACCATGGTGAAGGAGACCTTCGACCGGCTGTGCGCGCTGCTCTCACGGCGCGTCCCCAGCCTGGACGTGCACGCAACCATCTGCACCGCCACCCGGGACCGCCAGCAGGAGGTCGCTGACATCGCCCGCCAGGCGGACGTGATGCTGGTGGTGGGCGGACGGGAGAGTTCAAACAGTCGCAAGCTGTACAGGCTCGCTTCTGATATATGCCGCAGGACTTACCGTCCGATACGATTGGGATTACAGCCGGTGCATCCACGCCGGATTGTATCATTAAGGAGGTTGTTGCAAGAATGAACGACATCGAGAAGAAAGTCACCCCCGAAGAGAACCAGGAACTTGAAGTCATGTCAGAAGAAGCCATTGACAAGACCATAGTTCAAATTCGCCCCGGCCAGATCATCACTGGCAAGGTCGAAATGATCACCGACGATGAGGTTTGCGTCAACATCGGCTATAAGTCTGACGGTATCGTTAAGAAATCCGAGCTTTCTTCCACCGATGTCAAGGAAGGCGATGAGATCGAAGTCGAGGTCGTCAAGGTGAATGACGGCGAAGGCAACGTTCTGCTTTCCCAGAAGAACATCATCAACCGCAAGGCCTGGGAAGAGATCTGCGCCAAGGAAGAGGCTGGCGAGTTCGTCGAAGGCATCGGCAAGGAAGCCGTCAAGGGCGGCCTTCTGGCTGACGTGGCCGGCGTTCGCACCTTCATCCCCGCGTCCCAGCTCTCGCTGCGCTATGTCGAGAAGATCGACGAGTTCGTGGGCCAGCCCATGACGCTGAAGATCATCGAGATCGACAAGGCCAAGAAGCGCATCGTCGCCAGCCGCAAGGCCGTGCTGATGGCTGAAGAGGCCGAGAAGAAGAAGAAGATCTGGGAGAACCTGGAAGTCGGCTCCGTCGTGAAGGGCGTCGTTCGCCGCCTGGCGGATTTCGGTGCCTTCGTGGACATCGGCGGCGTGGACGGCCTGGTGCACGTCACCGACCTCAGCTGGGGCCGCGTGAAGCATCCCTCCGACGTGGTTTCCGTCGGCCAGGAGATCGACGTGAAGATCCTGAACATCGATCCCGAGCGCGAGCGCATCTCCCTGTCCTACAAGCAGACCCAGCCCCGTCCCTGGACCGTCGCCGGTGAAAAGTATCCCGTCGGCTCCGTGGTGGAGGGCAAGGTCGTCCGCATCACCACCTTCGGCGCGTTCGTGGAGCTGGAGCCCGGCCTGGACGGCCTGGTGCACATCAGCCAGTGCGCCCTGACCCGCATCGCGAAGGTCGAGGACGCCGTGAACGTGGGCGACATCGTGCGCGTGAAGGTGCTGGACGTCAACACCGAAGCCAAGCGCATCTCCCTGTCCATCCGCGAGGTGCTGGAGGACGAGGCGCTGGCCAGCGACGAGGGCGAGTATGACATCGACGAGATCCCCGCCGAGGAGGAGTACGTCGAGGAAGCGCCCGTGGAGGAGGCTCCCGTCGAGGAAGCGCCCGCCGAGGAAGCGCCCGTCGAGGAATAATCCAATAACCCAAGAGCGGCACGGCTGTGCCGCTCTTTTCTTAACCGTCAACGCCGTGTCTTGCTGGCATGCCGCTGCGGCGCCCGCCCCAATTCCCCATTTCTGATTCAAAGAAGGAGGTCCCCATGTCCAGGATCGAAACCTTTGTCATCAATTCCAACGCCGATGGCTTGGGCCTGTCGGTGTGCGTGGTGTCCCCCGACGGCGGCCAGCCAAAGGGGCTCGTGCAGTTCGCCCACGGCATGGCCGAGCACAAGGAGCGCTATCTGCCCTTCATGCAGTTCCTGGCCGACAACGGCTACGCCTGCCTGATCAACGACCACCGCGGCCACGGCTTAAGCGTGAAGGATCCCGGCGACCTGGGCTACTTCTACGCCGGCGGCGCCCAGGCCCTGGTGGACGACCTGCACCAGCTGACGCTCTGGTTCCGCCAGCGCTACCCGGGGCTCAGGCTGATCCTGTTCGGCCACAGCATGGGCTCGCTGGCAGTGCGGGTGTACCGGCAGAAGTACGACGGCGACATCGACGGCCTGGTGGTCTGCGGCAGCCCCGGGGCAAACCCCGCCACCGGCGCGGGCCTGCTGCTGAACAGGATAATGACCGTCTTCAAGGGCGAGCGGTACATCAGCAAGCTGTTCGTGAACATGACCACCGGCAGCTTCAACAAGGGCAACCCCAAGTCCGGCAGCGCCAACACCTGGCTAAGCACCAACCAGGACAACGTGCAGAAGTACGACGCCGATCCCCTCTGCGGCTTTCCCTTCACGCTGAACGGCTACAGGGCGCTGCTCACGCTGATGCGCGACGCCTACAAGGCCGTGCCCGCTGGGCATCCGGACCTGCCGGTGCACTTCATCTCCGGCGAAAACGACCCCTGCGCCCCGGATAGAAAGGGCTTCGAAGCCGCCGTGCAGCGCGTGAAGGACGACGGCTACCGGAACGTCACCGCCAGGATGTACCCGAATATGCGCCACGAGATCCTGAACCACGCCGAACACCAGCTGGTCTACGACGATCTCCTGGGGCTGTTTGACGGGTGGATCCAGTAACCCAAAAAGCCTTCCCCATCGGGGGAAGGCTTTTGTTGTACGTTTGTTAATTTTTGTTTTGGTACCTTGACATTCTCTCCCGTCCATGCTAATATTTAGGTACCAAAACAAGAAAGGACGGATGAATATGTACAGCGATTTCAATCGATTTGAAAATGCCTTCGACGCATATAAAAACCACCGTGAGCAGGAGGGCTTCCACTGCGGTCCCCGCGGCATGGGCGGTCACGGCATGGGGCCCGGCTTCCCCCGTGGCATGGGCGGGGGCGGCATGGGCCCTGGCGGTCCCGGCATGCCCCCGCACGGCATGGGGCCCCGCCGCCCCGACCGCGAGTTTTTGCAGCGCCGGGTGGACGAGGCCGACCTGGCGGAGCTGATCGACATGGCGGGCCGCATGCTGCGCCGCCGCCCCCAGGGCGGCCCGGCCCAGGGCCAGGCGCTGATCCTGGCGATCCTGGCAGGGCGCGACGCCATCAGCCAGCGCGACCTGCAGCAGATGCTGGGCATCCAGCCCGGCTCCCTCAGCGAGCTGGTGAGCAAGCTGGAGGCCAAGGGCCTCGTCACCCGGGAAAGGGCGGAGGATCGCCGGGGCAATGTGCTGCACATCACCGACGCCGGTCGCCAGGCCAGCGCCGTCCAGCCCGAAGCCGACGGCAGCGACCCCTTCTCCCCCCTCACCGCCGAGCAGCAGGACCAGCTGTCCGCCATGCTGCGCACGCTGCTGAACCACTGGGTCGGCGAGCTGGAGGACGCGCCCCGCGGCCCCCACGGTCCCCGCAACCAGAGGCCGGTGGAGGTATAACAAATAGCTCAAGACAGGCTGCCAACCGGCAGCCTGTCTTCTCATATCCCCAATATCCTGTTTGAATTTTCCCACAGCTGCTCCGCCAGCTGATCCGGTCCGACGCCCCTCAATTGGGCCACCTTGGCAAAGGTGTGGGCGATGAACGCCGGTTCGTTGCGCCGGCCGCGCAGCGGCACGGGGGCCATGTAGGGGCAGTCGGTCTCGATCAGCAGCCGGTCAGCGGGCAGGTTTTGCGCCACCTCGGTCAGCTTCGGCGCGTTCTTGAACGTCACCGCCCCGGACAGGCTGATGTACAGCCCCAGGTCCAGGTAGATTTTCGCGCTCTCCCAGCTGCCGGTATAGCAGTGCATGATGCCCACGGGCATCCGCCCCGCCTTCGCCCGCGCGCGCAGCATGTCCAGGCAGTCGCCGTGGGCCTCCCGGATGTGCAGCTGCACGGGGATATTGCGCTCGAAGGCCATGTCCAGCTGGATGTCGAACACGTCCCGCTGCACGTCCCGGGGCGACAGGTCGTAGTGGTAATCCAGGCCGATCTCCCCCAGCAGGCGGCACTTGGGCTTCTCCAGATACCGCGACACGACGGCCTCGGCCGCCCCGTCCCAGAGCCGGGCGTTGTGGGGATGCACGCCGATGGCGCCGTACAGAAAATCGCGGCTTTCGACGATCTCAAACACCTTCTCCTCGTTGCCGACCCGGATCAGACGGCCGCCCTCGTCCGGGTCGCCGTCGTAGATCTCCTCCCGCGGGTCGGCCACCACCAGCGCCCGGGCCACGCCCGCGTCCAAGAACCGCTGGATAACCGCCTCCCGGTCTCCGTCAAAGCACGGGTCGGCAATGTGGCAGTGGGTGTCAAACAGGCGCATAACATTCTCCTCTCACATAGGCTTCATCAGAGGGAACGGACAACAGGGAAAAGGGAACAGGAATAGCGGCTGCCGCGCATTCAGGCATATCCTGTTCCCTGTTCCCTATCCCCTGTTTCCTGACTAAATCAGCCGATCTCGCTCCCGGGGGCCACGTCGCCGTCCACGGTCAGCAGGCGCACCTTCCCGTCGGGGTCCTCGGCACACAGCAGCATGCCCTCGGACACCTGGCCGGCCATCTTGCGCGGCGCAAAGTTGTTCACCAGCACCACGGTCTTGCCCACCATCTCCTCGGGGCTGTAATACTTGGCGATGCCGGAGCAGACGGTCTTGGTCAGGCCGCCGCCGATGTCCAGCGTCTCCTTCAGCAGCTTGTCGCTCTTCTCCACCTTCTCGCAGGCGATCACCTTCGCCGCGATCAGCTTGATCTTCATGAAGTCGTCGAAGGAGGCGATGCCGTCGTCGGCCTTCTTCTCGGCCTTCTCCTGCTTCTTCTCTTCCTTCTTTTCGGCCTTCTCCGCCTGCTTGGCTTCCTTCTCCTTCTCGGCGGCCATGGCCTCCAGCTCCTTCTTGATGTCCACGCGCGGGAACAGGGCCTCGCCCTTCTTCACCACGGTGCCCGCGGGCAGCTGGCCGAACTTCTGGACGCTCTCCCAGGTCTTGAGCGCCTCGTCCTTCACGCCCAGCTGGGCATAGATACGCTCGGGGGTGGAGGGCATGGTGGGATAGATGTACACGCCCACGGCGCGGATGCACTCCGCCAGCACGTACATCACCGTGGCCAGCCGGGGCATGGTCGCTTCATCCTTGCACAGCACCCAGGGCTGGGTGATGTCGATATACTTGTTGCACTCGCCGATCAGCTTCCAGATCTCGGACAGCGCCACGGAGAACTGCAGCTTGTCCATCTGCTCCTCGACGATCTTCGGCAGGGCCTCGAAGTGGTCGATCAGCGCCCTGTCCGGCTCCTCGTAATCGTTGGGAGCCGGCACCACGCCGCCAAAGTACTTCTCGATCATCGCCACGGTGCGGCTGACCAGGTTGCCCAGGTCGTTCACCAGGTCGGCGTTCATGCGGGTGAGCAGCGCCTCGTTGGTGTAATTGCCGTCGGCGCCGAAGGGCATCTCGCGCATCAGGTAGTACCGCAGGGTGTCCACGCCGTAGCGCTTCACGATGGGGCCGGGATAGACGATGTTGCCCTTGGACTTGCTCCGAACAGCAGCCAGCCGTGGCCGAACACCTGCTTGGGCAGGGGCAGCCCCAGCGCGTGGAGCATGATGGGCCAGTAGATGGTGTGGAAGCGCACGATCTCCTTACCCACCAGGTGCACGTCCGCGGGCCAGTACTTCCTGAACTTCTCGTCGTGGTCGGTGCCGTAGCCCAGGGCGGTGATGTAGTTGGAAAGCGCGTCGATCCACACGTACACCACGTGGCTGGGGTCAAAGTCCACCGGCACGCCCCACTTGAAGGACGTGCGGGACACGCACAGGTCCTGCAGGCCGGGACGCAGGAAGTTGTTCAGCATCTCGTTGGCCCTCGACGGCGGCTGGATGAAGTCCGGGTGATCCTCGATATACTGGATCATCCAGTCCTGGTACTTGCTCATGCGGAAGAAGTAGCTCTCCTCCTTCATGGGCTCCACGGGGCGGCCGCAGTCCGGGCACTTGCCGTCCTTCACCTGGGTGGGCGTCCAGAAGCTCTCGCAGGGGGTGCAGTACAGGCCCTCGTATTCGCTCTTGTAGATGTCACCCTGGTCGTAGAACTGCTTGAAGATCTTCTGCACGATCTTCATGTGCCGGTCCTCGGTGGTGCGGATGAAGTCATCGTACTCGATGTTCATCAGCTTCCACAGCTCCTTGGTCTCGGCCACGATCTTGTCCACGAACTGCTGGGGCGTCACGCCGGCCTCGGCGGCCTTGCGCTCGATCTTCTGGCCGTGCTCGTCGGTGCCGGTGAGGAAGTAGGTGTCGAAGCCCGTCTGCTTCTTGAAGCGGGTCATCGTGTCCGCCGCAACGGTGGTGTAGGTGTGGCCGATGTGCATGTTCCCGCTGGGATAGTAGATCGGCGTGGTCAGGTAAAACGTGGGCTTGGCCATGGTTATCTCCCCCTGTCGATAAAATAGCGCGCCCCCGATGTGCAGGGGCGCGAAGTGCGCGGTACCAACCCTTTTCACGCGATTCGATCAATCGCGCCTTGGATGCCTGTAACGTGGCGGCAGGTATGCCGACGTCGGGCGCTCAAGCCTTGCGGCAGTTCACGTCCGAAGCTCCGGAGCCATGTTCGCGCGCCCTCCGCCGTCGGCTCTCACCCGTCCCGACTCTCTTTGGGCTTCCGGCCGCGCTACTCTCTCCATCAAAGCCGTTGCAACCATTATAATGCCCCGCCGTGTTAAAAGTCAAGCCTATGGCGGGATATATGTGGCGGCTATGGGCCCACCGCATTTCTTCTTTCCTTCCGAACGAAAATATGGTATCATATTGCCAGCTCAATTATACACGGAAAGGATGTGCACCCATGCCCGCAAAGTGGTTGAAAGACGCGGTTTTCTATGAGATCTATCCCCAGTCGTTCAAGGACACCAACAAGGACGGCATCGGCGACCTGAACGGCATCATCGAAAAGCTGGACTACATCAGGTCCCTGGGCTGCAACGCCCTGTGGATCAACCCCTGCTTCGACTCCCCCTTCCACGACGCCGGCTACGATGTGCGCGACTACAAGAAGGTGGCTTCCCGCTACGGCACCAACGAGGACCTGTATCGGCTGTTCGACGTGGCCCACAAAAAGGGCATCCGGGTGCTGCTGGATTTGGTGCCCGGCCACACCAGCGAGGAACACCCCTGGTTCCGCCAAAGCCAGAGCGCCGACCAGCCCAACGAATTCTCCAACCGCTACATCTGGACGGACAACTGGTTCTGCGGCAGCCGCGACCTCAACTACATCGCCGGCGAGGCCGAGCGTCCCAACGCCTATATCGTCAACTTCTTCAAGTGCCAGCCCGCGCTGAACTTCGGCTTTTTGCAGCCCCGGGAGCCCTGGCAGCTGCCCATGGACCACCCGGACTGCGTGGCCACCCGCGAGGCCATGAAGGACGTGATGCGCTTCTGGCTGTCCCACGGCTGCGACGGCTTCCGGGTGGACATGGCCGCGTCGCTGGTGAAGTACGACGACGAGGTGAAGTCCGGCACCTGCGCCATCTGGCGGGAGGTGCGATCCATGCTGGACAGCGAGTTCCCCGAGGCCGCCATCGTGGCGGAGTGGGCGCGGCCGGACCTGTCCCTGCCCGCGGGCTTCGACATGGATTTCATCCTGAACGACCCCCACACCCACTATGCCTCGCTGCTCAGGGACTACAATGCGCCCGTGGACAACACGTACTTCAAAAAGGACGCCCCGGCCCGGGACATCAACCAATTCATGGACGTGTACCGGCGCTGGTATGAGCAGACCAAGGGCGTGGGCTACATCTGCCTGCCCACCTGCAACCACGACACGCCCCGCCCCCGCTTCGGCCTGGACGAGACGGAGCTGAAGCTGGCCTACGCGTTCATATTCACCATGCCCGGCGTGCCGTTCCTCTACTACGGCGACGAGATCGGCATGCGCTATCAGGACGGGCTGCCCACGAAGGAGGGCGGCTATCAGCGCACCGGCACCCGCACGCCCATGCAGTGGGATGATTCAAAGAACCTGGGCTTCTCCGAAGCGGAAGCCGAAGCGCTCTACCTGCCCGTGGATCCCGCCGCCGACGCGCCCACCGTCGCCGCCCAGGAAGCCGATCCCGATTCCCTGCTGAACACCGTGAAGGCGCTGCTCAAGCTGCGCCACGAAAACGAGGATCTGCAGGCCGACGGGCCGTTCGAGGTGCTCTGCTCCGAGCCGGAAAAGCCCTTCGTCTACCGGCGCGGAGGCCTTCTGCTGGCGGTGAACCCCGCCGGGGAGGCCGCGACCGCAAAGCTCCCAGCCCAGGGCATGACGCCCGTGTTCACCCTCGGCGATGCCAAGGTGAACGGCGAAAGCCTCTTACTCGGCGCGCAGTCGTTCGCGGTGCTGAAGTAGTTCAATAGAGCTGTCTCGTTGTGAATATAAAAAATGTAGGGGCACCGTTGCGGCGCCCGCCCAGGTACGAATCACATCGTTCTGCCTGGCGGGCGGCGCAACGCCGCCCCTACAGGATTATACCTGCTCCCGCTTCTCATCCTCCCATGGAGCATCCACCGTTCCCCGGCCGCTCTCGTCACGCCCACACCAGCCAGATCACCAGCGCGCCGGAGGCGGCGGCGATCAGCGTGAAGGGCACGCCGATGCGCAGGAAATCCCTCGTCTCCACCTTGTAGCCCTCCTTCTGGAGGATGCCGATGCCGGCGATGTTGGCGGAGGCGCCAATGGGCGTGATGTTGCCGCCCAGGGTCGCGCCGATCAGCAGCCCGAAGGCCAGCAGGTACGGCTCGATGCCCAGCTTGGCGGAGATGCTGCCCACAACCGGCAGCATCGTGGCCACATAGGGGATGTTGTCGATGAACGCGCTCAGCAGCACCGACACGGCCACGATCAGCACGTACATCACCAGCTTGCCCCCGCCGCCGATTTTCACGAACAGCTGGGCGATGGCCTCGATCACGCCCGCGGCGGTGAGGCCCTGGATCACCATGAACAGGCCCGTCAGCAGCAGCAGCGTCTTGTAGTCGATGGACTTCGCGGCGCTGGCGAGCAGCGCCCTGCCCCCGCCGCGCAGCGCCTCATAGGCCACGCCGATCGCCGCCAGCGCCATGCAGATGATGCCGTTGGTCAGCTCGGGCCGGTTGGGGAACTGGCTGGCCGCGATCAACAGCAGCACCGTGCCCAGCAGCAGCGCCGTGGGCACGTAGTCCTTTACCTCGGTCATCTTCCCGGGAGCGATCCTCCGGCCCTTCTCCGCCCGAAACAGCCACAGCAGCACCGGCACGGTCAGCAGCGCGCCCGCCTCCACGGCGAAGAAGATGCCCAGCCGCCCGTGGAACGCGAAGAAATCGTTGAAGCTCATGCCCACATAGCCCGCCAGCAGGATGGA
Organism: uncultured Eubacteriales bacterium; assembly: GCA_902800625.1. GTDB lineage: Bacteria > Bacillota > Clostridia > Christensenellales > Aristaeellaceae > UBA2862. Next base: position 64,075 of record CADCFG010000013.1, on the reverse strand, counting down.
CGTGGTGTCGCCCACCAGCGTGGCCGCGCCCTGCAGGTTGCTGGACACGGCGATGGCGATGATCACCGGGATGGGGTTGGTCTTGATCTGCTTCGCCACAGCCAGGCCCACCGGGGCCACCATCAGCACCGTGGCCACATTGTCCACGAAGGCGGAGATCAGCCCGGAGAACAGGCTCAGCGCCACGATGGCCCAGCGCACGTCCGGCACGATCTTCAAAAGGCCCTCCGCCATCCGCTGGGGCATGCCGCTTTGGATGAACAGCTCCACCACGACCATGGTGCCCGTGAGCATCATCAGCACGTTCCAGTTGATGGCCGCGACGGCCCCGCCAATGGGCAGTATGCCAATGACAATGAACACCGCCGCCGCGCTCAGCGCGATGATCCACCGCTGCTCCGAAAACTTCAGCAGCATGACGTACATCGCCGCGAACAGCGCCAGCGCCACCCACATCTGATTCAAGTCCATCCCCTCCAATAAAAAGCAGATATAGCCGCGCTATACCTGTTCTCAAAGAGGGCACACGCATAGCAGGGCCATGCGAGTCTCACAATTTAAAGCCTCGCCGGGGCTGTTTGCCCGTGATGACGGCTCAGCTCCGCGCAGGCGCGGCTGTTACTCCCTCTTGCTTGTCATTATATCATCCTGTTGGGGCCTTATGGCTACGTTTGAGTTAAAATTCCAGCGCCGCGATCTCTTTGTCGAGGTTCTGATAGAACCGGGCGATGTGCAGCCCGTCCACCAGGCCGTGGTGAACCAGCAGCGTCACCGGCATCATCAGCCGCCCGCGGTGATCCTCCTCAAATTTGCCCCAGGAAATGCGGGGATTGCTCTCGTCCCCGCCCGCCGTGGGCTGGATCAACTGGGTGTACTTCAGCCAGGGCAGGCTGGTGACAAAGTACAGCCCCTCCACGTCCGCATCCTCCTCGATGGAGCCGCCCGCGCGGCACCTGGCCCGCTCCTCATCGGCATAGGGCAGGTACTCGTCCCAGTCCATGGCGTGGTACAGCGTGCAGTAGGCGTAGGTGCCGTCCTCGCGCAGCTCCACGTGGCTGGTGCCGCAGGCGTCGTACTCGGCGATGCCGCCGTCGTGGATGCGCCGCCGAAGCTCCGGCACGGCGTCCGCCGCCCGGGCCGCAATGTGCATGAACGCCGCGTAGAACGAGCAGCCCCGCGCCGCGCAGAAACGCTTGAGCGCCGTCACGTCCACCTCCGCCGTCACCCCCGCCATGGGGCTTTGCAGGGTGCGGAAGTAGTCGAAGTGGGCCCGGCGGGAATAGGTGTCCATATCGATCATGCGGTAGTTCACGCTTCTCACCTCCGGCAGATATGAAACACCGGCATCCGGCCCTTGAATCAATGGGGGTCGGATGCCGGTTTTGCCTCACGGCAGTCAATGGGCTGCCTTACGCGATGGGCTCGGCTTTCACCTTGGCCAGGTGCACGAAGCGGGGCAGGCTGTTCTCCTTGGGCAGCTGGGTCTCGCCCTGGATCAGCGGCAACGCGTAGTCGATGAAGTCCTGGGTCAGGCCGTCGCCAGTCTCGTTGATCCACTCGACGGGCACCTTCTTCTCGGTGTTGGCCACGTCGGTGAGGTTGAACAGCTTGATGTTGCAAACGTACTTGCCGTCCACATAGGTGCGCTCGAAGCCCACCATCTTGTCGGTGATGCCCGCGACGGCGTTCTCAACGGCGGCCTTGCCGGCGGAGAAGCTCTCGTCGATGTCAGTCTGGGAGGCGGAGTGGGCCGCGCAGCGCTGCAGCAGGCTCAGCTCGATGCCGCGCACCTTCGCGCCGGTGGCGGCCTTCAGGTGGTTGGCCAGGAAGGAGGCCAGGCCGCCCAGCTGGGTGTGGCCGAAGGCGTCCTTGGCGGCGTTGGCGGAGCCGTACTCGCTGATGAACTTGCCGTCCTTGTCGTGGATGCCCTCGGACACCACCACCAGGCACTTCTTCTGTCTGGCGTAGATGCCCTTGACCTTCTCGGTGAAGGCGTCCAGGTCGAAGTCCTTCTCGGGCAGGTAGATCAGGTCGGCGCCGTCGCCGGCGAAGCCCGCCAGGGCAGCCGCGGCGGTCAGCCAGCCCGCGTGACGGCCCATGCACTCGATCACGGTGATCATGCCGGTGTCATACACGGTGGAATCGCGGTACACTTCCATCACGGAGGTGGCGATGTACTTGGCGGCGGAGGCGAAGCCGGGGCAGTGGTCGGTGCCGTACAGGTCGTTGTCGATGGTCTTGGGGATGCCCATCACGCGGCACTCATAGCCGTTCTTCAGCATGAACTTGGAAATCTTGTTGCAGGTGTCCATGCTGTCGTTGCCGCCGTTGTAGAAGAAATAGCGCACGTTGTACTTCCTGAAGATCTCCAGGATGCGCTTGTAGTCGGTGTCGTCCTCGTCAGGATCGGCCAGCTTGTAGCGGCAGGAGCCCAGCGCGGAGGAGGGGGTGTACTTCATGTAGGAGAGCTCCTTGGGGTCCTCCTTGCCCATGTCAATCAGGTCGTCGTCCAGCACGCCCTTGATGCCGTGCAGCGCGCCCAGGACCTGGGTGATGTCCGGATTCTCCAGCGCGGTCTTGATCGCGCCGTAGGCGGAAGCGTTGATGACGGCGCTGGGGCCGCCGGACTGACCGATGATGCATGCGCCTTTCAGCTGGCTCATTGTCATTCATTCCTTTCAAATATCGCTTTGTATTTTCCGCGGGGCATTCCCCCGCGCGCACAGAACAAATATAGCATAAAACCCGGCCCCCGTCAAACCCAATAGGGTTAAATCTGCACAGCCGCCCGCTTTTCAATCCTGCTGAAAACAATTGTCTGGATTCCCTCCCGCCGACGCGCGCCGCCCGATTCGCCCGCCGGGGAGAGCCGTTCCATTTCGACCAAATTCGACAGCCATATATCCGCATTGTGCTCAAAAGATGACACGATGCATAAAAATAGTAATATACAGCTGTATATTCCTTGCATATATGCATTTGTTTTCACAATGCAACGCAGGAATCTGCAGGAAAAGCGTCGTATAATTATTAGCATATGCAATGCATATACAGTACCCGAAGCACATATAATAGTCCAGAACCAATCATCGGGAGGGTAGATGCAATGGAAAACGTGAAGGCAGGCCTGCGCGGGTTTTCGGCCCTGAGTGCGCGAAAGAAGGCGATCGTGCTCGCCGGGTGCGCCCTGGTGCTCGCGCTGATCATCGCGCTTTGCATATCCATCAATATGCGATCGAATATACAGAAGGAATATACAGCCGCACGCAACCAGGCGGGCGAGGCGCTGTATTCGAATCTGTACATACTGATGCAGACCTTTGATATGACCGGCGTCCCCAACACCGACGTGCAGAACGCCATACTGCCCCAGATGCGGGACTACTTCATCGCATCGGTGACGCTGAACAACCTGATCACCCAGACCTACGGCCCCCGATACACGGTGCTGACGGAGGAGGACGTGAACAACCTCACCGCCGCCTTCACCTCCTACGAGACGGCCTACCGCAACAACACCCCCACCGACCTGGCCCAGAGCAACATGCGCGCCTGCATGGAGCGCGTGAAGGAGCTGCTCAATTCCCGGTACAGTCATGGCGTGCTGAGGGCGGGAAGATAGCGTTCGGCGCTGAGTGACCCGTGAAAAGCGAAAGGGCGGCATGCCGCCGCCCGGAAGCCCAAGGCCTTCCCCCTGTGGGAAGGCTTTTGGTTTGCAACATCGCCGCCCTCGCAAGAGGCACTGCCCCTGCTCTTGTCCCCTATTGCCTCACACTTCCCTGTGTGATATAATAAGCCCGCACTACATACGACAAGGAGCATATACATGCGCATCGTGCAGTTTTCCGATTCCTTCCTGCCCATCATGGACGGCGTGGGCAACGTGGTGTACCAGTACGCGCTGAACATGGGTGCCCGGGGCCACGAGTGCTACGTGGTCGCGCCGCAGACCGACACCGGCTATCGGGGCAATTTCCCCTTTGAAATCGTGGATTACATCGGCATGCCGCTGTTTCGGATGAAGAGCTACACCATCGGCATGCCGGCGCTGGACATGCACTGCCAGAACCGGCTGAACGCCATCGAGGCCGACATCGTCCACGTCCACAGCCCCTTCGTCGCCGGCCAGGCGGGCCTGACCTACGGCCAGAAAAACCACCTGCCCATCGTGGGCACGTTCCACTCCAAGTATTACGACGACTTCCTCCAGGTCACCGGCATGGAGCTGGTGGCCAAGGTGGGCGTGAAGCACGTGGTGAACTTCTACGAAAAGTGCGACGAGGTCTGGGCCGTGAGCGCCTCCTCGGCGGACACCCTGCGGGGCTATGGCTACCAGGGCGACATCCGCGTGATGCCCAACGGCACCGACATCCACCCCCTGTCGGAGGAGAAGGCGCGCGAAGTCATCGAACAGTTCGGTCTCGCCGGCGAAGCGCCCGTGCTGCTGTTCGTGGGCCAGGTCAACTGGAAGAAGAACCTGCGCCGGGTGCTGGAGGCCTGCGCGAAGCTGGAGGCACCCTTCAGGCTCGTGATCGCGGGCCAGGGCCCCCACGAGAAGGAAGTGCACCAGCTGGCGGAGAAGCTGGGCATCGCGGACAGGACTGTATTCACCGGCCACCTCACCGACCCGGACGCGCTGAACGCGCTGTATCGGCGGGCGGACCTGTTCCTGTTCCCCTCCATCTACGACAACTCCCCTCTGGTGGTGCGGGAGGCCGCCGCCATGGGCACGCCCTCCGTCACCGTCCACGGCTCCAGCGCCGCCGAGTGCATCACCGACGGCGAAAACGGCCTGCTGTGCGAGGACGATTCCGACGATCTCGCCCGGGTGGTGAGAGATGCCCTGGCCGATCCCGACGCCCTCAGGCGCATGGGCCAGCGCGCCCACGACACCATCCCCATCCCCTGGACGAAGCTGGTGGACGACGTGCTGGAGCGCTATCAGGCGCTGCTTTGATCGCATAAGAAAGGGCCTCCCGGATGTACCGGGGGACCCTTCATTTGTCCTCTTGTTCTCAGAACTGGATGCCCGCGACGATCTTGCCGATGGTTTCCACATCGATGTCCGCGCTGAAGATGTTCAGGTTGCCCTCGATGTCGTCCTCCCGCACGGTGACGGCCACATTGCCATCGTCGAAGTCGCTCACGGTGATCTCACGGCCGTCCACGGCCTCGATCTCACCGTCGCCGCCCACCACATAGTTGATGGTGTTGTTGTCCTCGTTCTTGTAGAAGGTGGCGTACAGGCTGTTGCTGAAATCCTCGGTGCCGTAAGACAGGCTCACATAGTCATACTGGGTGTTCACTTCAGAATCCTGCTGCGTCCAGCCCTCGGGCAGCCAGGTGAACTCGGGCACATCGAAGCCCAGCTCGCCGTCGTCCACGGGCTCCTCGTACTCGTAATCCTCCACGTCCGCGCCGTCAAAGCTGTCGTCGGTGTAGTCCGCATCCGCCACGGGGACGGCAGTGAAGATCGACATCAGCTGCTGCACGCTCTCGTTGGCCATCAGCTTCTGGCCGTCGGTGGTCAGGCTGCCGGCCACCTGCATCATCGCGCCCTGGAACGCCTGGTCCTCGCCCAGCGCGTTCATGGCCTCCTGGCTGAGGTCGTCGATGGTCACGGCCACCTCATGGCCCTCGGTCAGGTCGCCCAGCTCGCCGGCCTGCACGTCCACGTCGAAGGATACGCTCATGTTCGTGCCGTTGCCGTTCATGGAGAACATCACGTTGTTAGTGGAGGTGCCGTCGGCGTTGGTCAGGCCGCTGTTCAGCAGCGCGACGTACATGCCCTGGGCATCGATGGTATAGCCGAAGCTGTGGGTGCCGTCGCCGGTCTCCGCATCGGTAATCTTGCTGGCGTTCATGAACATGCTGCCCATGCTGTTGCCGTTCTGGGTCATGTTCATGGTCATATCCAGGCTGATGTTTTCTTCGCCCTCGGTGTGGGCCGTCATGGTCATGTCGAAGCCCACGCTCTGGCCGTCGGCGTCCACCTGATACTCGCAGCTGACGCTGGCGTCCTTCACGTCGCCCGCCTTGCTGCTGGAGATATTCATCACGATGGGGGGAATCTGCACGTCCGCGGGAGCCTCGGCCCCGCCGTTCTGCGCCGCGATGGTGGCCATCATGCCGCTCATGTCGAGGGTCATCACGGCGTCCATGCGGTCGACGACCTCGTCGTCGGACAGCTGCTCGGTCACGTCCATGGTCAGGTTCATGCCGGTGGCGCTGAACAGATCCTGGAAGCTGGTCATCTTGTTCAGGCCAGACTCCTCGGGCATCAGGCTGTAGAGCTTGAACATGGCGTCGTAGTAGTTCTTCAGCGCGTCATTGGCGTTGAACAGCTTGTCGCACAGCTCGGCCATCTGCTCGGAGGTGATGGTGTAGGTGTACTCGTTCAGGGCGTACTCCGTGCCGTCGATCTCCGCGGTCAGGGGCGTGCCCTCGCCACGGTCGACGACCTCGGCGAAGACGGCGTTGCCCTGCGCCTCCAGCTCCTTGACGAACTCGGGGTCCTGCACGGCGCTGATCAGGCCGGTGTAGGCGGGGATAAACTCCTGCATGATGAAGGTCATCAGCTCGGCGTTCTCGCCGCCGGCCATCTGGGCCTGCAGCGCTTCCATGGACTGGCTGGCCTGCTCGCTCAGCGCGTTCAGCGCGTCGGCGGAAACCTTCACGGCCACGTCGCTGTTCTCGAACAGCGCGGTGATGCCGCTGTCGTCCACGCTCACCTGCATCGGGAACAGCGAATCGTTGTCCATCTGCACGCTCAGGTCAAACAGGGCCTTTTCGCCGTTGGCATAGGCGCCCATCCACAGCGCGGGATCCAGGGTCACGCTCTGGTCGTTGTATGTAAGGTTGACATTGTGGATCATCATCATCCGGGACGCTTCCGCGGGCTGGCCCTCTCCGCCGGCACCGGTCAGCATCATGGCGAGACTGATCAGGATCGCAAGGATATTCATGCTCATTCGTCTTTCCTCCTTCTATTGCTCTGCGGGCGCTGCCCGCGTTTTGGTACGTTCCCATATTACCACGAATCCCGCCCCCGCGCAACGCGTTTTGCCCGAAAAGCGGAAAAACGGCCACCAAATGTCATTTTCCGCGCACCAAACCGCAAGCACTGCGTTCCTTGGACGCGCCGACGGACCGATAGGTTGCACCGCGCTTCGTAAAATTCATCGAAATTGCATATATATACATATAACTGGGCTAATTTGCGCATATTTTTACATATTTGCCCTTGTATTGCCAGGGTGTGTGCATTATAATAACTGGAAGAATAAACATGCGGGAGGCATTTTACATGGATATCAAGGGCAGGAGCTTTTTGACGCTGATGGACTTCACCCCCGATGAGATCGCGGGCCTGCTGGATTTGGCCGCCGATCTGAAGGCAAAGAAGAAGGCTGGCATCCCCCACGCGGATTTCGCGGGCAAGAACATTGCGCTGATCTTTGAAAAGACCAGCACCCGCACCCGCTGCTCCTTCGAGGTGGCCGGTCACGACCTGGGCATGGGCGTCACCTACCTGGATCCCACAGGCTCCCAGATCGGCAAGAAGGAGTCCATCGCCGACACTGCCCGGGTGCTGGGCAGGATGTTCGACGGCATCGAGTACCGCGGCTACGGCCAGGAGATCGTCCAGACCCTGGCGAAGCACGCGGGCGTGCCCGTGTGGAACGGGCTGACCAACGAGTTCCACCCCACCCAGATCCTGGCCGACTTCCTGACCATCCGGGAGAAGTTCGGCGGTTTGAAGGGCGTGAAGCTGGTGTACATGGGCGACGCCCGCTACAACATGGGCAACAGCCTGATGGTGGGCTGCGCGAAGATGGGCATGGACTTCGTGGCCTGCGCGCCGAAGAAGTACTTCCCCGACCCCGCGTTGGTGGAAAAGTGCCGGGGCTATGCCGCGGAAAGCGACGCGACGCTCAGCTTCATCGAGGACCCGATGCAGGCCGTGAAGGGCGCGAAGGTGATCTACACGGACGTGTGGGTGTCCATGGGCGAACCGGACGCGGTATGGGTGGAGCGCATCGCGGATTTGAAGCCCTACCAGGTGAACGCCGCGCTGATGGCCGCCGCCGCGGAGGACGCCGTGTTCATGCACTGCCTGCCCGCGTTCCACGACCTGAACACCGGCATCGGCAGGCAGATCCATGAAAAGTTCGGCCTGACGGCCATGGAAGTGACCGACGAGGTGTTCGAGGGACCGCAGTCCATCGTGTTCGACGAGGCGGAGAACCGCATGCACACCATCAAGGCGGTCATGGCCGCCACACTGAGGAAGTGACCCCATGGCCGCGATCAAGCCGGTGCAGTCCCTGTATTACCGCCGTCGGCTCAACCCGGCGGAGGCGGCGGTCTACGACGCCCTGCTGGGCGGCGTGCTCTCCGGCCAGTCCTTCGCCCAGGCGGAATCCCTGCGGGGCCTGGACCTGAACCGCATCATACTCGCCATCCAGCACGACCACCCGGAGACCTTCTACTGGAACCCCAGCGGCGCCGAGTACAACGTCTACGGCTCCGGGGCGCAGGTCAGCTACAGGATCGCCCTGAACTATCACTATCCGCTGAAGGAGCTGCCCGCGCGGCAGAAGCGGGTGGCCAGCAGCGTGGAAAAGCTGCTGCGCGGCGCGGAAAACTACGCGCCATTTGAACGCATGGTGCACCTGCACGACGCCCTGGCGCTGTCCATCAGCTACGGCGGCGAGGAGAACAAGCCCTTCCACTATTATACGCTGGAGGGCCCGCTGGCCGAGGGCGTGGGCGTGTGCGGCGGCATCGCCCGGGCGTACAAGTACCTGATGAACCTGGCGGGGCTGAGCTGCATGGTGGTCCACGGCAAGGCCACGAACCCCGCCGGAAAGCCGGAGCTGCACGCCTGGAACATCGTGCACGTGGACGGCCACTGCCACCACGTGGACGTCACCTGGGACGACAACAACGACAGCTACCTCTCCCACGCCTACCTGGCCCTCTCCGACGAGGAGATCGGCAGCAACCACTGGCCCGTGCATGACTATCCCCTGCCGCCCTGCTCCACCAGCCGCTGTCCCCTGCCCGTGGCCCGGGACATCCCCCAGCTGGCGGAGGCGCTGATGGCTCAGTTCAAGCTGAAGCAGGCGGTCACCGAGGTGCGGCTGAAGGACATGCCCGGGAATGGCGCGGTCGTCTGGCAAAAGCTGCGAAGCCACTGCTGGATCGGCCGGAAGGGCCGGGCCTGCAACGCCGTGAAAGCCTGGGGCTACAATCCCGTCAACCACGTGATCGCGTTTCACTGGAAATGAAATCGCCTGACAGCTTCCGTTCAAAGGGAGGAAAACGCCAATGTCCAAAGCATATTTAATCCTGGCCGACGGCTCCGTCTATGAGGGCGAGGGCTTCGGCGCGCCGGCCGCGGGCCTGGGCGAGCTGGTGTTCAACACCGGCGTGGTGGGCTACATCGAGACGCTCACCGACCCCAGCTACTACGGCCAGATCGTGATGCAGACCTTCCCCGCCGTGGGCAACTACGGTATCATCGAGGAGGACTTCGAGGGCGATTGCCACGTGCGGGGCTATGTGGTGCGCGATTGGTGCCGCCAGCCCAGCAACTTCCGCAGCCAGTACGACCTGGACGCGTTCCTGAAAAAGCACGGCGTGCCGGGCATCTGCGGCATCGACACCCGGGCCGTCACCCAGCGCATCCGCGAGAGCGGCGTGATGAACGCCATGATCTCGGATCATGTGCCGGACGACCTGTCCGCGCTGAATGCCTACGCCGTCACCTGCGGCGTGGAAAAGACCTCGGCGAAGGAAACCGCCGTCTATCCCGCCAAGGGCGAGAAGCAGTGCGCCGTCACGCTGATCGACTACGGCACCAAGCGCAACATCGTGCGCGAGCTGTGCGCCCGGGGCTGCGAGGTGACCGTCGTGCCCGCGAACACCCCCGCCGAGGCCATCCTGGCGGGAAACCCCGACGGCGTGATGCTGTCCAACGGCCCCGGCGACCCGGCGGAAAATACCGGCTGCATCGCCGAGATCAAAAAGCTGCTGGGCAAGGTGCCGCTGTTCGGGCTGTGCCTGGGCCACCAGATGATGGCCATCGCCGCAGGCGGCGCGACCATGAAGCTGAAGTACGGCCACCGGGGCGGCAACCAGCCCGTGATCGACCTGAAGACCGGCCACACCTACATCACCAGCCAGAACCACGGCTATGCCGTCGTATCCGAGAGCTTACCCGTGGGCGAGGTGCGCTATGTGAACGCCAACGACCGCACCTGCGAGGGCGTGGACTACCCCGAATGGCGCTCCTTCACCGTGCAGTTCCACCCGGAAGCCTGCGCCGGGCCCAGGGACACCAGCGTGCTGTTCGATCGATTTGTAGAGATGATGCTGGATAATCAGGAATCAGGAATGAGGAATTAGGAATGGCAGTTGAAATCCCTCCGGGATTTCATAGATTCCAAGCACCATCCTAACCGCTCCTCCACAATAAAACAAATTCCATCAGGAATTTGCTCCATCATTCCTCATTCCTAATTCCTCATTCCTAATTCAGTTTATCAATCCTCCTTCCGAAAGGAGCTGTATGCAATGCCACTGAACAAGGATATAAAGAAGGTTCTGATGATCGGCTCCGGCCCCATCGTCATCGGCCAGGCGGCGGAGTTTGACTACGCCGGGGCCCAGGCCTGCCGCGTACTGAAGGCGGCGGGCGTGAACGTGGTGCTGGTGAACAGCAACCCGGCCACCATCATGACCGACAAGGCCCTGGCGGACGAGATCTACCTGGAGCCGCTGACGGTCGAGACCGTGAAGCGCATCATCGAAAAGGAAAAGCCGGACAGCATGCTGGCGGGCCTGGGCGGCCAGACAGGCCTGACCCTGGCCATGCAGCTGGACAAGGAGGGCTTCCTCCAGGCCCACGGCGTGAGATTGATCGGCACCAACGCCAAGGCCATCGACAAGGCCGAGGACCGGCAGCTGTTCAAGGACACCATGGAGCAGATCGGCGAGCCGGTCATCCCGTCGGACATCGCCGAGGACGTGGACACGGCGCTTGAGATCGCGGAAAAGATCGGCTACCCGGTCATCATCCGCCCCGCGTTCACCCTGGGCGGCACCGGCGGCGGCGTGGCATATAATAAGGATGAGATGAAGTCCGCCGCCCGCACCGGCCTGGACGCCTCCCCCATCACGCAGATCCTGGTGGAGAAATATATCGCCGGCTGGAAGGAGATCGAGTTCGAGACCATGCGCGACGCCGCGGGTAACTGCATCGCCGTGTGCAGCATGGAGAACGTGGACCCCGTGGGCGTGCACACCGGCGATTCCATCGTCGTGGCCCCGGCGCTGACGCTGTCGAACCGGGAATACCAGATGCTGCGCAGCGCGTCGCTGAACATCATCAACGCCCTGGGCATCGTGGGCGGCTGCAACTGCCAGTTCGCCCTGGACCCGAACAGCTTTGAATACGCCGTCATCGAGGTGAACCCCCGGGTAAGCCGCTCCTCGGCCCTGGCCAGCAAGGCCACCGGCTATCCCATCGCCAAGGTGACCACCCAGATCGCCCTGGGCTACACGCTGGACGAGATCAGGAACGAGATCACCGGCAAGACCTGCGCCTGCTTTGAGCCCGCGGTGGACTACATCGTGGTGAAGTTCCCCAAGTGGCCCTTCGACAAGTTCACCACCGCCTCCCGCAAGCTGGGCACCCAGATGAAGGCCACCGGCGAGGTGATGAGCATCGCGCCCTCCTTCGAGATGGCGCTGATGAAGGCCGTGCGCGGCGCCGAGATCAAGCTGGACACGCTGAACAGGCCCTACGACGGCGACCGGCCCGTGACCGAGCGGCTGAAGGACGGCGACGACAACCGCATCTTCACCGTATTCGAGGCCATCAAGTCGGGCGTGAGCATCGACGAGATCTACGACATCACGAAGATCGACCGCTGGTTCCTGTACAAGATGAAGAACCTGGCGGACTTTGAAAACCGCATCACCGGCGGCCTCACCGACGAGGACTACTTCCTGGGCAAGCGGCTGGGCTACCCGGACGCGGCCCTTTCCCGTCTCTCCGGCCGCAAGGACCTGCCCAAGTCCCGCTCTGCCTACAAGATGGTGGACACCTGCGCGGCGGAGTTCGACGCCGAGACCCCCTATTTCTACGGCACCTTCGACGCCGTCTGCGATTCTCGCAGCTTCCCCCGCAGCGGCAAGCCGGTGATCGTCGTGCTGGGCTCCGGCCCCATCCGCATCGGCCAGGGCATCGAGTTCGACTACTCCAGCGTGCACTGCGTGTGGACGCTGAAGCAGCTGGGCTACGACGTGGTGATCGTGAACAACAACCCGGAGACCGTCTCCACCGACTACGACACCGCCGACCGGCTGTACTTCGAGCCGCTGACCGACGAGGATGTCATGCGCATCCTGGAGGTGGAGAAGCCCGTGGGCGTGGTGGTGGCCTTCGGCGGCCAGACGGCCATCAAGCTGACCCAGCACCTGGACCAGGCGGGCGTGAACATCCTGGGCACCAGCGCCGAGGGCATCGACATCGCCGAGGACCGCGAGCGCTTCGACGCGCTGCTGGAGCAGTTCGCCATCCGCAGGCCCAAGGGCCGGGGCGTGCACACCATGGACGAGGCCCTGGAGGCGGCGGAAGCCCTGGGCTACCCGGTGCTGCTGCGGCCCAGCTATGTCATCGGCGGCCAGAACATGACCATCGCCCACGAGGAGAAGGACGTGGTCACCTACATGAGCCGCATCCTGGCCGGGGGCATCGAAAACCCCGTCCTGGTGGACAAATACATGCCCGGCGTGGAGCTGGAGGTGGACGTGATCAGCGACGGCACAGACGTGCTGATCCCCGGCATCATGCAGCACGTGGAGCGCGCGGGCGTGCACTCCGGCGACTCCATCGCCGTCTATCCCCCGTTCTCGCTGGACGACGCCATGATGGAGACCGTGGTGGAGAGCAGCACCAAGCTGGCCCTGGCGCTGGGCACGAAGGGTCTGGTGAACATACAGTACCTGGTGTACCACGGCGAGCTGTACGTGATCGAGGTGAATCCCCGGGCCAGCCGCACCATCCCCTACATCTCAAAGGTGACGGGCGTGCCCATGGTGGACCTGGCCAGCCGGGTGATGATCGGCCAGAGGCTGATCGACCAGGGCTATGGCACGGGCCTCTATAAGACCCCGCCCTACTGGGCCGTGAAGGTGCCGGTGTTCAGCTTCGAGAAGCTCACCGACGCCAACAGCTACCTGGGCCCGGAGATGAAGAGCACCGGCGAGGTGCTGGGCATCGGCAAGACGCTGTCCGAGGCGCTGTTCAAGGGCCTGGTCAGCGCGGGTACGCGGCTGCCCCACCCCGGCGAGCGCACCGGCGTGCTGCTCTCCGTGGACGAATACGACTATCCGGAGATCATCGACGTGGCGCGCCGCTTCAGCGACCTGGGCTGCGACCTCTACGCCACCGAGGGCACCGCCCAGACCATCCAAACGCTGGGCATCCCCGTGGCCGCCATCCCCGGCATCCGGGAGAGCGACCACTGCTTCGAGCTGCTGGACAGCGGCAAGATCAACTACATCATCTACACCGGCGCGCTGCTGGACAGCACCATGGGGGACTACATTGCCCTGCACCGCAAGGCCCTGCAACTGGACATCCCCTGCTTCACGTCGCTGGACACCGCCCGGGCCCTGGCCGACATCCTGCTGAGCCGCTACAGCCAGAAAAACACCGAGCTGGTGGACATCAACCACATGCGCGCCAGCCATGAAAAGCTGCGTTTTGCCAAGATGCAGGCCGCCGGCAACGACTATATCCTGATCGACAACCTGAACGGCGACATCGCCTGCCCGGAGAGCCTGTGCGTGCGGCTGTGCGAGCAGCACTACGGCGTGGGCGCCGAGGGCATGACGCTGATCGAAAAGAGCGACGTGGCCGACGCGAAAATGCGCCAGTACAACCGGGACGGCACCGAGGGCGGCACGGGCGGCAACGCGCTGCGCTGCGTGGGCAAGTACCTGTACGACCGGGGGCTGGTGTCCTCCGCCGACATCACCATCGAAACCGCCGGCGGCGTGAAGAAGCTGCACCTGTATACCCGCTACGGCAAGGTGACCTCCGTGTCCGTGGACATGGGCCCGGCGTCGTTCAGGCCGCAGGACGTGCCCTGCACACTGCCGGGCGAGCGGATCATCGACGTGCCCGCCGAGATCGCCGGGCAGATGTGGCGCGTCACCTGCGCGAGCATGGGCAACCCCCACTGCGTGGTGTTCACGGACCAGGTGGACGCCCTGGATCTGAACGCCATCGGCCCAGCCTTTGAAAACGCGCCTCTGTTCCCCCAGCGGGTGAACGCCGAGTTCGTCCGCGTGGTGAACCCCACCACGCTGCGCATGCGCTGCTTCGAGCGCGGCAGCGGCGAGACCATGGCCTGCGGCACCGGCGCCTGCGCCGCTGCGGCGGCCGCCATCGAAAACGGCCTGTGCAAGAAGGGCGCGGAGATCACCGTGCAGGTGCCCGGCGGCAAGCTGCTGGTGCGCTACACAGACGAGACCGTCGTCCTCACCGGCAAGGTGGAGCAGGTCTTTGAGGCGGAAACGGAATATTAGAAAATATACAGGGGACCGGATTGCCACGTCGGCTGCTTGCGCAGCCTCCTCGCAACGGCATCTCGCGCACATGCGCGGTGAGCCGCAACCATGCGGCGCGTCATTGCGAGGCGCGAAGCGACGTGGCAATCCGGTCTCCTCTATTCTTTTCAAATTCCATATTGACTTTCCATACAAAACCCGTTAGAATACTCTCGCTAATTTCAATCACAGGGGGTACTTACCCATGCAAAAGCTGTCCCTGAACGGCTCCTGGACGCTGGATGTCGTCTCCAGCGCCGGCGAAGCCGTGTTTTCTGCCGTTCCGGCCACGGTGCCCGGTTCGGTGTACAGCGACCTGCTGACCGCCGAATTGATCCCCGACCCCTTCTGGCGGGACAACGAGACCGAGGCACTCAAATTGATGGAGCACGACTTCACCTACACCCGCGCCTTCGAGGCGCCCGAGGCGCTGCTGGGCTGCCGCAAGGTGCTGCTGCGCTGCGAGGGCCTGGACACGCTGGCAGACATCACCGTCAACGGCAAGAGCGTGGGCCGTGCCGACAACATGTTTCGCACTTGGGAGTTTGACGTGAAGGAGGCCCTGTACCCCGGCGAGAACACCATCGCCGTCACGCTGCGCTCCCCCACCCGGTTCATCCGCCAGGCGGACGCCGCCTGTCACCTGGACGGCTCCACCGACGCCATGCGGGGCTTTTCCCACCTGCGCAAGGCAGCCTGCATGTTTGGCTGGGACTGGGGCCCGAGGCTTCCCGACGCCGGCATCTGGCGCAATATCGAAATCATCGGCATCGAGCGCGCCCGCATCGGCGGCGTGCTGGTGCGCCAGCGCCACGAGGGCGGCCGGGTGACCCTTGACATCGACACCCACATCTCCCGCTACGGCGGCGGCGAGCTGCGCGTGGACGCCGCCGTCACCGCCCCCGACGGACAGGTGTTCACCGGCGCGGGCAAGCGCTGTGAGGTCGAGATCGAAAATCCCATGCTCTGGTGGCCCCGGGGCTATGGAGATCAGCCGCTGTACACTGTGCGCGTGTCGCTGAGCCTGGACGGCGCGGAGCTGGACAGCTGGGAGCGGCGCGTCGGCCTGCGCACGCTGACCATAAAACAGGAAAAGGACCAGTGGGGCGAGAGCTTCTGCCACTGCGTCAACGGCGTGTCCATATTCGCCATGGGCGCGGACTACATCCCCGAGGACAACCTGCTGGCCCGGGTGACCCCCGAGCGCACGCGCGCGCTGCTTGCGGACGCCGCGGCGGCCAACATGAACACCGTGCGCGTCTGGGGCGGCGGCTACTATCCTGACGACTGGTTCTACGATGCCTGCGACGAGCTGGGCCTGCTGGTGTGGCAGGACTTCATGTTCGCCTGCGCGGAGTACCGCCTGACGGAGGGCTTCGAGGCCAATATCCGCGCGGAGTTCGCCGACAACATCCGCCGGCTGCGCCACCACGCCAGCCTGGCCCTGTGGTGCGGCAACAACGAGATGGAGAGCTTCACCGGCGACGGCAAGTGGTTCAGCGCCAAGCGCACCCAGGCGGACTACATCAAGATCTTCGAATACATCATCCCCCAGGTACTGAAGGAAGAGGATCCGGACGCCTTCTACTGGCCCTCCAGCCCCTCCAGCGGCGGCAGCTTCGAAAATCCCAACGACCCGGCCAAGGGCGACGTGCACTACTGGGACGTGTGGCACGGTATGAAGCCCTTCACCGACTACCGGAATTACCACTTCCGCTATGTGTCGGAATTCGGCTTCCAGTCCCGGAGGACCGCAACGTGTTCTCCTACGTGATGGAGAAGCACCAGCGCAACGCCTCCGCCAACGGCAAGATCGCGGAATACCTGTCCCAGACCTACCGCTTCCCGAAGGACTTTGACGCCTTCGTCTATGCCTCCCAGCTGCTGCAGGCCCAGGCCATCCAGTACGGCGTGGAGCACTGGCGGCGGCACCGCGGCCGCTGCATGGGCGCGCTGGTCTGGCAGCTGAACGACTGCTGGCCGGTGGTCAGCTGGGCCAGCCTGGACTACTTCGGCCGCTGGAAGGCCCTGCACTACTACGAAAAGCGGTTTTTCGCCCCGGTCTTGATCTCCTGCCACGAGGAGGGCGTGCTCAGCCAGGACAGCAACGTGAACGCCGAGCCCTTCCATCTCAAAAAGTCCGCGCGGCTGAATGTGTCCAACGAGACCATGGCGCCTTTCACCGGCACGGCCCGCTGGTCGCTGCGGCGGTGCGACGCCACGGTGATCGAGGAGGGCAGCTTCGAGGTGAACGTGCCCGCGCTGTCGGCCATCTGGCTGGACGAACAGGACTTCCCGGACCGGGACACCTACGGCTGCTACTACGCCTACGAGCTCACGGACGCCAGCGGCCAATACGTGGGCGGCGGCACGGTGCTGTTCTGCCCGCCGAAGCACTTCCGCTTCGAAGACCCGAAGCTGACGGCCCGCGTGGACGGGGACGAGATCGTGGTCACGGCAAGCGCCTACGCCCGCAGCGTGGAAATCCAATGCGGCGGCGATGCGGTGCTCTCCGACAATTTCTTCGACATGAACGCCGGGGAGCGGCGCGTGAAGGTGCTGCACGGCACGCCCGGTGACGTGACGGCCCGGAGCGTTTACGACATCGGGTAAGCCCAATAACCGGCAGGCCGTTGAGAAAGCCTGCAGGACAAGAAAGGGCAGCCTGCCAATGAGGGCGCTTGCACAAGCGTAAGCAACCGAATTGGCAGGCTGTCCTGACGCAGGAAGCAGAAATCCCTTCCGCGCAAGCGGTTTTCAGGGGGGATTTCTGCGTTTGCGGGCTTTATCGGCGGTCCGGGCGACAGCGTAAGCTGTCGCTGTGTCGTTGTAACGTTTTATTAAATCATCGTGATAAATGTGATAACTCGGCGAACTCGATTGACGCCGGGGCCAAACTTGGATATAATAAGGTAGTATACTAAAACGCTTGAATGGAACAATATGCCCAAATCGCGCCCGGCGCGGGGCGCTCTCTCCATTCGGCGGCGCTGGAGGCAGCCATGGCGGACGACAGCTTTGACCTGTACGACCTGAAAGTGGAGGTGGTCGCCACCGACCGACCCATGGTCTGCGGCCATCGGGCGGGCGACTGGTTCCTGGTGCAGGGCGAGGATCTGGTCTTCCCCCAGACCCGGCGCTTTTCGATGTACGCGCTCTCGGCGCTGCTGCCCCTGCTGCCCGCGAAGCAGCGGCCCCTGCAGGACAACGACTGGATGCGTTCGGACGCGCTGATCGCCTGCCCGGACCCCAACTGCGGCGCGATGTTCAAAATCAGCCGCGTGGGTCGGCGCACATTGCGCCACGGCGACTGCACCGTGGTGGAAATCCCCACAGGAGACGAACCAAATGACTGATACCAACCGCAAGTACGAGCTGCCCGGCGGCTATCGCATCAACCGGGTCATCAACGGCTGCTGGCAGCTGAGCGAGGGCCACAGCCTGTCCGGCGCGCTGGACATGGACGACGTGATGCGCGCCTTCCACATGCTCTATGAGCGCGGCTTCACCACCTTCGACTGCGCCGACATCTACACCGGCGCGGAGGACTTCATCGGCCGCTTCGTGGGCGAATTGAAGGCCATGGGCGGCTACAGCCACGACTGCCTGCAGATCCACACCAAATACGTGCCGGACCTGGACAGGCTCGAGACCGTGTCCTTCGAGGACACCCAGCACATCATCGACCGCAGCCTGACCCGCCTGAACCGGGACTGCCTGGACCTGGTACAGTTTCACTGGTGGGACTACGACGTGCCCCGCTGCCTGGAAGTGGCCGGGCACCTGGAGCGGCTGCGCCAGGCGGGCAAGATCCGCCGGATCGGCGTGACCAACTTCGATACGCAGCACCTGGCCCAGCTGGTGGACGCGGGCATCCCCGTGGCCTCCATACAGGCCCAGTACTCCATGTTCGACCGCCGCGTCGAGGCAAGCCAGCTGAAATACTGCCGGGAGCACGGCATCGCCATGTTCTGCTACGGCACGCTCTCCGGCGGCTTCCTGTCGGAAAGGTACCTGGGCCAGGCGGACTTCACGCCCCAGACCCGCTCACAGGTAAAATACATGCAGGTCATCGAGGACAGCCTGGGGCTGGAGGGCATGCAGGCGCTGTTGAAGCTGCTGAAGCAGATTGCCGACGGCCACGGCGTGAGCGTGTCCAACGTGGCCACCCGCTATATCCTTGAGCAGCCGGGCGTGGCCGCGGCCATCGTGGGCGTGCGCAACAGCCGCCACGTGGCCGACAACGACCGCCTGTTCTCCTTCGAGCTGGACGAGGGCGAGCAGGGTGCCATCCGAGCCCTGCTGGACCGGTATCCCGTGCTGCCGGGCGAGCCCTATACCCTGGAGCGCACCAGCCCCCGCTATCGCGGCATCATCAAGATGAAGCTGAACGGGGAGTGAGTCCCGGGCCGGATCCCATCAACGAACTGAGAGGTTGAAAGCATGTTCTCCTACATTTTAAAGCGCATACTGGCCGCCGTCGCCACGCTGCTGATCATCATGGCCGTCACGTTTTTCCTGATGAACGCCATTCCCGGCAACCCCTTCCTGTCCGAGAAGGCGTCGCCCCACGCCATCGAGCTGGCGTTCAAGAAGTACGGCCTGGACAAGCCGCTGATCGTGCAGTTCAAGAACTACGTGGTCAACTACCTGCGCGGCGACCTGGGCGTCTCCCTGAAGATGCAGGAGGGCACCAGCGTCAAGGACATCATATTCAACCAGGGCAAATTCACCCGCTCCATCAAGCTGGGCCTGTCGGCGCTGGCGCTGGCGATCCTCGTGGGCATCCCCCTGGGCTGCATCGCCGCCTATCACCGGGGCAGCTGGCTGGACGGCTTTTTGCGGGTGGTGACCACGGTGGGCGTGGCCGTGCCCACCTTCGTGCTGGCCACGCTGCTGCTGGCCACGTTCGCGGTGAAGCTGCCGCTGCTGCCTGTGAAATCCGGCGAGCTGACGGACTTCCGGTCCTACATCATGCCGGTGATCAGCCTGTCCTTCTACTACACCTGTTACCTGGCCAAGCTGACGCGCACCAGCATGCTGGACGCCATCAACCAGGACTACATCCGCACCGCCCGCGCCAAGGGCGTCAAGACCAGCAAGCTGGTGCTGAAGCACGCGCTGCGCAACTCGCTGATCCCGGTCATCACCTACCTGGGCCCGGTCATGGCGGGCATCATCACGGGCAGCTTCGTGGTGGAATCCACCTTCCAGATCCCCGGCTTGGGCAAGTACTTCGTCCAGAGCGTGATGAACCGCGACTACACCATCATCATGGCCACCACGGTCATCCTCTCCGCGCTGGTCATCTTCATGAACCTGGTGGTGGACATCGCCTACAAGATCGTCGACCCACGCATCACGCTGACTTCAAAGGAGGGCTGAGAGACACATGAAATACAACTTCGCCAAGCTCAGCCCCTTCCAGGTGGACCCGGACAAGATCGAGGAGACCTTCGGCCTTACCGCCGACGACTTCCAGGCCGCCACCGACACGGAAAAGGAATCCGTGGTCTACAAGCACAAGAGCGTCTCCTACTGGCGGGATGCGGCCCGGCGCTTCAAGGCCAACACGGTGTCCATGGTGGCGCTGTTCGTGTTCATACTGTGCCTGCTGTTTGCCTTCCTGGGGCCCCGGCTGATCCCGTATAACTACGCCGACCAGTACCGCTCGTCGCAAAAGCTGGCCTCCATGGAGTATTCCGAGGAGGAACAGCTGGTCATCGCCATGAGCAAAAACTGCGACGCCTTCTACGCCACCACGCTGAAATCCGGCAGCCTGACCGCCATCAAGAAGGGCGACTACACCATCAACTATGGCGGCAAGACGTACGCCTTCACGCTGAAAAAGGCCATCGAGAAATCGGTGCTGGCGCTGGACGCCGACGCCGAGGAGCCGCTGTTCGTGGTGAAGATGAAGGACCTGAACGAGGACGGCACCTGGGAGAAGAGCACCCCCGTGGAGCTGTCCGACGCCCCCGCCGAGGGCGCCCAGCCGCTGAAGCTGGTCAACAGCGTGTTCCCCCACGTGTTCGGCACGGACTCCTCCGGCCGCGACCTGATGGCCCGCACCATGTACGGCGCGCAGGTGTCCATCATCATCGGCATCGCGGCGGCGCTGATCGTGCTGGTGATCGGCTCCATATACGGAGCCATCTCCGGCCTGGCCGGCGGCGCGGTGGACTTCGTGATGATGCGCATCGTAGAGCTGATCTACTCCATCCCCGAGGTACTGATCGTGCTGCTGCTGCAGGTGGTGCTCACCGACCCGCTGCGGGCCTGGTTCGACGCCCACAAGACGGGCATCGGCGCCATCCTGGGCGACCTTGGCCCCGGCATCGTCAGCATCTTCATCACCTTCGCCCTGCTCTACTGGGTCACCATGGCCCGCATTGTGCGCGGCCAGGTGCTGCAGCTGAAGGAGCAGGAATACGTGAACGCGGCGGTGGCCCTGGGCGCTTCGAAGACCCGCATCATCCGGCGGCACCTGCTGCCCAACGCCGTGGGCGCGCTGGTGATCACCACCTGCCTGCAGATCCCCTCGGCCATCTTCCTGGAGTCCTTCCTGTCCTTCCTGGGCCTGGGCGTCTCCGCGCCGATGGCCAGCCTGGGCTCGCTGTGCTCCGACGCGCTGGCCACCATCGAGATATTCCCCGACCGCCTGATCTATCCCGCGGTCATACTGACGATCATCGTACTTTCCCTGAACCTGATCGGCGACGGCCTGCGCGACGCGCTGGATCCGCGCCTGAAGAAGTGAGGAGGCGACCGAAATGGCTGAGAACGACAGGCTGATTGAGGTCAAGGACCTCCGGGTATCCTTTTTCACCCCCGCCGGCGAGGTCAAGGCGGTGGACGGCATCTCCTATTCCCTGGGCTACAACGAGGTCATGGGCGTGGTTGGCGAATCCGGCTCCGGCAAGAGCGTGGAGGCCTACTCGATCATCGGCCTGCTGCAGAACCCGGGCAAGGTGGTGGGCGGCTCCATCACCTTTGAGGGCGAGGACCTGCTGGCCTACACGCCCGAGCAGATGCGCCAGTTCCGAGGCAACAAGGTCAGCATGATCTTCCAGAACCCCATGACCTGCCTGAACCCGGTCTACACCATCGGCAACCAGCTGATGGAGGCGCTGACCTGCCACGACAGCAGCATTTCCCCCCAGGACGCCCGAAAGCGCGCCATCGAGATGCTGGAGCTGGTGGGCATCAACAACGCCGAAAAGCGCATCGACCAGTATCCCCACGAGTTCTCCGGCGGCATGCGCCAGCGCGCGATGATCGCCATGGCGCTGATCTGCAAGCCCAAGCTGCTGATTGCCGACGAGCCCACCACCGCCCTGGACGTGACCATCCAGGCCCAGATCCTGGAGCTGATGAAAAAGCTGCAGCAGGAGGAGCAGACCTCCATCATCTTCATCACCCACAACCTGGGCGTGGTGGCCGAGATCTGCGACCGCGTGTCGGTGATGTACGCCGGCAAGATCGTGGAGCAGGGCAAGGTGAACGACATATTCTACAACCCGCTGCACCCCTACACCAAGGGGCTGCTGGCATCCATGCCCCGTCTGGACAGCGACGGCCACGAGCGGCTGATCCCCATCGAGGGCACCCCCATCGACCTGCTGAACCCGCCCAAGGGCTGCAACTTCGCGCCGCGCTGCAAGGATTGCCGCAAGATCTGCCTGCGCCAGAAGCCGCCCTTTGCCGACTACGGCGACGGCCACACCAGCGCGTGCTGGCTGCACTTCATGGAGGACGACGGCGAGGAGGCGAGCGGCAAATGACCCAGTACACCAACAAGCTGATCGAGATCGAGAACCTGCGCAAGTACTTCGCCGTCAAGGGCGGCGGCCTCTTGGCCCGCAGGCAGTACGTGCAGGCCGTGGAGTCCGTGTCCTTCTCCATCTACAAGGGCGAGACGCTGGGCATCGTGGGCGAGTCGGGCTGCGGCAAGTCCACGCTGGGCCGGGCCATCATCCGGCTGCACGAGCCCACCAGCGGCAAGATCGTCTACGACGGCCAGACCATCTACGACAGCGACGCGAAGATCGCCGTGCCCATGCTGCCCTACCGGCGCAAGATGCAGATCATCTTCCAGGACCCCTCCGCCTCCCTGGACCCCCGCATGACGGTGGGCGAGATCGTGGGCGAGGCCCTGGACATCCACAAGCTGTGCACCGGCAAGGCCGAGCGGCGGGAGCGCATCAACGAGCTGCTGGACGAGGTGGGCCTGAACACCGAGCACGCCAACCGCTTCCCCCACGAGTTTTCCGGAGGCCAGCAGCAGCGCGTGGGCATCGCCCGCGCCTTGGCGGTGAACCCGGAGTTCATCGTCTGCGACGAGCCCATCTCGGCGCTGGACGTGTCCATACAGTCCCAGGTGGTGAACATGCTGGAGGACCTGCAGGAGCAGATCGGCCTGACCTACCTGTTCATCGCCCATGACATCTCCGTGGTACGCCACATCTCCAACCGCATCGGCGTGATGTACCTGGGCAACCTGGTGGAGCTGGCAGAAAGCTATGAGCTGTGCAACCACCCCATCCACCCCTACACCCAGACGCTGCTCTCCGCCGTGCCGCTGCCGGACCCGGAGAAGAACAAGACCCGCCAGCGCATCCTGCTGGAGGGCGACATCCCCAGCCCCATCAACCCGCCCAGCGGCTGCCGCTTCCACACCCGCTGCCCCTACGCCACGGACATCTGCAAGCGGGACATGCCCCGCCTGAAGGAGTATGCGCCCGGGCATTTCGCGGCCTGCCACAGACTTGAGGGCCTGGGCTGAGCGCTCCCCGACGGGAGCTGACCACGACTACACTTCACCGGAACGGTGAAATGTATATACATCACAAGGAGGAACCCAACCATGAAGAAGATCGTTTCCCTGATCCTGGCGATGTGCCTGGTTCTGGCGCTGGTCCCGGCCATGGCAGAAGAAGCCCCGTTCGAGCTGAACGTGTGCGTCGCTTCCGAGCCCGAGACCATCGATCCCAACCTGGCCAACTCCGTTGACGCCGCCATGATGACCAACCATCAGTTCGAGTGTCTGATGAAGTACGAGCTGACCGACGAGAACCTCACCGAGGACACCGGCATGTTCAACACCGAGATCGTGTGCGGCCAGGCTGCGTCCTATGAGATCTCCGAGGACCAGACCGTCTACACCTTCACCCTGCGCGACGACATCTTCTGGTCCGACGGCGAGCCCGTGAAGGCCCAGGACTTCGTGTACAGCTGGAAGCGTCTGGTGAATCCGGACACCGCGTCCGAGTACGGCTACTTCCTGGATCACATCGTGCTGAACGCCGCTGAGATCCAGGCCGGCGAAGCCGACCCCGACACCCTGGCCATCGAGGCCCTGGACGACAAGACCGTCCAGATCACCCTGGAGAGCCCCTGTGCCTACTTCCTGAGCATGTGCGCCTTCCCGTCCCTGATGCCCCTGCGCCAGGACGTGGTCGAGGGCAGCGACAACTGGACCGACCCCGAGAACATCGTGGTCAACGGCGCCTACAAGGTGACCGAGTGGGTGCACGACAGCTACATCCGCATGGAGCCCAACGACAAGTACTATGACGCTGACAAGCTGGGCCCGGATGCCATCATCTGGAACCTGTCCGACAGCGAGACCGCCATCCTGTCCAGCTATCAGAGCGGCGCGTGGCAGTTCATCGACAGCTTCCCCACCGACATGATCGCCAGCCTGCAGGAGTCCGGCGACTGCTTCATCAACCCCTATGTGGGCACCTACTACCTGTACCTGAACTGCCTGAAGATCGAGGACTGGCGCGTGCGCGCTGCCATGACCCTGTCCATCGACCGCGACAACATCGTCGAGAACGTCACCCAGGGCGGTCAGGTTCCCGCCACCGGCCTCGTGGCCGCCGGTATCCTGGATTCCGAGGGCAATGACTTCTCCGAGGGCACCGAGCTGGGCGCTCTGTATGCCTGGCTGGCCGAGCAGTATCCCGATGCCGACCTGGAGACCTACTCCGGCCGCTGCGAGCTGGCTGAGCAGCTCTACAACGAGGCCGTCGAGGATGGCGCCTGGGATCCCGACACCACCGTGGTCTACAACTTCAACACCTCCGACACCCACAAGGCCATCGCCGAAGCCTGCGGCGAGGACTGGAAGACCGTGCTGAACATGAACATCACCACCGAGAACCAGGAGTGGGCGACCTACACCAACGGCCTCGGCGAGCACAAGTTCGGCGTGGCGCGCCTGGGCTGGATCGCGGACTACAACGATCCCGTCACCTACCTGGAGCTGATGGTCACCGGCCAGAGCAACAACTACGGCGTGTACTCCAACACCGAGTTCGACGATATGATCACCAAGGCCAAGGCCACCCTGCCCGGCGCCGAGCGCGATCAGATCCTCTATGACGCCGAGAAGCTGCTGTACAGCGAGGGCGGCTTCCCCGTGGCTCCCCTGTACTTCTACACCCAGCCCTACTGCAAGGCGAGCACCATCGGCAACGTGGGCTTCACCTCCCTGGGCTACTTCTTCTTCCAGTACGCCACCCAGGACGCGGAATAATTCCGTCTGACGCCTGAACGGCAGCCGGCCCCGGTTCCGAAAGGAACCGGGGCCGGTCTTTTTCCTGGAAGTGGGGATTCCTGATTTGTCGGGCTGACGCTCATAAATGAGGAATGAGGAGTGAGGAATGAGGAATTCGGGAGGAAATCCTGACGGATTTCTTCGATTGAAAAGGGACAAGCGGCGTTTCAGCACTCTTCCGTCCTCTTCAATCAAAACAAATCCCGCAGGGATTTGCGCCTCCACTCCTCATTCCTCATTCCTGATTCAAGCGCAGCGATAAATCAGCATTTGATGAACCGTATGATCTCCCGCTTGTCGTCCATAAACCTCGTCTCGCCGCCGGTGAAGGCGATTGTCTCCTCCAGCATCATGCACGCGTCCTGGCCACCCCACTCGGGCACGGCCTGGGTGATGTTCAGCTCCAGGGCATAGCAGGTGTCGTCGTGCATCACGTACTCCCCGTGGCCGGGCACGAAGAGCTGGTTGTCGAACAGCCCCACGCAGGGCCCGGCGCTGTGGCCGAAGGTGCCGATGGGGTGGCAGTAGCTCATGGCCCGGATGCCCTCGGCCTTCGCCTGCTCCAGCGACAGCCGCAGGATCTCGTTGCCGGTGCGCCCGGCGGCATAGTGGCCGCGCACGATGTCCTGGAAGCGGCAGCCGGTGCGGAAGACGTCCCGGATGCCGGCGGGGATCTCATCCTCCCCGGGCCTGCCGATATAGACGTTGCGCTGGGTGTCGGTGTGCAGGCCCAGGCAGACCAGCCCCACGTCGCAGTGCACGATGTCGCCGGGCAGGATCACTTCGCCAAACATCCTGAAATCCGTACCGCCCATGCGCTGCAGGTCCACGTCCGGGGAGAACCAGCAGGGCAGCCCCAGTGCGTTCACCCGCTGCATGATGCCCCACTCCACGTCGGTGGTGGTGGTGACGCCGGGGGTGATGAAATCTGCGGAGAACACCTCGTCCACGATGTCCATCATCAGCTTGTAGATCTCGGGATACAGCTCCAGCTCCCGTGCCGTGCGGGTCTCGACCCAGCGGATGGCGATCTCCTCGGCGCTGACGAAGCGCACGCCGCCGTTGGTGGCCGTCACCATGCGCTCGTATAGGTTCTTGCTCAGCCCGTCCGCCATGGGACACTCGTTGGACACGTCCACGTGCACCCGGGAGGGCTTCTTCCGGGCGATCAGGTGGTTCAGCGCCTGGAACACGTCGTCCCGCCGATCCATGGCCTGGGTATAGAAGCCGTCGAAGCGGTCGTTCGGCCGGGACAGGTTCAGCGCCTCGTAATGCCCCTCGCCGTCCAGGCTGAACACCAGGCAGGTGGTCCGCCCTGCGTTTTTCACCAGCGCGGGCACCAGCGTCCTGAACAGGGGATCCTCGTCGTACTCCCGGGAGATCACCACCCACATCTCCACGCCGCATTCCCGCATCAGCCGTGGCATCAGCGTGGTCAGCCGCTCCTTCAAAATCTCATCGTGCAGCGCGCACTGCTGCTTTACCGTCCACATATCATATAACCTCCGTCGCAATTGTTTCCCAAATTATTCTATACCAAATCCCCGGAAAACTCAAGGCCCCGCGCCTTGCGTTTTGCCCCCGTCCAGTGTATAATGATGGCAATTCATGACGATACAGGAGGTAAGCCCATGCCCACCCTGAACCTGCCCTTCCTGGGCCACGGCGGCGACTACAACCCCGACCAGTGGCGCGACTGCCCGGAGATCCTGAAGGAGGACATCCGCCTGATGCGGCTGGCCGGCTGCAACCTGATGAGCGTGGGCATCTTCGCCTGGAGCGCCCTGGAGCCGGAGGAGGGCAAGTACGACTTCGACTGGCTGGAGGACGTGCTGGACAATATGCACGCGGCGGGCATCTCCGCCTTCCTGGCCACGCCCAGCGGCGCGCGCCCGGCCTGGATGAGTCAGAAGTACCCGGAGGTGCTTCGGGTGCGCGCCGACGGCGGCCGCAACCTGCGCGGCGGACGGCACAACCACTGCTTCACCTCCCCCGTCTACAGGGCTTTCGTGAATAAGATCAACGCCGCCCTGGCCGAGCGCTTCGGCCGTCACCCGGCGGTGGTGGGCTGGCACATCTCCAACGAATACAGCGGCGACTGCCATTGCGAGCTGTGCCAGGCCGCCTTCCGGGACTACCTGAAGGAAGCGTACGGCACGCTGAGCGCGCTGAACCACGCCTGGTGGAACGGCTTCTGGAGCCACACCGTCACCGACTGGGAGCAGATCCACAGCCCCACGCCCATCGGCGAAATGTCCGTGCACGGGCTGAGCCTGGCCTGGCAGCGGTTCGTCACCCGCCAGACCGCGGACTTCATCCGCGCCGAGGCCGCGCCGCTGCGCGCTCTGACGCCCCAGCTGCCCGTGACCACCAACCTGATGGAGCTGTACGGCCAGCTGAACTACTTTGAACTTTCGAAGGCCATCGACTTCGCCAGCTACGACAGCTATCCCCGCTGGGGCGGCCCTGACGAGGAGTGGACGGCTGCGGTCGCCGCCTTCAACTACGACCTGATGCGCTGCCTGAAGCAGCAGCCCTTCGCGCTGATGGAGTCCACGCCCAGCCAGGTGAACTGGCAGGAGGTGTGCAAGCTGAAGAAGCCGGGGATGCACCTCCTCTCCAGCCTGCAGGCCGTGGCCCACGGCGCGGACACGGTGCAGTACTTCCAGTGGCGCAAGAGCCGGGGTTCCAGCGAAAAGTTCCACGGCGCGGTGGTGGATCACGTCGGCCACGAGCACACCCGCACCTTCCGGGACGTGCAGGACGTGAGTCGGGCGCTTCAAAAGCTGAACGGCCTGCAGGGCAAGATGCCCGAGGCTCCCGTGGCGCTGATCTGGGACACCGAAAACCGCTGGGCGCTGGACACCTGCGAGGGCCCGCGCCGGGACAAGCACTACCTGGAAACCGTGCTGGAGCACTACCGGGCGCTTTCCCGTCAGGGTGTGAACATCGACGTGATCGACGAGACCCGGGACTTCTCCGGCTATCAGCTCGTCGCCGCGCCCATGCTGTACATGCTGCGCCCAGGCGTGGCCGAGCGGCTGACGGAATATGTGAAAAGCGGCGGCGCGCTGGTCTGCACCGCCTATACCGGCCGGGTGGACAGGGACGACCTGTGCTTCCTGGGCGGCTTCCCCGGCCCGCTGCGCAAGGCGCTGGGCATCTGGTGCGAGGAGATCGACGGCCTGTACGACGACGAGCGCAACGGCATCCGCATGAACGGCAGGGTCTACCCCTGCCGCGACCTGTGCGACCTGATCCACGCAGAGACCGCCCAGGTGCTGGGCACCTATGAAAAGGACTTCTACGCCGGGCAGCCCTGCGTCACCAGGAACAGCCTCGGCGCCGGCGCGGCCTTCTACGTCGCCACCCGCCCCGAGGCGGACTTCCTGGACGACTTCTACAGCGCGATCTTTGATGAGATCGGCGTGAAGCCCCTCGTGGACCACCTCCCCGCGGGCGTGCAGGTCGCCCAGAGGGGCGACATGCTGTTCGTGATGAACTTCACTCGCGGGCCGGTAAGCGTCGCCCTGCCCAAGGGCACGGACGCGCTGACCGGCGAGGAAGTCGGCGGCAAAACGGAGCTGGGCGTGAACGGGATCCGGGTGATCCGCCTGCCCGCCAACGGATAAAGCCGCCCCCCGGCTCATCGGCAGGCTGTCGCGCCACATTCCAAAGGCCTTCCCTCAAGGGAAGGCCTTTATTGCGCGCGAGCGGTTGACATTCCTTTTTTCGTCTGTTATACTTTTATTAAAATGTGTACCTATGTCCTTTAACGCCAGATTGTCCCTGCCGATGGAAAGGATTGAGAATATGAAAAAGCTATCCCTGCTGCTCGCGCTGGCGCTCGTCGCCGCGCTGCTCGTCCCCGCCGCGCTGGCCGCCACCAGCGGCAGCTGCGGCAAGTACATCACCTGGAAGTATACGGCCGGGTCGGGCAACAACGGCTATGGCGCGACGCTGACCCTGACCGGCTTCGGCGACATGTACGACTACGCTTCAAAGGGCGCGCCCTGGTACTCCAACGCCCAAAAAATCACCCACATCGTGATCAACAGCACCGAATACGGCATCCGGAGCATCGGCAATTACGCCTTTCAAGGCATCTACACCAGCGACATCTCGCCGATCCCGGACACCGTCATCTCCATCGGCGATTATGCCTTCTATGGAAACTACGCGATCCAATCGCTCGAGCTGCCCGCCGGCCTGACCCATCTCGGCGAAGGCGCTTTTTACGGGTGTTCCGGCCTGCGCAGCATCGTCATCCCGGATGGCATTACGGCCATCGGCGCGCACTGCTTTCATCAGAACACCTTCCTGGAGAGCGTGACGCTGCCTTCAAACCTGCAATCCATCGGCGAGCAGGCATTCGTATACTGCACTACCCTCACGGGCCTGTCGCTGCCCGCGAGCGTCACGCAGATCGACGAAGGGGCCTTCGCCTATTGCAAGGATCTCTCCGCCATCGAAGTGGAAGCTGGCAATCCCTGCTTTACCTCCGTAAACGGCGTGCTCTTCAATTCGGATTGCACCGAGCTGATCCGCTATCCCGGCGGAAAACCGGGTACTGAATACGTCGTTCCGGCCACCGTCGCCGAGATCGCCCCCTACGCGTTCAGCGACACCCAGTATCTCAAAAGCGTCACGCTGCCGGAGGGACTCGCCGAAATCAAGAAGAGTACTTTTGCATCGCACAGCAAAGAAGGCTTCACCGCGCTGACACACGTCGACATTCCCGCCAGCGTCACCACCATCAGGAACGGCGCCTTCTCAATCTGTCTCTACCTCAAGGATCTTGTGCTTCCGAACGGAGTTACCACCATTGAGTCAAGCGCCTTCTGGGGCAGTGGACTGACGCACATCACCATTCCACCGACCGCGGTATCCATCGACGGCTATGCCTTCGCCTACTGCAAGGACGATATGGTGATCCGCGCGGTCGCCGATTCCTATGCCGTATCGTACGCCGGAACCGACCATGGTACGAATACGCCGAAAAACATCGTCGTCGAATACATCTTCCCCTATGGCGGCGACAGGCTCGTCCTGCCGGAGAACCTCACCGCCATCGAAGAATCCACCTTTGAGGGCATCGAATCGGCAGCCGCGCCTTCGCCGCCTGCCCGAACCTGAAGCACGTCAGCGTGCCGGACAGCGTCACCCGCATCGTCTCGGACGCCTTCGACGGCTGCGGCACCGTCTACCTCTACGGCACGAAGGGCGGCACGGCCCAGGACTACTCCAAAGACCACGGCAACATCAACTTTATCTCCCTGAACCCGTAACGCACCCCGTCCACCCAAGGCACCAAGAGGGAGGAATCGCCATGAAGAAGGTATCCCTGCTGCTCGCGCTGGCGCTGATCGCCGCGCTGCTCGCCCCCGCCGCGCTGGCCGCCACCAGCGGCAACTGCGGAACAAACATCACCTGGAGGTACAGCAACGGAACGCTGACCATCACCTGTAATGGTGAGGGCAGGATGAACGACTATAACCGCTTTGACAGCTCGCCCTGGTACAGTCTGCGCCTAAGCATTCATACCGTGAAGATGACCGGCTACATCACGTACATCGGTACGCACAATTTCTACGGCATAGGCGGTTCCGACGGCGCGGATTACACGCTTCCGGACACCGTGACGGAGATTGCCTCATATGGTTTCAGCGGCTGCAACATCAATTCGTTCAATTTCCCGGCCTTGCTGACGACGCTTCGCGCCAGTTCTTTCGAGAATTCCAGATTCAGCGGAAGCATCGATATACCGGAAAAAGTTACCAACATTCCCTACCGCGCGTTTTACGGCTGTGGGGCTACCGCCCTGACCCTGCCCGCAGGGCTGAAGACCATTGAGTTTAACGCCTTTACTTTCCTGTACGGGCCGACCAGCATCGATCTGCCGGAAGGGTTAAAGTCGATCGGTTCCAACGCATTTTTCAACTGTAACAGCCTGACGGAAGTCACAATTCCCGCGTCCGTCACTTCCTATGAAAACGCTTTCGGATACTGCTGCCGCCTCGAAGCCATCCACGTCGCACCGGACAGCACGATCCTGAGCTCGGCGGACGGCGTGCTGTTCAATAAGGAAGGCACAAAGCTGCTCATGTACCCCACCGGCAAAAAAGATGAAAGCTATACCGTGCCCGCCAGCGTCACCGAACTGGCCGGAAGCGCCTTCGCTTATAACCAGTACCTGAAGAGCGTCACGCTCCCTGACGGCATCACTGCCCTGCCGGGATCCGCTTTTTACAAGTGTGTCGCGCTGACCAACGTTCATTTCCCCGCTGCGCTCACTTCAATCGGTAATTCCGCCTTTGAAGAATGCACAGCGCTCACAGAGATGACAATTCCCCGGAGCGTGACAACGCTCGGAGACACCGTTTTCTTTAAGTCCAAGGTCTCCCGGGTAACCATACCTCCGACGGTCAAAACTCTGGGCACCCGGGTGTTTGACAATTGCCCCGAAGATCTGACGCTGTACGTCGTTGCCGCCTCTCCGGCGCACGCCTACACGGTTGAAAACAGCCATGCGTTCGAATTCCTCTCCCCCTTCGATTACGCCGACTTTATCCTGCCCGGCGACCTCAAAACCATCGAAGAATATCGGCAGCCGCGCCTTCGCCGCCTGCCCGAACCTGAAGCACGTCAGCGTGCCGGACAGCGTCACCCGCATCGTCTCGGACGCCTTCGACGGCTGCGGCGCCGTCTACCTCTACGGCACGAAGGGCGGCCTCGTCCAAAGCTACGCCCAGGGCCACAGCGGCGTGGAGTTTGTGGCGATGGAGGAATTCTGATTTTGCCAGGAGAGCCAAAGGGCTTCAACTTGAGGAACCGTTTTACGTGTGTTTCCATCCAGATTGAGATCAGTATAAGCTGCAAGCCCGAAAGCGCCGTATTACCAGGCGCTTTCGGGCTTTTACTCCATGATTTAAGGGCTGTTTTCAATTGGAATGATGAGATGCGCCGTTTCCTGATTACGTCGTCGTATGTGGCGACTTCCTCCTCTGTAAAACCCTCAATGTCCTCCCACTTGTATTCCGGCAGCCAGCAGGTCGCGTGATGAAAGCAATCCACGGCGTCTGGTTTCTCGATATAGACGACCGTCGTCCTTCATCTCGGAATGATCGATCAGCTGATCAGCCACGGGGACGCCCATGGATAGGATTGGTTCCAGTCGATCATGCAGCGAATGTTCGGATTCCCATAGAGCCTGTTGACGGCCTCTTGTTGGCAGCCATACACCACAACCACATCTGAACATCCCTCGAAAGCGTCGGCGGCGATGAAGGTCATCGATTCCGGTACGCGCACCACCTTCAGGTTCGGACAATCCATGAATGCCCGGCTGCCAATGCTGGTCGCTCCGTCCGGAATGGACACATACCTGAATTTCGTGTTCCTGAACGCGTTCGTCTCGACCGCCTTCAGCCCCGCCGGCAGCATGGCGCAGTCGGGCGTCGCCGCGCTCAGCGCTTTCACCGTTACCTGCAATGTACACGTCACGGCGGGGTCGTCCGCGGCGCTCACGGTGTAAGTGGACGTGCCCGGCGCGCCGCCACAGAGGAGCAGCGCGCGCCCCTTGCGCGAGAGCACCTGGGCA
Organism: uncultured Eubacteriales bacterium; assembly: GCA_902800625.1. Lineage (GTDB taxonomy): Bacteria > Bacillota > Clostridia > Christensenellales > Aristaeellaceae > UBA2862. Next base: position 31,283 of record CADCFG010000013.1, on the reverse strand, counting down.
GCCCGCCGGTTGTCGCTGTCTCCCAGGTCCCACAGCACCGCGTCCATGTTCTCCCCGGAGTTGTTCGCGATGACCTCCACCACATCGCCCTGCCACATCGTCAGGCTGGCGACGGGCTTGCCGTCGGCAAGCATCTGAAAGCCCGTGATGCCCGACGCGTCCACGGGGCAGAACTCCCAGTGCTGATAGGTGGCCAGGGACTCGGCGGCGGTCCCGGGCACGCCGTAGACCTTGGTCCTTTTTTCGTCGCTGCTGAAGCCGCTGTCCTGGAAAAAACCCAGTTCGGTCACCGAGGCGGGGATCGTGATCTCAAGAAGCCCGCTCAGGTTTTTCTGATAACCGATCGAATCCACGCTGTCCGGGAGGACCAGACTCTCAATGCTTGTGCCGCTCAGCGCGTCGTTCCCGATGGTGGTCACGCCCGCTGGCAGATAGATTCCCGGTATTAAAGCGCAGTTTTCAAAGGCGCCATCGGCGATCACCCAGGTGTTCTCGCGCACGGCGGGAGGCCAGCTGATCGCCCTCGGCACGCACAGCAGCGTGTGCGTGCCCTTTTCATACAGCACGCCGTATTCGCTCTCGTACAGCGGATGCCCGGGCGCTACATCGATATAGAAAAGCGCCTCCATGTCCACTTTGATCAGCGTCCTCAGGGAACCCCATTGGTCGGGATCGGCGAAAAGAGCGGCGGGTATGGAAAGATTCGTGATGCCCGTGCGGCGCAGCGCCCCAACCCCCATCTCGACGAGCGTGGAGGGCAGCGTCAGCGCGGTCAGGCTTTTGCAATCGCAGAACGCGTTGACGCCGATTTTCTCCAATCCCTCGTTCAGCGTCACCGCATTCAGTTGGACGCATCCTTCAAAGGCGCGGCCGCTGATTTCGACCACGCTGTCCGGCAGGCTCACGCCCGTGAGCACCGTCACGTCCTGGAACGCAGACCTGCCGATGCATTGGGTCCCGTCCTTCACGGTAAAGCTGGGCGCGATCTCGTCCTCCCACGCCCAGAGCAGCGTTTTGGTGTCGTTGTTGTACAGGGCGCCATCCTCCTTGGTGAAGTGGGGATTGTCGGGATCGATGGTCATGGACGGAAGCTTCCTGCCCAGCCGTTCCAGGGAGGCGGGCAGGCTGAAGCTGGTCACGCCGCTTTTTTCAAACGCGTTGCCCAGCGTCCGCAGCTTCGGCCCGAAGGTGACCTGGGTGATCTTGTCGCAGCCATAGAACGCCCCGTCGTAGATGTGCTCCAGGCTGTCCGGCAGCGTGACGTTGACCAGCTTCTTCATGCCCGAAAAAGCGTATCGTCCAATGAATTTCAGCCCTTCGGGAAGCTCCAGGTTGACCAGGTTCGACGGCCAGCTTCCATTGTCTCCCTCCACGCCGATCACCGGCTTGCCGTTCAATGTGGCGGGCACGGTCAGGCTGGTGGTGGAGCTGCTGTAGCCGGTGAGCACCAGGCCTGCGCCCGTCTCGCGCCAGCTGTATTTGGAGGTCGTCCCCACCGACAGCCTGGACAGGTCCCAGTAATCCCGGTTGCGGTAGAAGAGGAGTTCCTGCGTCGCGCCGTTCACCGTCACCTCCAGCCGCACGCCCCAATAGCCGCCGATGTACCGGTTCCCGCAGGAAACGGTCACGCCGATATCGGTCATCCTGGTCATGAATCGAGAGGTAAAGCCCGCTATTTCCACGATGCTGAGGTCGTTGTCCGACATGGCTGTGCGCAGCGCCGCGTACTCCTGCGTCACGTATTCGGTCAGGCCGTCCAGCTGGTCGGCTGTCAGGCTGGTCATGCCCTTCAGGGTCTCGATGGCGGGCTGGCGGTAGCGCAGCGGCACATCGTCCGCCGCAGCGATGGCATCCAGCAGCCGCTTCAGGCTCGCCTCCCGGGCGTTCAAAGCGCCGGTACAGGACTGGAAGGGAATGCCCCAGTCCATGCACCACTGCTCACCCTCGCTGTCAGGGTATACGTACAGCGTACCGCTCGCCGGCAGGGCCTGGTAGCCGATCTCCGCCAGCGAACGGGGAACGATAACCGTCGGGCAGCAATGGTCGAAGTCGAAGGCGTTGTCCAGGATGGACACCAGCCCCTCGTTCAGTACCAGCGACACCGGGAAGGCGCCTCTGAAAGCCTCCGCGCCGATTTGACGCAGCGTGGAGGGCATCTCCAGCGCAGCGCCCGCTTGCAGGCAGCCAGAGAAGGCGTACTGTGGAATCTGCGTGATGCCCTCGTTCAGAACCAGCCGGTCCGCCACGTACAAAAGCTCACCGGGATCCTTCAGTTCCCGCCAGGGGGCCTGCGTGATGGCGCCCTTGCCGCTGATCTCAAGGGTGATCAGCCCGTCGTCGCCCTTCACCATGTTCCAGGTCATGCCCGTACCGCAGCTGCCGGAGCCGAGCGTCTCCGTAGCCAATGCCGCGCATCCCACCAGGACCAGCAGCAATGACAGTATCCATATCCTTCGCAACATGATCGTATGCCTCCTCTCATCTTCCTTCATGGTTTCATGCGCTTCAAGCCAGGCTGTGCCGGGCTCAGTCGTTTTTTTAAATTATAACACAGCTTTTCCTTCGTTTCAATCGTTGAGGGTGACAATAATGTAACAGCTTGAACTGCGCGAAGCGCCGCGATAAATCAGAATTTAAATTGACATCCTGCGCAAAGCGTGCTACAATGAATTCAATCCGTCAGGAGACGGGGATCACGTCTTGCGATGTGGCGCGAAAGAGAGCAGGGGCCAGAGGCTGAAAGCCCCCGCCGCAGGCCAGCGCAAGGTACCAGCCCCCGATGACAGGCGTTTCGCGCGCGTTACTGCGCGACAGAGCGACGGCGCAAGCCGTCAGCAGGGTGGAACCACGGATGTACGCACGTCCGTCCCGGCATGGGACGGACGTGTTTTTATATCAAAACCCAGTCTGAATATCATAAAGGAGTGTATGCATATGGATCGCGAACAGTTCAATGAAGTCTACCGCCACTCGCTGGCCCACATCCTGGCCAAGGCCGTCATGGAGATCTTTGGCAGGGAAAACGTGCAGATCGCCATCGGCCCGCAGATCGCCGACGGCATGTACTATGATTTCCTGCTGCCCCGGGGCATCTCCACCGAGGACTTCCCCGCCATCGAGCAGAAGATGAAGGAGATCATGAAGCGCAAGGAGGCCTGGACCCGCAAGGAGGTCTCCAAGGAAGAGGCGCTTGAGATCTTCAAAGGCCAGAAGTACAAGGAAGAGCTGATCAACGACCTGCCCGCGGGCGAGACCATCACCGTATACTACACGGGCGACGACTTTGTGGACCTGTGCCGCGGCCCCCACGTGGACAACTCCGCCGAGCTTCTGAGCGTGGCCTACAAGATCCGCGCCGTCTCCAGCGCCTACTGGCGCGGCGACGAGAAGCGCGACAGCCTGCAGCGCGTCTATGTGTACGCCTTCCCGGACCAGCAGCAGCTGAAGGCCCACCTGGCCATGATCAAGGAGGCCCAGGAGCGCGACCACAAGAAGATCGGCAAGGAGCTGGACCTGTTCATGTTCGACGAGACCGCCCCCGGCATGCCCTACTGGCTGCCCCGCGGCTGGATCCTCTACCAGACGCTGCTGGCCTACTCCCGCAAGTTGCAGGCCAAGCACGGCTACACGGAGATCTCCGCGCCTCTCATCAACAAGAAGAAGCTGTGGGTGATCTCCGGCCACTGGGCCCACTACCAGAACAACATGTTCATGGTGCCCGGCCTTGAGGGCTTCATGGCCGCGGACGCCGAGATCCCCGGCATCCTGGACAATCCCGCGGACGGCCTGGAGGAGACCGCCAGCGTCAACCTGCCCAAGGGCGCGCCACTGTTCAACCGGGACATGGACGACACCATGGGCGCCAAGCCCATGAACTGCCCCAACGCCATGATGACCTACAAGCGCACGTTGCACTCCTACAAGGAGCTGCCCATCCGCTACAGCGAATATGACGTGCTGCACCGCAAGGAGAAGTCCGGCCAGATGAACGGCCTGTTCCGCGTGCAGGAGTTCCGCCAGGACGACGACCATACCTTCGTCACCGAGGAGCAGATCGAGTCTGAGATCGCCGACATCATCGCCATCGCCGACGAGATCTACGCCACCTTCGGCGTCAGCTACCGGGCCGAGTTCTCCACCCGCCCGGAGGACTACATGGGCGATATCGAGGTGTGGAACAAGGCGGAGGCGTCCCTCAAGCGCATCCTGGACAAGAAGTATGGCGAGGGCGGCTATGAGATCAACGAGGGCGACGGCGCGTTCTACGGCCCGAAGATCGATTTGCAGATCAAGGACGCCCTGGGCCGCGAGTGGCAGTGCGGCACCATCCAGCTGGACTTCCAGCTGCCCCACAACTTCGGCCTGACCTATGTGGACCAGGACGGCAGCCTCAAGCAGCCCGTGGTGCTGCACCGGGCGCTTTACGGTTCACTGGAGCGCTTCATCGGCATCATCATCGAGAACTTCAAGGGCGCCTTCCCCTTCTGGCTGAACCCCTACCAGGTGGCCGTGGTGCCCATCCGTCCCGAGCACAACGAGTATGCCCGCAAGGTGGCCGAGCGCCTGGAGGACGAGGGCATCCGCGTGGAAGCCGACTATGCCGACGTGAACATGAACACCAAGATCAAGTTCTTCAAGACCATGAAGGATCCCTATATCGTGGTGGTCGGCGACAAGGAAGCCGCCGAGGGCACCGTGTCCATCACCGTGCGCGGCCAGAAGCAGCAGCTGCACGACGTGCCGCTTGAGACCCTGGTCAAGATGTGCAACCGGATGAACGAGACCCGCTGCCTCGATTTGATCGGCGAGGTGCCGGAGGAATAAGCAAAGTCACAAAACGAGGCTGTCTCCAGCGAGACAGCCTCGTTTCCGTTTTGGAGAATTATTCGGGCTGAATGGAAGCGGTCACGGCGCCCCAAAGCACATTGGCATTCTCGTCGCCTACCGGCCAGCAGGTCACTTCCAGCACATAGCCGGCTTCGGTGGTGAAGGCAATGCTCACGGAGCTCTGCTCGGGAATCTCATAGGAGATGCAGGGCAGGCCGTTCACGGTGCCGTTCTCGATCCCAGTCACGCCTTCCTGGGCGGCCAGGGTCTCGCCATACTCCTCCAGGGTCATGCCCTCCGTATCGACATAGACGACGGACAGCGAAGCGGACTGATCTTCCGGCGCGAAATAGCCGATGAAGCCCTTGTCAATGTCCTCCTGAGTGAGCTCAGCCGCGTTCATCCCATCGGGGATCCAGATCTTCACGGCGATCTCGTCGAAGGAGACGAACTCGCCGGTCACGCCGCTGGCTTCCATGATCGGCTCAAAGTCCTCCCAGTTCAGGGCGGGAGCTTCCTCGGCCAGAACCGCGGTCGCGCACAGCATCAGGCACAGCGCCATCACAACACACAGAAACTTCTTCATGGGGTATAACCTCTCTTTCTGATTTGTCCCTTGTGGAACTGGAGTCATTATAAACCCCGCAGCTCATGCTGTATACTGTCCTTTGGTACAGGTTCGGTGGTTTTCACACGCTGCTAAACCTCAAAGGCGACCATATCGGTCATGTCATAGTCTCCAAACACGTCGTTCAGCACGAAGCAGAACAGCATTTCCATCGCGTCTCCCTCGTCGCCCAGCTCCTGCCAGGTCACGGTCATTCCATCTTCCCACAGGATCTCGTCGCCCTCAAACTCCGATTCCTCCAGGTCGTCGTCCTCATCGGCGCCGACATACATCGTATAGACGGGCACGATGCGGTCGCCCTCCTTCAGCCGGGTGATGCTGCGAATGGGCAGGCCGTTGGCATCATAACCTGCGTTTGCCCCCAGGACGCGTCCTTCCGCTTCCCCGGCCTTGAACTCCACCACCAGGTAGGTGTATTCACCGTTCAGCTTCACCGGGATCAGGCTGCGCCTGCCGTATTCGTTGCTGATCTGGTCGTACAGCGGCACCAACTGGTCGCCGAAGATCGGCCAGGTGCCGTCGAACAGGCTGTAGACCTCGCCGGTGTTCCAGTCGATCACGTTGTTCTGCATCAGGCCCAGATCCACATAGCCAAACAGCTCTTCGTCGCTGACGTCCATCATCAGCATGCCCTCGACATAATCCAGGTATTGCAGATCCTCCGGCGCGAGGCTGGCGGAGAAGGCGTAGTCGCCCTCCGCCGCAATCACCGCACCGCTCGGGGCCGTCTCCTCATAGGTTTCCGCCGCGTCGTTCCAGCACCATTCGTCCGGCGCATCCTCATAAATGGAGGCGAGCTGGGAGAGGAACCCGGAACCGGTCACGGCCTGGGGCGTGGTCTGGGCAAAGCTGTGGCTGCCGCCCGTCAGCTGGAGCGCGTAGGCCTTCACAAAGCCCATCCAGTTGGGCATGTAGAAGGACAGGTCCAGGCCCTCGACGTAGCTTTCAAACTCGTCCTTCGTATCCTGGGGAATGAGCACCGACAGGCCGCAGCAGGGGTTCAGGTTATCCGTCTGCCGACTGACCAGCACCGCCTTCGACATCGCCCGGCGCGCTTCGGCGGCCCCGTCGGGGTCAAACCGGGCATAGGCGTCCAGCATGGCGCCCAGGTCCACCATGTCCCAGCTGCCGTCATCAAAGGAGCCGAAGGTGTACATCCGGCTGCGCCCGCGGCGAACCTCCGCGGCGTTTCCCTGCTCCAGCGCGTCCATCAGCACCGCGCCCATGTTCTCCATGGCGCTCTGCAGCGGGTCGATCTGTCTCAGGTCGATGGCGCTCAGGGTCAGGTAATCGTCCGGGGTCTCCTCCAGCCCGGCCTGCATGTAGGTGTCGACAATCCGCTCGCACAGCTCCTCCGTGGTCATGTCGGGATTCTCCCCAAAGGCCTCCAGCCAGGGCGTATAGTGCCAGCCGGTACCCGGCTCCAGTTCCTCGCTGGCCACATAGCAGTCGATGTCGTAGCAGGACAGCATCGCAGCCATCTCGTAAGTGGCCATCATGCAGGCGTCACAGCCGAACAGGTCGATGTGGAAGCCGCCCAGCGCCTCGTCAAGGTTGTAGAGCGCATCGTTGATCTCCGTCAGCGTCAGCCCGTCCTCGTCTTCCGTCGTATCGTCAAAGCACACGCCCGCCTCGGAGCCCGCGCCGTGGTCCCACAGGATCACCGCCGTCTTCCCGGCGGGATATTCGGTGAGCCCGTATTCCAGGAACTCCCGCAGGCTCTCCTCGCTGCCCATGGAAGCCCACCCCCAGTCCGTGACGGATTCAAAGTATCCGTCGCGGAGCGTGACGAGGTTCCTCGTATTCCCTTCGATCTCCTCAAAGTCCCATTCCGAAGCGCCGCCCGCCAGAATGACAATGTTCACATTGTCCCCGTTTTCGGCGACGCCCATTTCGTAGATGTCCTCGCAGGCAGCGTCCTGCAAATCGGCGCCGCACATATAGACCAGCAGCGTCAGATCGGCCTCCGCGGCCGCGCTGATTCCCAGCAGCATAAGTCCCGCCAGTATGACGCAAAACACAATTCTCTTCACTTGATATCCCCCAATTCCGCCGCCCGGGTCAGGGCCTCCGCCCGGGTTGTCACGCCCATTTTCTTATAGATCAAGGCGCAGAAGTATTTCACCGTGCGCTCCGATATGTTCAATATCGAAGCGATCTTCGCGTTCCTGTAGCCAGCGATCATCAGCGAATAGACCTGGTATTCCCGGTCGGTGAACACCGGCTTGATGGCCGCCTGCTTCATGTAGTTGGGGTAGTTCGCCGCCTGCCTTCTCGTCAGGGCCAGCACGCTGCGCTCCCAGGGGCCGTCCGGCAGGTCCAGATCGTTGAGCATGTCTATGACGGCCATGCCTTCGTCCGCGATGACGCGCACCAGGCCGTATCGCTTCGCCAGCGCCAGCGCCTCCTCCATCCGCTCCCGCCATGCCGCCTCCCCGGCGCGGTAGTGGCAGACCGCCTCCAGCAGGTTCAGCTGGATCAGCATATAAGGCCGCTCGTAGCTTTCAAAATACTGTCGCAGCAGCGCCGCAAGGAAGGGGATCTTCTCCCTCTGGGCCAGTATGATATACAGGCGCAGCTTCAGCATATAGGCATACCGATCCATGATGACGAAGTCGTCGGTCTCGTCCGGCACCCCGGTCTCCAGCCAGTTCCGCGCTGCGGACGCATCGCCCCCCAGCAGCATCAGCCCGAGCCTGAACACCTCCAGGTTCTGCCGCAGCCTGCGCGGGTGATCCGGGGTCAGCGAGGCGATGGCGTTGTCGATCATCCGGATGGCCTCCCCGGCGTTGCCCCGGGCCGCCTCGATCCGGCTCTGGACGCCGATGGCGGCGTAGTGCATCTCCGGATTGTCCGTGACGCGCTGCAGCCCCTGCCGCACCTTCGCCATGGCCACGCTGTAATCGCCGTCGGGATTGGCCTCCAGCTCCCGCTCGGCGATGGCGATATCCGCCACGCCGCCGCCCCGGCCCAGGGCCAGCTCGATGGGCCCCTTGAACAGGCGGTAGAGGGTCCAGCCATGGGGCACCCAGCGGGAGAAGTCCAGCCCGCCATTCAGCAGGCTGGCGCTGTTGCCGGACACATTGAAGCCGTTGCGCCAGACGGCCGACTGCCGCAGCCCGGGGTTCTTCGCGGCCACCAGCAGCTTCCTCAGGGTGTCGCGGCTGCCCCGCTGGGAAAGGCACAGATCCAGATAGGCCCGGGCCTCCTCCGCTGTCTGGCGGCGCGCGTCCCGCGGGGGCGTTTTGCGGATGAACTTCTCCAGCTCGCCATACCAGCGGTCGCTCTCCTCCGCGTGGCCCCGGAGGCACTCGATCTCGCACTTGCCCTTCATCAGCTCGGGATAGGCCAGGATCGTCTCCTCCGACAGCATGGCGTAGCCCTCCCGCAGGTCCACATAGTCGCCGTCCGCGGGCCGGTTGTAGGTGTCGCGAATCAGCATCTCCCGGACCTTCTCCGCGTCGCCCAGCCGCCTGTAACAGGAAATCGCCTTCGGTATCTCGTTTTGAAGCTCAAAAAACAGGGCCGCCCGCTTGTACTGGCCGTTGATGTAATCCTGGCTGTACAGGTTGCGCATCTCGTCGAACAGCGCCTGCCGCACGATAGGAACGAAGGTATACTCCCCTTCCCGTCCGCGCAGCAGCATATAGGATTTCCGGGCGATGGCCTCCATGATGCGCGGCGCGTCGTTGCGGCCGGTCACCATTCGCGCCATGCCCTCGGAAAAGCGCTCGAAGGGAGACAGGTTGTACATCAGCTGGCGCTCCTGCTCCGGGAACGCCAGCACCACGTCCGCCACCAGGATGCGCTTGATGTCCGAGCGGGCATTCTCGATCATCATGCCCAGCGACGCGCCGGGGTGGTTCAGCATCTGCTGCGCCAGGATGTGCAGGCCGAACGCCCAGCCCCACAGCCTGTCCTGGATCAGCCGGACGTCCGCTGGGACCAGCTCCACCCCGTACTCCAGGAACAGCTGCACGATCTCCTCCTCGTCGAACATCATGAATTCCCTGCCCAGCGTGGCAATCGCGCCGCTGACGCACAGCCTGTGCAGCTCCGTCGGCAGCTGTGCCCGCCCGGCCAGCGCGGCGCATTGCCCCTCGCGCAGCCCCACCAGCAGCGAAGCCAGCTCCTCCGCCATGGCGCCGGAGGGGTTGTCGATGCTGTCGATGACAATCAGCGCTTCCTCGCCCGCCTCCACGCGCTCCCGGAAGGCCGCCCAGTCGTCCTTCCCGGAGCGGAAGCGGAGCACACCGCCGTTCCACGAATCGCACAGCTGGTCCAGCAGCACCGTCTTGCCGCTGTAAAAGAACGCGGACAAATACACCGTCCCCCGCTCCTGCAGGAGGGCGGTCAGCGTCCTCAGCTTTTCCGTTCTGCGGATGATGGGCGGCTGTGCCATATAGAAGCCCCCTCATGGTCCATTGTCCGTACCTATTGTATCATAGTCGGCGGAAAATGGGAACTGTACAAAAGTGCAGGTGGCCGACGGCCTTGACAGGGGGCTCCTGCCGGGGCTAAAATGAAACCACCTGATTTGATCGACAAGGAGGTCAACCCATGATCGCTAAATATCCCCCCATGGGCTGGAACAGCTGGGACTGCTACGGCGCGGCTGTGACGGAAGCACAGGTGCGCGCCAACGCGGAATACATGGCAGAGCATTTAAAGGCATACGGCTGGGAATACGTGGTGGTGGACATCCAGTGGTACCAGCCCACCGCCGTCTCCCACGAATACGAGCCCTTCTCCGACGAGCCCATGGACGCGTACGGCCGCCTGCTGCCGGCGGAGAATCGCTTTCCCAGCGCGAAGGGCGGCGCGGGCTTTGGGCCCCTCGCCGATTACATTCATTCCCTGGGGCTGAAGTTCGGCATCCACATCATGCGAGGCATGCCGCGCATGGCCGCCCACCGGCACCTACCCATCCTGAACAGCGAATACCGCTGCGACGAGGCGGCCAACCCCAGCTCCGTCTGCGCCTGGAACCCGGACATGTACGGCCTGAAATGCGACCATCCCGGCGCGAAGGCCTACTACGACAGCCTGTTCGCCCTCTACGCCGACTGGGGCGTGGACTTCGTCAAGTGCGACGACATCGCCCGGGAATACCCCCGCTGCCAGCGGGAGATCGAGCTGATCAGCCAGGCCTGCAGCAGCTGCGGGCGGGACATCGCGCTCAGCCTCTCCCCCGGCCCCGCGCCGCTGGATCGGGCCGGGCATTTGAAAAAATACGCCAACATGTGGCGCATCACCGACGACTTCTGGGATGATTGGCGGCTTTTGAAGGGCATGTTCGAGCGGGCAGAGAAGTGGTGCGTCCACGCCGCGCCGGGCCATTGGCCGGACGCCGACATGCTGCCCGTGGGCGCGCTGCGCCAGTGCTATGACAGCCATCCCGACGGCAAGTGGACCCGGTTCACCCCAGCGGAGCAGCGCACGATGCTGACGCTGTGGTGCATGATGCGGAGCCCACTGATGATCGGCGGGGACCTGCCGAAGAACGACGGCTTCACGCTGGGCCTGCTCACCAATGCCGACGTGCTTTCCATTGAGAGGGAGAGCTGGTGCGCCCATCCGCTGTACACCACGGAGGAAGAGGCCGCCTGGATCGCCCCGCGCAGGGACGGCACGGGATGCTATGCGGCGCTGTTCAACCTGTCGGACAGGGCGCGCAGGGTTGCCCTCGAACCGGCTTATCTCGAGCGGGAATACTGCTCCGCCACCGAGCTGTGGACGGGCAAACCCGCCCGCAGCGGGAATATCTCCGCCAAACTCCCCGCCCATGACGCGGCGGTGTGGTTCGTGGCGTACTGATGCGATTGGAACAATCAGCGCAGGGGTGGCATTATGCCACCCCTGCATCATTTTTCGTCAATCCAGGATCATGTTCTCCTCGATCACCCGCGCAAACGCCTCCAGCCCCGCCTGGTCGGCCTCGCTGAACCGATCCAGCGTCGGGCTGTCGATGTCCAGCACGGCCGCGACCCGCCCGCCCGCGTGGATGGGAACCACGATCTCGGAGTTGCTCGCGCTGTCGCAGGCGATGTGGCCGGGGAAGGCGTGCACGTCCGGCACGCGCTGGGTGCGGTCCTTGCGCGCCGCCGCGCTGCACACGCCCTTACCCAGCGGGATGCGCACGCAGGCCAGCTTGCCCTGGAACGGCCCCAGCACCAGCTCGTCCCCCCGGATGAAGTAAAACCCCGCCCAGTTCAAATCCTCCAGGGAATGATACAGCAGCGCCGCGGCGTTGGCCATCAGCGACACGTACCACTTTTCCGCCTTCGCCAGCCCCTCCACCTGCGCGCACAGAAGCTCATAATCCATATCCATCCCGTCCTTTCCCGTTTCTGACCCCATCATATAGAAACAGTGCCCCTTTGTCAATTGCAAAATCTGCGTGAATTCCGCGCTCGTCAATCAAAAACACTTGACATAGCTGCCAAAATCCCCTATAATATACAGGCTGTCAAGCAAAACAGCTTGCTTCGGAGGCGCGGTATGGCGGACATGGAGGAACGGGTAGAGCTGAATTACCTGCTGGACTTCTACGGCCCGCTGCTCACCGAGCACCGCCAGGAGGTCATGCGGCTGTACTGCGAGGAGGACCTCTCCCAGCAGGAGATCGCCGACCAGCTGGCCATCACCCGCCAGGGCGTGTTCGACACGCTGGCAAAGGCGAAGAAGCAGCTGACGGGCTATGAGGAAAAGCTGGGGCTGGTGAAGCGCCACAGGGCGCAGACCGAGGCCGCCGAGAAGTGCCTGGCGGCGCTGTCGAAGGTGCGCCCCTCGCCCGAGGACGCTCCCGCCATCCAGGCGGCGCGGCGGGCGCTGGAGGACATCATCCCCAGGGATTGACATACGACACTGGAGGACATTCCATGGCATTCGAGGGATTGACCGATAAGCTGCAAGGCGCGTTCAAAAAGCTGAACAGCAAGGGCAAGCTGAGCGAGGCCGACGTCAAGGCCGCGATGCGCGAGGTGCGCATGGCGCTGCTGGAGGCCGACGTGAACTTCCTGGTGGTGAAGGACTTCGTCAAGAAGGTCACCGAGCGGGCCGTCGGCGCGGACATCATGCAGAGCCTGACCCCCGGCCAGCAGGTCATCAAGATCGTCAACGAGGAATTGACGGACCTGATGGGCGGCACCAACGCGCGGCTGACCTACTCCCCCCAGGCGCCCACGATCTACATGATGGCTGGCCTGCAGGGCGCGGGCAAGACCACCATGTGCGCCAAGCTCGGCAACCTGCTGAAGAAGGACAACAAGAAGCCCCTGCTGGTGGCCTGCGATGTGTACCGCCCTGCCGCCATCAAGCAGCTGCAGGTGGTCGGCGAGCAGGTGGGCGTGGAGGTGTTCGAGCGCGGCCAGGGCAACCCCGTTGAGATTGCCAAGGAAGCCGTGGACTACGCCCGGTACTACGGCCGCGACCCGGTGATCATCGACACCGCCGGCCGGCTGCACATCGACGAGAACCTGATGCAGGAGCTGCGCGACGTGCGCGCGGCGGTCAACCCCAAGGAGATCCTGCTGGTGGTGGACGCCATGACCGGCCAGGACGCCGTAAACGTGGCCAAGACCTTCAACGAGGAGCTGGGCGTGGACGGCGTGATCCTCACCAAGCTGGACGGCGACACCCGCGGCGGCGCGGCCATCAGCGTGCGCGCGGTGACGGGCAAGCCCATCAAGTTCAGCGGCATCGGCGAGAAGCTGACCGACATCGAGCCCTTCCACCCGGACCGCATGGCTTCCCGCATCCTGGGCATGGGCGACGTGCTGACGCTGATCGACAAGGCGCAGGAAAACTTCGACGAGAAGCAGGCCCTGGATCTCACCCGCAAGATGCGCACCAATACCTTCACCCTGGAGGATTATCTGGAGCAGCTCAAGCAGATGAACAAGATGGGCTCCATCACCGACCTGCTGAAGATGATCCCCGGCATTGGCAGCAAGATCAAGGACGTGGACATCGACGAGGAGCAGGTATCCAAGGCCCAGAAGAAGAACGAGGCCATCATCCTGTCCATGACCCGCATGGAGCGCCGCAACCCCGACATCCTGAACGGCTCCCGCAAGCGTCGCGTGGCCGCCGGCAGCGGCACCACCGTGCAGGACGTGAATTTGCTGCTGAAGCAGTTCGAGCAGGCCCGCAGCATGATGAAGAGCATGATGGGCGGCGGCAAGCGCGGCAGGATGCGCATGCCGTTCGGGAAGATGCCCAGGTTCTGATGTGGACAGGGGAGCAAGTCCCCCCGATGCCCCAGGCAAGTTTTCAACCGATATACGTGGCACAAGCCGTATATATACAACATCTGATACTTTTAAGGAGGAATTCCAAATGGTCAAGATTCGTCTGAAGAGAATGGGCATGAAGAAGAAGCCCTTCTATCGCCTGGTTGTCACCGACAGCCGCAACCCCCGCGACGGCCGCTTCATCGAGGAGATCGGCTACTACAATCCCGTCGCCGAGCCCGTTGAGATGAAGATCAACGACGAGCGCGCCAAGTACTGGCTGGGCGTGGGCGCTCAGCCCACCGACACCGTCCGCGCGCTGCTCAAGAAGGGCGGAGTCCTGTAATCATGGTTGAATTGGTCAAGTATATCGCCCAGGCCCTGGTGGAGAAGCCGGAGGCCGTGGATGTGCGCGAGGTGGAGAACGAGGACAGCATCGTCATCGAGCTTCGCGTGGATCCCGACGACATGGGCAAGGTCATCGGCAAGCAGGGCCGCATCGCCAAGGCCATCCGCACGGTGGTCAAGGCCGCTTCCGTGAAGAGCGACAAGCCCGTGTTTGTGGAGATCATCTGATTCGCTTCTCATGGGGAGAGCTTCGGCTCTCCCCGTTTTCTTATGTTTCGATAATACAATTTTATAAACAGTCTTGTTTTGCCTGTCATTGCCCTTTGCGCACAATCCCGTCATTTTACCGGGTTTGCCCCCCTGAACCCCCTCTGAATCCATCGGAATTCGATTTCTGCAAATTCCGCCGCCCAGATGTCTCCAGCCCTGAAATATGAAAGTTACCTCGTGTTAATTTGCATTTTTTTGGAGCCAACTTGCAGTTTTTCATAACTAACCGCCCTTGTTAGTGGCATTTAACCGCTTTTTTTGACAAAAATGCATTTTAGACAATCGGGATATTGCATTTTGGGCCGGATGGGTGTATAATGATCTCAACAAAAAAACAGGAGGTACTTATCATGGCTTATCAGATCAGTGACGAGTGCATCGCCTGCGGCGCGTGCGCTGAGGAATGTCCCGTTTCCGCCATCTCCGAGGGCGACGGCAAGTTCAACATCGACGCTGACACCTGTGTGTCCTGCGGCGCTTGCGCCGGCGTGTGCCCCGTGGGCGCTCCCGCCGAGGCGTAATCGACTCGATAAGAATCCCGCTTCGGCGGGGTTTTTTATTGCCCACCCTTTACCCTTGTAAGGCGTATTTTGCTTCAAACTTTCACACTTTCTTGCAAATTATTTTCGATATTCTTACAATCCATATACACCGGCAGGAAAACAGGGGATAAAATCGAATTTTTAGCAAGTGGGCTGTGTATGGATTCCCGAATCCATCCGGCCCGCCTACCAAAGACGATCGAGGCCATCATGCGAACGACGAAATTCCGGTGCATGGCGAACGCCTGCGCGCGCATACTGATAGCGGCGCTGGCGCTATTGTCGTGTTTTGGGTGCTTCACCACAGCCGCGCGGGCGGAGTCGGACGGCATGGTCCGCGTGAAGCTGGCCCGGTTGGGCTCGCCCCAGACCATCGAAATGGTGGCCGACTGCGACTACTATCTCGCCGCCGACCCCTCTGTGCGCATCCCCGCGGGGGCCGTCGCCATACTCGACGCCCGCGACGGCAGCCTGACGCTCACCGCCGGGAGCCGCGTGGCGACCCTGGGCGCCTCAGCCCGGCTGATGCGCAGCAGGCCCGGCAGCGTCGGCGTCCAGTTCACCTCCCCCGCCCTGTCCGGCCGCTTCTGCGGCGATTTGGGCTTTTCCGTCAACGGCGACGTGATCACCACGGTGCTGCGCATCTATGTGGAGGATTACCTCTACGGCGTGGTGGGCTACGAGATGGCCCCCACCAGTGGCCTGGAGGCGCTGAAGGCCCAAGCCATCGTGTCCCGGAACTACGCCCTGCGCCAGAAGATCACCCGCGCCGGCGCCGCCTACGACCTGATCGACTCCGGCGACGCGCTGAGCTATCGCGGCTACAACAGCGCCGCGGAGTACGCCGACGTGCTGAAGGCCGTGGACGAGACCCGCGGCCAGGCACTGTACTACGACGGCAGCCCGGCCACCTGCTATTTCTGCGATTCCAACGGCGGCCAGATCGAATCCGCCGCCAACGCCACCGGCGAGGCCCTGCCCTACAGCAGCCTGCGGGACGACCCCTACGACTACGAGGGCTCCGGCGCGAAGAAGACCGCCTCGCTGCGCAAGGACGCCCAGGAGCTGGCCCCGGAGCTGGCCCGGGCGCTGCAGGCGGCCGCCGCCGGGCAGCTGAAGGAGCAGGGCATGACCGCCGCCGAATTGAACATCGACGCCATCGAGGCCGTCGCCCCCGGCCAGGCCCGCTATGAAGCGCCCAGCCGCGTCTATGAGAGCCTCCTGTTCCAGCTGGCCGTCACTGGCAAGACCGACGCCGGCGAGGCCATCGCCGCCCGGGTGCAGGTGGAGATCC
Source organism: uncultured Eubacteriales bacterium (assembly GCA_902800625.1). GTDB lineage: Bacteria > Bacillota > Clostridia > Christensenellales > Aristaeellaceae > UBA2862. The sequence goes on along the minus strand of CADCFG010000013.1, from coordinate 15,140 downwards.
CCACCTACGGCGGCCTGGAGAGCTGGTGCGACCTGTCCATCAACGACGAGGACAACGAGACCGTGTGGGTCTCGGAAACCGATCGCACGTTTGAGATCACCTTCCGGCGCAACGGCGCAGGCCTGGGCATGAGCCGCCGCGGCGCGCAGGTCATGGCCAAAAAGGGCTTCTCCTGCGCGGAGATCCTGGAATACTACTATCCCGGCTGCGAGGCACACACCCTGGAGCTGGCGGACGCCACCCGGGACGCCCATGGCGCTTCCCAGGCCGCCGCCATCCCCGACAGCGATCCCGTCGCCACCGCCCGGCTCAGCCAGAAGACAAGGCTCTATGCCAATGCGGATGAATCCGTCGCGGCGATCACCACCCTGCCCGCCGGGGCCACGGTGGCCGTCTTTGCCGTGCAGGGCGACTGGGCAGCGCTGGGCAGCGGCGGGGTCTACGGCTTTGCCCACACCGACGCCCTGACGGACTTCACCCTGGTAGGCGTCACCGCCGCCCAGGTGAAGGACGAGGCCCTGGCAAAGGTGGGCACTGCCGTGAACGTGCTGCAGCTGCCCGTGGAGGGCGCCAATACCCTGGACCACCTGCTGAGCGGCGACACCGTGCGCCTCACCGGCTACACCGACGCCTGGGCCCAGGTAGCCACCCAGTCCGGCGTCCATGGCTATATCCCCAGGGACGCGCTGACACTGCAGGCCGTGGGCGGCAGCGACGGCGAGATCGTCACCGCGCCCCAGGGACAGATCGCGCTGCTGACCGGCGACGCCGGGCTGTATGTGAACGCGGACGACACCGTCGCGCCCCGGGAAACGCTGGCCTCGGGCGGCTATGTGCAGCTGCTGGCCTACAACCAGGCCTGGGCCTACGTGCGCACGGAGGACGGCGGGACGGGTTATGTGAAGCTGGACAGCCTCTCCGCCGTTCAGAGCGCGCCCCAGCCCACCCCCACCCCCGAGCCCGCCCGTGACGAGGCCGTCACCGTGGTGGAGGGCGAGGTGTATCGCTACGTGAGCGCCGAGGCCCTGCCCATGTTTGCCGAGCCCGCCTCGGATTCCCCGGTGCTGGCCACCCTTTCCACCGGCGAACAGGTGCGCCTGGGGGCCTACAACGACGAGTGGGCCTGCGTGCGCGCGGACGGCCTGACCGGCTTCGTGCTGCTGGGCGGCCTCACCGACCAGGCCCCGGCACAGCCGAACGAGGAAATCGACGGCGGCGAGGTCACTGTGGTGGAGGGCGAGCAGTTTGCCACCGTCATTCGTGACGAAACAGCCTTGTACCCCTCCTGGGACGATTCCCAGGAACCTCTGACCCTGATGAAGCAGGGCGAACGGGTGCAGCTGGGCGCTTACAACCGGCGCTGGGCCTGCGTGCGCGTGGACGGCCTGACGGGCTTCATGCCCATCGAGGCGCTGGAGCTGAACGCGGCTGCCGTGCCTGAACTGGACGATGGCGTGAGCTATCTGGAATGTGAGGCCGAAGCCACCGCCCGGGTTGAACTGTACGAGCACGCCGACCTGACCGGCAACGTGACGGCCGAGCTGAACAAGGGTTCCCGGCTGCACGTGTATGCCTTCAACCAGACCATCGCCTACGTGGAATACAACGGCGCGCGCGGGTTCGTGGCGCTGCGGTTTTTGAACAAAGTCGATTGAGTGTGGAGAGTGGGGTTTGGAGGTTGGAGTGATGGAATGCCGCGCGGCAGCCACAGTTCACTCCACGCTCCACACTCCACACTCCACTCTTTTCAGGAGATTTGCCATGTCACTCAAACGATTCATCTCCCTTCTCGTCGTGATTCTCCTCCTCGCCCCGGCCATGGCCGAACCGCTGGACACCGAATACCTGGTGGACATGACCCCGGCGGAGGTGACTTCGCTGGAGGAGCGCCTTTCCGAACTGGGCTATATGGACGGCGCGGCCGACGGCGTGTTCGACGCGGACACCCAGGCGGCGCTGCAGAGTTTCCAGCAGGCCAACGGGCTGGCGGTGACCGGCGAAGCCGACGTTGACACCCTGGAGCGACTGGACAGCCCCGACGCCCTTTCCCGCCAGGGCTACCTTGCCCGCTTCGCCAACGCCTATGCCCAGATGGCGCCCCTGGAGAAGGGCAGCACCAGCAACGACGTGCTCTCGGTACAGCGCAAGCTGAAGGAGTATGGCTACTTCCTGGGCGAGCCCGACGGCGCGTTCGGCGACAGCACCCAGCAGGCGGTGGAGCGCTTCCAGATGGTCAACGGCCTGCCCGTGACCGGCGTGGCCGACGGCGCGGTGCTGATGCGGCTGATGGCGGACGCCCCCATCACCTGGTCCGCCTTCCTGACGGAAATGAGCGCCGCCGAAGGCGACAGCGGGCTGAACGTCTATGTGCTTCAAAAGAAGCTGGCTGCGCTGGGCTTCTTCGACGGCAGCTGCACCGGCGGCTTCGGAGAAGTGACCCGGAACGCCTTGCTCTCCTACCAGCGCGCCCATGGCATGGAGGAAAGCGGCGAAGCCGACGCCGCCACCTGGGCCGCGCTGTACACCGACGTGGTCCAGGAGGCCGACAGCTCGTTGAAGATGGGCGATTTTGGCGACAATATCCGCAATCTACAGGTGCGGCTCAACGAGCTGGGCTTCTTCGACCATGAGATCACCGGCGTGTTCGGCTTCACCACCGAGACCGCCGCGCGCCTGTTCCAGATGGCGGCGAACCTGCCCGCCACCGGCGAGATCGACGACAGGACCCTGGCCCTTTTGAATAGCGACAGCGCCGTTTCCATGCTGGACGGCATCGTGCAGCAGCGCTTCCAGATGATGCTGGACGCCGCCGGCAACGACGCCCAGGCCGAGATCGCCCGCATCGCCGGCGAGCTGGCGGGCACCAGCTTCGGCGGCGGGGACGACGAGCTGTACCCCGGCTTCGCCTTTGTGCAGTACGTATGCGTGGCGGCGGGCCTGCCCGTCACCTTCCCGGAGGATCTGATCCGCATGGCGGACCTGCAGGTGGAGACCATCGCCGCCGTGGAGCCGGGCGACATCGTGGCGTTCCAGAGCGCCAGCGCCGACGCCGTCACCATCCAGCTGGCCATCGGCGCGGGCGACGGCAAGGTGATCTGCACCACCGCCACCGGCGGCTGGGTCATCTACAGCTACATGGACCAGATGGAAGGCGCGACGGTGTATTGCTGGGATGCGGAGTGAGTTGAAGGAAGAGCAAGCTTCCCCTTCAATACATCCTCCTCCGGATTTTGCTTGAGGCCTGAAGGCCGTCTGGCCGCAAAATCCGCAGGGAAACCATTTTTGCTCTGGTCGACAGGCTTCCCGCCGCAAAAATGCTCCCGTCCCCGACGCACATATCGCCGGGGACGATTGAATTTGGGGCTCTGCCGCCCCCAAACCCCAGGCGAGTTGGTGTTGTTATGTGTGAGTATACAGAGTTTCTTCGTCCCGGCGAACGCCTGGACGACCTGCAGACCGGCGGCATGAAGCTGATCCAGCGGCCGGACGCCTTCCGCTTCGGCACGGACAGCGTGCTGCTGGCGGACTTTGCCGCGCCGCGCAAGGGCGACCGGGCCGTGGACCTGGGCTGCGGCACGGGGGCCATCGCGCTCTTGATGGCGGCCCATCAGAGCACCCTTTCCGTGGACGCCGTGGAGCTCCAGAGCGAGATTGCCGACATGGCCGCGCGCAGCGTGCAGCTGAACGGGATCGCCGAGCGCGTGCGCGTCCACTGCATGGATATGCGCGATGCTTGGCGAACGCTGGGCGCGGGGCGGTACTCCCTGGCGGTGTGCAACCCGCCCTACGGCAGAAGCGGCGCGGCTCTGGAAAGCCAGAACGAGGCCAAGCGCATCGCCCGACACGAGGGCGATCTCACCCCCGAAGCCATCGCCGCATCCGCCGCCATGCTGCTGAAGAACGGCGGGCGGTTCTGCGCCATCTACCCTGCTCCCCGGGCCTACGAGCTGATGCGGGCCATGGATCTGGCCGGCATCGCCCCCAAGCGGCTGCGCACCATCCACGGCGTGGCGGGCCGCGCGCCGAAGTTCGTGCTGCTGGAGGGCGTGAAGCAGGGCGGCGAGGGCCTGCACTGGCTGACGCCGCTGGTGCTGCGCAACGAGGACGGCAGCTTCACCGAGGAGTGGCACCGGATCTACGACTGAATTAACATACCGCGCTTGACAGCGCGGCGCGACAGGCATAGAATAGTATCACAACCGCTGGGGGCGCCGAAAGGCTGAGATGGGCAACTGCCCGGTCCCTTGGAACCTGAAGTGGATAATCCCACCGTAGGGAAGCGGAACGCCATTTTTTGTGACGTCCGTTTCCCCGCGTATATGAAGGTATGCGCGGGTTTCTTTTGCGGCGAAATACGCGAAAGGATGAGAAACATGAAGAAACTGTTTGCCCTGATGATCGCAGTGCTGCTGGCCCTGGCGCTGCTCGTGCCCGCGATGGCCGAAGCGGCGGACGCCGCTGCCGATACCGCGGAAACCGTCGTGGAAGAGACGGAAGCGGCCGCCGAGGAAGCCGCTGAGGAAGTCGAGGAGGCCGCCGAGGAGGTTGAGGAAACCGCCGAAGCGGAGGCTCCCGCCGTGTCCCCGGTGTTCAAGAAGCTGCTTGAGGTGCCGTGGTACTCCTGGGCCGTGCTGGCCGCGATGGTGGTGGCGGGCGTCATACTGGCCATGAGCGCCAAACGCACCCAGTGGAACAGCCGCCGCATTGCCATGGGCGCGATGTGCATCGCCATCGCCTTTGTGCTGAGCTGCATTCGCCTGTTCCGCATGCCCCAGGGCGGCTCCATCACCCCCGCGGCCATGCTGCCGCTGATCCTGTTCATGGTGGCCTGCGGGCCGCTGCAGGGCTTCGTGGTGGGCTGTGCCTTCGGTCTTTTGCAGTTGATCACCGACCCCTACGTCATCCATCCCATCCAGCTGCTGGTGGACTACCCGCTGGCCTACGGCGCGATGATCCTGGGCTGCCTGGCCACGCTGTTCCCCCTCAAGGACCAGTGGAAGCTGCCCATCGCGGCGCTGCTGGCGGGCCTGGGACGCTATATCATGGCGGTGCTGTCCGGCGCGATCTTTTTCGCCGAGTACGCCGGCGAGCAGAACGCCTGGATCTACTCCCTCACGTACAACATCAGCTACATCGGCCCGGACGTGCTGGTGTGCATGCTGGTGGCCTGCATCCCCGGCATGGCCCGGCTGGTGAACATAATCCGGAAAAAGGCATAGAACTCCATCGAATGAACAGAGCAGGGGCGGCGCTTTCGCGCCGCCCCTGCTTCATGCCACCGGTCATTCGTTTCCCGGCATGAACACGTCCTCCCTGCCCTGTTCCAGAAGCATCATCGCTGCCGAGAGCAGCAGCGGCAGGTGGGCCTCCGGGTCGTCGATGGGGATGTCGAAGTCCTCACGCATGCGCTTGACCCGATAGAGCACGGTGTTCCGGTGGGTAAACAGCCGCGTGCAGGTCTCCTGCAGGGAATGGTGGCAGATCAGGTAGGTGTACAGCGTCAGGCAGTACAGCGTGCCCTCCTCCCGGTCCCGCTCTCCCAGCGCGCGAACCGACGGCAGGGCCAGGTCCCGGCGGGGCTCCAGCTGCTTCAGCTGCATCAGCGCCTGGTAGTCCTCGGCCTTCACGGCGAAGGGATGGGGCATCCGCGGCAGCAGCAGCGCCATCAGCTCCCGCGTGGCGGCGTAGGCCCGGGGCAGCATGAACAGCCGCTCGATGGGCGCGGAGACGACCACGCGCAGGTTGAACTGCCGCGACAGCTCGCCAAACAGATGCATGTCCGGGTCGCTGTTCAGGAAGAACACCACGCCGCCGTCGTGGATCATCGGCCGGGACATGGGAAACACGTCCAGGATCGTGCTGCGCAGGGCGTTTTCCGACCAGTTCGTGCTGCGATACAGCTCCAGGTTTGCCAGGGCGATGCGCCGCGGGGCCAGGTACTTCAGCCCCGTGCCGGCGGCCTGCAGCTCAAACAGCGCCTCGTCGGCAAAACGGCCCTCCAGCAGCATTTGCAGCACCGACTCCTCCGTGCTCTGCATGCTGCTGCCCCGGTTCAGCTCCAGCATCAGCTGCTTCGCCAGCGCCGATTCCACCGCTGAGAACACCCGCGCGTCCTCAAACTCCAGCTTGCGGTCCACGTCCACCAGGACCAGATAGCCCACCGGCGCGCCGCCGGTTACCAGCAGCGAGAAACGCCGCCGATAGGGGCTGTCCTCCAGGGAGACGAAGTGGGCCTGGGCGTCGCTGGCGGCCAGAAAGCTGCCCGTCTCATAGCTCAGGCTGCCGCTTTCGATGGACGAGCGGAAGGGCGCGTCCTCGAAATCCGCCCCCGCGTGCCAGGCCACCGCGTGGAAGGCCATGTCCACCACCATGACCGGGCAGTTGAACAGCACGGAGGCGTCCCGCACCAGCAGATTCAGGTCGTCGCTGTTCATAAAGTCGTCCAAAAAGGTTTTCAGGTCCATAACGCTCGCCTCCCATGCTGTGCTGGCAGCACAAAAGCCTTTTTAAATATTATACTCAAAGCCCGATGAAAAATCAAGCGCTCGGGCTATAATAATAATCGTGCCGGGCAACCGGTGCAAAAAAGCCCGGCCCTCCGCGCAAGGCGCGAGAAGCGGCCGGCGCGACGCAGAAAGGATGCGATATTATGATGCTTCTGAAGAACGCTAAGGATATAGATAACCTGATCGAGGCCGTCAACAAGTGCCGCGACGACGTGCTGCTCCGCTCCACCGACGGGCGCGAGGAGTTCAACCTCAAGAGCGTGCTGTCCCGCTACGTGGCCATCGGCGAGCTGTGCAAGGATCACGGCGACTGCTACGAGGTGTTCTGCATGAACAAGGCCGACGAGAACTACATGATGCAGTTCTTCATGAGCCTGGGCCACGTAAACAGCCAGTGCGCATAAGCGACAAGGACGACAGAGGAGCGCGCCCCACAAGGGTCGCGCTCCTTTTCATTTCGCCCTTGCCAGACTCCCTGTCAGATGTTATAATTGATGTCATCCTGTATCCTGCAAAAGAATTTAGAGGTATTCCCATGAACAAACAGTTGGTCAGGCGCATCCTGATGAGCGCGCTGGGCGTGGCGATCTGCGGCATCAGCGTGGGCATGTTCAAGCACGCCGCGCTGGGCGTGGACCCCTTCCAGTCACTGATGAGCGGCCTGGACGCCGTCATCCCCATCGGCTTCGGCACGCTCTATGTCATCGTGAACCTGGTGCTCCTGTGCTTCGCGCTGATGTTCGACCGCAAGAAGATCGGCCTGGCGACGCTGATCAACCTGTTCCTGCTGGGCTACATCGCCCAGTTCTCCCAATCCTGCGTCCAGCGGCTGCTGCCGGAGCCCACGCTGGCGGTGCGGCTGGTGTTGCTGGCCGTGGCCATCGTGATCATGTGCCTGGCCTCCGCATTTTACTTCACGGCGAATCTGGGCGTGTCCACCTACGACGCGCTGGCGCTGATCTGGTCAGAGAAGCAGAGCAGGATCAAGTTCCCCATTTGCCGCGTGATCACGGACTTCGTCTGCGTGCTGGGCGGCGTGGCGCTGTGCAGGCTGGCCGGGTTTACGCTGAAGCAGATCCTGGGCGAGGTGGGCATCGGCACGATCATCACGGCCTTCTTCATGGGCCCGCTCATTGAGTTCTTCAACCAAAAGGTGGCCAGGCCCTTCCTGGAGCGCTGACCCGGCGACAAAATATCTGCCAAACACCTGTCGTGATTCCATAGCGGCACATCCATTGGAATGCGGAATTCAAGAGATATATGAGAAAAACCCAGGCCTTTCGGTCTGGTTTTTTTGTGGTCCGGGCAGGACAGGGGCCTGTGGTGCCGTCGATGTGGACAATGCGCTCGGCCATAGTGGCTCCTTTGCATGGAAACAGCATGAGACAAGGAACCTGTCCCCGGCGACTCATATTTGACATGCAAAACCGTTCCCCTGTCAGTGGATGCCTTCAGTCTATCCTCAATGAGTCACCTCTCCCCCATACACCGCGGCTACGTAATTGTGCATCGCATGGTTGACAGCATCAATCATCTGTGTCTCAGCGGCTTTCGATTTATCCGACTCACTTCTAAAATCATGATCAAACAAATCAATGTGTCCAAACTTCCCGTTCATGCTTCCTACTCCACTATTCAGACGACTGCCAAATTCTTCGGGGTTTGGAGACCAGGTATCCGACCAGTTATAAACGTTATGGATATTTTCATAACCAGTAGAAACAGGGTTCGCAGCCGGAATAGAGTCAATTGCCCCAAACGTATAGCAATATACATTATCTCTCCCAAAGTAGGTTTTCGTCAGTTCTGCCGCCACCAGATTGACTGCCGCACCACCCAAGCTATGCCCGGTCAGAATCACTTTATAGTTCTTGTGCAGATCGATAACATCCATGATTCCATTTACTCCGTCGCTTTCTTTCCCCCACATGATGTCATGGTAGAAATCCCAAACGACGTCATTTGTCCGATAGCCATTAACACGATGAGAGCCATTCCCAGTAAACATATCCTGGAAAAGTTCATAGATATTTTTTGAGCCCTGCGCAACTACGATCAACACGTCTGTATTACCGTTTTCATCAGCATTAAACGTTTTTGTTCCAATGGTGAACTGCAATGAACCAGAGTTGAACATTGTGCCCCCTCCTCCATAATTGGAATATAGATTATTAAACCCAAGGGCCCTCAAGTACTCTCTGACATCCGCATCACTCGACATACCAGCCGTATACGCAGCGAGGCTTAGATCCGCTGTGATTCTCAGAAGAGAATCATCCAGTTTTGTCGTTTTGTTCTTCAGGAATTGGTCAATAGAATCCAATAGTTCATACCCAATACCATTCGATACAGCGAAATTATACGCCGCAGAATCATAGTAACAACATATAGTCAAATCATTACATCCGTCGAACGCCTCTTCCCCAATGTCAGAAACCTGCTCCCACAGAACAATCCTCTTTAATCCTGTATTGGCAAAGGCTTTAGCACCAATCATGGTCGTTTTCTCAAAGGTGAAACTACTAATAAGGGTATTTTCAAACGCCTCATCACCTATTGCTATGATATGGTTTTCACCATTAAACTTAATCAGCTTGTTGCAATTCTTGAATGCCGCTGCTCCAATATCTACAAGCTTGGCATCATAGTTTACCTGTTTCAGATTACCGCAACCTTCAAACGCATGGCTCTGTATGATTCGCACATACTTCAAATCCACCAGTCCAACATTAACATACCCACTAAAAGTATCAGATACAATCTCAAAGGGGCTGGCATTTCCTCCAGTGATGCTGATCTTTGTGAACATATCCTTGGTGAAACCATACTCATCCGTAAGCCAGGGCATGAGGAACACATTGTCCAGCTCGGAATACAACATCAGGCTGCCATTGGAAGCATTTGCGCCTATCAGATAGATATAAAGCTGCGCATCGATCTTGTTCCCCTGACCATCTTCATCGTAGGTGATCTGCCACTTGATCGTCCAACCATCGCCTTCCCTGAGTATACCATCAACTGTTTGCGTACCTGAACCAACTGTATCTCCATCTGTATAAAGCAGATAAGTAATTCCATGTCCGACGCAGTACTGCTCCGCATAAGAACCCGCCTGTACAAAAGCCACCAGATCATTGCAACCCTCAAAAGCGCTATCATCTATCTCGGCGACGCTGGGCGGGATTACAATACTGTTCAGTTTACTGCAATAGGCGAACGCATATTCCCCAATGCTCTCAACCCCGTCAGGGATAACCACACTTGTCAGACTGCCACAGTCACAAAACGCATTTGACCATATACCCGTAACGCTTTGCGGAATGACCACGCTTTCAAGGCTGTTGCAGTGGCAAAACGCCTCTGTCCGAATATCTGTAACTCCGTCTGGTATAACCACGCTCGTAAGGCTGTTGCATGCATAGAACGCTCTTCTCCCAATGTACACGACACTGTCCGGTATCTCCACGCTGGTCAGGTTATGGCAATCATTGAAAGCTGAATCTCCGATACTTGTTACCCCATTTGCAATTACAACGCTTGCGAGGTTGTGGCAAAGCCCAAATGTCGAAGTACTGATATATGCGACATTGGCCGGTATCTCCAGTCTGACAAGGCGCTGGCATCCACAGAACGCATTTCTTCCGATATTCGTTACACTATCCGGAAGGTTAATGCTTTGAAGATATTTGCAATCATAAAAAGCAAACTCTCCAATACTCGTGACGCCATCCGGAATGTCTACATGTGCAAGATCTACGCAGTCGCGAAAAGCCGAGTTGCCAATACTCTTCAAGCCAGTACAAAGTGTCAGGTTTTTCAGCTCGAGACAGTTACAGAATGCCTCGCTGTCAATACTCACAACACGTCCTGAGATATTGACGTCTGTTAACCGACTGCATCCTTTAAAGGTCGCTGTCCTGATATCTATTTCGTTGACCGGGGATGTTGGATCTGTTTGGCTGCTGCAACCAATTTCGACGCTTGTCAAGCCGCTGCAACCGCTAAACGCATATATCCCTATCCACGTGACGCTATCAGGAATTACCAGGTTTGTAAATCCGCTGCAACCGTTAAACGCATATGACCCGATCTCCTTTACACTATCCGGAATTATGACATCGCTTAGTTTAACGCAATTCAGAAACGCATTACTCCCAATGCTCACAACTCCTTTTGGGATTGCTCCGGTTTTCAATTCACCACAATAGGCAAACGCATAGTCATTAATATACATGACGCTGTTCGGAATGATTACAGTATCCAACTTCGAACATCTATAAAACGCTTTCTCCCAAATGGTTTTTACTCCACAAGGAATCACTATGCGCGTTACATTCTCACAATCCGCAAATGCGTTGGAGCCGATAGATACGATGCTGTTCCCATTTTTATCCTTTGAAGGGATAACAACTTCTCCGCCGCTGCCGATATATTTCTTTATTCTACCATTTTCTATGATAAAATCATCGATACTGCTTTCCTGTAATCCAATATATCCCGCTTCGAGAGCCCATTCATATGCCCAACTTCCTTCCGTTGCCGTCACCATCACCGTTCCCGGGTCCGGCAACGCTCCCTCGCCAATCGAAGTCAGCGTAGAGGGTAGATTGATCGCGGATAGCGAACTATCGGCAAAGGCATTCGCTTGGATTTCAGTCAATCCCTCCGGCAGCACCACCTCGTCCAACGAGGTGTCCCCCATGAACGCCTCCTCCTCGACCACTGTCAGGGAAGCGGGCAAGACAAGCGTATCGGCAGAAGCCGCAGCCCACCCGAACATGAATAAAATACCTATAAGCGCAAAAACCTTCTTCATCACAGTCTTCCCCCTGTTCGCAATCGTTTGCCGCGCAATACTCCGCTTCTGTTGTCGTTCGTCGTCCCTGATTAATGCGAGCCTTCCTGTATATCCAGATTCAGAAAAAACAATTATAGTAACTCCATCAAAACAATGCGTTTTTAGATATTTAACATGTCGGTTTTCAATAAACCCCGGTTGGGATCACCGGGGTTCTCGAAAACAGGCGTAACGTTTCGCGCCGCGCGGCAAACTCTGAAGCGTCTGTATCCGGCGCGGCTGGGATCATAGTTTGATTATACCATGATATCCTCCGCTGGGCAACACCCATTAGCCATCCAGTGCGCGAAGGGCGATTCCCCAAAGCGCGGGAACCGCCCCTGGCTGCCGCGGCGAACGCGGGTTATTCGTCGATGGCTATGAAGGTCTTGCCCTGCTCGGCGGCCCAGGTTTCGGCATAGGAGCCGGGCACGCCATAGACCGTCTTTAACTGATAGCAGCCGCTGAAGGCAAATTCGCCAATGGAGGTCACGCTGGCCGGGATGGCGATTTGCGTCAACGCCTTGCAGTTGCCGAACGCCCAGTTGCCGATGGCCGTCAGGCCCTCCGGCAGGGTCACGTTTTTCAGTTTGGAGCAGTTGCAGAAAGTGTTTCCGGGAAGGACCTGCAGGCCCGCGGGAAGCGTCACGTTGTCCAGCACGCTGCAGCCGTAGAAGACGGCGCCTTCCATGCTGGTCAGCCTGTCCGGAAGGACCACGCTCTTCAGGGCGATACAGTTTGAGAACGCGCCGCCGCCAATGCTGGTGACCGAATCGGGTATGGTCACGTCGGTCAGCTTCGAGCAGCCATAGAACGCGGACGCGCCGATGCTGGACAGCTTCTGCCCCAGCTGCACGCTCTTGAGCGCGGTGCAGTCGGAGAAGGCTGAATTGCCGATGTACTCCACGTTGTCCGGGATTGTGATGGAGGAGAGCATCGAGCACTGTTCAAAGGCCGAAGAGTTGATGCTCACCATGGTCTGGGGCAGGTTGACAGTCGCCAGCTGGTCGCACCGCATGAACGCGCGATGGCCGATGCGGGTCATGCCCTCGGGCAGCGTGACGGAGATGGGCACGAACATGCCGCCTATCGTTATGCCACAGTCCTCGAAGGCGCGGTCATGCACGCCGATGAGGCCAAGATCCTGCGGCACCACCAGGTCGGAATCGGTCCCCCGGTATTCCAGCAGCTCATCCCCGTAGGTGCTGTACATGGGGTCGTAGATCTTGTAGTTGGGAAGCTGGTTCGCCTTGACATATCCCTCGCCCGCGCTGTCGCGCATCGCCACAATCCTCAGCTTGTCGCAGCCGGCGAAGGCATCCTCGCCGATCTCGGTCAGATGCTGGGTCAGGAGGATGTATTCCAGCGAAGCGCAGCCGGAGAAGGCCTCGCTCCCGATGGCCGTAAGGCCGTTGTGCACGGTGAACCGGCGCAGGTTGGCGCAGTTCTTGAAGGCGCCGTCGCCGACCGCGGTGATGTGTTCGGGAACCAGATACTCGGTCAGGCCCAGGCAGCCGGAGAACGTTCCGTCCGGAATCGCCGTGATGGTTTCGGGAATCGTGAACTGAACCAGCGACGCACAGCCGGAAAACACATCCTTACCCATGGTGGCAAGGGTTTCAGGCAGTATGATCTCGGTGACGCTGGCGCAGTCCTTGAAGGCGCCGTCCGCGACGGCCGTCACGGGAGTGCCGTCGATGGCCGGGGGCACGCGCACCTTGTCCAGCGCGCCGGTGTACCTGACGATGGTGCAGCCGTCGTCCTCCAGCCGATATTCGAAATTCCCGTCGGGCGTGTTGATGTAATCCCGCTCCACGGCCCATTGCTCGGCATAGCTGTCGGGTTCCACGTCCACGACCACGCCGTCGACCTGGTCGAAGACGTCGTCTTCGATGTGCTCCACGGAGTTGGGCAGGTAGACATGCTTGATCTCGCTGTCCGCGAAGGCGCGGTTTTCGATGCGCTCCACGCCGTCAGGTATGATGACCTCCTCGGCCTGAACGCCCTCGAATGCGCTCTCCTCAATCGTCTTCAACTGCTCCGGCAGGTTGATGGTGCCCTCGCCGTCCTGGCTGGGCGTCCACTCGGTCACGGGAGTGGGGCCCGGCGTGGGCGTCGGCATTGCCGTGGGCACGGGCGTGGGCGTGGGCAGCAGGGGCAGCGTCTCCTCCTGGGTTGCGCCGCACTTGACGCAGATGCTGGTCCGCTTGCCCGTCTCCTCATAGGAAGGGCTCTTGTTGACGATGGGCTCGCCCCATTCGTGCTTGCAGGGCAGGATCTCAAAGACCAGGGTCTTTTCCCCGGTGTAATCGCCAATGCCGGTGACCTTGACCGTGGCCTGGCCCACGTCCGTGTTGTTCTCATAGGCCACCATATAGTCGGTGTTCAGCGTCAGGGCAGCGCCGCCGTGAGCCACGGAAACCTCTGGCCTCTGGTCGATGCCGTTGTAGCGCACGGAGCCGACCGCCAGGGTGTAATCCGAATCATCGAGGGCTATATGGTTGATGTCCAGCGGCACGCTGTAGCTGCCGTCCGTGCTGGTGAGCACGGACGTGCCCGCGTGCTGCGCCGTCACGCGCCCATCGGAAATGGAGGCCAGGTTGGCATCGCCCACGTTCCACTCCACTTCCAGCGTCTCGTTGACGACCAGGTTGCGGGGCCAGCCGCCCGCCACGCTGTAGCTCTGGCGCACATCGGGCAGCGGACAGCTCTGGCCAATGTCCATTTGGAGCGTTTCGGGGCTGACTTCCACCCTTTTGTTCTCCACGCGCGACACGTCGATCTCCACCGCCATATCCCTGAAGCTCATCTCCGCAGTGGTTTCCGTGGTGTCCGGCGTGGTCTTCTTTCCCAGCACATGCACCCAATAATGGGTGCCGTTGTAGATCGCGTGGCCGATGCCGATGACGTTGAAATTCGCTTTCAGCATATTCCGGCGATGCCCCTGGCCGCTGTAGGGTTCGTCGGTCTCCTGCCAGCTGGTAAAAGCCGCCTGGGCGGTGCACTGGCCCGCAGCGATGTTTTCGCCCATGGCGGACATGGAGGGATAGGCGGTATAGCACTGCTCCCCGTTGGGCCGCACATGGCCGAACAGGGCGACGAGCTCCGCAGCGCGCTGCATCGCCACCTGCTCCAGCTCGTAATCATAAGTCAGGGCGGCAAGGTCGGTCAGTTCGGTCTTGGTGGTGTCGTCCTCGTTCCAATACCAGGCGTCGCTGCCCTGCCGAAATTCGTTGATCATGGCCAGCATGCTCCTGGCGGCCTGCTGGTCATATTGCACCTGGAGCCTGGCGACAACGGAATCCGCAAGCGCGCCCGTGCAAAAAGCCAGCGCCAGCGCAACCACCAGGAGCAGCGCAAGTCGAAACATCGTCCTTCCCATCCGCATATCCTTTTCCCCCTGTTTGAGATTTGTCGTCTGTCACAACAACGATTCGCGCTCCCGCCGCACCGTGCGCGGCGGTCCGCACAAAATCCATTCATATGAATTATATCCTGAAACGCAATTTGTGTCAATTCATGGAACGATCATGTAACCAACGCAACGCCCCGCCCAGCGTCCTATCCTTTTCCGGTCGGGAGAACATTCGGAAGGGCCGCCCGACAGGAAAGCCCGGGGTTTCGCAATCCGGGCTTGGATCGGCCCGCGCGGCCCGGCTTTTCGACGCCCGGAATGGAGCGTCACAGGGCTGTCAGCCAAATAATCATCCCCCGGCACAGCCGGGGGTTTTTCACATGCGGGCAAAGCCCTGGAATACTAGCCGCGCCCTCGCAGGCGCATAGACGGTCTGGCATTT